>JADCJE010000207.1 GCA_020247305.1 Phycisphaerales bacterium | reverse complement strand
GGCGGCGGCGGCCGCGGCGGTTCGGTGGCCGCTGCCGCAGCGTCCTCCGGACCGGCGGGCGGCGCGGCGCCGTCCGGCGGCGGACCGTCCGGACCGGCGGGCTGCAGCACGAGCCCCTGCGGCGTGACGCGCAGCACGAAGCGCTCGCCCTTCTGCATGCGGTCGAGCACCTCCGGCGGGATGCGGCCGGCGGCGACGAGTTGCTGGAACAGCTGCTGCAGTTCCTCCGGCGTGCGCGGCATCGGCACCTGCTGCTGCGGCGGCGGCGGCGCCGCCGCCGCCGGACGCATGCGGCCGGTCACGACCTCGCGGATCGTGTCGGTCGCCTCGCGCTTGTAGAGGAAGCCGGTGACGTGGTCGGCGACCTCGGCCTTGAGCAGCTGGAACTTCTCGAAGCCTTCCTTCTTGTACTCGTTCTTCGGATCGACCTGGGCGTAGCCGCGCAGGCCGATGCCCTGCTTGAGCACCTCCATCGCGTACAGGTGGTCCTTCCACTTGTTGTCGATGGTGTCGAGCACGAGGAAGCGCTGCATCGCGTCCCAGTCGGCGCCGTACTCTGCGGCGCGGGCGTCGTGCAGCTTCTCGACGCGATCCATCAGCCAGCGGAACAGGCCTTCGCGCGGCGCCTGCTCGATGCCGGCGAGGTCGAGCTCGTCGCCGCAGCGGTGACGCAGCCACTTCTGCAGCTCGGCGAAGTCGACCGGCTTGTCCTTGTCGCCGGCGCAGCGCTCGACGACCGGGTCGAGCACCTCCTCGAACATGCCGAGCGCCTTGTCGCGCAGGCCCTTGTACTCCAGCGCCTCCTGGCGCTGGCCGTAGATGAACTTGCGCTGCTTGTCCATCACCTCGTCGTACTCGAGGAGGTGCTTGCGGATGTCGAAGTTGCGCGCCTCGACCTTCTTCTGCGTCTTGGCGATGACGCGCGTGACCATCGGGCTGTCGATGACCTCGCCGGCCTTGAGGCCCATGCGCTCCATCATCGTCTTCACCCAGTCACGGGCGAAGATCTTCATCAGGTCGTCGTCGAAGCTGAGGAAGAACTTGGTCTGGCCCGGGTCGCCCTGGCGCGCGCAGCGGCCGCGCAGCTGGTTGTCGATGCGGCGCGCCTCGTGGCGCTCGGTGCCGACGACGTAGAGCCCGCCGAGCGCCTTGATCTCGGCCTGCTCGGCGGCGCACTGCGCCTTCAGCTCGGCGAGCCGCGCCGGCGCCTCGGGCGCGTCCTCGGCGAGGCCCTTCTGCGCCATCTCGGCGCGCCACAGCGCGTCGGCCTTGCCGCCGAGCACGATGTCGGTGCCGCGGCCGGCCATGTTGGTCGCCACGGTCACCGCGCCGCGGCGGCCGGCCTGCATGATGATCTCGGCCTCGCGCTCGTGCTGCTTGGCGTTGAGCACGTTGTGCGGCACGCCGGCGGCCTTCAGCCGCTCGCTGATCGCCTCGGACTTGGCGATCGACGTCGTGCCCAGCAGGATCGGCCGGCCCTTGCCGTGCTCGGCCTTGATCTCCTCGACCAGCGCGTCGTACTTGCTCGCCTCGTCGAGGTAGACCTGGTCGTTCTGGTCCTTGCGCTGGTTGGGCCGGTTGGTCGGGATCGAGACGACGTCGAGGTCGTAGATGCGCGAGAGCTCGGCGGCCTCGGTCATGGCCGTGCCGGTCATGCCGGCGAGCTTGCCGAACATGCGGAAGTAGTTCTGCAGCGTGATCGTCGCCAGCGTGCGGTTCTCCTCGCGCGGCGGCAGCCCCTCCTTGGCCTCGACGCACTGGTGCAGGCCGTCGCTCCAGCGGCGTCCGGGCATCAGGCGGCCCGTGAACTCGTCGACGATGATGACCTCCGGCTCGCCCGCCGAGCCGTCGGGGCGCTTGGGCTGCACGACGACGTAGTGCTTGTCGCGCTCGTAGACGTGGTGCGCGCGCAGCGCCGTCTCGATCAGGTGCGGCCACTCCATGTGCGCCGGGTTCTTGTAGAAGCTGTCGACGCCCACCAGCTTCTCGGCGCGGTCGATGCCCTCCTCGTTGAGGATGCACTGGTGCTCCTTGAGCTTGATCTCGAAGTGCACGTCGGGCTTGAGCTGGCGGGCGATGCGGTCGGCGAGCACGTAGCGCTCGGTCGTGCCCTCGCCCTCGCCGCTGATGATCAGCGGCGTGCGCGCCTCGTCGACGAGGATCGAGTCGACCTCGTCGACGATCGCGAAGTTCAGGCGCTTCTGCACCTGGTCGTCGGCGCGCCACTTCATGTTGTCGCGCAGGTAGTCGAAGCCGAACTCGTTGTTGGTGCCGTAGGTGACGTCGCAGGCGTACTCGGCCTGCCGCAGCTGCGGCGGCATCTGCGACTGGATCGCGCCGACGCTGAGCCCCAGGAACTCGTAGACCGGGGCCATCCAGTCGCGGTCGCGCTTGGCGAGGTAGTCGTTGACGGTCACGACGTAGACGCCCTTGCCGGCGACGGCGTTGAGGGCCGCCGGCAGCGTCGCCACCAGCGTCTTGCCCTCGCCGGTCGACATCTCGGCGATCTTGCCCTGGTGCAGCACGGCGCCGCCGATCAGCTGCACGTCGAAGTGGCGGATGCCGAGCGTGCGCGTCGCCGCTTCGCGGGTCAGCGCGAACATCTGCGGCAGCACGTCGTCGAGGGTCTTCTCGCCGGCCTGCACCGCCTGCTTGATCGCGGCCACCTCGGCCTTGATCTGCGCGGCGTCGAGCGCCTCGGCCCACGGCGCGAGCGCGTTGACGGCCTTGACGATGGGTTGGAAGGAACTGACGGCGCGCTTGTTGGCGGAACCGAACACGCCCTGGAGGGCCTGGCCGATGCGCGCGGGAATGGAACCGAAGTCGAGCTTCATGACGGACGGAGGGGAAGGCGGAACGGATCGGCGCGCCGGCGGCTCGCCGGCGCGCAGGCCGCCTGTCGGCGGCCGGAAACGGGAGAACGACGCGACCGGCGCGTCAGCAGGTCGGCGCGCGCGCGGGCGGCAGGCCGCGGCGTTGCACGTCGCGGACGCGCGGGCGCGGGCGCGGGGCGGCGACGCCGTCGGCGCCGGTCGCCGCGACCGCGCGGACCGTCGCGGCGACCGCGGCGCGGCGCGGCGACGCGACATCGCACTGTTCGAGGCGCGCTTCGCCGGCGCCGACGCCCGGCACCGCCGGCGCGCCGCCGGCCACCGCCAGCGCGAGCAGCACGACCGCCAGGAGCCACGCCATGCGGACGCCGGCGCGCTGCGGACCGATGCCGGCGGGCGTCACGGCCGCACCTCCTTGCGCCGCAGCACGCGCTCCACCATCTCGTGGAGCAGAGCCTCGGGGAACGGCTTGGCCAGGAAGCCGTCGGCCTTCTTGATGTCGCCGAGCGACACGCGCGCCGCGCTGCTGAGCAGCACCGGCACGTGCTCGGTCGCCGGCTCGGCGCGCAGCCGCTCGATCACCTGCAGGCCGTCGAGCTCGGGCAGTTCGTAGTCGAGCAGCACGAGGTCGGGCGACAGCTCGCGCACCGCCGCGACCGCGGCCGCGCCGTCGTGCACCTTCCAGGTGCGGAACCCGCGCCGGCGCAGCAGCGCCTCGGCGGCGTCGGCGAGGTCCTCCTCGTCGTCGACGATCAGCACGAGACCGCGGCACGCGACCGGATCCTCGGCGGCCGTCGCCACCAGCAGTTCGCGCAGGCGCGCCGACGTGTCGACGCCGGCCGCGGCGAAGCCCTGTTCGATCTGGCGCTTGAGCTCGCGGTTGAACTTGCGGACCGCCACGAACTGCTCGTAGTCGGGCAGGTCGGGCTTGATCTCCATCTGGTCGTGCGTGTCGACCCCGAAGTAGAACTCGCCCGGCAGCAGGTGCTCCTGCAGCAGGAGCTTCATCCACGGGTAGTTGCGGTTGCCCAGGCGCAACGTGTAGCGCGCGCACGGATGGCCGGGGATCGTCTCGATCTGCTCGCGCTGGAAAATCGTCAGCACGGCCTCCGGGCCATTGCCTTCCGAGAACTTGCCTTCCGAGAACTTGCCCGCCGGCAGCTCGATGGCGCGCGGGCGGCGGCCCTTGCCGTACGCCAGATCCTGGTAGATCGCGATGACGCGGCGCAGCAGGTCAGGCGTCACCGCGGCGAGCTTCATCGCGCGCACCCCGCAGCCGGCGCCGACGCCCGGTGCGCGGCGCCGCGCAGTTCCCGGATCGTCGTGCCGGCGGCCGCCAGCTTGCCGGCGATCTCGTCGACGATGCGGACCATCAGCGCCGGGTCGGTGAACATCGCCGTGCCGACCTGCACGGCCGAGGCGCCGGCGCAGACGAACTCCAGCACGTCGTCGGCCGAACGCACGCCGCCGACGCCGACGATCGGCAGGCGGACCGCGGCGGCAAGCTGGTAGACCATGCGCAGCGCCACCGGCTTGATCGCCGGCCCTGAGAGGCCGCCGATGCCGCGGCCGAGGATCGTCTTGCCCTTGCGCCAGTCGATCGCCATGCCGATCAGCGTGTTGATCGCGGTCAGGCCGTCGGCGCCGCCCTGCTCGGCGCCCTTGGCGATGGCGACGACGTCGGTGACGTTGGGCGACAGCTTGGCGAACACCGGCACGGTCGCGACCTTCTTGACCGCGCGCACCGCCTGCTCGGTCAGCCGCGGATCGGTCGAAAACAGCAGCTTGCCCTCCTGCACGTTGGGGCAGGACAGGTTGACCTCCAGCGCGTGCACGCCCTCGCGGCAGAAACGCTCGGCCAGGGTGACGAAGTCGTCGATCGACTCGCCGCCGATGTTGATCACGATGCGCGGGCCGTTGCGGCCGTCCTTGCGGCCGCTGGCGGCGAGTTCGCGCATCTTCGGCAGCGTCTCGCGCACGAAGTAGTCGACGCCTTTGTTCTCGAGGCCGATCGAATTCAGCATGCCCGACGGCGTCTCCCAGATGCGCGGCGCCGGGTTGCCGGGCCGCGGCAGCACGGTCACCGTCTTGCTGACGAGCGCGCCGACGTGGCCGAGGTCGGAGAACTGGCGGCCCTCCCAACCGGAGCCGAAGGTGCCCGAGGCGCTGAGCACCGGGTTGTCGAGTTCCAGGCTTCCGAGGGTGGTCTGCAGCACGGCGTCGAAGGAGCCGGACCGGCCCCGCCCATCAGGATACCTGGGCCGCTTTCGGCTTGCGATCGTCTCGCCACAAGAGGACGAACAGCCCCACTGCCCCCACCGTGATGCACGCGTCAGCGACGTTGAAGGCCGGAAAGTCCCATGCAAACGGCCACGCGCCGGTGAAGTGCAGAAAGTCCCTGACCGAGCGGTCGGCGCGCACGAAATTGTCGTAGAGGTTGCCGATCGCGCCGGCCAGGATCAGGCCGAGCACGAGCAGGTGCAGCCGCTGCGCGCGCGGCGTGTTGCGCACGAACCAGAACAGCCCCACCACCGCCGCGCAGCGCAGCACGATCAGCGGCACGGTGGCGGACTGACCGAGGCCCCAGATCGTGCCGGTGTTGCCCCAGGTGACGAGTTCGAAGCGCAGCGCATCGGTAGCGAAGACGAGGTCGCCTGGGCGCTGGCCCTCCGGCAGGTGCGCGTAACCACCCGCCTCGGCGCGGGCCTGCATCGCCGCAAAGACCGCCGACTTGCTCCAAAGGTCGGCGACGACCAGCGGCGGCCACGGCCACCAGAACCAGCCCTTGCCCCCGAAGCCCCGCGGCTCGCTGGCCACGGCGGCCGACCCGCCGGCGTCCGCGCTCACGCGGTCTCGCGGTTGCGCTCCTCGGACTCCTGGTGGCGCACGCAGTAGCGCGCCCACGGCAGGTAGTCGAGGCGCGCCTTCGGGATCCAGGCGTCGATTGCCTTGACGGGCTTGGCGGGCTTCGCGGCCTTCGCCGGCTTGGCCGCCTTGGCGCCCTTCTTGCCGTCCTTGGCCGACTTCTTGGAGCCTTCGGCCTCGTCGTGGCAGAGCGGGCAGATGCCGAACTCCCAGTCGCCCTCGCCGGCGATGCGGTTGAGGGCCTCTTCGATCAGCTTGATCGTCTCCTCCTCGTTCTCGATCAGGCCGAGCATGAAGCCCTGGTCGTAGTTGTCGGTGCCCTGGTCAGCGAGGTGGTCGACCGAGGCGTCCTGCTCGGACGCACGCAGCGCTTCGTCGCGCATCGAGCCGACGTCGCCCTTCAGCGACGCCAGCTGCCGCTCCAGGATCGACTGGTACTTCTGCAGATCGGACTTGGTGGGCTTGGACATGACGGCAACGGTCGGGCCGCCGGAACGGCCCCCGAAGGAAGCGGACGAAGAAGGAAGCGGACGAAGGAGCTGCTGTGGCCGACCCCACCCCGAGCGCTCCCGCCCGGCGGCGCGGCCGACCCACGACCCGCGTGGCCGGCTCCTCGCCGCCCACGAAGGGGCGGGGACCATACGGAGGGTTTCCATGACCGTCAAGGCGACCAGGGACGGCCGCGCCGTGTCGCGGTACCCTGCGCCGCCATGCTCGCCGGCGCCGACGGCCACCGCCACCTCGCCGACTTCCTGATCTACCTGGGGGTCGAGTTGCAGGTCTCGGCCAACACCGTCGCCGCCTACCGCAGCGACCTCGCGCGCCTGTTCGCCGGTCGGCGCGACCTGCCCGACCGGGCGGCGATTGAACGCCACCTCGCCAGCCTGCTCGGCACGCACGCCCCGGCGAGCATCGCCCGCGCCGCCGCCGCGATCCGCGGCTTCTACCGCTTCCTGCACGCCGAGGGCCTCGCCGCCGACGACGTCGCCGAAGGGCTGCTGGGTCCCAAGCAGGAGCGCAAGCTGCCAAAGGCCCTGACCCGCACGCAGGTCGCGCGCCTGCTCGACCACGAACCCGACGGCGACCTCGGCGTGCGCGACCTCGCCGCGCTGCACGTGCTGTACGCCACCGGCTGCCGCGTCAGCGAACTCACCGGACTGCGCACCACGAGCGTGATCGCCGAGCACCGCCTGCTGCGCGCGTTCGGCAAGGGCAACAAGGAGCGCGTCGTGCCGATCGCGCCGTCGGCGCTGGCGTGGCTCGACCGCTACCTGCGCGACGTGCGCCCGCGCCTGCGCGCGCGCGCCCGCAAGGACCCGGGCGACGTGCTGTTCCTGTCGCGCACCGGCAGGCCGCTCGACCGCGCGCGCATCTACCAGGTCGTGCAGGCGGCGTGCGACCGCGCCGGGCTGCCGGTCGCGTGCTCGCCGCACGCGCTGCGCCATTCGTTCGCCACCCACCTCGTCGCCGGCGGCGCCGACTTGCGCTCGGTGCAGGAGATGCTCGGCCACGCCTCGCTGCAGACGACGCAGGTCTACACGCACGTCGACCACGAACGGCTGCGCGCCGTGCACCGCCGCCTGCACCCGCGCGGCTGACGCGCGCGCGCCGTCGCCGCAAGGTCGTCCGCGGCCCCGCGTCGGCCGGCATGGCGGCCCGACGGGCCGACGCGCGGCGCCGAAGTTCGCCGAAGTTCAGCGCGGGCGGGCCGCCGCGGGCGCGCGCCGCCGATAGACGGCGACCGAGTCGTCGCCGTGGAGCTGCGGGCTCGCGACCACGGCGCAGCACCGGAAGCCGTCGGCGAGTTCGCGCTGCGCCGCCGCGTCGAGGCGCGCCCGTTCGTCGCTGCGCAGCGCCAGCAGCACGACCGGCGCCGGCGCCGCCGCGAGTGCGCGCAGGGCGTCGACGCCCGCGGCCGGATCGAACGGCGCCACCGCGATCCCCGAGGCCAGCGACGCGCCGAGGTACACGTCGAGGCTGCCGCGGCCGGCGCCGGCGGCGACGACGAACGTCGGCGCGTCAGCGGCGGCAGCCCAAGCGGCATCGGCGACGGCGCGCCACGGCGTGCGCGCGCCGCGGTGCACGGTCGCCTGCAGGAACGCCTCGACGCCCAGCCACGCGAACACGACGAGCGCCGGCGCCGCCGCCGCGATCGGACGCAGCGAACCGGCGAAGGCAGCGCGCAGCGCCGCCGCCGCCGCCGCGAGGCCGACGGCCGCCAGCGCGGCGAGGCCCGGCACGGCGCCAGCCGGCGCGTACCGGCCGCCGTCGCCGCCGGCGAGGGCCACGCCGGCGGCGCCGAGGACGGTGGCGCCGATCGCGAGGCGCACGGGCCGCGGCGCGAGCGGCCAGCCGCAGGCCGCGAACGCCAGCAGCGGCACGGCGGCAGCGCCGAGCGCCGCAAGGCCGGCGACGGCGGCGAGCACGCCGAGCGCGGCCGCGAGTTCGCAGTGGCGCCGCGCCGGCGCCGCCAGCAGGGCGATGGCCAGCAGCGCGCCGATGGCGGCCGGCGACGTCGCCGCCGCCACCACGGCCAACGCCGCCGCGAGGCCGCGGCGCTGTCGCAGCGCCGCCGCGCCGGCGCCGAGCGCGCACAGCACCGCGAAGGCCACCGGATCGAGCGCCTGGCTCGCCGCGACCGCCGCCGGGTGCACGGCGAGCAGCGCGGCAGCGAGCAGCGCCGGTGCAGCGCCGCACCACGGCCGCACGGCCACCGCGAGCAACGGCGCGGCGAGGATGCCGGCGAGCGCCGCCGGCAACCGCAGCCAGCCTTCGCCGCTCGTCGGCAACAGGCCTGCGGCCGTCAGCGCCTGCAGCAGCAGCCAGCCGAGCGGGGCGCTGCGCTGCGCAGTCGTCGGCGGCGCCGCCGCCGCGGGCGCGGCGACGAGTTGCCAACCGGCGGCCTCGGCGGCGTCGTACGACCACTGCGACAGCCCGTACAGACGCAAGCCGGCGGCTAGCATCGTCACCGCCAGGAGCGCCGCGACGCCGACCGGCGTCCATGCCAGCGCGCGTTCGGCAGCGGTCGAAGCAGGCGCGGCGGTCGACGTCATGAGGGCGGCGGCAGTCTACCGCGCCGCCGCGCCGACGGCAGCGCGCGTCACCACGGTTGCCAGCGTGGGCCGCGTGCTGCATCGTGACGGCGTGGACGTCGTGCGCGCGCCGATCGAGCGACGGCAGTGGCTGTGGGCCACGCTGCTCGCCTGCGCCCTGGCGGCCCTGTTCCTGCGCGACGCGCTGCTGCCCGGCCGCGCGCTCGTGCCGCACCCGCCGGAACTGTTCGACGTGGTGATGGCCGAGGCGCACGCAGCCGGCCGCTTCGATGCGGCCGACGCGTTCCGCGGCAACGTCGGCATGGCCGACAAGTACCTGCAGTCGCTGTGCTGGGACCGCGTCATGATGGACCGGTTCCGCGCCGGCGAACTGCCGCGCTGGACCAACGACATCGCCGGCGGCGCGCCGTTCGTGCCGCAGATGGCGCAGCCGTGGCAACCGATCAACGCGCTGCTGCTGCTGCTGCCGAGCGAGCAGTGGTACGGCTGGTGGTGCTTCGTCCACCTCGCGCTGTTCGGCCTGTTCGCCTACGCGTTCCTGCGGCGGCTCGGCTGCCTGCACGGCGCGGCGCTGCTCGCGCTGGTCGCCGCCGAACTCGGCCTGTGGACGCAGTGCAAGGTGCACCACAACGTCATCTGGACGGCCGCGCTGTCGCTGTGGCCGATGCTCGCGGCGGCGCACGCGCTGTGCGCCGACGGCGTCCGCGGCGGCGCCCGGCGGCGCGCCGTCGGCTGGCTCGGCGTCGCCGCCGGCCTGTCGTGGTCGACGGGCTTCGTGCCCGTCGCGCTGCAGGCGACCTACCTGACGGTCGGCGCGGCGCTGCTGTTCGCGGTCGGCGCGCCGCGCGGCGACCGCTGGCGCCGGCTCGCGCCCGTGGGCCTCGGCCTGCTGCTCGGCGCGCTGGCGGCGACGGCCAACATGGCGCCGATCCTGCAGGCCGCAGGCGAGTCGGCGCGCGCCGGCACGTGGAGCGCCGACGAACTGCGCGGCCTCGGCCTCGACTGGGACCACGCGCTCGGCCTGCTGTGGCCCGACCTGCTGGCTTGGGCCGGCGACCGCTTCTACGTGCCGGCCGGCGGCGGCGCGCCGTTCGACTTCGTCACGCGCATGCCGTGGAGCCAGTTCGTGCTGCTCGCGCAACCGCTGCGGCCGAGCGACCAGAGCGCGTTCCACGGCTACGTCGAGACGGCGTGCAGCGTCGGCGTCGTGCCGCTGGCCGCGGCGCTCGCGGCGTTCGGCGACCGCGCCCGCCGCGGCCTCGCGCTGGCGTGCGCCGCCGCGGCGCTCGCGTCGTTCGGCTTCGCCGCGGCCGACGAGCCGTTCTTCACGCTGGCGCGCGCGATCCCCGGCTACGCCGCCGGCGACCTGCGGCGGCAGCTGTTCACCACCGCGATGATGCTGGTCGTGCTCGCCGGCCTCGGCGCCGATCGCCTGCTGCGCGGCGCTCGGCCGCACGCCACCGCCATGCTGCTCGCCGGCGTGATCGCCGCATCGACGGCGGCGCTGGGCTGGCTGGCGCTCGCCCGCGACGACGCGGCGTTCGCGCGGCAGGTCGCCGAACTGATCGTCGCCGACGGCGACCATCCGCAGGTGCGCGCGATCGGTGGCGACGCGGTCGTCGCGACCGCGTGGCTGCAACGCGACGCCAAGCCGGGCGAGGCCGCGCACAACCGCCAGCGCCTGCAGACGACGGCCGCGCGCGCGATCGCCGCGGCGATGCTCGGGCTCGTCGGCCTGCTGCTCGCCGCGCGCGCGCGCGCCGCGCTGTGGCTCGCGGCCACCGCGGCGGAACTGCTGCACGCCGGGCTCGGGCCGGTGCAGACCGTGCCCGCCGAACGGCTGACGACGACGCCGCGCGTGCTGCTGCCGGCCGCCGACGCGGCGCCGGCGAACGGCGACCGCCCGCGACTCGCCCGGCTGACCGCCAGCGCGGCGCGCAAGGACACGGCGCTGCCGGGCAACCTCCCCGGCTTCCTACGGCTGGAGGACAGCGGCGCCTACAACCCGCTGCCGAAGGCGCGCTACGAGCAGTTCGTCGCCGCGGTCGACCCGAGCGCGCCGTACGGCGGCGCGGGCGTCGGTTCGTTCCACGACGCGGCCGCGCTGACGCATCCGCTGTGCGACCTGTTCGGCGTGCGCTTCGTGCTGACGCGTGAGGCCGTGCCCGTCGACGCCGGCCTCGTCGACCGCACGCCGCCCGGCTGCGGCGTCTACAAGCTGCTCGAACGCACGACCGCGCTGCCGCGCGCGACGTTCGTGCAGCAGGTCGACGTGCTGCCCGACGCCACAGCGCGCCTCGCCGCGCTCGGCGCGCGCGACCGCGACGTGCGCAACCGGATCGCGCTCGAAGACGCCGCCGCGCCGACCGTCGACGCCGCGGCGCCGGCGAACGCGCGCGTCGAACTGGTGTCCCGCCGCGACGAACGCGTGGTCGTGCGCGTGCGCGCCGACGCGGCCGGCTACCTGCGCCTCGCCGATCCGTGGGACGCCGGCTGGCGCGCGACCGTCGATGGCGCCCCCGCGCCGATCTTCGTCGCCGACCACCACCTGCGCGCCGTGCACGTGACAGCGGGCGAGCACGAGGTCGTGTTCACCTACGACGGCTGGCAGGTCGTCTGGCCGCTGCGCGTGACGCTGCTCGCCTACGCGCTCGCCCTCTGGCTGCTGTGGCCGCCGCGGAGGCGCGCATGACCGGCGCAGCCGCACGACGCCAGCCGGCGACCGCCGCCCGCCTCGCCGCGCTGTCGCTGCTGCTGGCGCCGCTGCTGTGGCTGTGGCCGAGCGTCTCCGGCGCGCGCGACTTCGTGCCCTATTCGCCCGCGCAGTACCCGCCGCTCGCGGCGGCGCTGACCGCCGAGCAGACGGCAGCCGCCGCCGATGGGGCGAACACCGACGTCACCGAGGCGCCGGTGTGGTTCCTGCCCGAACTCGAACTGGCGCAGCGCGAACTGCGCGCCGGGCGGCTGCCGACGTGGGACCCGCACGCGCGCTTCGGCGCGCCGCTGCACGCGCACGGCCTCATCGGCCTGTGCTACCCACCCAACTGGCTGGCGCTGCTGGCCCCGGCGCCGGCGCGCGCGCTCGTCTACGTCGCATGGGTCAACCTCGCGCTCGGCGGCCTGCTCGCCTTCGGCCTCCTGCGCGCAGTCGGCCTGTCGACGCTCGGCGCGTGGCTCGGCGCGCTGCTGTTCGAACTGTCGGGGCCGATGGCGGCGAACGCGTTCTTCTGGATGCGGCTCGGCGCCTACGTCTGGCTGCCCGGCGTGCTGTGGGCCGCGCACGCCGCAGCCGCGGCCGAGCGACTCTGCGCGCGCCGTGTCGCCGCGCTCGCCGTCGCCTTCGCCATGCCGTGGCTGGCCGGTTTCCCGCCCTTCGCGGCGACGACGACGCTGCTCGGCCTGCTGTACGCCGGCTGGCGCGCGCGCGCGCGCTGGCAGCAGGACGGCCGGACCGCCGGCCGCGGCGCAGCGGGCCGGTTGCTGCTCGGCTTCGCGCTCGGCGGCCTGCTGGCGCTGCCGCAGGTGCTGCCGTCGCTGCAGTTCTTCCCGCACAGCGCGCGGCCGACCAAGCCCGCGTGGCAGGACCTCGCCGACCAGCCGTTCGAGCGCTACGGCCTGCTCGGCTTCGTGCTGCCCGACGCGATCGGCCATCCGTCCGCCAAGGCCGATGTGCCGTATGGGCCGCAGAACGTGCTCGGCCTGCTGCACACGACGCGCACGCAGCCGGACGGCAAGGCCGCGCTGCCGAACTGGAACTACACCGAGTACGCGGTCTTCGTCTCGCAGTTCGGGCTGCTGCTGGCGCTCGTCGGCGCGCTGGCGGGCCGCGGCCGCGGCCGCGGCTTCGCGGTCGGCGCGTGGTCGCTGTGCGCGGCGCTGGCGCTGTTCGTGCCCGGCGTGCGCGCGCTGTTCCTGCTGCCGCTCGTCGAGAACGTCTGGCCGATGCGCTGGCTCGCGCCGGCGACGCTGTTCGTCGCGTGGCTCGCGGCCATCGGCATCGACCGGCTGCGCGCCGCTGGCCGCGCGCTGCCGCTCGCGTGCGCGCTGCTCGCCGGCGGCTTCGCCGGCTGGCTCGCGCCCGCGACCGCCGCGCCGGCCGCGGCGCACGCCGCCGACCGCGCGGCCGTCGTGCAGCGGCTCGCCGCCAAGTATCAAGTCGGCAGCGATGCGGTGATCGGCCACGTGCAGGCTGGCGCGCCGCCGGGCGTCGACCGCGCCGAGCGCGCGTTCGCGCGGCTGCGCGCCGAAGGCCAGCGCGCCGCGTGGACCTGCGGCGGCGTCGCCGCCTGGCTGCTGGCGTGGGCGCTGCTGCGCGGCGCCCGCGCGCGCACGCTGCTGGCCATCGTCGGCGGCGGCGCAGCCGCGCTGCAGCTCGGCGCGCACGGCGCGACGGTCACCGCCGGCGTCGTGCGCGGCCTGCCCGCCGACTCGCCGGTGCACGCGTTCCTGCGCGCGCAGGCGCGCGCGCGCGCGGCCGAAGGCGGCTTCACGTTCGCGCGCGGCGGCGTCGACTGCGAACTGCCGGCGCAATTGCCGCCGGGGCAGGTGATGGTCCCCGGCGCGCGCGACCTGCAGTTCTACAGCCACTTCGACGGCAAGACGCTGCAGCCGCTGCAGCGGCTGCTCGGCGCCGAACTCGGCAGACTGCACGCCGGCAAGGGTTACCTGACCGCGGCGCTGCCGCACACGCTGCCGACGCCGACGCTCGCCGGCCAGGTCGCGCGCGGCGAAGTCCGCGCCGAGTCGCTGGCGCCGCACCCGTTCGCCAGCCCGCTGCTCGACCTGTTCGGCGTGCGCTACGTGCTGTCGGTCGGCGGCAGCCCGCTGCCGCACGTCGGCGAACGCGTCGCGATCGCCGGCGCGCCGGCGGACTTCGTCGTGCAGGAACGGCCCAGCGCGCTGCCGCGCGCCTTCGCGGTCGCGGCCGTGCAGGCCCACGCCGACGATGAAGCCGTGGTCGCCGCGCTGCTGCAGCCGGACTTCGCGCCGCGCCGCGTCGCGCACGCGCGCGCCGCCGACCTGCCGGCCGCGCTGCCGGCTGCCGCCGACGCCGAGGCGCCACCGCGCCCGGTCGCGTTCGCCGTCGACCAGCCGACGCGGATCGAACTCGACGTCGCCGCCGGCGCGCAGCCGTGGCTGCTGCTGGCCGACGCCTCCCTGCCCGGCTGGCGCGCAACCGTCGATGGCAAGGCGGCGACGATCCACCGCGCCGACCACGGCTTCCGCCTCGTGCAACTGCCCCCGACCGCCTGCCGGGTGGTCTTCGCCTACCACGCGCCCGGCTTGGCCGGCGGCGCCGCCGCTGCGGTCGCCGCGCTCGCCGCCCTGGCCGCGTTGGCATGGCGGCAACGCCGCCGCAACACCGCTCAAGAACGCCCGGGCCACGCGACGATGCGTTAGGGTGCCGCCCGCCCGTTCCGACTGGTCGCCATCGCGCGATCCCGCGCGATGAGCCTCTACGGCGACGGTCGCCGGGATGGCCTCGTCGCGGCGCTGGCGATCGTGGTGATCAGCGTCGGCGTGCGCGGGCTCGGCGCGTGGCTGACGCCGGTCGCCGACGTGCACGCCGCGCTCGCGCCGGCGGCGCTGCCAGCACTCGGGGGCGTCACGTGCTACCGGCTGCTGCGCGCGCTCGCCTGCAGCCGTTACGCCGCCTTCCTGGCCGGCGCCGCCTATGCCCTGTCGCCATGGCTCCTGGCGATGGCGGCGCGGCCGAACGAGCAGTTCGCGGCGGCATTGGCGCCGCTCGCGCTCGAAGCGGCCTGGAAATGCCGCAAGCCGTCGACGCAGTCGACATGGTTGCGCTGGTCGTGGCTGTGCCTGTCGGCGCCATGGCTGGCGGGCCCCGGATTGATCGCCGGCTGCGCGACCGCCATCGCCGTCGGTCAGTTGCTGCGTCTCGTGCTGCAGCGCAACCTCGACGGCGAACGGTTGGCCGCCGCGCGCATCGTGCTGCCGATGGCGCTGACCACCGCGGCGATCGCCGCGTCCTGCGCGCTGCCGACCGACGGCGCCTGGCCGCCGACGGGCGGCGAGCCGCTCGCGCCCGAATGGGTCGTCGCGATGCGGGGAGCGGCGTCGCACGGACTCGATCTGACGGCGGCGCTGCGCGTGCCGGGCGCCGCGCTGCTGGCGCTCGCGGTGCTCGGCCTGCTGCGCGGCCAACGCCGCGTCGCCGGCTGGGGCTGGGGCGGCCTGGCCGTGCTCGGCGCGCTGCCGACGGCGCTGGCGCTCGCGGCCCGCACCTTGGCGATGGACCCGAACCTGTTCCTGCGCAGCGTCGCCCACGACCCTTGGCACGTCGCCGCGTGCAGCTGGCTCCTGCTGATCGGCTGCGCGGCGCTCGCCGCCGGCAGCCTCGACGACGTGCTGGAGGCGCCGCATCGGCACCTCGCCGCGCGGGGCTGGTCGTTCGCCATCGCCATCGCCGTCGCCTGCCTGCTGCCGGGCCTCGGGCCCTCGGCGCTGCTGCGCGAGTGGCCGATCGTCGCCGGCATGGTCGCGCCGGCGCTGCTGCTGCCGGCGTGGCGCCGGCTCGGCATGCTGCGCCTCAAGGCGCTGCTGGCGGCGGCCGTCATCGGCACGCTGGCCGTGCCGTCGCTGCACTTCGACGCGCTGCGCGCGCCGCCGCACGCCGCGCCGATCGGTGAATCACGACCGCACACGACGCCGCCGGACGGCCGCGTCCACCCGACCGCCGACGAGGAGGCCGCGACGGCGCACGCCGCGCTGCGCTGGCACTACGTCGCCGCGTCGCTCTGGCTCGCGCTCGGCGGCTTTGCGGTGGCGACGTCCATGGCGCGGCGCAGCCGCCACGACAACCAACCGCCGATGGCCGCGAACGCCGCCATCACGAAGAAGGCCCCGCCCGCGAGCGCATCGTAAGCGAAGCCGCCGGCGAGGCCGCCGACGACCATGCCGACGCCCGACGTGGCCGCGCCGAGCAGCCCCTGCGCCGTCGCACGCAGCGGCGCCGGCACTCGCCGGTCGATCGCGCGCAGCGAGCCGAGGTACGTGCAACCGAACGACACCGCGTGCAGCCAGCCGGACGCGAGCAGCAGAACGACGTCGGTCGTCGCGCCGACGATGCACCAGCGCACCACCGCGGCGGCGGCCCCCAGCAGCAGCAACGTCGTCGGCCGCAGCCGGTCGACCGTCGTGCGCGCGAACCAGAACAACAGGATCTCGGCGAGGATGCCCTCGGCCCAGACGATGCTGGCGACCGACGCGTCGATGCCGCGGTCGGCCCAGTGCAGCGTCGACAGGTTGTAGAAGGTCGCGTGGCTGCCCTGGATCAGCGCCGCCGCGCCGAGCAGCAGCCACAGGCTCGGCTGCGCCAGCAACGACGTCCACGGCGGGGCCGCCGCAGGCGCCGCCGCAGCGGCGGTCGCGCCGCGCTGGTCGGGCGCGCGCGGCAGCAGCAACGCGGTCGCCGCCATCGCCATCGTGCCGACGAGCAGGAGGCCGTACGTCGGCGCGAGGCCGCTGCGCTGCACCAGGGCGCCCATCGCGAGCAGCGCCAGCAGGTACGACGACGAACCGACGACGCGCATGCGGCCGAAGGACTGCCCGTGCGCCGCCGCCGCCTGCATCGCCGCCGCGTCGCAGATGGGATACATCGGCGAGAACAGGCTGCCGAACAGGAAGGCGACGACGGCGAAGCCCGCGAGCCCGGGCGCGACGCCGAACAGCGCGAACGCGCCGACGCTGGCGGCGGCAAGGCCGAGCAGGATCGGCCGGGCGTCGCCGCGGCGATCGACGCGGTGGGCCCAGTACGTGCCGAGCAGCGTGCGCGCGACCGTCTGCGCCGCCATCACGACCGACACCTCCGCCTCCTTCAGGCCGCCGGCGCCGTGCAGCCACGCCGGGAAGAACTGCATGTAGACGGCGAGCACCGCGAACGACGAGGCGTAGAACGCAGCGAAGCCGAGCCAGCTGCGCAGCGGCGTCACGGGCTCGGCAGGGGCGACTGCGGACACGCGGCCATCGTGCCGCCGCCGCGACGCGGCCGCTACCGCCGCACGAACACGCCGCCGTTCTCCTCGGCGAGCGCGCGCAGCAGTTCGGCGCCCCGTCCCTGGCCGGTGAACACGCAGTGGATGCGGACCTTGGCGTAGCGGTTGGCTTCGCGCACTTCGCGCAGGATGTCCGCGCCCTCCTGCATGTCGCCGGTGGTCGGCACGCCGTCGCTCAGCACGAACAGCTCGTCGACGGCGGCGTCGCCGAGTTCGCCGAAGCGCTGGTCGCGCAGGCCGAGCGCGGCGACGAGGCCCTGGTGCAGGTCGGTGCCGCCGTGCGCGCGCATGCGGCTGAGCACGCCGGTGAGTTCGCGCAGGTTCGCCGCGGTCGGCGTCACCGGCTCCGGCGTCCACGCCTTGGCCTGGTCGGCGAAGGTGAACACGCGCACGGTCGTGCCCGCCGGCAACGCCTGCGCCGCCAGCAGCAGCTGCTGCTTGGCCTTCGCCAGCCGCGTCGGCGGCGCGCGCCGCCGCCCCGCCTCGGCGGCGTCGTCGAGGTCGTCGCCCATGCTGCCGCTGGTGTCGAGCAGGAACGCGACCGCGCCGCCGGCGACCGGCACGCCGAAGAACTGCGCCTTGGTCGCCTCGCCGCGCTGCAGCGGCAGCGGATCGGGCACCATGACGCGGTCCTGTTCGCGCGCCCAGAAGTCGCGCCAACCCTGCGGGTCGTCGCCGGCGACGATCGCCCCGGTCATCGCGCGCAGCAGTTCACACAGGCGCTCGCGCAGCAGCGGCGACGCGCGCTCGTTGGCCGCGCCGAGCAGCCGGTCCGGCGCGCGCGTCGTCGCGTCGAGTCCGCGCAGCAGCAACGGCACCTGCGCCTTGCGCGGACAGGACGCGACGAGGTCGAGCAGGTCCATGTCGGTCCGCCAACCGCAGCGGCCGAAGCGCTCCAGCGCCGCCATCGCCAGCTCGTCGAGCGCCTCGGGGCCGACCTCGGCGGGCGGCGCGCGGCGGATGGCGAGCACGAGCCGGACCAGCGCCTGCGAGACGACGGGATGGCGCTCGCCGGCCAGCGCCGCCTGCACGATGCGCAGCGTCTCGGCGCGCCACGGGCCGGCCACCGCCTCGGCCGCGCCCAGCCGCACGCGCGGATCGGGGTCGAGCAGCGCGCCTTCGACGGTGCTGCGGTACGCCGGCCGGTTGCGCGCGCCGAGCAGGCGCAGCGCGGCGACGCGGCGCGCCGGTCCGGGCACCACCGCCGCGTCGGCGCGGCCGTCGACGCCGCTCTGGCTGCCGAGCGCCAGCCGCTCGCCGGCGGCGGCGCGCAGCACCACCGACCACACGCGCGCGTCCTCGCCGCGCAGCAGCGCCGCGTGGCCGCGTTCGCGCAGTTCGATCGCGTCGCGGTCGAGGAACACGCCTTCCAGGCCGATGGCGGCGACGCCGAGCAGCGCCGCGCCGAGCTCGGCGTCCGGCCAGCGCTCGGCGTGGAACATCAGCTTCTGCAGCGCCTCGCCGTGCGTGATGCGCGTCGCATCGCCCGCGGTGACGTAGCCGGCGGCGCGCGCCGGCGCGACGTACGCCGGCTGCCGGTCGTCGCCCGCCTGCAGCACGGCGCGCGCGCCGAGCCGGCCCTGCTCGAACGCAGTGGTCCATTCGCGGATCGCGCGCGCGACCAGCGGCGATTGCGCATTCGGAGCCGCGGCGTCCGCTTGCGCGCGCACGCCGGCGGCGGAGCACGCGGCGGCGACGGCGCAGGACAGCGCGAGGAATCGGCGGCGCAGCCTCATGGTGCGGAGAGCTTAGCAACGGCGCGGCGTGCGCGGCTGGTCGCCGCGATGGTCGCCGCCTCCACCGCCGCGGCCGGGTGGCCGGGCGGTGAAGGCGGTGGGACTGGTGGAGGCGGCGGGAATCGAACCCGCGTCCCGAGATGCTCCGTCCTGGGCCTCTACGCGCGTAGTCCGTCGTTTGTCGTCATCCGCGTCGCTCCGACGAACAGGATCGCCGCGGACCAGCCCGACTGTGTCTCGTCGCCGACGGGCCGAGCAGCCGCCGACGACCAGCCTGCTGTGTTGCGCCTCGGCCCCCCGCAGGCGAGGGGACCTCAGCGTCGTTGCCTAGTTCTTAGGCAGCGAGGGAGTAGTGCGTGTTGGCACTTGGTTGGTTCCAGTCGGATTTACGAGGTGCCTGGCCCTCGGCGCGCCACCGCAGGTCGAGTCGGCATCCGGTCGAAGCCGATCGCCCCCGTGTCGTGCGGTCCTTATCGGGCCTGCGCCCGCCGCGCACAAGCCGCGTCGCCGCGAAGTCGCGGGCGAGGACGCGGCGGCGAGCGCCGCAAGGCCCCCGGTCCGGCGACCGCGCGGGCCGACCGACCGGGGAACCCGCGCCGGCGCGTCACTGCGCCTGGATCGTGCTCTTGACGGCGTTCGACAGCGTGACGCCGAGCTGGTTCTGGCCGTTGGGCTGCGAGTACGGCGCGATGAGCGCGACGCCCTGGGCGTAGACGCTCACGCCCGCGGGCACGCCCGCCGGGATCGCAAACGTCGTCGTCTGCGTGCTGCCGATGCCGACGTACGAGAACGTCGCGTCGAGCGAGGCGACGTGCAACCGGCAGCCCGGCGCGCCGAGGAAGCCAAGGTCGGTGCCGGCGAGGTCCTGGCCGACGCTGAGGACCGTCAGGCCCAGGTAGACGCCCGAGCCCGGCACGGCCTCCGGCACGCCGGCGTGCGTGTACGTGACGATCGTGCCGGACGTCGCCGTCGACACCGGCGCCGGCGAAGCGCTCAGCGCCACCGGCACGACGTTGGCGAGCGGAACCAGGATCGGCAGGCTGGTCGCGATGTTCTGGCTGCCGCCATCGGTCGACGCGCCAGCGGGCGAGTAGCCGACCAGCGTCGCGGAGCCGAAGGAGCTCGACGCGTTGCCGTCGACGGCCTGGAAGACCAGCGTGATCTGGCCGGACGTCAGGTCGATCTGCGCCTGCACCGAGCTCGGATTCGCGACCTCCGGGCTGGCGTAGCTCTCGACGCCGTTCCAGGTCAGGTACAGGAGGTTGCCCACCAGTTCGTAGACGATGCGGCCGCTGCCCGGCTCCGCCTCGTTGAAGTCGTGCCAGAACCAGACGCCCGCGTTCGCCGCCGCGAGGAACGGCGCCGGGTTCGGCGTGTAGTTGTTGCCGCCGGGGAACGTCTGCGCCGCCGTGCCCCACGAGAGCACGCCGTTGCTGTGCACGAAGATCGACGCCTGCGGGCCTTGCGGCGTCGGCAGCGGGTTCGGCAGCGTCACCAGGATTTCGCCGTCGTCCGTCGCCGTCCCGAACAGGTTGGCGGCGGCGGCCGACGGGGCCACGAACGCAGCGCTGGCCGACGTGACGAGGTACGTCGTCGGCGTCGGCTGGAAGCTCACCGCGCGGCCCTGCAGCGCGGCGTTGGCGAGGACGGCGTCGCCCGCGAACGAGTAGAACGAATCGCTGATCGTGTAGCAGCCAGCGCCGTAGGCGGTGTGCGACGCCGGGATCGGGCCGCAGGGCACGGTCACCGCATAGCCGCCGGACCCGTTGGGCGCGAAGCGGATGGTCTTGCCCGCGAGGTCCCAGCTCGCCGCCGTGGTGAACGACTCGTAGACGAGTCCGAGCGCGCCCGAGTTCGGCGCCGCGACGAGGTTCGACACCGGGGTCGTGGTGGCGCCGACACCGCCGCCGATCGACACGCCGACGAACGCCGACGTGACGGTGAAGACGTCGTAGCTGAACTCGATGTCGCCGTTCGCGAACAGCGTCGCGCTGAAGCTGCGCGCCGGGCTCGTCGCGCCGTAGTTCGTCGTGTTCAGCCAGCGCGTCTTGAACGACACGCCGGGCACGGACTCGGTGGTGATGTCCCAGCCCGTCGGCATGTTCTGGATGTCGCGCCAGAACGGCGCGATGCGCGGGCTCGAACCGGTGGCGCCGCGCAGGCTGGCGAGAGAGCCGTAGACGTAGTTGCCGGGCAGGCCGGTCGGACCGCTGGGGCCGGCGAGATACATGACGCCGTTGGTCTCGATGACGCAGTGCGTCAGCGGCGTTGCGACCCCGGCCATCGGGAACGTGAAGCCGAGCGCCGTCGGCGCCGTGCGGCCTTCGTCGGCGACCGGATCGGCGCCGGTGAACTGGATCAGGGTCGGGACGACCGTCGTGCCGCCGGCGCTGGTGAAGCAGGCCTGGGCGACGGCCGTCGCGGCGAACGCCGCGACGGCGCAGAGAGAGTGGAGGAGACGTTGCATGGTTGCTGGAACGAAGGTGCTGTGGGTCTCGTCGCAGCCGCGCGGCGTCCGCCCCGGCGGGGAGTGCCGAGGGTGGGCGAAGTTACCGATGGACTCCATTGCGAAAAGCCCCCCTACCCGACCCGCGAGGCAGCGTGGCGCTCGCATTGCCCGGCGCGGGCCGAGGCCGATAGGCTGCCGCCGATGAGCCCACTCGCCTCGGTCGCGGAAGTCCGCGTTGGTCCGGTCGCCTTCGGCGGCGGCCGCCCGTTCGCCCTGATCGCCGGCCCGTGCGTCATCGAAGGCCGCGACCACTGCCTGCGCCACGCCACCGCGATCGCGCGCGCCTGCGCCGCGGCGAACGTGCCGCTGGTGTTCAAGTGCAGCTTCGACAAGGCCAACCGCACCGCCGGCAGCGCCTTCCGCGGGCCGGGCATCGACGAGGGCCTCGCGATCCTCGCGACGGTGCGGCGCGAGCTGGGCGTGCCGGTGCTGACCGACGTGCACGAGCGCGAGCAGTGCGCCGCGGTCGGCGAGGTCGTCGACTGCCTGCAGATCCCCGCCTTCCTGTGCCGGCAGACCGACCTGCTGCTCGCCGCCGCGGCGACCGGCAAGGCGGTCAACGTCAAGAAGGGCCAATTCCTCGCCCCCGAGGACGTCGGCAACGTGCTCGGCAAGGTGCTGCAGTCCGGCAACCGCAACGTGATGATCACCGAGCGCGGCACGTCGTTCGGCTACCGCACCCTGGTCGTCGACTTCGCCGGCTTCCCGACCATGCGCGGCTTCGGCCAGCCGCTGGTGTTCGACGTGACGCACAGCGTGCAGCGCCCGGGCGGTGCTGGCACGTCGACCGGCGGCGATCGCAGCAAGGTGCCGTTCCTGGCCCGCGCCGCCGTCGCGTGCGGCGTCGACGGCCTGTTCCTCGAAGTGCACGAGGACCCCGACCACGCGCCGAGCGACGGCCCGAACATGCTGCGCCTCGCCGACCTGCCGGCGCTGCTGCGCGACCTGACGCGCATCCAGGACGCTGCCCGCGGCGCATGAGCGGCGCGGTCCGCGTCGCGCTGTGCGGCGTCGCCGGCAGCGGCAAGACGACGGTCGGCCGCGCGCTCGGCGCCGCGCTCGGCATCGACTTCGTCGACGCCGACGACTTCCATCCGGCCGCCAACCGCGCGCGCATGGCCGCTGGCCGCCCGTTGGACGACGACGCCCGCGCCGCGTGGCTCGGCGCGCTGCAGCGCGAACTCGCGCGCCGCGGCGCGGCCGGAGCCAGCTACGTGCTCGCCTGTTCGGCGCTCGCCGCGCGCCACCGCGCCGCGCTGCGCCAAGCCGCCCCCGAACTCGCCTTCGTGCACCTGCGCGTGCCGCCGGCGGTCCTCGCCCGCCGGCTGGCGGCGCGCACCGGCCATTTCTTCCCGGCCGAACTGCTGCCGAGCCAACTCGCGGCGTGGGAGGAACTCGGCGCCGACGGCATCGCCATCGACGGCGATCGACCGGTCGCGGCCATCGCCGCGGCGCTGGCGCGCCAGCTCGTCGCGCCGCGAACCTTCACGTGACGTTCGTCGCGCGCTCGCGTCCGGCGCGACGCTGCGCCGCGATGGACTCGCTGCCCGACACCTTGCTGCTGCTCCTCGCCGGCCTCGGTGCGCTCGCACTCGCCGCCGTCCTCGCCCGCCGCACGGCCCGGGCGGCCCGCAACCGCGCCGAAGACGTCGCCGACCAGCGCGCGCGCGCCGCCTGACCGCGGTTGCGCACGTTGCCCGG
>JADCJE010000206.1 GCA_020247305.1 Phycisphaerales bacterium | reverse complement strand
CGGCTTCCTCTTGGCGGTCGGGTCCAGGCCCTTGGTGACCGCGTGCGAGATGACGGCCTGCCGCTTCTCCTTCAGCAACTCGATCAGCCGCTGCTGCTCCGCCACGAGCGCGTCGATCTTCGCGGTCTCGCGGTCGAGGAAATCCGCGATCGCGAACTGTTCGCCCTGAGGAGGGAAGGGTGATCGCTCGTCGAAGTACTGTTGGCTGTCGAGATTCTGAAGTCCAGACGTCTGCTTGATCGACTTCGTGTTGATGCGAACCGAGTACATCGCCGCGTGCAGGTACCGCCAGAACGACGAGACCATCCCATCGCTCATTCGAACGCGGGCAACGAAGTTCGAGCAAACTGCGGGTCGCTCATCATCGAAGATAACGACGCAGCCAACTGGCTGTTTGTCACCTCCTCCAGACTTCTCTAGCAGTAGATCTCCTCGAACGAGAACTCGACTCACCCGCTCGTTCGGCTGGACGTTTCGTAGAGTCGGTTCTGCGAGATCCACCGCCAATCGCACTCGATCGAAGTCCGCTACTCGAACGCACACGATGTCGTTCTCGTCCCCGTTTGGTTCGTCACCCCAAGTGCCGTTCTTGCAGTCGACTGTGGACCACTTCAGTCGCTCGACCTCCCAGTGCGCCGGCACCTCTCCCAGCCACTCCACACCGCTCGCCTTATACTTCGCATACCGCGGAAAGCTCATCGGACGTTCCTCCCAGACGACCATGTACTGCGCGCGCTCAAACAGCAACCTCCGCGCCACGCGACGCCAAGCCGAAGCGACGGCAGCCTCGGCGGACAAAGGCGCCCACGCCATCCACACACAGGGCCAACCTGCAGGTCACGCCCCATCGCCGCCGCCCTTGCCGCGGTCCCCGCGGCGCGGCTTGCGCTTGGGCAGCTTCTTCGCGGCTTCTTCCAGCGCCCGCAGCGACTC
Organism: Phycisphaerales bacterium; assembly: GCA_020247305.1. Lineage (GTDB taxonomy): Bacteria > Planctomycetota > UBA1135 > UBA1135 > UBA2386 > UBA2386. The sequence continues at coordinate 4,566 of JADCJE010000206.1, read as the reverse complement.
CGCCGCGCCCGCCGCCTCGGCGACCTCGCGCCGCCGCACCTCGAACCGCTCGTACTCGGCGATGGCTTTCGCGTCGGCCTCCTCGCGCTTGACCTTGCCGGCGTTGCCCAGCACCGCGCGCTCGTTGAACTGCAAGAACTCGTCGAGCTTCACCGGCCAGTCGCGCAAGAACACCTGCTTCTTCCGTCGCGCCTGGTCCTCCGCGAAGTCCAGGAACATCACGACGATGCGATTCAGCTCGGCGATCTCGTCCTCGCGCAGGTAGTTCTTGGCGACCGTGACGTCGGCGCGGCGCACCGCGTCGCCCGCCCAGGTCGTGAGCCCCATGTTGGGCTTCTGCGCGTCGACGCGTTCCGCGATGAGTTCCGGCGCCGTCATCCCGGTCACCGCGTGGTGCAGCTTGTTCTGCACCGTGAAGAACACCGCCTGCGTCGCCTCGGCGCTCGGGGCGTAGTCCGCGGCCAGGGCGAGGATGTCCCGCACCCGCGTGTACATGCGACGCTCGCTGGCGCGGATGTCGCGGATCCGCTCGAGCAGCTCGTCGAAGTAGTCGGGCACGCCCGGCCCCGGCGGGTTCTTCAGCCTCGCATCGTCCATGGTGAAGCCCTTCACCAGGAACTCGGCCAGCCGGGCGGTCGCCCACTGGCGGAACTGCGTGCCGCGTGGACTGCGGACGCGGTAGCCGACGGCGAGGATGGCCTCGAGGCTGTAGTGCTCGATGTCGCGGGCGACCTGGCGCGTCCCCTCGGATCGAACCATTCGGAAACTCCGAATCGTTGCCTCCGCCGCCACCTCGCCCTCACCGTAAATGTTCTTGAGGTGCTCGTTTACGGTGTGCACCTTGACGCCGAACAGTTCGGCGATGAGCGCCTGGGTGAGCCAGATGGACTCCCCCTCGAAGCGGCACTGGATGCGCGTCGCGCCATCTTCGGTCTGGTAGAGCACGAGGGCCGAGCGCACGCCCTCCCCGCCCGCGCCTGTCGTCGACGGTTGGTCCTGCATGGGTGCGCCCCCTTGGAAGCGCCTGCTCCCTGGTGGGCGACCGGCGGCTGGCGAACCCGCCGGTTTCGGCGCACGCCTCACTGCGACAACCCCTGGATCATCTGCACGATGCGCTCCGTCACGCCCTTCAGCTCGGCGTCGATCGCCGCGAGCGGGCGCGGCGGCTGCCAGACGTAGAAGTGCCGGTTGAACGGGATCTCGTAGCCGACCTTGGTCTTGTCGTCGTCGATCCACGCATCGGGCGCGTGCGGCAAGACCTCGCGCCGGAAGTACGCCTGCACGTCCTCGGTCAGCGGCACGTTCTCGGTGTCGCGCAGGCTGGCGTCGGCGACCGGCTTGCCCTTCTGCTTGCCCTTCTCGCCGAGCACGACCTTGCCCTGCGCATCGCGCAGCGGCCGCTCGACGGTGATCGTGCGGTAGCCGAAGGCGGCGTTGGGGAAGATGCGGCTGATCGGCACGCCGTCGCGCGTCACCTCCTCGAAGGCGCCGAACAGGCGCGTGATGTCGTCGATGTGCGCCTCGCCTAGCTCCTTGCGCTTGCTGCCGAGGCTCTTCTTCATCTTCTGCCAGAACGCGCTGGCGTCGATCAGCTGCACCTTGCCCTTGCGCGCCGCCGGCTTCCGGTTGCCGACGATCCAGACGTAGGTCGCGATGCCCGTGTTGTAGAACATGTCCGTCGGCAGCCCGACGATCGCCTCGACCAGGTCGTTTTCGAGCAGGTGGCGGCGGATCTCGCTCTCGCCGGAGCCCGCCCCGCCGGTGAACAGCGGCGAGCCGTTGAGCACGATGCCGAAGCGGCAGCCGCCGTCCTCGACGCGGCGCATCTTGCTGAGCAGATGCAGCAGGAAGAGCAGCGAGCCGTCGCTGACGCGCGGCAGGCCCGGGCCGAAGCGCCCGTCATGGCCCTTCTCCTCGTGCTCCTTGCGCACCTCGCGCTCGATCTTCTTCCACTCCACCCCGAACGGCGGATTGCTCAGCATGTAGTCGAAGCGCTCGCGCGGCAGCCCGTCGGCGGACAGCGTGTTGCCAAACTTGATGTTGGCGACGTCCTGCCCCTTGATGAGCATGTCGGCCTTGCAGATCGCGTAGGACTCGGGGTTGAGCTCCTGCCCGAACATCACGAGCCGCGCCCCCGGGTTGAGCTCCGCCAGATGCTCGCCGGCGACCGACAGCATGCCGCCCGTGCCCGCGGTCGGGTCGTACAGCGACCGCACCACGCCCGGCTTGCGCAGCACGTCGTCGTCCTCGACGAACAGCAGGTTGACCATCAGCCGGATCACCTCGCGCGGCGTGAAGTGCTCGCCGGCCGTCTCGTTGGACAGTTCGGCGAACTTGCGGATCAGCTCCTCGAAGACGAGCCCCATCTGCGCGTTGGAGACGCGGTCGGGATGCAGGTCGGCGTTGGCGAACCTCTCGGTGACGAGGTAGAGCAGCTTCGCCTTGTGCAGCCGGTCGATCTGGGTGTCGAAGTCGAAGTGCTCGAAGATGTCGCGCACCGACGGCGAGAAGCCCTGCACGTAGGACCGCAGGTTCTCGGCGACGTGGTCCTGGTCGCCGAGCAGCTTCTTCAGGTCGAGCGGGCTCGTGTTGCAGAACAGCTGGCCGGCCTTGCGCAGCAGGAAGGGCTCCGGGTCGAGCTTCGCCTTCTTGCGCACGGCGAGTTCCGCCAGCACCGCCGCCTTGGTCCCGGCCAGCACGCAGTCGAGGCGACGCAGCACGGTGAACGGCAGGATCACCTTGCCGTACTCGGACTGCTTGAAGTCTCCGCGCAGCAGGTCGGCGACAGACCACAAGAACGAAGAGAGGTTGGGCTCGGTCATCGGCGCACGGGCGACGCAGTGGCGAGGCCGCAGCGTAGCGGGCGGCTCATCCTCGTCACGCGAACAACTGCCCGCCGCGACGACCGATCGCCTCGCGTACCGTGGACGCTGGGGCATTGCCGCTGCTCTTGGGTGCGACCCGTCGGCGTTCGCCGCCGGCTTCGCCCGGACCCTCAGCGCACCCGCCCGTCGGCGTCGCACTCGTGGTCGACGGCGTACAGCCGCGGCGACACCGGACCCGCCGCGGCGTTGCGCAGCGCGCCGAGCGCGACCGTCACCAACTGCGCCAGCACCTCGTCGATCAGCTCGGTGGCGACGCCGTAGAACAGGAAGTTGATCGGCGTCAGGCCGCCCATCGCCAGCACGGTGCGCACGCGGCCGTCGTCGCGGAACGAAAAGCGCCAGCGGTGCGCGTACAGCCGCGCGGTGCGCGGGTCGAGCATCTCGTCGACGGCGACGTCGACGCGGCGGCCGCCGATCATCGGTTCGTCGGCGCGCAGCAGGCCGTCGATCCACTGCATCAGGTCGTGGAACTCGACCTTCTTGGTCGAGCCGCTCGCCAGCACCAGCTGCTCGCGCGGCGAGCCGCACAGCCAGCGTTCGACGTCGGCGCCGCGCACGATGCTGACGCCGGTGACTCCGAGCACGAGGTCGGTCTGCAGCCAGCGCTCCGGCGGCACGTCGGCGAACGTGCGCACGGCAGCGCACCGCGCCGGCTGTTCGCCGATGCGCAGGTCGACGCCGAACAGTTGCCGGTCGGCGTCGTCGACGCGCGGCAGCAGGTGGCGCACGAGTTCGCCGCCGATCGCGCCGACGCAGCCGAGCACCAGCGCGCTGCGGCGCGCCAGGATGCGGCCGTCGGCGTTGAGCACCGACTCGACTGCGTTGAGGATCGACGCCGCGACTTCGCGCGACTCGACGCCGCGCTTCAACTGCGAGACGGCGATCGAGTAGCTCGGCACCGCGAGCTTGCCGTGAGCCCGCGCGACGTCGACGAGCTTGTCGTAGCCGTTGCGCGTGTGCTCGACGGTGGCGACGAGCCGCCCGCCGAGCGCCTCGGCGAGCGGCCGCGCATCGGCGCTGGTCGCGCCGAGCTCGGCGGCCAACTGCGCGACGGTGCGGCCCTGCAGCAGCGCGGCCTGCAGCACCGGCCCGAGGTAACCGCCGTCCTCGACGACCAGCAGGCGCTCGCCGGCGGCCTCGGCGCGGGCCATCTGCCGCAGAAACGGCACGCTCGCCGCCGCGCGCATCGCCGTCAGGTAGGCGCGGTCGCGGCCGTCGCGGCGCAGCGCGTCGGCGATCGCCGCGGCGTCGTCGAGGTGCGAGTAGTGCTCGGACAGGCGGTAGTGGCCTTCGACGTGGCCGCGCGCTGGCACGTTGACCAGCGCCAGCGCCGCAAACTCGTCGGGCGGCAAATCGAGCACCGCGTCCAGGTAGCTCGCCGGCGGTTCGCCCGCGTAGGTGACGAACAGCGTGACGAGGTCGCGGCAGCCGAGCGCGCGCAGCGCAGCGATCGTGCCGACGACCTCGGCGGTCATGTGGTGCACGAGGAACACGCGCACGCCCCGCAGCGGCTGCGCCGCCGTCGCCTGCGCCGCCGCCGCCGCCGTCGCCGGCATGCGCGCGAGGAACGCGCCGCAGTCCATGCGCTCGCGGCGCTGGCCGAGCGACAGCTCCAGCACGCGGCCGAGCTGCGCGAGGTCGAGGTAGACCGGCAGCGGCCCGGCGTCGACGCGCACGACCT
>JADCJE010000205.1 GCA_020247305.1 Phycisphaerales bacterium | reverse complement strand
TGCCTCGTGCTGCACGCCAGCGGCTACGTGACCGCGTGGGCCCGCGCCGCCGACGGCGCGTGGTCGGCGCTGGCGCCGCCACGGCGCGGCCTGCGGCGCGGCGAACAAGGCGACGCGATCCTCTGGCAGCCTGATCTCGGCGCGCTGCTGTGGACCGACCGCGGCGCAGCGCACCTCGACCTCGTCCGCGGCGAACGCGACGACGAAGGCTGGCACACGCCGCCGCAGCGCGTCCGCCACGTCAGCAGCGACGGCGTCGGCTTCGTGGCGCTGCTAGCGGACGGCGGCATCGCCCACTGCCCTGGCCAGCGGCCAACGCCATGGCTCGTCGACGACGACGCGCCAGCGGATGCGGTGGCGATGGCCGTGCCCACGCGCCAACCCGACGACGGCGTGCTGGTGGCGACGCGCGCGGGCGCTGTCTGGCGCGGCGTGCGCGCGGTGTCTGCCGAGCGCGGCTTCGATTGGTCGGAGTTGGCCGCGGGCGTCGGCGCAGCGGCGACGGCCCTGTCGTGCGCGGCGCTCGCCGACGGCTTCGCGCTCGCGACGGCGGACGGCACGCTGCGCGTCACCGGTTGCCAGCACATGAGCCCCATCGTGATCCCTGACGCGCAGCAGCGTGCCATCGACGGCCTCGCCGGCCCGTTCCCGGGGCGCGACGGCGGCCCGCGCCGCACCCTGGTCGGCTGCGCCGACGGTCGCCTTGTCGTCGTGGAGCATCCATGAAGCCCCGCCTGCCGTTCCGCCGCACGACGCTCGGCGCGCTCCTGCTCGCCAGTTGCGCCGGCGCCCCGCCCGCGCCGGACCGGATCGAACTCGCGGCCGCGCCGCTGCTGGTCGTCGCCGCGCCGGCCAGCGACCGCGTGTTCGTCGTCCTGCGCGATGCGACGCTGGTCGTGCTCGATGCCGCTGCGATGCAGTCGAACGCGATCGACGGAGCCGCGCCGATGGCCCCGACCTGCGCAGCCATCGACGCCACGGGATGGTTGGCGATCGGCGGCAACGACGGGACGGCGCTGCTGCTCGACGCCAACGCACCCAGCTGGGGACGCGCCGTCGCGCTCGCCGCGCGGCAACGGCCGCTGACGGCGATTGGTGTGCTGGCGGCAGTGGACGCGCCCGCGACGGCGGCTGCGGGTGACGCCGCGCCGGCCGTTGCGCACGCGCTGCTCGCCGGCTTCCCCGCCGACCTGCAGTCGGCGCACGCCGTCCGCGCGCGCCCCGCGCCGGACTCTGCGACCACAGCGACCACAGCGACCACAGCGGCCACGGCGGCTGCGACGTTGGCGCTGCGGCCGATTGTGCCGGCCCCCGCGCACGTCCGCGCGATCGCGGTCGATCCGGTCGCGCGGCGCTGGTTCGTGCTCGCTGATGGCGCGATCACCAGCGTCGACGCCGAGGCCACGCCGACCCCGCTGCAACCGCGCGCCGAAGCCGAAGACAACGCTGGCCCCGGCGCGACCGGCGACACCCGCTCGCCGCCGCCGCCCGCGTTCGGGCTGCCTGCGCCGTCAGCGCACGCGCTGGCCTGGAGCGGTTCGGCGCTCGTCGTCGCCGGCGACGATGGCGTGCGCTGCCACGACCCGCGGACCGGCGCGGCGACGGCGCTGCCCGCGCGCGAGGGCGCGCGCATGACGCACGTCGTCGCGTCCGACGCGCTCGGCGCGATCGCGGCGCTCGACGAAGACGGCGCGCTGCGGCTCTGGCGGCGCGACGGCGACGCATGGCAGTGCGTGCCGACGCCGACCGACCTGCCGCCGGCGCGCGCGCTCGCGTTCGCCGAGCCGAGCCGCCGACTGCTGGTGGCGTGCGGTCGGTCAGCGGGTCAGGCCGGCAGCGTGCGTCGCATCGAGCTGCCGCCCCTGTCGCTGCCGCCTGCCACGCCCTGACGCAGCGCCGCTCCGGCCGCCGTCCCGTCGCCCCGACCGCGCGTGGATCCTGCGCCGACGCGCGCGCCGCCGCACGGCGCGTCGTCGGGCCGCAGCACGCGGCCAGCCGCCAGTTCGCGCCGCGCCCACGCCAGCGTCTTGGCGTCGCGCGCATCCCGCGCGAGGAGCCGGTCGCCCAGGAACCCGCAGCCGCCGACACAGGCGAATCGGTGGATTCGCCGAGGATCGGCGGCAAGTCCCCGGGCGCGAAGACGCGTGCCGGGCGGCGTGGCCGTTCGTGGCGCAGACTCCTCGGCGTCTGCGCCACGGGACGCGCGCCGAGCCGGTGCATGGATTCGCGGCGGACGCGAAGCCGGCAAACACCGGGGCGTCGGTGTGCCCGCGCCTCGACAGTGCGCGCTCGGGCGCAAAGCCGCGCCCTGGATCGGCGCACCGGTCGCAGTGGGCTGCCGCTGTCGTTCCGATCCGGGTACAAGCGAGCCCCTGCCGAGACGCGGCAAGCGCCTCGCGGCGCACCGTCGCGCCAGGGAACGGCAATTGCTGCCGGCAGCCGGCCTCCCGACTTCCGTCCGCACCGTGACCGCCGCCCAGCGCATCCGGCCTGGGGCCGCTCGCAGCCCAACTCCAAGTCCCATGCACACCGCACTGTTCCCGGGCTTCCTTGCCTATGGCGTCCTGGCCGCCGCCGGCTTCGCCCAGTGCCCGACCGGCAGCACGCTTACGGCAGGCGGCCAGGCGTCGTCGCCCACCGGCTCGATCTTCGCGATCGTGGCGTGGGACCCGGACGGTCCAGGGCCGCTCGCCCAGCGCATCGTCTGCGGCGGCGAGTTCCAGTACGCGGGCGGCGCCGCGACCGCGAACGTCGCCGTGCTCGACCCGACGACCCGGACGTGGTCGGCGCTCGGCGCCGGCTTCGACGGTCCGGTGCGGGCGCTCGCCGTGTCGCCGGCCGGCGCGCTGGTGGCGGCGGGCAGCTTCACGCGGTCTGGCGCCGTCGCCACCGCCCGCGTCGCGCGCTGGAACGGGACCGCCTGGGCGCCGATCGGCGGCGGCACGGACGGCGGCGTGGCGGCAGCGGCCTTCGCGCCCAACGGCGACCTGTTCGTCGGCGGCGCCTTCGCCACGTGCGGCGGCGTCCCCGCGGCGAACGTCGCGCGCTGGAACGGCGCGGTCTGGTCCGCCCTGGGCAGCGGCGTCGGCGGCATCCCGCCGTTCCCGACGCCGCCTCAAGGCATCGTCCCCGTGGCCCACCTCGGCGTGCGCAGCAACGGCGAGGTGGTCGTCGCCGGCGCCTTCACCAACGCCGGCGGTCTCGCGGTTCCGGGACTCGCGCGCTGGAACGGCGCCTGGAGCACGCTCGGCGCCGGCTTCCTCGGCGTGATGCCGACGACGATGAAGGTCCTCGCCAACGACGAGGTCGTGCTCGGCGGCGACGACTTCCTCGGCAGCCACCACGCGCAGCGCTGGAACGGCGCCGCGTGGGCCGTGCTCGGCAGCCCTTCGGCCACGCCGTGGCTCGCGTTCGCCGAACAGGCGAACGGCACGCTGCTGGCGCAGCGCTTCGACAACAACACGTTCCTTGGCGATCTGCGGCAGTGGAACGGCGTGGCGTGGATCCCAGCCAACGGCCCCCGCGCGTTCGGCCCTGCCGCCGCGCTTCTCGCGACCGGGAGCAGCGACTTGTGGCTCGGCGGGCCGTTCTTCGCGCAGGGCATCCCGACGATGCGCCGTTTCGACGGCGTGGTCTGGCGCGCCCCGGCCGACGGCCTCGACGGCGGCATCAGCAGCGCCGTTGCGTTCGGCGACGGCTTCGCGATCGCGGGCGATGCCACCCAGATCGGCGCCGTGTCGGTGGCGGGCGTCGCCGTGCGCCAGAACGGCTCATGGTCCGCGCTCGGCTCGCCGATCGACGGCTCCGTCTTCGCCCTGCTGGCGCCGCGCTCGGGCGGCCTGCTCGTCGGCGGCGCCTTCACGACACCGCCCGTGCCGGGCAGCCAGGGCATCGTGCGCTGGGATGGCCAGCAATGGCAGGCGATGGGCGCGCCATCGGTGGCGGCCGTCACCGCCATCGCCGAAGGCCCGGACGGCTCGATCTACATCGGCGGCTTCGCCGCCCCGATCGTCGAGCGCTGGAACGGCGCCGCCTGGCTGCCGCTCGGCTCGCTGCCGAACATCGCGGCGTGGGTCGGCGCCCTCGCCGTGCTGCCCAACGGCGACGTCGTTGCCGGGCTTCGTTTCGCAGACGGCCCCAAGGTGCTGCGCTGGAACGGCGCCAGTTGGCTGCCCCTCGGCGGCGGCCTCGCGGGCACATCCTTCGACGAGGTCGAGGCGCTGTGCGTACTGCCCAACGGCGACCTCGTCGCCGGCGGTCGCGGTCTCACCGCCGGCGGCCCCCTCTACCACATCGCGCGCTGGAACGGCGCCAGCTGGCAGCCGATGGGAGCTGGCCTGCCGAGCGCGGTGCGCGATCTCGATCTGCTGCCGAACGGCGACCTGCTCGCCACGCACGACCCGACCGATGACCAAGGCCAACCGGTCGCGTCGCTGTCGCTGTGGAACGGCTCGACCTGGGCCGTCGTGCCCGGCATCGGCACGAGTCCTGGCTATGGCGCCTACCGGACCGCGATCGACGACCGCGGCGAGGCGCTCGTCACCGGCAGCTTCCACACCGCCAACGGCGCCGTCGCCGGCGGCCTCGCCAGCCTGCGCACGAACTGTCCGACGAGTCGCCTGCCGGCCGGCGCCGGCTGTGGCGGCAGCGCCGGCCCCGTGGTCTCGACGATCGTCGGCGAAGCCTGGCTCGGCGGCGCCTGGCAGGCGCGCGCGACCAACCTGCCCGCCGCAGCGCTCGCGGTCCACGTGTTCGGACTCGCCGGCGCGACGCTGCCGCTGGCGACCGTGCTGCCGATGGCCTTGCCCGGCTGCACGCTGCACGTCCGTCCCGACCTGCTGTTGGTCGACGTGCCGGTCGCCGGCGTCACGACCATGCAGTGGGCGATCGCGCGCACGCCATCACTCCTGGCGCAGACGTTCCACCATCAGGTCGTGCCCTTCGAGCTGGGCGCCGGCGGCGGCATCACTGCCGTGACGGCCTCGAATGCATGGGCGATGACGATCGGCGCCTGGTGAACGGCGGCGCCGAATCCCGCCACCCTGCGGCGGGTCGCTGACGGCGACTACGACCCGCTGCCTTGACCGCGCGTGCGACGGCCCGTCGTCACGGCGCGTCGTCGGGCCCCAGCACGCGGCCGGCCGCCAGTTCGCGCCGCGCCCACGCCAGCGTCTTGGCGTCGCGCGCACGGTCGGCGGCGGCGCGCTTGCCGCAGCTGCGCAGCGGCATGGCGATGCGCTGGTTGCCCGCCAGCCGCTCGCTGTTGCGCGCCAGGAACGCCCAGTACAGCCGTGTCACCGGGCACGTCGACTTGGGATCGAACGCGCAGCCGTCGCAGTAGTCGCTCATCTTGTCGATGTACGCCGAGCCCGCGACGTAGGGCTTGGTCGTCATCAGCTCGCCGACGCCGTAGGTCGCCATCGCGAGC
>JADCJE010000204.1 GCA_020247305.1 Phycisphaerales bacterium | reverse complement strand
GGCGACCGCCGGGGTCGGATGATCTGTGATCGTCTGTGAGCGGGTGTAGCTCAGTGGTAGAGCATCACGTTGCCAACGTGAGGGTCGAGGGTTCGAGTCCCTCTACCCGCTCCAGTTTTCTTCCCTAGGCGCGACAACGACTTAGGGCACTTCGCCAGCAAGGCGAACGCAGCGCTTCCCCTACCGAGCTGTTGGACGTCCAACAGCAGGAGTCGTGCGATGCCTGCGAAGCTACCCCGGCTGTGCTGCCACAAGCGGACCGGCCTTGCGTTTGTCGTCCTGCGGATGCCCGATGGGCGCCGCGTGCAGAAGTACCTCGGCCAGTACGACAGCGACGAGTCCAAGGCCGCCTACAAGACCGCCATCGCCGACTGGAAGGCGACGCTCGCCCAGCACGCGCGGCCGCAGGTCGCCGCCGTCGGCGCGCCTACCGTCGAGCTGCTCGTCGCGGAATACCTGCGGCACGCTGAACAGGAGTACCGGAACGCCGACGGCGTGCTGTCCAAGGGCTTCCCGAACCTCGTCAACGCCGCCCGGCCGCTGCTGGCCGTACTGCGCAACAGGCCCACGGCGACGGTGACGTGCGGCGACCTGAAGCACGTCCGGACCACGTTCGCCGACGGCGGCGACCGCTGCCGAACCTACGTCAACGACACGATGCGCCGGGTCTTGGCCATGTTCCGGTGGGGTGTCGAAGAAGGCCTCGTGCCCGGGCCAGTCTGGCATGCGCTGTCCGCCTTCCGGCACGTCCGGCTCGGTCGCGGTGGCCTGCGCGAGACCGATCCCGTCGAGGCCGTGCCGCGCGGTGTCGTCGACGCGATCCTCCCGCACCTGCCGCCGCTGCTGGTGTCCGCCATCGAGCTGCTGTGGTGGTCCGGCATGCGTGCCGGTGAGCTCGTGACGATGACGACGCGCGACGTCGAGCGCACCGGCGAACAATGGCTGTACCGACCGACGCAGCACAAGGGCACCTGGCGCGGCAAGGACCGCGTGGTCTACCTCGGCCCGAGGTGCATCGAGCGCCTGCGGCCGCTGCTCAAGGCCGATCCGGGCGCCCTGCTGTTCACCGCCGCCGACGTGATGCACGAGCGCAAGGCGGCATGGCGAGCCGCACGACGGACGCCGGTTCAACCAAGCCAGCAGGCGCGCGACGAGCGCAACGCAGCGAAGGCGCCGCAGTACGCCGACAGCCTCGACGTGGCGACGCTGCGCCGTGCCGTGCATCGTGCCTGCGATGCCGCCGGCGTGGAGCGCTTCGGCCTCCACCGCCTACGCCATGCGGCCGGCACGCGGCTCGTGCTGGAAGCCGGCGACGGGGCCGCGCGCGTCCAGCTAGGCCACAGCGACGGCCGTATGGTCCGCCGCTACTCCGTCGCCGCCGACGCAGAACTAGGCCGCAAGGTCGCTGCGAGGCACGCATGACCGTCCTCGTGCCCATCGTGCAGCCGGCGGCGCTGCCGGTCCTGCGTCCTGCTGCCGCCGAGGCGTTGAACGTCACGCCGGAGCAACTGTTGCAGCGCTGGTTGGTCGGGCTGTCGCCGTCGACGATCCGCAGCTACCGGCGCGGGCTGCACGCGTTCACCGCATGGGCGCTGCACGGCGCCGTTGAGCCGGTCGCGGCGGTGCGCCTGCTGTGCGGTCTCGATGCTGGCCGCGCCGGCGAGCTGGTGCGGGCCTGGCGCGACACGATCGCCGCTGCCGGCAAGGCGTCGGCGACGGTCGCCAGCTACTGCACAGCGGTGTCGTCAGTCCTCGCAGCGTGCCGCCGTGCTGGCATCGTCAACTGGACGCTCGAAGGCGTCGCACCACGCGTTGAACCTCGCCAGGATCGAAGCGGTCCGCGCCGTGGCGACGTCGAACGTCTGTTCGGTGTCGTCGATGATCGGGCCGACGCCGGCGACCGCTACGCCGTGCGCGACGCCTGCTTGCTCAGGTTGCTGTACGTCGCCGCGTTGCGCCGCGCCGAGGCCGCCGGCGTGCGGCTCGAGGACTACATGCACACGGACAACGGCCCCGCGTTGATGGTCAAGCGCAAGGGCCGCAAGGAGCGCCAGCCTGTTCTGGTGTCGACGTCGACCGCCGCAGCCATCGACCGCTGGCTGTCGATCCGTGGCGCCGATCCGGGCCCGATGTTGCAGCGGATCAAGGGCAGGTCGTCGACGTCGGGCCCGCTGTCCGGCGAGGCCATCCGCAAGATCGTCGCCGTCTGGGCCCACCGTGCCGGCCTGCGGGCCGTCGTTCGTCCCCATGGCCTGCGGCATGCTGCGGCGTCGTTCGTGGCGCAGCGGGCATCCTTGGCCGAGTTGATGGCCTGCGGCGGCTGGGCCTCGCTGTCAGCAGCGAAGCGCTACATCGACGCGCACGCCGTCGACCGGCAGAAGGCGCTGTCGATCCTCGAAGTCTAGGTTGCGCCATTGCGAGCTATCGCCCGTCATGCGGCACCTGCCGGCGGCTGCTGGGCCTGCTGGTCCTGTGGCGCCGCGACGGGGCCAGGCTTCGGCAGCATCATGCCGCGCAGGTAGCCCGGCACGTCGACGGGCACGAGCTGGCGGAGCACGTCCTGCCCGACGATCGACGCGATGCCACCGTTCGCAACTTGCATCAGATCCTGGCTCGTGCTCGGCGCCCTCCGCCACGGCTCGGGCGCGCCGGCCAGTTCGTCGACGGCGGCCGCGACCGCGCGGGCGGCGGCTAGGTGCTCGGTTGCGGGGCGGCCTTCCAGCAGGACGCGTTGGAAACGCGCCGGGTCGGTGGTGACCGCGATAGCTCGCTTGGACGCTGCGCCGGTCGGGTCAAGCAACGCATGGGCGGCGAGGCGCGCCAAGTCGCGATCGTCCAGGGCGCGGTCAAGGTCGGCGGCACGCTCACCTAGCGGCAGCTTCGCCAGCAGGTCGGCGGCACGCTCCGCGCGGCGAACATCCAGCGGCGAAAGCGACTCCTCGGCGCGGCGGGTTCCGGCGGCCAGCTCCTTCGCCTCGGCGACGATGTTCTGATGCGCGACCTCGGCCTTCGTGACTTCGCGTGACCAGTTGGCCTTGAACGCAGCGAGCACGGCGCCTGCGGCCCGATCGCGTTCCAACGCGGTCATGCGGTCAGAGCCGGCGATCTTGTCCAGGTCGTCGCGCAGGCCGGCGAGTAGGGCGCGGCCGGATGCACCGGCGTCGCCGGCAGATAGCGGGAACACTGCGGCGCGGAGTCGACGTGCGGCCGGCGTCGCCGGCTTGGGGTGGGGAGTCTTGTTGGTCATGGGTTCACAGGCTCACAGAAGAAATTGCCCGGCCGGCGGGGTCGCCGACCGAGCGGGGCCGAATGGCACGACGGCCCGGGAAGATGGTTGCGACATTGTTGAGGACCGCACGGACCCCCCGGGGGGGTGTCGGTTTGCCCGGTTTGGTTCGGTTCGTTCGTTCGGTCTCGTTCGCCGAACGTTCGGCCGAACAGGCCGTGTTCGGTTCGTTCGTTCGGTCCCGTTCCTTAGGAACGGGCCGAACCGAACGAACGAACGGCGCGAACGGTGGCTGGTCATGGGCAGAAGGCCGGAAGGAACCACCGCTTGTTGCGGCCGTCGCCGCGCGGCTTGAGGAGACCGGCGATGCACAGCCGCGACAGCGCTTCGGATGTGGTCGCCGCGACCTTGCCGGTGGCCTGCTTGGCGTCGGCGAAGCTGAGGCCGGCCGCGCCGGCGGCCTGGGCAGCCAGCACGAGCAGGTCGGCCGCCGATGCCTTCTTGTCCTTCGGCTCCGAGGTCTCGGTTGCCCAGGTGTCGAGGAACAGCGAGCTCGCACCGGCATCGTCAACCTGGGTTACGCCGAAGGTCAGTTCGTCCGGCGGCGGTTCGCCTTCGTCCTTGGTCTTGATGTAGGACAAGCGGCACCGTGGGGCGCCGTGGCCGCTGTCGAGGCGTTCGATGCGCAACTCGGTGTCGGCTGCACAGGGCAAAGCCGTAGCGCCGCGCGCGTGGCCGGCGGCGTGGCCGGCGTGGTGCACAACGATGACGGCGCAGCCGAAACGCGCCTGGATCTCGTTTAGTCGCGCGATGAGCAGGCCGGCTTCGGCGTTGGCGTTCTCGTCGATGCCGGCGGCCTGGCACAACCTTGCCCATGTGTCGATTGCAAGTGCGGTCGGCGTAGGTGATGCCTGTTCGATGGCGGCGCAGAACTCGTTGAACTGGCCGGCGTCGAGCAGGTTCGGCATCGTTCCACGGATGCGGAACCGTTCGTGGATGTGGTCGCCGTGGTCGGCGATCCGTGCTGCGCCGACGGCAGCCCGTAGGCGCTTCAGGAGCGCGCGCTGTCCCTCACCGGCGACGAGCAAAACGGATCCTGCGGCCGTAGGACGACCCAGGAAGGGCGATCCGTCGGCGATGGCTGCGAGTAGGGCCATCACGACGAAGCTCTTCAACGACCTGTACGGGCCCCACAGGACGCACAGGCCACCGACCGGCAGGATGCCATGCCACACGTCGGCGCGCTTTGGTAAGGCGGCGATCTCGCTCGGCCGCAGAAACGGCGCACGGACCGCGCCGGCTTTCTGCACCTGCAAGCCGGCGAGCATCGCCAAGATCTCGTCGGGCGGCACCCCGTTGGCCTGCGCCTCGGTCGCCTTCCGCAAGGTGTCATTGATCCGGCGCGCGCGTGCGGCCTCGCCGACGATGCTGGCGTGGTAAGCGACGTCGGCGGCCGCAAGGCAGGCCTCCTGCAAGTCCAACAGGTACGCCGGCCCGCCCCACGCCGAGGCGGGTTCGCCTCGCTGTTCGAGGCGATGATGGACCGACAACACGTCGACCGGCGCGCCGTCTGCGTGCAACGCGGCGATGGTCTCGTGGATCAACGCGTTCCGCGCGCGGCTGAAGTCGCCGGCGGCGAGCATCGACACCACCTTCGGGATGGTGCCGGCGTCGACGAGCATGCAGCCGAGCACCGCGCGTTCGGCCGCAACCTCGGCGGGCTCCTGCCGGCGGTCTACCACGGCCAGCGCGGCCGTCACGACGCCAGCCCCAGCCGGCGCAGCACGTCGGCGGCGTGGTCGGGCAACGCCACCTGCGGCGCTGGCGCGTCGTCAGTCGCCAGCAACCAAGCGCGCAAACAGGCTTCGGTCGTGCAGCGCTGGCGGCGTACACCGCGACGCGTCGGCAGCCGCTGGCCCTTGCGGCCGTTGAGCGCCCAGCGCAACACGGTTCGCCCGGTGATGCGGCGACCTAGAACGATCTCGGCGACGTCGCACACCGGCAGCAGTTGGCCATGGGCCAGCAGGTCGGCGGCATCTTGGGACGGTTGCGGTGCATGAGCGGACTTTCTCATGCATCTCCGTATCTGCCGGTCCTGCGATAAATCTGGTGATGCCGGCTTCCAGCCTCGTGCATCCGCATGAATCTACGGCTTCGCAATCACTTATTCGGTACCGAGGCGGTCGCCACCACGACGCCGACGGTCGCCGTCCAACACTTGCCTGCTTGACGTGTCCGAAAGCGTCTGTTTCCGGCTGGAGTTGACGCAGGAGCCGAACCCGCTACCATGCGCGCGGATGGCCTCGAAATGGCCATTTCGCTGCGTTCCTTGAAGGTTCTGTGTTTCGCCTAGGGCTCGGTTGCCAACGTGAGGGTCGAGGGTTCGAGTCCCTCTACCCGCTCCAGTTTTTCCGTCTTGCGCTCGCGAACCACGCGCTGCGACGGGATGCCAACGGGCGCGATACGCGCAAGCCGAGT
>JADCJE010000203.1 GCA_020247305.1 Phycisphaerales bacterium | reverse complement strand
CGGAAAACGCCGCGCGAAGTCGCTGCGCAGCGCGCGTTCGGAGTCGCCGAGCAGCAGCGCGAACACGCCGGCCTGGCTGGCGGCGACGAGCAACAGCCCCAGCGACGTCGGCGCGAACACGTCGGCGACGGTCTCGCGCATGCGCGGCGTGCGGCGGCGGGTTGCCCGGGCGGCGGCCATGGGCACGGAGGGTACCCGTTCGGCGCCGCCGTCGCCGCAGCGGGCCGCTCAGCCGGCCAGCCCGCGGGGCCGGAAGCGCCGCAGCCACAGCGAACTCGCCAGCACCGACACGCTCGACAGCGACATCGCCGCACTCGCCCACATCGGCGACAGGGTGACGCCGAGCGGCGCGAATACGCCGGCGGCGAGCGGCAGGCCGAGCAGGTTGTAGGCCGACGCCCCCAGCAGGTTGCGGCGGATCGCGCGCATCGTCGCGCGCGCCAGTTCGATCGCGGTCGGCACGGCGTCGAGGCCGCCGCGCAGCAGCACGACGTCGGCAGCGGCGGCGGCGACGTCGGCGCCGCCGCCCATCGCCATGCCGACGTCGGCGGCGGCGAGCGCTGGCGCGTCGTTGACGCCGTCGCCGACCATTGCCGTGCGGCGGCCCGCGGCCGTGCGCGCGCGCAGCAACGCCACCTTGTCGGCCGGGAGCAGGCCCGCGTGCACCTCTTCGATGCCGAGCGCGCCGGCGACGGCCGCGGCGACTTCGGCGCGATCGCCGCTCGCCAGCGCCACGTCGACACCGAGCGCACGCAGGCGAGCGAGCGCTGGCGCCGCATCGGCGCGGACGGCGTCGGCGACCGCGAGCCAACCGAGGAACTCACCGTCGCGCGCGACGGCGAGCGGCGTCCGGCCGGCGGCGGCAATCGCGTCGGCGCGCGCTGCGGCAGCGCCGTCGAGCGCCACCCCCTGCTCGACGAGCCACGCCGGCTTGCCGACGCGCACGACCGCGCCGTCGACCACCGCCTGCGCCCCCATCGCCGGCGCGGCCCGGAACGCGTGCGCCGGCGGCATGGCGAGCCCGCGCGCCTGCGCTGCGGCGACGATCGCACGCGCGAACGGATGCTCGCTGCTGCGCTCGACGGCGGCGGCGAGCGCCAGCAGCACGTCGCCCTCCGGCCGCCTCGCCGGCATCGCCGCCGGGAAGGGCGCACGGTCGCCGCCGCTGCCGGCCGAGCCAATCGCCGCATTCGTCGTCGCGGCAGCCACGCCGTGTCCGCCCACTGCCGGCTCGACGGCGACGACCTCGGGCCGCCCCGTCGTCAGCGTGCCGGTCTTGTCGAAGACGACGAGGTCGAGCGCGCTGCAGCGTTCGAGCGCAGCGCCGGTGCGGAACAGCACGCCGAGTTGCGCGCCGCGCCCCGCGCCCACCGCGACCGCCGCCGGCGTGGCGAGGCCGAGCGCGCACGGGCAGGCCATCACCAGCACGGCGACCATGCGTTCGATGGCGAGCGCGAGGCCGACCGGCGAGGCGTCGCAGGCGAGGTGCACGCCGAACGTGGCGACCGCGAGCGCGAGCACGATCGGCACGAACACGGCGCTGGCGCGATCGGCGAGGCGCGCGCTCGGCGCGCGCGAGCCTTGCGCTTCGGCGACCGCGGCGGCGATGCGCGCGAGCGCCGTCGCGCTGCCGGTGCGATCGAGCCGCAGCACCAGCGCGCCGCCGCTCAGCAGGCTGCCGGCGACGACATGCACGCCCGGGCCGGCGGCGACCGGCGCGCTCTCGCCGGTCAGCAACGAAACGTCGACGGCGGCGTCGCCGTGCAGCACGACGCCGTCGGCGGGCGCGCGTTCGCCCGGACGCACGCGCACGCAGTCGCCGACGCGCAGGCTGGCGACCGGCACGTCGCGTTCGGGCAGGTCGACGACGGCACGGCCATCGCCTGACCCTGCGAGCCGATGCGCCGTCGCCGGCACCAGCGCATGCAACGCGCGGATCGCGTCGCCGAGCCGCCAGCGCGCGCGCGACTCCAGGTACTTGCCCAGCAGCACGAAGCCGACGATCGCGCCGGCGGCTTCAAAGTAGACGTGCGGCCGGTGCCCGCCGTGCGCAAACGCCTGCGGCCACGCGGTCGCCGCCAGCGACCAGCCGTACGCCGCCAGCGCGCCGAGCCCGACGAGGGTGTTCATGTCGGGGCTGCGCGCCAACGCCGCGCGCAGGCCGCCGCGCAGCAGCCGCAGGCCGGGGCCGAACAACACCACGGTCGCGAGCGCGGCCTGCAGCCAGCGCCCCGCCGGCGCGTCCGCGAACGGCCAACTGCCGTGCGCCATGCCGAGCGCGAGCAGCGGCAAGACGGCGACGGCGGCGAGCGCGAGCCCGCGCCGCAGCGCACGGCGTTCGGCGGCATCAGCGGCAGCGCGGAGGTCGGGCGGCGTCGGCGTTTCCGCTGCCGCTTCCACGTCGCCCGCGGGAGCGCCGCGCACGTCTTCGTTCGTTGCATCGACCGACGTCGCCGCCAGCACGCCGTAGCCGGCGGCCTCGACCGCGGCGACCAGCGCAGGCCGCTCCACCCGCGCCGGATCGACGGCGACCGTCGCCCGCTGCAGCGCGAGGTTGACGTCGGCGGCGGCGACACCGGGCACGGCGGCGAGCGCGCGTTCGATGCGGCGCGCGCAGCCAGCGCAGGTCATGCCGGTGACTTCGAGCGTGACGTCGGCCATCGCCAAGACCGGCATGCTAGACCCACGTCGCGCGACCGGCGATGCGCCGCTGTGCGCAGACCTGGACGGCAACCTGAGCCCCGCGGCGTTGCGCGGCAATCGAACGGCGAAGCGCCCGCCACGCGTCGGTTCCGATCCCGCGCGCCCGCAGAACGCGTGCGCGTCGGCCGATCGCGCGTCAGCCAGCAGTCGCGCCGTCGCTCAGGGCGCCTGCAGCAGCGCCGCGACGTGCGCCGCAACGCCGTTTGCCGCGGCTTCGGTGTGCAACGCATCGTGCAGCACCGGAAAGCCGACCGCCGACTCGTCCGGGCCGAGCGGCAGCGCCAGCGCGCTGGCGATCGTGACCACGCCGTCGGTGCCGAACCCCAGGCCGCCGTGGACGACGTGGTAGCGCGTGGCGTTGTCGACGTACTGCGCGTTCATCACGCGCGTGATCGCATCGGTGCGGTAGCTGAGATCGATCGCCGCCTGCAGCTTGCCCTGCTCCTCGGGCCGCGATTGCGCCAGGAAGGTGGCGACGAGTGCTTCGCCGATGTCGCTGCCGTTCTGCGGCACGCCGAGCAGGATCAGGCGCGCGACCGTGCCGGCGAACGACGCCGCGCCCGGCTGCCACCCCGGCCGCAGCGCGTCGGTGTGCGAGCGTTCGATCAGGTAGCGGCCGACCAGTCCGCCCATGCTGTGGCCGACGATCGCGCAGCCGAAGCCGGGCTGCCGCTGCGCGGCGATGAGGTTGTAGAGCTCGTTTGCAGTGGCGGCGACGCCGGGGCCCGACGCGTACGACAGCACGACGACGTTCTGCACGGACGCCGGCAGCGCGGCGACGAGGTTCTGCGCGCCGAGGTAGTCGACCGGCGAACCGAACAGGCCGGGCACGACCAGCACGTTCGCCGCCGCCGGCGACGACCAGAACGACGCGAGGCTGCCGCGGCCGACGCGCACCGTGAGGTCGCCCGCGGCGAAGACCGCCTGACCGCCCGCGATCGTCGCGATGGGCGTCGGCGTGGCCGGATCGAGCAACGCGCGCGGCTGGGTGAACAGGCGATGCAGGCTGGCGTTGAGCACCGCGAAGTCGCCGAACCACGGCGTCGTCGCGGCGACGACGCGCTTGTCGGCGTCGACGATCGTCGTCGCCATCGGTTGCCACGCATCGACGTCGCGCGGCTGCACGAGGCCGCTCGCGACGAGCTGGCCGTCGCCTTGCACCAACTGGCTGGCGGCGCGCAGCGTGATCGTCGCCGGCTGCTGCAGCGGCACCCCGCGCGGCTCGACGCGGTACACGGGGAAGATGCTGAGGATCGGATCGACGACGACCTCGGCGCGCAGCGTCACCAGCGTCGGCGCCGTGAGCGCGCCCGCCGGCACCTGGATGCCGACGCCCGCGTGCGGGCCCACCGTGAAGGCCACCGTGCCGCCGGCCGGTCCGATCGTGGCGCTCACGACCGTCGGCGCGGGCTGCGCAGTCGGCGCATTGCTGCCACCGCCGCCACACGCCGCGGCGATGCCGGCAGCGGTGGCAGTCAGCGCACGAACCAGGGCGCGGACAGGGTTGGACACGGTGGCGCGAACGGCGGGCAGAGGGGGTTGTGCAGTCTACCCCACGTTCGACCTGCGATGCATGCGCTGCACCGTCGGCAACGCACGCTCTGTCCGATGGCGCCGCGGCTTCACTTCTCGCCGGAGGCGTCGAGCACGAAGTCCGCGACCTTCGACGAGGCGATG
>JADCJE010000202.1 GCA_020247305.1 Phycisphaerales bacterium | reverse complement strand
CTCTGGTTCGGTCTGGATCCATGGCATCCGGCCACAGGACCCGATCCGGCCCACGAGGCCAGCACCGAGTGTCACCCATGTGCCCGGACAAAACTGTCACCCATGTACCCGGGTTGGACCCCGCGGTGGCCGCGGATTTCCACGTCGCCCACCCCCCCCGCAGCGCCCCACCCGCGCCGGCGACCCGCAGCCGCCGCGTCTCACCCCGTCCCGCCCGCGCGCCGGCCGCCGCCGCTGCGGCGCCGGCGCGCGCGCCGCCGTCAGTACGAGCCCATCGTCACGCGCAGCGCGTTCGACAGGTCCCAGCCGATCGGGCCGAACGTCGCGCCCTGGAAGTACCACGCCTGCGTCGGCGCGTTGCCGCCGCCGAGCACCGTCGCGCGCACGCGGCCGGTCGCGTCGAGCTGCAGCGACGTCACCAAGGCCTGCAGCGGCAGCAGCGGCACGAGGACCTCGGTCAGACTGACCGGCGTCGGGTTGCTGGCGACGCCGATGGCGACGAGCACGATGCCGTTGGGCGGGCCGCCCGACAGCTCGAACGTCGCGCGCGCGCCGAACGCCGACAGCGTGTCGCCGCACATGCGCAGCGCGAACGTGCCGGCGCCGGCGAAGCCGAGGTCCTGCTGGCAGTTCTCGCACTCGTCCGGCACGAGGTTGTCGTTGGCGTCGGCGCTGGCGCCGCCGACGACGTCGAGCAGGTCGTTGCTGGCGTTGCCGTTGCAGTCGCCCTCGAACACCTGCGCGAAGGCGGCGAGGTCCACCTGGTCGACGAATCCGTTCTGGTTGAAGTCGAACACCGCCTGCGGCATGTCGGCCGTGTACGGGCCGCCGTTGCCGGCGCGCGCCGCGAGGAACGCCGGCAGGTCGAGCGCGTTGCGCGCGCCGTCGCCGTTGGCGTCGAACTCCAGTCGCCCGAGCGAACCTAGGAAGTCGACGACCTGCTGCTTCTGCGCCGCCGACAGGTTGTTGAACGCCGCGGCGGAGGCGGCGGCCTCGCTGCCGAACGCGCCGTGGTGGAAGATCACGCCGGTCGGACCGAGGATGCGCGTCTGCAGCGTGCCGCCAGCGACTCGGCCGTCGTGCCAAAGCGGGTCCTTGGTGCGCACGCCCCACAGCGGCGCCGTGCGCAGTTCCTGGCCGGAGGCGTCGCCGTCGGGGATGAAGTCGGCGGCGGTGCCCATGTCGTGCAGCAGGAAGTCCGAGTACGGCCGGATCGCCTGGTTGCGCAGCGCCGGCTCCAGCGCCGGGTCGTTGCCCGTCGTGTACGACGCGACGTGGCAGTCGGCGCAGCCGACGGCCTGGAACAGCGCCTCGCCGGTCATGCCGCCGCGCGGCGTCTGCGGCGGCGCGGCGAGGTAGCGCTGGTAGTCGGTCAGGCGGTCGACGAGGTCGCGGCCGGTCGTCGGGTCGGCGACGGCCTCGGGGTCAGGACGCGCGTCGAACTGCTGCAGGAGCGCGGCGTTGCCGTTCGGCGCGTTCTCGGTCGGCAGCAGGCGGTTGGTGATGCCGAGTTCGTTCTGCGCGGCGTCGCCCGAGAACGACAGGACGGTGGCCAGCTGCGACTTCCAGCCGAACCGTCCGGCGCGCAGCGGCCCGGTCGGGTTCTCCAGCAGGTGCACCCAGTGCACGCGGCCGCTGACGCTGGCGCTCGGCGGCGCCAGTTCGCGCGCCGCGATCGCCGCGTCCGGGATCGCCTCGATCAGGCCGATGCCGAGCGACGACGTGGTGACGCGCGTCGCGGTCGTGTTCGCCGCCGACGGGATCGTCTCGACGCACGCCGCGTTGATCGCGCCCTGCTGCAGCAGCGAGCCGCCGAGCGCCGTCAGCGGATCGAAGTTGCCCTTGCCGTCGGTGAAGCCAAAGCGCGTGACCGTGATGCTGCCTGGACCGCCGACCGGGTTGTTGTGGCACGACGCGCAGCTCGTCTGGTTGAAGATCGGGCCAAGGCCGTCCTGCACGGTCATCACGCGCGTGAAGTCCTGGCGGCCGGCCTGGAAGCGGGCGAGTTGCTGCGAGGTCAGGCCGTTGAGCGGCCGGCCCGCCTTGGGCTGCGGCGCCTGGGCGAGCAGTTGGCACGCGGCGAGCGCGGCTGCGGCGGCGAGATGCGAGCAGGAGAGCGTGGACATGGCGACGAAGGAGGCGGAGGGACGCGCCGACGGGGCGGGCCGGCGGCGGGGTGGTTGCCCGATGGTAGCAGGAAACGACGCGGCCCGGCGTCCGCGCGGGCGGAGGCCGGGCCGCAGGTGGCGCGCGCTTGGCGGCGCGCCGGATTCAGCGCGGGCCGCTCACCACTGGATGCGCACCGCGTTGCTCTGGCCGACGCCGCCCGGCAGGCCGCCGTCGCTGAACAGCGCCTGCGCGTGCAGGAACCAACCCGGCGGCAGCAGGCCGCCCAGCGGCACCGGCAGCAGGACCGACCCGGCCGCGTCGGCCGCGATCGGGCCCAGGATCACCGGCGCCGGCGACAGCAACTCGCCGCCCTGCCACGGCGTCGGCAGCAGCGGCACGTCGAAGACCAGCAGGCCGCTGGCCAGCGTCGGCAAGCTGACGACCTTGAGCGCCGAGAACGAACCCGACTGCGCGAGGTTGCCGCCGCAGACCGACAGCAGGGCGTTGCCGTTGGTCGCGAGCGCGACCTGCTGCTGGCACGGCACGCAGGTGAAGGCGTCGGCGGTGAAGACGTCCATGCCCGCTTCGGTCGTCGAGTTGTTCGGGTTGTCCGAGGTGCGGAAGCGGACCCGGACGGTCGCCGTCGGCGCGACGTACTGGCCGACGCGGAACTGGCGCTGGATCCACTGGTTGTTGCCGCCCGAGGGAACGGTCTCGACCGTCGTCCAGCTGCTGCCGTTGTCGTTGCTGACCGACACGACCAGCGTGTCCTCGGTCGTGCTGCAGAAGAACCAGCGCCGGTAGCTGACGAAGCCGTCCGTGCCGGCGAAGTTCAGCGGCGGCGAGATCAGGTCGGTCGGGCCGCCGTCCACGTCGGCCGCCGCCGCCGTGCCGCCGGGCAGGCCGTTCTGCGTCACCCAGCAGCGCGTCGCCGACGCGCTCGCCTCGCCGTCGTCCGGCGGCGCCGCGAACTGCCCCGACACGGTCGTGCCGTTCGGCGTCGCGACCTGCCACGCGCCGGTGGTCAGCGCCGTGTTGACGACCGTCCAGCCGGTGACCGTCTTCTCGAAGTTGCTGGCGTAGACCGGCGTCAGGCCGACCGCCGCGGTCGCCGCGTAGAAGCCGCCCGGCGCCGTCGGCGGGTCGGTGTAGGTGACGCCGCCCTGGGCGCCGACCGCGACGTACCACCGGATGCCGTCGGCGCAGTTCGGCATCGCCGGCAGCGTGCCGCGGAACTGCCCCGAGCCGGTGTCCGTCATCGCCACCGACGTGAACGGCGCGTTGTTGATCGAGTAGTGCAGGCGTCCGGTGCCGGCCTGCGGCACGACGACGCCGATGCCGGCGACCGTGACGTCGATCTGGCGCGGGGCGCCCGGCGCGATGTACTGCGGCGGGCCGCCGGCGATCTGGAACGTCATGCCGGCGGGCGGCTGGTTGATCCAGACCTGCGTGCCGGAGCAACGGCCGATGACCATGTCCTTCCAACCGTCGCCGTTGATGTCGAACACGGCGACGTCGAAGGTGCCGGTGAGCATGCTGGTCGGAATGCCGACGACGTTGCTGCCGACCTGCTCTTCCTGCAGCGTCACGTTGGGCGCGTTGCCGAGGTTGCGGAAGATGTGGCAACGGCGGCCGCAGCCGTCCACGTCGACGTCGAAGTCGGCGATGATCGCGTCCTTCCAGCCGTCGTTGTTGAGGTCGGCGATGATGTTGTTGCCGCCGAAGCCGTCGTCGGCGCCGCCGCCGGTGTAGGTGAACGCGATCGTCGGGCCGAAGGTCGCCTGCCCGTTCACGACGCCGGTGTGCAGGACGTAGCGGTCCTGCCCGTCGTCGCTGACGATCATGTCGGGCAGGTTGTCGTTGTTGAGGTCGCCGATGTGGAAGTGGTACGGCGCATTGCCGTACGCGACCTGGTAGGTGCCGAAGAAGCCTGGGCCGCCGGCGCCGTTGTTGTAGCTGATCGAGATGCCCTGCGGCGCGTTCAGCGCGTCGTCCTTGATGATGTCGAGCTTGCCGTCGAGGTTCATGTCGACCATCGCGACCTTCATCGCGAAGGACGACTCGACCATCTCGGCGGTCATGCGCGCGCTGGTCACGTCGGTGAAGTAGCCCGCGCCGTTGTTGAGCAGCAGCCGGTCGTCGATGTCCGCCGGGCGCGCACCGCCCTGCTGGTAGTCGCCGAAGTACAGATCCTGGTCGCCGTCGTTGTCGACGTCGCCCGCCGCGACCGAGCAGAAGCGGTGGTCGCCGTTCCAGATCGTGTCGTTGATGCGCAGCGCGTCGTCGTACAGGAAGCCTTGCCAGACGCCGAGGTTGCTGCCGCGGTTGACGTAGACGCGCGGCACGCGGATGTACTGCGGTTGCCCGGCGGTCAGCGTCGTGCAGGTGACGAGGTCGGCCCAGCCGTCGCCGTTGACGTCGACGACGACCACGTCGCGGTCGTTGGTGGCGTCGAGCATGCCCTGGCTGCCGGCGACCAGCGACGCGCTGGCGAGCGCCGCGGTGCGATCGGTGAGCACGCCGTTCTCGTTCATGAACAGCACGTTCGGGAAGTGGCCCGCCGTCGTCGCCGGCGACTTGCGCACGACCACGAGGTCGATGTCGCCGTCCTGATCGAAGTCGGCCCAGGCGTAGTCCTTCTCCTGCGGGTCGGCCGAACCGAGCGCCGAGTTGGCGACCAGCCGGGTCGCGGTCTGGTCCTGGAAGGTGGCCCATTGGGCGCGGGCGGCGGCGGTGCTGGCGGCGATCGCGGCAGCGACCGCGAGCATGCGGCTTGGAACGTTGCGCACGGAGGAACTCCTGTTCGACGGGTGGCGGCGAGGTGGCGGCGCGGGGGTTGGCGTCGCCGGGGTGGCAGGTCGGGACAGCGTAGCCGTCGCGCCGTGCGGCGGGCAACCGGGGGGCGCGCGTCCGGGGATGCCGTTGGCGTCGGCGGCCCGGCGGTCCTTAGATTGCCCGCCCGAGCATGCCGACCTTCCAGCAGTTGATCCTCCGCCTGCAGGCCTACTGGGACCAGCAGGGCTGTGCCTTGCTGCAGCCGTACGACATGGAGGTCGGCGCCGGCACCAGCCACACCGCCACGTTCCTGCGCGCGCTCGGCCCGGAGCCCTGGAAGGCCGCGTACGTGCAGCCGAGCCGCCGGCCCAAGGACGGCCGCTACGGGCAGAACCCCAACCGCCTGCAGCACTACTACCAGTACCAGGTCGTGCTGAAGCCGGCGCCCGCGAACATCCTCGACCTCTACCTCGGCTCGCTCGCCGCGGTCGGCCTCGACCTGCAGAAGAACGACGTGCGCTTCGTCGAGGACGACTGGGAGAATCCGACGCTCGGTTGCTGGGGACTCGGCTGGGAGGTGTGGCTCAACGGCATGGAGGTGACGCAGTTCACCTACTTCCAGCAGGTCGGCGGCATCGACTGCCGGCCGATCACTGGCGAGATCACCTACGGCCTCGAACGCCTGTGCATGTACCTGCAGGGCGTCGCGAACGTCTTCGACCTCGTCTACGCCGACGGCCTCAAGTACGGCGACGTGTTCCACCAGAACGAAGTCGAGCAGAGCGCCTACAACTTCGAGCACAGCGATGTCGCGTTCCTGCTGTCGGCGTTCGCCGCGCACGAGAAGCAGTCGCAGCACCTGATGCAGCAACAGCTGGCGCTGCCGGCGTACGAGCAACTGCTGAAGGCAGGGCACACGTTCAACCTGCTCGACGCGCGCGGCGCGATCAGCGTGACCGAGCGCGCCGCCTACATCGGCCGCATCCGCAACCTCGCCCGCGCCGTCGCGCAGAGCTATGTCGACAGCCGCGCGCGCCTGGGCTTCCCGCTGGCGCCCAAGGCCTGGGCCGAGGAAACGCTGGCGAAGCTCGGCGTCTGAGCGCCCGAGACGAAATCACGATACGGGCTGCCAGACGGCCCCCGATGGCCGCGATCGCGGCCGCGCACAGCCCCCGCCGCTGGCCTGTTCAGTAGCCGATCGTCCACTGCAGGCCGTTCGACGTGGCGACGCCGAGCGCATTGGCGGCGGTGAAGCCGGCAGCCTGCGTGGTGAAGACCGCGCCGAGCAGGCCCGGACTGGCCGGCACGCCGAGCGCGAGCGCGCCGGAGCCGCCGACGACGGGCACGGTCAGCGACGTCAGGTTGGCGTTGGTCCACGCCCGGCAGCCGGGCGCGCCCGCCGGCCCGAGGTCGAGGCCGGGCGCCTGCGCGTCGCCGAACAGCAGCGCCGCGAGCGGCAGCACCGGCTGGACGTTGGCGACGGTGAGCGTGAACGTGCCGCCGGAGACCGGCAGGTCGGCCGCGAGCGACAGCGCCGGCGCGTCGCAGCCAGTGCCGTAGACCTCGCGGGCGGCGCACCCGGGCGTGACCCAGGTCATGCGCAGCTTCATCGCGAACAGGCCGTTCGAGGTCGGCGGCTGCGCCACGGCGTTGAAGACCGCGACGTAGTGCCGCAGCTGCGTCGCCGAGTTCCGCAGTGCGAAGCCGCCAGTGACGCCGGCCGAACTGCTGTACTGGATGCCGACGTCGCGCACGCCGTCCCAGACGAAGGTGGCGTTGAGGAAGCCCGGCAGCGGCGACCACGCGCCGCCCACCCACGGGAACGTGTACGGGCCGGACGTCAGGTCGTGCATGACGACCGGCGACGCCAGATGCCCGGGCCAGTTGCTCGGCGCCGGCGGACTGACCGCGAGATGGCCGACCTGCAGGATCGCCTGCGGCGCGCTGTACGTGCCGGACAGCGTGTTGGCAGGCGCGACGTCGACGCCGAGCAGGACCGAACCGGCGCACACGCCGCGTTCGCGCAGCGCCGCCGCCGAGTACACGTGCAGCGACGTCTGGCCGCCGGTCACGTTGAACGGAAAGGCGTTCGGGCTGCCCGACCACGGATCCGTGTCGTCGATGCCGATCTGCACCTGCGCCGCGGCGGGAAACGCCAACGCGCAGGCCAGCGCGAGCGCGGCGACGGACCGGAGACGCGGCGATCGGGGCATGGTCGGGGGCGGCGCGACGCGCGCCGGGCGAAGGCTACCCGACCGGGCGCGATCGGTGGCGATCCCGGCGCGGGCTCAATTACGGCGCGCCAACGATGGTCAGTAACCGACCGTCCACTGCACGCCGTTCGACGTCGCGAGGCCGAGCGTGTTCGCCGCCGTGAACCCGGCGGCCTGCGTCGTGAACGTCGCGCCGACCAGGCTCGGATCGGCCGGGATGGCGATCGGCAGCGCGCCCGTGCCACCGGCGACCGGCGCCGTCAGCGACGTGAGGTTGGCGTTGGTCCACGCCCGGCACCCCGGCGCGCCGAGCGGCGCGAGGTCGATGCCCGGCGCCTGCGCGTCGCCGAACAGCAGCACGGCCAGCGGCGCCACGGGCTGCACGTTGGCGAGCGACAGCGTGAACGTGCCACCGAGGATCGGCAGGTCGGAGTTCAGCGACAGCGCCGGCGTGTCGCAGCCCGTGCCGTAGACGGTGCGGATGGCGCACCCGGGCGTCAGCCAAGACATGCGCAGCTTCATCGCGAACAGGCCGTTCGAGGTCGGCGCCTGTGCGGCGGCATTGAACACGGCGACGTAGTGGCGCAGCTGCGTCGCCGATCGTTTGGCCGAGAAGAAGCCGGTGACGCCGGCCGAGCTCGTGTACTGGATGCCGACGTCGCGGACGCCGTCCCAGACGAAGGTGGCGCTGGCGAAGCCGGGCAGCGGCGTCCACGTCGCGCTCGTCCACGGGAAGGTGTACGCGCCGGACGTCAGGTCGTGCACGACGGCCGGTGACGCGAGGTGGCCGGCCCAGTTGCCGGGGATCGGCGGGCTGACGGCGAGATGACCGATCAGCATCTGCGCCTGCGGCGCGTTGTACGTATTCGAGCCGGTGTTCACCGGCGCGACGTCGACGCCGACGAGCAGCGAGCCGGCGCAGACGCCGCGTTCGCGCAGCGCCGCCGCCGAATACACGTGCAGCGACGTCTGGCCGCCGGTGACGCCGAACGGGAAGACGTTCGTCACGCCGGTGGCGGGATCGAGGTCGTCGATGCCGATCTGCGTCTGGGCGACGAGGGGCAGTGCGAGGGCGAGGACGGCGGCGAGAAGGCGGGGCGACGATCGGAGCATGGTGGTCCTGGGTGCGGAGACGGCGAACGGCGAGGCGACGTGCTGCGTCCCGGACGATAGCCGCGCACGCCGACCTGTCTGCCCCAATGCCCCGACTGCCCGCCGTCGCGCCGCGCCGCTACTGCGCGCGCTGCGCGAACAGCAGCGTGCGCAGGCCGTTGCGCTCCTGCCGCATCTCGGCGACCTCGATGTCGGCGAAGCCGGCGGCGCGCAGCACCTCCTGCAGCGTCGCCAGCGGCAGCCACTTGGCGTGGTCGTACATGCCCGAGAACGCGTCGGCGCGGCCGCCTTCGCGGTAGCGCCAGTACGGATAGCTCTTGCCGCCCGACACGTACGACTCGGTCGCCTGCCCGTCGGCGGCGATGTGCGTGTCGAGCATCAGCATGCGCTTGGTCTTCTGCAGCAGCGCCGCGAGGTGCGCGACCGGATCGACGAGGTGGTACAGCACGCCGACGTGGTGCACGACGTCGACCTCGGGGACCATGGCGAAGTCCGACGCCTTCTCGACGTCGCATTGGAACGCGGTGACGTGGTGGCCGAAGCTCCACGTGCGCACGATCGTCTTGACGACGTTCTCGATGCGGCTGTCGATCGCGATCACGCGGCCGGCGCGGGCGGCGAGGCCGATGGTGTGCACGCCCTCGAAGCAGCCGATCTCCAGCACGGACAGGCCGGCGAGCGGGCAGCGCGCGTCGAGCATCGGCGTGCGGCGGTCGGGGACCAGCTGCGGCGTGTTGCGCTTCGTCTCGGACGTCGGCGCGCCGAAGCGCCGCCCGCGGCCGTCGAGCGTGAAGCAGCGCCACGGCAGCATCTGGTTGAGCCGCTCCAGGTCGTCGTCCGACAGGTGGTCGACGTACTTCGTCGGGATGCGCAGGTCGGCGGCGTTGGCGGCGTCGACGGCGTTGGCGGGGTTCGCGGCGGGTTCCATGGCGGCCATGCTCCACCGCCCGCGCGGCGAAGTCCACGCCGCGGCGCGACCGGTCAGCCGGCCGCCTCGGCGCCGCCGAGCAGGCCGCGCCGCGCGAGGCTGCGCATCAGCGCGCCCGCGCCGAACGTCCACGGCGCGCACGCCGCCGTCGGCTGCACGACGTTGCCGAGCGCGCCCAGGCGCGCGGCCGCGATCACCACGCGGTCACCGGGATGGTGCGTGAAGCCCTTGCCGGCGCCGTCGCGGTCATGCGTCGGCGCGAACATCGTGCCGAGGTAGAGGCACAGCCCGTCCGGGTACTGGTGCGTCGCGCCGATCGTCGCGGCGACGAGCTCGGCCGGGTCGCGGCTGATGCGCGCGAGCGAGCTCTCGCCGCGCAGCGCGAAGCCGTCGGCGCCGTCGACCGCCAGCGTCACCACCGTGCCGCGCACGTCGTCGAGCGTGAAGCCGCGGTCGAACAGCCGCACGAACGGCCCGATCGCCGCGGACGCATTGTTGTCCTTGGCCTTGCCGAGCAGCAGCGCCGAACGGCCCTCGACGTCGCGCAGGTTGACGTCGTTGCCGAGCGTCGCGCCGACGATGCGGCCGCGCGGGTCGACGACGAGCACGACCTCGGGCTCCGGGTTGTTCCACTGCGAGAACGGCGGCACGCCGACGTGCGCGCCGAAGCCGACGGCACTGAGCGGCTGCGCCTTGGTGAACACCTCGGGGTCCGGGCCGATGCCGACCTCCAGGTACTGCGACCACAGCCCGCGCGCGATCAGCGTGCGCTTGAGTTCCTGCGCCTGCGGCGAGCCCGGCCGCAGGCCGCGCAGTTCGCCGCCGAGCGTACGTTCGACCTCCGCGCGCAGGGCTTCGGCCGCGCGCGCATCGCCGCGAGCCTGCTCCTCGATCACGCGCTCCAGCAGGCTGACCGCGAACGTCACGCCGGCGGCCTTGACCGCCTGCAGATCGACCGGCGCCAGCAGCCGCGGTCGGGAGGCGTCGACAGCCCCTTCCCACGAGTTCGCGGCGATCGCCTCGGCTGTCCCCAGGGCCTCGCCAGCGGCGTGCTGCGCGTGCCATGTCGGATCCGGCATGGCGCACAGGGCGCTCACCGTCGGCGTCGTATGCGACGTGATGTCGAACACCTCGCCGTCGCGCACGGCGACGACGCACGGGCCGCGCCCCGGCCGGTCGACGCGGCCGACGAGCGTGGCGTGCGCGAAGTCACTGGGCAGGACAGGGATGGACGACGACGGCGATGCCATGCGCGCATCGTGCGCCGGCGCGGACCGTCCGCCAAGGCGACGATCGCAGGCGCTCGCCAAGGCGGCAAATGGGGCTCAGCCGCCGCCTCATATGCCGCCCGCCCATTGGTACTGCGCCAGCGTGCTCATGCCGGCCGAAGCGCCCGGCGCGCGGTCCCAGTCGATCGACGTCAGCCGGCCGATCGCATCGCGGCCAAACTGCAGCGACCCCGGCTCGGCCATCGCCGATGGCAGGTTGTCGCGGTAGTCGAGCCCGGTGCGAAAGGCGCTCGCAGCGCCGCCGCCGGCGG
>JADCJE010000201.1 GCA_020247305.1 Phycisphaerales bacterium | reverse complement strand
CGTTCTACCTGTTGCGCAACGGCACGGGTCCGGTCGAAGTCGGCTGAGTGCGATTGCGGCGACGTCCGCGGCCGCGCCGCCGGCCGCATCGGCTCGGCGCCGTCGGCCCGCGCCGGCGGCCGCGGGCCAGCGCGGATGCGCCTCGCGGCGCAACGCGCTGGCGTTCGATATCCTGGGGCCGCCGATGACCGAGATCGCCTTCGCCGCAACGGAGTACCGCGCCGACCAGACGTTCGGCGTCGCGCGCTACCGCTACGTCGGCGACGAGGCGACCGGCTGGACCGTCGAACGCGACGGCGCCGTGCTGCTGCAGCTGGGCCCGGGCTACCGGCTGCTGCGCGTGCGCGAGTGCGGCGTCTGCGCGACCGACCTCGCGCGCCACCACCTGCCGTTCCCGCTGCCGCAGGTGATCGGCCACGAAGTGCTCGCCGTCGACGCGCAGGGCCGGCGCTTCGTCGTCGAGATCAACGCCTCGCACGAAGCGCGCGGCGTCGCCGCCGACTGCGCGTTCTGCAAGGCGGGCCTGCCGACGCACTGCCCGGCGCGCATCACGCTCGGCATCCACGACCTGCCCGGCGGCTTCGGCCCGTGGATCCTGGCGCCGGTGCGCGCGTGCCTGCAAGTGCCGGCCAACGTGCCCGACAGCGCCGCGGTGCTCGTCGAGCCGTTCGCGGCGGCCCTGCACGCAGTCCGCATGGTCGCGCCCAGGGCCGGCGAACGCATCGCCGTGCTCGGCCCGCGGCGCCTTGGCATGCTCGCGGTCGCCGCGCTCGCCGGTGTGCGCGCCGAGCTGCGCGGCCGCGGCGAAGACTTCCAGATCGCCGCCGTCGCGCGCGATCCCGCGCTGCTGCCGCTCGCGCGCACCTTCGGCGCGACCGAGGCGCACCTGCTCGCCGACGGCGCGCCGCCGGACGGCGCGTTCGACGTCGTCATCGACACGACCGGCAACCCCGACGGTCTGCGGACGGCGATCCGCCTCGCGCGCCGCGAAGTGCACCTCAAGTCGACGCACGGCCAGCCCGCCGGCGGGCTGCGGCATCTCACCGAGATGGTCGTCGACGAGATCGGGCTCGCGCCGTTCCCGGCGCACGAACCGGCCGCGGGCGCCGGCGACTGGGACCGGCTGCGCACCGGCGCACGGCCGCGCGTCGCGTGGCTCGCCAAGCAGGCGCCGCCGGCGTGGCTGCTGGCGCGCGCCGACGTGCAGCGCGGGACGCCGGCCGAACTCGCGGCGCACTACGCAAAGGCCAACGACGGCCTGCCGCGCGCCGACGTCGCCGTCGCCGACGACGCCGTCGGCGTCGACGCCGCGGTGCGCCCGCGTGCGGGCAGCGAGGAGCCGTTGGTGCGGCCGCGCGGCCTCGTGCTCTGCCATCCAGAGGCCCGCGTCGATGGTGCGCCGCTGCTCGCCGCCGTCGTCGGCCGCGGCCTGCGGCTCTCGACCTCGCGCTGCGGCGACTTCGCGCAGGCGCTGGCGGCCCTCGCCGCCGATCCCGAACTCGCGCGCATCGGCGAACGGCTGGTGACGCACCGCTTCGGCGGCGACCGGCTGGCCGAAGCGTTTGCGACCGCGCGGTCGCGCGGCTGCATCAAGGCGATCGTCGCGCAGGGGGATGCATGAGCGCTGCGCGCGACGGGCGCTTCGTGCCGACGGCGGCCGGGACGGCGGCATCGGCGGCTGCGACGACGACAGCGAGCGCGTTGCGCCGACGTGCCGCCGACGCGGAGGCTGGAGCATGAGCGCCGCGACCCCGAACCTGCCGACCTCGCTCGGCCCCGACCTCGTGCACCGCGACGGCGTCTGGACGCTCGACCTCGAGCAGCTGGCGATCGTGCACGGCCTGTCGGTGCTCGCGCGCGCGCTGTGCGAGATGGTCGTGCAGCACGCGCGCGCCGAGCGCTTCGACGTCGTCGTCGAGCGCAAGCTGCGCAGCCGCGAGAACCCCGAGCTCGTCGACGTGCACGGCATCGAGCTGGTGCGGCTCGCGGTCGAGCCGGAGGTCGTCGACGCGATCCTGCGGCAGCCCGACGTGTTCGAGCGCCGCCTGCGCGCTCTGCTCGGCAGCCTGCAGCGGGCGCAGCTGCGCGAGCTGCTGCTGCCCGCGCGCCGCGCCGACGCCGTGGCGCTGGTCGCCGAGTTCGGCGACAACGGCGGCCGCCAGCGCTTCCTGCTGGAGCACGTCGCGCGCCGCGACGGCGAGGCCGGCGCGTTCCGCATCACTGTCGCCAGCGCCGCCGCGGCGCGCATCGACCTCGGCCGCCTGCCGCACGCGGTGATCGCCGACATCGAGAACCGGCAGTTCCTCGCCGGCTCGACGCGCATAGCCGAGACCTGGGCCGAAGCCTGCCGGCGCGAGGCCGAGCGCGGCCGCCGGTCGTTCCGCGAAGGCCGCTCGCCGCACAGCCACCTGTTCAAGCAGCTCGACCAGGCCGGCCTGCAGCAGCTGCAGCGCGTGTCGCTGCAGTGGTCGGAGGCGGCGCAGACGTTCTTGCTGGAGAGCGTGCCGAGCGAGGTCGCGCACCTGCTGAAGCGTGTGCTGCTGGCGTGCGAGGACGCGACGGTGCGCCGGCTGCTCGGCGAGCGGCAGGTCGTGCGCGTCGACGCCGGGCCGCTGCCGGTCTACCTCGACCTCGCGCAGCTCGGCCGCGTGCTGGAGCTGTCGCTCGGCCAGCGCCGCGAGCGCATGGACTGCGGCGCGTTCCTCGCGCGCATGCCGGCGACGGCGG
>JADCJE010000200.1 GCA_020247305.1 Phycisphaerales bacterium | reverse complement strand
CGTTGTCCTCACCCGCAACCTGACTGCCCCCACCACCGCCCGCACCGTGGCGGCAGTCAGCGGCAGCGCCTGCCGCTTCTTCCTCACCCGCCGCCGTCTGCCGCGGCACCACCTTCGGCCGCAGACCCGACGCCGGCGCCAACACGCCGTGGTAGGTCACCAAGTGCTTGCGCGGCGGCGGCACCAGCGCGCACAGGCGCTCCATCAAGACCGCGTTCGTCATCACCACCGCCGTCGTGCCGTCGGCGAAGCGCCTCTTCAGCGCGTACCCGATCCGGCCGTCCGGCAGTTCGGCCAGCCGCGACTCGCTCACCGCCGGACGCGCGGCGTAGCGGCACAGCGCCTCCAGGCGCTCGCGGTCGCGCGGCGCCACCCAGGTGTTGGCGTGCAGCGAGAAGCCGTCCATCTCCGCACACAGCGGGCCCTTGGCCTGCGGCTGCCAGCGACCATCGCCGCCGACGCGACCGTCGCGCCGGCCCGCGCGTTCACCGAAGGCCGCGCGTCCTGCCACCGCCGCGGCGGCGAGGCCGGGCAGCAGGTCGTCAGCGGGGGCACAGTCGGTATCCGCCGCGGCGTCTTCGTCGACCCACTTCCCGGCTTTGCGCAGCGCCCGCTGCACACGGGCGTGGATGCGCTGCACGAGCAGCTGCACGTCGGAATCCACCGCCGACCGATCGCAGCCTCCGGATTCCGGTCAGTCTGCGCCGCGATCACCACACCTTGCGCACGATCTCGAGATCCGGGCGATCGGCGGCGAGAACCGGCACGTCCTCGTCGCGAACGCAGGTCGAGTGGGTAATGTCGAGGAAGCGCAGGCGCTTCGCCGCCCGGATGGCGTCGGCGTGCACCGGAGTCATCTTCGTGCAGCCCTTGGCTGCCAGATGCTGAAGGCTCGGCGCGGCGAGCAGGGCGCGGAACCCGTCGTCGTCGAGCCAGTCGGCATCGCGCAGCACCAGCTTGCGCAGCGCCGGGAAGCGATCGCGCAGCAGCGAAGGCGTCGCGGCATCGAAGCGGCAGCCGGACAGGTTGAGATCCTGCACGCCCGTCGGCACGTGCAGCAACGCACTGCTGATCAGTCCGGTGCATTCCGACAGCACGAGGTGGCGCAGCATCGGCAGCTGGACGAGGGCCTGCAGCGCCATGCTGCTGAATGGCCCGCTCGTGAGGTCGAGGTCTTGAAGCCCCTGCAGATGCTGGAGGGGCATCACCGCCCGGTCTCGCAGATTCGGCAGGTTGGCGAGCGCAAGCCGGTTCAAGGTCCGCAGCTCACCGACGAGCGCCAGCTGTTCCGTCGTGAGGTGCTTGCACGAAGACAGCGTCAGGGAAGTGAGGCGACGGCAGCCGACGATGCCGCGCATGCCGGCGTCGCCGAAGCCGCGCACGGCAATCAGGTAGAGCGCGCGCAGCTCTGGCAGCGACGGCAAGGCCGCGAGCACGTCGTCGCCGACCGCGCAACCAACCAGGCTGAGCGTCTGCAGCTTCCTGCCCTTGGCCAGCGACCGCAGTGCGTCGGCAGGCAGGTCGTCGACACCGACGACGTCGAGCCGCCGGAGGGCCGGCAGCGTCAGGACGGCGTCGAGGCCCACCGCGGTCAGCGGATCCTGGTCGTCACGGACGAACTCGAGCACTTCGATCCATGGACAAGCGCCCAGCGCCACGGCCGCGCGATCGCCGAGGTTGCGCACCTCCACGTGCGTGACCATCGGCGTCAGCGTCGCGATCTCGGCGACGGCGCGGATCTGGCGGTAGGTGTGTTGGCGGTGCAGGTTGGCGAGCTTCACCTGGAACTCTGCATCGTCGCGTTCGACGCGCACCCGCTTGCCGGCGGCGAGCAGGGTGGCTGCGTGCTCGAGCGTGAACCATGGTGCGGCGCCGAGATCGACTTCGCGCAAGGGCTGCGCGGCCGCGAGCATCGCCACCAGGTCGGACGGCGAGTCTGCGCTTGCGCCATCCGCAGTCCGGACTCCCGCGATGCAGAGCTTCTGCAACTGCGGCAACTGCAGCACGCCGCGAACGGTGCGGACATCGAGGGACCGGCAGCCGCCGAGGTCCAGCTCGACCAGGGCCGGCGTCTTCTCCACGAGCCGCGCACCGATCTGCCCGGTCACTGCCGCATACGGAATCCAGAGACGCTGCAGAGCTGGCCAGTCCTGGATCAAGCCGTCGTGAACAAGGCTGGTTCCTGACGGACCGAACTGCACCCCCAGGTGGACACGCAACTCGCGCAGCTGCTTCATCGCCGCGAGCACCCCTGTATCCAGCTGCTCCGGGCTGTAGTCGGAACGCAGCTCCAAGTGCTCAAGCCCGGTCAGCCCAGCGATCGCCCGGAGCAGAACCGGTCGGATCGGCTCCTCCATGCAGTCGATGCGCAAGGTCTGGAGTCCCTGAAGGGAGGCGACGACCTCTGCTCCATCGGAACGGATGCCAAAGGCACACTGCAGGTCGAGCGACTGCAGCTTGGCCAGCTTGCGCAGCGGGGCGAGCGAAGCGTCCGCGTCGCGGAGATAGCCGAGCCGCAGATCCCGAAGCTCCGTGAGCCTCCCCACGATCGCCATCAGTTCGGCCGCGCTCGCAACGTCGTCTTGGTCCTTCCGGGTCGCCCGGACGTCAGGGTGCACTCCCTCGACGAGCAACACCTCGAGCGTCGGACAGCGAGCGACCAGCTCTTCCATCCCTCGCTTGCCGAGCTCCACCTTCACCGCGCGCAGGTCCGTCGGCAGCGACGCGACTTCCTGGCGAGAACGAACGACAACGAGCTCGTCGTCGCCCGGATCCTGCATCGAGGGCGCCGCGACAACCTGCGCGGGATCGTCGCGCCCCGCACCCGCGCGCTGCAGCCACGCAACCCCGCCGACGACGCCAATGCCGAGCAGCAGCAAGGCCGCCAGCCAGAACTGACGCCATGGACCCGCGCCGACCGGACTGTCGTCAGGCCCGAGCGCCGGCCGTTCGCCAGCCGCCGCGCGCGCGAGCACCTGCGCCGTCACATCGGGTGCGTTTTCGCCACCGAGCGCTTCGCCGAGGCCCGCGTCGAGCCAGCGGTCCATGGCTTCGGCTTCGTGGGGACGCAGCGGTGCGCCGCCGTGCGCAGGCCGATCGCCCTCGTCTGGATCGGCATCCATGGGATCATTCACGTCGTCCTCCGCGGGCTCGTGTTCGCTTCGCCAGGCCGGATGGACTCCGACCCTCGCATCTCGGCGCCGAGCCGCCGCTCCACACACGCGCGCAGCACCGCCCGCACCCGCTGCGCGGCGCGTAGGAAGTCCAAGCACCGGTCCCGGACCACCCGGGACCCACCACCGCGATGCTCCCCCCTGCGCGCGACCCCGTCAACCCGGCCGCAACCGCCCGCACGCACCGATCCCCGGTCTCATTCCGCCGCGTTCCCGCCGCGCGAGCACACCGCTCCCCCGCAGCGACCGCCCAGCGGTCGCAACTTCGCCCCACACCGTCACTCCGCAGCGTCACCTTCGTCGGCAGCGTGCCCTTG
>JADCJE010000020.1 GCA_020247305.1 Phycisphaerales bacterium | reverse complement strand
TCGACGATGCCGGCGGCTTCGTCGTGCGTCGCTTCGAAGCCGAGCGCCTGCAGGCCGGCGACCAGCCGCCGCACGTCGTCGCTCGCCGTGCAGCCGCGCACGCGCGTGCGGTGGCCGCAGAGCGCCGCGAGCACGAGCAGGCGGTTGGCGTCGCTCTTGCTGCCGGGCATGGCCAGCGCGACGTCGGCCGGCCACGGCAGCGGCGGCACCGGGCGCGGCGGGGTCATGCCAGCGCGTGCGCGAGCCGTTCGCGCGTCAGTTCGACCACGGCGCCAGCGCCGAGCGCGGTTGGCACGATCGTTGGCACGGTCGAGGCAACGGCCTTCTTGTCGAGCCGGCACAGCGACCACAGCGCGTCGACGTCGGCGAACTGCCGCGGCCACTGCGCGTGCGCGCCGAGCTGCTGCAGCGCGCGCTGCAGGCGGGCCTGCACGTCGGCCGGCACGGCGGGGCCGGCGGCGCGGCACTCGGCGAGCATGCCGAGCGCCACGCACTCGCCGTGGCGGAGCGCGCCAAGCGCGTGCGCTTCGAGCGCGTGGCCGATCGTGTGGCCGAAGTTGAGCCAGCGGCGGCGGTCCCGCTCGGTCTCGTCGGCGACCACGACGTCCATCTTCAGGCGCACCGACAGCGCGATCGCCTCGGCGGCTGCCGCCGTGTCGCGCGCCGCCAGGGCCGGCAGCAGCGCTTCGAGCCGCGCGAACGCCGCGGCGTCGAGCACGGCGGCCATCTTGAGCGTCTCGACGAAGCCCTCGCGCCACAGCGCATCGGGCAGCGTGCGCAGCCAGTCGACGTCGCCGAGCACGAGGTCGGGCTGGCGCACGACGCCGAGCTCGTTCTTGCGGCCGTCGAGGTCGACGCCGTTCTTGCCGCCCAGCGCCGCGTCGCACAGCGCCAGCGTCGTCGTCGGGCAGGCGACGTACGGCACGCCGCGCAGGTAGACCGCAGCGACGAAGCCGGCGAGGTCGGTGGTCGAGCCGCCGCCGAAGCCGACGAGCGCGGTGCGGCGCGACGCGCCGTGGCTGCGCAACCAGCGGGCGATGCGCTCGGCGTGGGCCAGCGTCTTGCACGCTTCGCCGGCGGGCACGGCGCAGAGTCGCGCGCCCGGCAGCCGGTGCGCGAGCACGCTCGCGGGCCCGGCCAGCGACTCGTCGTGCACGATCGCGACGTCCGGGGCGCCGATCTCGGCGAGCAGCGCCGGCAGCCGCTCCTGCGCGCCGGCGGCGACGACGACGCGCGTCGTGCTGCGGCGGACGAAGTCGAAGCGGTGGTCCATGCGCGCATCTTGGCGCGTGAGACGGCGCGACGCGAGCCGGCGGACATCACCGGGCGCCCGCCGCCCCGGTGCGTTCAGAACGTCAGCCCGAGCGAAAGCGTGGCGATGGCGCCGTAGGCGACCGTGTCGCCCGGGTGCGCGTAGCCGATGCCGCCGAGGCTGAAGTTGAGCAGCAGCGTGCGCGTCGGCTGGAAGTCGATGCCCAGGCGCAGCTGCCCGGTCAGTTCGCCGCTGAGGTCGGGGTCGAAGGCGGCGTCGAATACCGCGCCGCCAAAGCCGCCGCCGGCCTTGAGCCAGAACAGGCCGGTGCCGTCGTCGATCGGCATGCGCGCGTCGACGTCGAGGGACAGCGCGTGCACTTCGAGGTCGTCGCCATCGCGGAAGCCCTGGTACAGCAGGCCGACGCTCTGGTCGCGGTTGCCGTAGGCGGCGCGCAGACCCTGGCCGTACGCGGTGATCCGCGGCGGCGTCGGCGCGGAGCCGTCGGCGTCGAGCGTCAGCCA
This sequence comes from Phycisphaerales bacterium, assembly GCA_020247305.1. Taxonomy (GTDB): domain Bacteria; phylum Planctomycetota; class UBA1135; order UBA1135; family UBA2386; genus UBA2386. Next base: position 10,687 of record JADCJE010000020.1, on the reverse strand, counting down.
GACGCCGGGGATGGCCTGCGCTTCGATCAGCCAGCGGTCGCCCCAGCGGCCGCCGCCGATCTCGTAGCGGGTGAACTCCGGCGCGCGCGCGGGACGGAAGCCCGGCTCGCTCTGGGCGGCGGCGGCGAGGGCGAGCGACAGGACGACGAACGGAAGGCGGAACATCGGCGGCGGGTGCGGGATCGTGGCCGCCCGGCGGCCGAAGGGAAGCCCAAACCGTCGCGCATCGGCGGGGGAGGCGCGTCGGGCAAGCCGGGCGAAGTTGCGCGCTCGCCGGGAAGGCCGGCGGATGGGGCCATGGCATGAGCGAATCGCGCCGGCGCGCAACGCCGTGGGCGCGGCGATCGCGTCGCCGTCGCGGCATGCGCGAGAAGTTTGCGCGCGCGCAATCGTTGCATTTGGCGTCGTCTCGCGTGCGCGCTGCAATTGTGTGTGAGGAAGGAGACCCGACGCGAACTATCGCGAGGCGCGCGAACGTGAGTGAGTGCCGGCAAGCGCTTTCAAGCTCCGGCATAGGCAACAAAAACCATGAACACCCTCCGTTCCCCTCGCGTGGGCCTCCTGCACCTCGCCGCCGCTGTTTGCATCGGCGGCGCTGCGGTCGCCCAGGCTCCCAACTTCCTCAGTGCGGCCCCCGCCGCGTCGTTCCCGGCCGAAATCGCGGCGAATGCCAGCGACACCCTGCTGTCGCTCGCCAGCGGCTACAAGGGCGAGCCCATGGGCCCGGCGCTGCCGCCGATGTCGACGGCGCTGCTGGGGATCGTCAATGCGCCGATGGCGTCGAGCGCGGCCGCCTCGACGCAGGGTGACGGGTCTCTGGCCAATCCGTACATCAAGGTTCAGGCTCCTGGATTCGACAAGAACTACGCTGCGGCCTCGTCGCCGTGGACGTTCTTGCGCGCAATCAACCAAGACGGAAGTCCGGCCTGCGTCAGCTTCTTCCCGGTTCAAGTTCTCAATACCGATCGACGCCATGCGCGACTCATGCCGCTCTACCGCAGCAAGACCGCGGGTTGCTCCTACGGTCCCATCTGCAGCCAACGCCAGTACCCTTTGCCGGTTGAGCTTCATCAAGGGTTGATCGCCGCCGGCAATTGCGCATACGGGTCTCTGGCATTCGATTTGCGCATTGTTCCCAACGGTGACGACGCGCTCGTCTGCCCGACGCCTGACTATCTCAATGTCATGGTGGATGAAGTCAGCGCAAAGACTGGGTATGTCACGGCGACTCACACTTTCAGCATCGACAGGCAGGTATACCAGACCCTTGGGCTGCAGCAATGGCGTCGACTGACGTATCATTTCGAAATGCAGACGCCGGGCTCACTGCTCAGCCTGCGCTTCAAGCTGATTGCCTCGAATGTCGGCTGCAGTATTGGTCCGTTCGGTGTCGTGCAACAAGCCTACCCGGTTGCAGCTGACATCGACAATGTTGCACTGGACACGATTCCTGTTGTCGATCGAGATGCGCAAGGTCAGATCGTTTCCGGTTGTCAGTCTGGTACCTGGAAATGCCCTGGCGATGGTGGTCCCAGCTTCGGCATCGACGAAGGTCTGGCCATGACGCTCGCTCCGCACGACCAGTTTGCGCAGCACTCCTGCCCGCAGAGTTACTGCCAGGCCGATACCAACTTCGATGGCATCGTCGATTCGTTCGATCTCGGCAACCTGCTGAGTGCTTGGGGCTCCGTGCCCGCGGTGCCGGTGCTGTGCAACACGCGGTTCCCCGACCTCAACGGCGACGGCCAGGTCGACTCCGCCGACCTCGCGATCCTGCTCTCCGCCTGGGGCCCCTGCCCGTAAGGCCAAGTTCGCCCCCGCGCAGAATGCGTCGACGCGCACAACGCGCCCGACCACGCTGATTCCCCGCAGACGCTGTGCGCGCAAGCCGCGCCAGCGTCTGCAGCCATTTCGCGGTCTTCGATCCCACCGCGTGACGACCTCGACCTTGCGCGGCGCCGGGAACCGTCTGCGCCGATGGACGCCAATCCCTGGGATGGCCGTCGCGGCCCGTGTGCCTCGCCGGCGCGGGCCGTCACTGCCGCCGCAGGGACGCAGCCTGCGCCGGATCGAGGTTGGGTCGTCGTTGCCGTGCGCCGTTGTGCTTGAACTCCCGGCTCGGCGCGGCCATCGCCGGCCACCGCGCCCCATCTGGCGCGCCGCCGCGAACGCGCGCTACTGTCCGGCCGATGACCGTCGTGCAGCCGAGACCGTCGCGCGCCAACCGCGCCATGCGCCGCTTGCGCATGTGGGTCGTCGTTGTGCTCGCCCTGCTCGGGGCGAAGTACTGGTGGCAGAACCGCGAAGTGCCGTACGCGCAGCCCGGCGTGACCAAGGGCGCGGCGCCGTCGGCGCCGGCGTTGACGTTCGGCGACCGGATCGCGGCGGTCCCCGATGGCGCGGTGCTCGACCTCGCGGAACTGCAGGCGGACGCGTGGGACGCCGTGCACGTGATCGGTCCGTACGCTTCGGCCGAGTCCCTGCAGCAGCGCCTCGGCTTCGCCGTGCCGATGGCCAGCGCGGTGTGCACCACCGACGAAGGCCGCCAGTCGCTGCTGTTCGTGCGCGGGACCGAGGTCGTCGCGTGGCACGCGCTGCCGCGCTCGCGCGGCGACTTCTGCCGGCCGCCGGCCAACGAGCGCGGGGTCGCGCGCGCCGAGGCGCGATTTGTCGCCACGAAGGCCACCGCCGTCGGCGGCTGGCGCACGTTCGAGCTGCAGCCGCGCTGACCGCAGCTGCAGAGGGGCGCGCCGCACCGCTCAGCGGTGCACGAACGCGGCCTTCGCCTTCGGGCCGTTCTTCAGGAAGTTGTCGACGCCGATGCGCATGTCCTCGGTGCCGCAGACCTCGCCGAAGCACTTGGCCTCGAAGGGCACCGCCTCGGCGAGCGGCAGCCTGGCCGCGCCGAGGATCGCCTTGCAGAGGATCTCGTCGACCTTCTTGCTGAGGTGGCCGAGGTCGAGCGCCGGCAGGCTCGCGGGCACGTTGGCCAGCGGGCCCTCGGCCATGCGCGAACGCGGCGCCTTGCCGTCGGCCATGTCGCGCACGAGCTGCACGGCGCGGCCGACGAGGTCGCCGTCGACCTCCTCGCGGATCAGGCCGAGCGCTTGCGCCTTCTCGCTGCCGATCGGCCGGCACGTGCGCAGCAGCTCGGCGGCCTTCTCGACGCCGATCAGGCGCGGCAGGCGCACCGTGCCGCCAGCGCCCGGGATGATGCCGAGGTTGGCCTCGGGCTGGCCAGCGAGCACCTTGAGGCCCTTCTGCGCGATGCGCGCCTCGCACGCCATCGCCGTCTCGATGCCGCCGCCGAACGCGAGGCCGTTGAGCGCTGCGACCGTCGGCTTCTTCACCGCCTGCACGGCGTCGACGCACTGCTGCGAGGTGCGCGAGGTCTGCTCGCCCATCGCGACGCTGTCGATCTTGGCCAGGAAGTTGACGTCGGCGCCGCTGACGAACGCCTTCTTGCCGAAGCCGGTCAGCACGATGCCCTTCACCTTGGGGTCGGCGTCGCACTGCTGGAAGCGGGTCGCCAGCTCCTGGAAGACCGACTGGTCGAGCGCGTTGAGCACCTTGGGCCGGCGGATCGTCAGCACCGCGACGCCGTCGTGGTCCTCGCGCAGCACGACCGGCACCTCGAACGGCTTGTTGGCGCGGCCGTGCTCGGCGACGCACTTCGGCACCGGGAAGCCCGCGTGCTTCTTGGCGTACGCCTCGACCAGCGCCAGCGCCTTTTGCGTGCCGAGCTCGTTCATGAACGTGAACGCCGGCTTCATGTCGAGGGCGATGTCGAGGCCCATGTTGAAGTCGGCGATCGACACGAGGCCGGCGTCGACGATCTCGCCGCAGATGCCGAAGTACGCGCCGAGCAGCTCGTCGCGGATGCGCGCCGCCAGCGCGTCCGGGACCTCGACCACCTCGCCGCGCGCGGCGACGTCCCAGTTGGCCTTCTGCGCGACCTTGTCCTTGAGCGACTGCGGCGTGCGGTACCACGCGTTGATCTTGCTCGTGTAGTTGTCGAGGCCGACGGCGGTGATCGGGTTGCCGCCGGTCAGGTTCATCGCCGTGAACGAGCCGATGCCCATCTTGAACGTCTTCTTGCAGACGACGTCGATCTGCTTCGTCGTGCCGACGCCTTCCTCGGCCAGCAGCGCGCAGGCGAAGAACAGGCCCTCGAACACCGGGTCGAGCGCGTAGCCGTAGCGCGAGCTGACGCGGATCGGCACCTTGCCGATCGCCTCGTAGAACGACAGCAGCCACTGCGTCGTCGCCGGCGCGGTGTCGGCCCCGGGCACGACCTCGACCATCAGGTTGCGCTCGGCGGGGAAGAAGTAGTGCACGACCGCCGTGCGGCCCTTGCCCTTGGTCGCCGCGAAGATCACCTCGGGCTCCAGGTGGCTGCTGTTGCTGCACAGGATCGCGTCGGCGGCGACCAGCGCCTCGACCTGCGCGAAGATGCGGCCCTTGAGTTCCTTGTTCTCGGTCGCGGCCTCGACGACGAGGTCGGCGCCGGCGAGCTGCTGGTAGTCGCTGGTCCACGACACCGCGCCGACCATCTGCGCCTGCTGCTCGGGCGTGAAGGCGCCGCTCTCGACGCCCTTTGCGATCTTCTTCTCCAGCTTGGCCTTGCCGCCGGCGAGCGCGGCGTCGCTGACGTCGACGACGACCGTCTGGACGCCGTAGGGGCTCAGCACCTTGCTGAAGTAGAGCGCGATGTCCGGGCCGATCTGGCCCGAACCGATGACGGCGACCTTGCGGAGCGTGCGGCCTGCGTGCGTGAAGCTCATGGATTCCTCGCTGGGCGGATCTGGGGGGCGAGCAGGGTAGCGAGCCCGCGGGGGAGGCGGAAGGGTGCGCGGGTGGGCGGTGCTGCGACTGCGCCGGTCCGGCGCATGCCCGGCGTGTTCGCGCCCGCGTCCTCGCCGCCGCCCGCCGCCCGCGCCGCTACCGCGCGCTGCGCCCCAGGTTGCCGCCGAACGTGAACACCTGCCCGACGGTCACCGAGACCTGCCAGTCGCGGTCCTCGCCGTCGACGCGATCGAGCGGCTTGGCGACGTCGATGCGCAGCAGCGCGTCGCCGAGCAGCGGCGGGCTGCCCAGGCGCGCGCCGACGCCGGCGGAGCGGACGTGCTCGCCGAGCGCGCCGCCTTCGCCGACCCAGCCGACGTCGTGGAAGGCGATCAGGCCCAGGCGCACGGTGGCGATGTCCAGGCCGGTGTCGAAGCGGTGCTCCAGGTTGCAGCGCACGCGCCGCGTGCCCGACAGCAGGCGCGCGCGGTAGCCGCGCAGGCCGCTGTCTTCGCCGAGCGTGAGTTCGCGCAGGGCGTCCTGCGACTCCTCGACGCCGTCGAACACGGCGCTCGCGGCGATGGTGTGGCGGTCGTGCACGACGGCGAACGCGCGCGCCTGCCCGGTCGCGGTCCAGCCGACGGCGTCGCCGTCGTCGTAGCGGATCGCGCCGCGCACGCCGAGGTTGGTGTAGACGCTGCCGATCGGCTCGGCGGTGAGGCCCGCGCCCAGCTCCATCTCCGGCTGCAGCACGCCATCGCCGTCGGCGGCGTCGCGCCAGCGGCCGCCGGCGCGGAACGACAGCGACGGGCCGAGCACGAGGTCCTGCACGTAGTCGAGCGTGTCGAGGCCTTCGACCTTGCGGAAGCCGTCGATCCACTGCCACGACACCGTCGGCCCGAGGAACACGCTCCAGTGGTCGGCTGCGCCGTCGAAGTCGGCGCCCTGGACGCCGGTCACCGTGTCGTAGTCGACGTCCTCGGCGGCGAGCGTCACGCCGAGGAAGCGCCGTTGCTCGCGCGGCCCGTCGCCCCAGGCCATGTCGGCGTCGAAGGCGTTGCGGCGGTAGGGGATCTCGGCCACCGACTCGCCGCCGCGGAAGTAGTCGATGGCGGCTTCCTCGTGTGCGAGCGCGCCGCCGTACGAGCGCGGGTCGACGAGGAACTTGAACGGCCGGCGCACGTCCACGCTGGCGGAGTCGCCTTCCTCGGTGCGCCCGAGCCGCACGTTGGCGGTGTGCCACGTGTCGAGCACGTGCAGGTCGCTGTACGCGAACGCGCCGCGGTACTCGCCGTCGGAGCTCTCGGTGAACGAGCCGGCGATGCGGTCGCCGAGGCCGAGGAAGTTGCTCTCGCCGAGCGAGCCGCGGAAGCCGCTGACGCCGCCGACGTACGAGCCGCCGGCGCCGACGTTGAGCGTCAGCCGGTCGCGCGTCGTGACCTCCATGTCGACCTCGCCGGGCGTGCCGGTCGCCACGAGCTTGGCCTCGACGACGGCGAACAGGCCGAGCGCGCGCAGGTTGCGCTCCAGCTCGGCCGCCATCTGGTCGTCGACGTGGTCGCCGGGCCGGAACCAGAGTTCGCGGCGGACGGTGTCGGCGCGCGTCTTGTAGTGCAGCGCGTTGACCGCCTGCCGCAGCACGCCGCGGTCGGTCGGCGCGAACACGTCGACCGTGTCGATGCGCACGTAGCGCAGCCGGCCGGACGTCGGCGTCGCCGCCGTCGCTGCGGGCGCGTCGCCGCGTTCTTGCGCGCGCGCCGCGGTTGCTGCCGCGAGCGCGCCGAGCAGCAGGGCGACGCCGACGTGCGAAGAAGGAGCGGACAGGGGAGTGCGACGGCCGGTGGCCGCGGGCAAGATTGTACTCCCGCGCGCGCGCATGCCAGCCGAGATCTACGTCAGCACGGACGTCGAAGCCGACGGACCGATCCCCGGACCGCACTCGCTGCTGAGCCTCGGCTCGGTCGCGCTGCGCGCCGACGGCGCGACGCTCGGCGAGTTCGCTGCCAACCTCGCGCCGTTGCCGGGCGCGTCACCGCATCCGCGCACGATGCTGTGGTGGGCGTCGTATCCCGAGGCGCTCGCGGCGGCGCGCACGGCCCCCGAGGATCCGGCGGCGGTGATGCGCCGCTATGTCGCGTGGCTGCGCGACCTGCCGGGCCGCGTCGTGTTCGTCGGCCAGCCGGCGGCGTTCGACTTCGCTTGGGTGTACTGGTACCTGATGCGCTTCGTCGGCGACTCGCCGTTCGGCCACTCGGCGCTCGACGTCAAGACGTACGCGATGGCGCTGGTGAAGAAGCCGTACCGCGAATGCGTCAAGGACGCGCTGCCGGTGGACTGGCGCGGCGAAGCGGCCAACACGCACGTCGCCATCGAGGACGCGCGCGCGCAGGGCGCGGTGTTCGCGCGCATGCTGCGCGCCAACGGGGCGGCGACGTGAGCGGCGCGCGGCGGGCGGGCGCTGCGGCGGCGATGGGCGGCTGGATCGTCGCCATGGCGGCGTTGCCCGCGGCGGCACAGGTTGCGCCGACTGGGGGCGATGCGCCGATCGTCGTCGGGCCCGCGCCGCAACCGCTCCCGCCACCGCGCTTGACGTCCGCGCCGATGGCCCCGACGGCGTCGATGGCCCCGACGGCGTCGACGGCGTCGATGGCGTCGATGGCGCAGGATGCGTCGGCGATGGCCGGGGAATGGACGCGGCTCGGCGGCGGCGGCGAGTGCGTCGTGCTCGGCCCGGTGAAGCTGCGGCTCGCGGCGCCGCGCGCGCGCGCGACGGTCGTTGCCGGCGGCGCGTACGCCGTGCACTTCGCCGCCGACGCGGCCGGTCGGCCCGAGCCACTCGTGCTCGATGTGCCGGCGGGGGCCGACGTGCAGTTGGCGACCGCGCCGGCGGCCCCGGCGGCGCTGGCCGCGTTGCAGGTGAAGGACGCTGCGGGCGGCGGCGGCGAAGACGCCGAGCGCTGGCGTTGGACCGGCGCCGTCGCTGCCGACCAGCGGCTCGTGCTCGCGCTCGGGAAGGTCGCGACGGCGAGTCTGCACGCGCGCATGCGCGGCGACGCCGAGCGGTATGAACTCGCCTACGACGCCAAGGCGCGCACGGTCCGGCTCGTGCGCATGGTCGGCGGTCCGCCGCTCGCGCTGGCGACGGCGACGCTGCCCGACGGCCTCGCCGAGCCGCGCACGCTGGAGTTCGAGCTGCACGGCTTCCGCCTGCAAGCGTTCGTCGACGGCGTGCGCGTGCTGCAGGTGCTCGACGGCGCGATCGGCAGCGGCGACGTCGGCGTGGCGTGGCGGCGCGACGGCGCCTTCGGCGGCGGCCTCGGCGACGGCGGGCTAGCGGTCGGTCCGCCAGCCGCGCCGCGCCCGTCGGTGGCGCTTGTGCGCGACACCGCGAACACCGCCACGCTGTACGCCGCCTCGGCGGCGTCGCCCGGCCCGTGGGCGATCGTCGAACTCGCGCTCGACCGGCCGCATTCGCTGCTGCTGAGCGAAGCGTCGGGCTGCGAACCGTGGCTGCTGCAGCGGCCCGCCGCGCCGGTCGTGCTCGTCGCCACGCCACGGCAGGAACTCGGCGCCGGCGCGTTCGCCGAGACTCCCCCGCAAGGTCCGGTGCGCGCCGACCTGCGCTGGCCGGCGTTGCCGGCGCTGCATGGGCAGGTCGCGCTCGTGCGCTTCGTCTACGTCGCCGCCGACGGCAGCGCGGTGCTCGCGCGTTCGCCGGCGGTGGCGATGCGGCTGTGACGGTCGCGGGCGCCGCGCGGCCCGCAGGGTCTGCGCCGTGGCGTGCACGCCGCCGGGCCGCTGTGACGGGGCCAATGCCCGCGACTACAGTGCCGAACCGATGAAGCCGTCGCTTCGTGCTCCGCTGGCGCCGCTGCTCGCCGTCTACTTCGTGGCCGCAGCGTTGCCGGCGCACGGCGGCCAGTACCGCGGCCCCGGCGCGCCCGCGATGCCGGGCGTGCCGCTGCCGCCTGGCGCCCCCGTGCCGACGACGCCCGGACCCGGCACGCCGACGACCGGCGCGCAGCCGACGATCCCCGACGAGGTCAGTTGGCAGGTCTGGTGGGAACTCAACAAGGACCCGTTCGTGCAGCCGCAGGCGGCGGCGACGGGACCTTCGACCGGTTCCGACGACTTCTACCTCGGTCGCCGCCGCGCCGTGCGCATCGAGACGCTCGCGCCCAACGCGGCCGACGTGCTGGAGGTCGTCGTGCCGGCGCTCGTCGCGCTGCTGGAGAAGGACCGCAACCGCGACGTGCAGACCGCGTGCATGATGGCGCTCGCCAAGATCGGTCGCGCGCCGCAGGGCGTCGACCTGGAGGCGCTGTTCGTCGCGCGGCTCGCGCGCGACAACCAGGAAGTGCGCGAGACCGCGGCGCTGGCGCTCGGCGTCGCCGGTCGGCCGGCGGCCGTCGCGCCGCTGCTGGCGCTGGTGCGCGACGAGCCCGCCGGCCGCACGCTGTGCGAGCGCGCGAAGGTCGACGACCGCACGCGCGCATTCGCCGCCTACGGCCTGGGGCTGCTGGCGCGACAGTCCGACGACGCCGCGGTGAAGCTCGCCGCGCACGATGCGCTGTGGGCGCTGCTGGCGGGCGAGGAGGCGGGGCGCGACCTGCGCGTCGCCGCCGCCAACGCCATGGGCGTGCTCGTCGACCCCAAGCAGGCGCGGCACCGGCGGCTCGCATGGCAGTGCGTCGACGAGTTGCTCGGCCACTACCGCAGCGGCCGCGGCGACGCGCAGACGCCGATCGCCATCGCTCGCCTCGCCGGCCGCGGCGACTCGGTGATCCACCGTCGCTGCAAGGACCTGTTCGTCGGCGTCCTGCGCGCGGCCGACGACGGCGTCGCCGATGCGCGCCTCACCGTTCGCGACATCGGGCAGCGCAACCCCACGATGCAATCGGCGGCGCTCGCGCTCGGCATGCTGGCTTTGCCGGTCGAGCAGTGCCCCGACGACGCGGGCGTGTCCCGCGCGCTGCAAGCCCACGCGCTGAAGGGCAGCGAACGGCTGGCGCGTCGCTTCGCGACGATGGCGTTGGGCCGCATCGGCGGCGCGGGCAACCGCGAGTGGCTGATGACGACGTGGCAGCGCGCCAACAAGAACCTCGAGCGGCCGTGGCTGGCGCTGGCGCTGGGGTTGATCGCGGCGCGCGACGCGGCAGCGGGCAAGCCCGACGAGGCGCTGGCGCGCATGTTGATCGACGACCTGAAGGAGTCGTCGTACGTCGAGGTCCAGGGCGCGTTCGCGCTCGCGCTCGGCATGACGGGATGGCCGCAGGCATTCCCGACGCTGCGCGACTTCCTGCGCGAGCACGAGGCGACGGAGACGCTCGGCGGCTACGCCTGTGTCGCGCTGGCGCTGCTCGGCGAGCCGGCGGCGGCGCAGTTGCTGGGCGAAGTCGTCGAGCGCTCGGCGCGGCGGCCGTTCGTGCTGCAGCAGGCGGCGGTCGGACTCGGACGGCTTGGCGACGTCGACGCCAACCAGAAGCTCGTTGCGATGATCGAACGCAGCGAGAGCGTCGCGGTGCTCGCCGCGCTGGCCAACGCGATCGGCCAGATCGGCGACCGCCGGGCCATCCCGCTGCTCGTCGCGCTGACCAAGGACGACGCGCAGACCAAGCTCGGCCGCGCGTTCGCGGCGGCGGCGCTTGGCGGCGTCTGCGAGCGTTTTGCGTTGCCTTGGAACCTGCCGCTCTCGCGCGACGCCAACTACGGCGCGCCGGTCGACACGCTGAGCAACGGCGCGACGGGCGTGCTCGACATCCTGTGACTACGGGCCGGCGGGGCAATGCCATTAACCTCCGACCTTGCCCTTGGAGTTCCATCGGAGGCTCGGCTTGAAGGATCTTCGCGGACTGGAGCGACCTGGACGGCGACGCTGTCGGTGCCTGGCGAGCCGTCGGAG
>JADCJE010000002.1 GCA_020247305.1 Phycisphaerales bacterium | reverse complement strand
TTCGACGGGCCGGACATGTTCACGTCGGCGCCGTGGTTCGACGGCTTCGTGGAGACGATCGAGGTGCGCGGCATCGACGGCATCCCGCTGCCGGTGGCGCGCGCGCGCACGTGGCTGGCGAACGACGGCTGGCGGAGGCTCGGCAAGATCGGACTGGAGGAGCAGCCGAAGGTCGGTTGACGCGCGCAGTGCGCGGTTGAGCCAGCCAAACCGGCCAGAGACGTTGCGGGCAAACCAACACGGCCAACCGCCGCGCCGCCGCTGCGAAGGCCTGGGAGAGGGCAGCACACCGGGCGCGGGCGTGCCCAAACCGCTCCAACCTGGCCCGCCCATCGCCCCGCGTCCCCCGCTCCTCGTCCCGTCCCAGGCCTTCGCAGCCGCTCCCGCCGCGGTTGGCGTCGCCATTGCGCCCGCGACGCCTCTGGCCGCGTGCCCACTGCAGTCGTACCGGCGCGCCCCTCGCCGCACCCCCCGCCGCCATCCCTCTAGACCCCCCCCGCCGCCGTCGCGGATCCTGGTCAGGCCCAGCCAGCAAGACGCCAGCACCACACGTGTGCCGTCGATGCACTCGTTCGGCGTGTCGAAGTCGACGACGTGGCGCATCACGACGGACGCGCAAGGCTCGAAGACGATCGCCGGCCAGTTCGGAACGAAGCCCCCCTGCGCTCGCGCATGCAGGTTGTCGGGGTCAAAGCGCCGGCGCGCAGCTCTTCAGCGTCATGCAAAGCTGGGAGCGTCCGCCACGGCGGCGCCCCCACGTTCGCCGACAGGCTGCCGCCGATCCGAAGGCACACGCGCGCTCCATGGCGCGGAGCTTCCCAAGACCTCTCTCGCTACGTCGCCGGGCGCCGGGCGGCGAAGCGCCGCTCACTGCACGACGAACGCAAGCGGCGCACCCATTCGCAGCGCGGCGCCGTCCCAGACCACGGCCTGCGCTGCGAAGGCCTGGCCACGCAGCAGTGCTGCAGGCAGCGGCAGTGCGGTCGCGACCGGCGCGCCGGCCGTGGCAACCGCCGCCGGCAGCACGAATGCGCTCGCCGGCTCGACGCCGAGAGTCCCGAGCGGCGTGCTCGCGAGGGCGGACGGCAGGCCGACGCAGAGCCACACTGCGGCGCCCGCAGCCGCCGCAGTCGACAGCGACAGGGTCTGACCGGCGCGCGCCGACGTCGCCGCCCACGTCGCCGGAACGGATCCGGCCACGAAGGTCGCCGTCCCGGCCGTCGTCGGAGCGCCCAGCCCCGCTGCGAGCGCGACCGCCGGATCGACGTGCACGAAGCCGCCATTGGCGACGATCGCAGGTCCGCCAGTCGCGCTAACAGGCGGACCGCCGGACACGAGCGAGCCAGCGCCGCCGGCGATGCGCAACACGCTGTTGGTCGCCGCGATCGCCGGCCAGCCGACGCCGGGCGCGGACAGCAGCCCGCCCGTGCGGAATCGCGGCTGCACGACGTCGACCTCGGCATTCGTCGCAACGAGGCCGGCGCCGCCGCCGACGTTGATGCGGGTCATGCCCAGCCAGCACGACGACAGCACGACGCGGCTGCTGTCGATGCGCAGCGCCGGCGAACCGAAGTCCACGACTTCGCGCAGGTGGACCGAGGCACACTGCACGACCTCGATCGCCGGCCCCGTCGGGAAGCCGAAGTCCGGGGACCGCGCCTGCAGGTTGTCGAGTTCGACGCGGCCGGCGCAGTTCTGCAGCGAGATCCGCAGTTCGCCGTCCATCACCGATTGGAATCCTGCCATCCGGAACGTCCGTCCCGCCGGCAAGCCGACCACCTGGATCGGCGCGGACAACGTCGTCAACGGCACGCCCGCGGCATCGCCGACGATGGTCAGGCCCTTGCTGGTCGTGAAGCCGCCCAGCGATTCGCCGAACGTCGGGTGCTGACAGACGATCACGTCGCCGTCGGCCGCCGCCGCGACCGCAGCCGCGAGGCTCTGGAACTGCGCGCCGGCGCCAGGACTGGCGTTGACCGTCCACGTCTGCTGTGCGGCAGCCGGCGCCGCAAGACCGAGCAGCAACGACACGAACGGCGGCAGGATGGCTCTAGGCATGCGTCGAGCATACCCATGCCTGCGCTGCCGCTGCACGCGGTGCGCAGCCGCGCCGGCTTCGCCGAAGCCGAACGATTGCGACGTCGCAGGCGCGACGCGTCCATGTCGACGCATGACGTACGGCAGGCGCATGCGCATGAACGAAGGCCGCCGTCGCGCGTTCCGCCGCGCAGGGTTAGATTGCCGAGCCATGACCGCCGCCCCCGCCGACCTCACCCTCGTCGCCAACGTGATCCGCGGCCTCGCGATGGACGCCGTGCAGAAGGCCGACTCGGGCCACCCCGGCATGCCGATGGGCATGGCCGACGTTGCCGCCGTGCTGTGGACCGAGTTCCTGCGCTGGAGCCCGAGCGAACCGCTGTGGGCCGGTCGCGACCGCTTCGTGCTGTCGGGCGGACACGGCTCGATGCTGCTCTATTCGCTGCTGCACCTCGCCGGCTACCCGCTGCCGATGGACGAGCTGAAGCGCTTCCGCCAGCTCCACAGCAAGACGCCCGGCCACCCTGAGTTCGGCGAGACGGTCGGCGTCGAGACGACCACCGGCCCGCTCGGGCAGGGCTTCGCCAACGCCGTTGGCATGGCGATCGCGGCGCAGATGGAGGCCGCGCGCTTCCAGAACCCCCAGCTGCTGACGCGCGTCTTCGTGACCGCCGGCGATGGCGATCTGATGGAGGGCCTGAGCTACGAGGCCGCGGCGCTCGCCGGCCACCTGCAGCTGGGCAACCTCGTCTGCCTGTTCGACGACAACGGCATCACCATCGAAGGCCACACCGACCTCGCCACCAGCGAAGACGTCGGCAAGCGCTTCCAGGCGCAGGGCTGGGCGGTGCAGCACTGCAACGGCCACGATCCGGCGGCGATCCGGGCCGCCCTCGCCTGCGCCACCGCGGCCACCGACCGGCCGCAGCTCATCTGCTGCCGCACGACGATCGGCAAGGGCAGCCCCAACAAGGCCGACACGCACGAAGTGCACGGCGCCCCGCTCGGCAAAGACGAGATCGCGCTGACCAAGAAGGCGCTCGGCCTGCCGGCCGACGACTTCTGGGTGCCCGACAGCGTGCGCGCCGCGTTCGCGGCGGCCGCTGCGCGCAACGACGCCCTGCGCGCGCAGTGGCACGCCGGCACGAAGGAGTGGGCCCACCAGCACGCCGACCTGCACCGCCAGTGGCTCGCCTTCCGCGACCGCGCCGTGCCCGCCGACCTGCTCGAACAGCTCGTCGCCGCCGCCGGCGCCGAACCCGCGGCGACGCGCGCGCTGTCGGGCAACGTGCTCAACAAAGCCGCCGAACTCGTCCCCGGCTTCGTCAGCGGCAGCGCCGACCTCGATCCGTCGACCAAGACGCGCATCAAGAAGTCGGGCTCGTTCACGGCGAAGGACCGCAGCGGCCGCACGCTGCACTACGGCATCCGCGAACACGCCATGGGTGCGCTGCTGAACGGCATCGCGCTGCACAGCGGCTTCCTGCCGGCGGGCAGCACCTTCCTGGTGTTCGCCGACTACATGCGCACGCCGATCCGCTTGGCGTCGCTGATGCGCATCCCGACGACGTTCGTGTTCACGCACGACAGCCTGATGGTCGGCGAGGACGGCCCGACCCACCAACCGGTCGAACAGCTCGCGACGCTGCGCGTGATCCCCAACCTGCACGTCTTCCGCCCCGCCGACGGCGCCGAGACCGCGGCGGCGTGGACGCACGCGCTCAGCCGCCGCGACGGTCCGGTCGCGCTCGCGCTGACGCGGCAGAACCTGCCGAAGCTGCCGCACGCCGCCGGCTGGAACCCACGCGACGTCCTGCGCGGCGGCTATCTGCTCGTCGACGCCCAGGGCGCCGTGGCCACGATCGTCGCGACCGGCGCCGAGGTCGGACTCGCCGTCGACGCCGCCGCGCTGCTCGGCCAGCAGGGCGTGCCGACGCGCGTCGTGTCGATGCCGTGCGTCGAACTGTTCCTGCAGCAGGACGCCGCCTACCGCGCGGCCGTGCTCGGCACGGCGGCGGTGTTCACGCTGGAGATGGGCCGCCCCGAGACGTGGTGCCAGTTCACCGGCCGGATCGACCGCTGCATCGGCCAGACGACGTTTGGCGCCAGCGCGCCGGCGAAGCACGTCGCCGAGCACTTCGGTTTCGCGCCGGCGAAGGTCGCCGAACGGGTGCGCGCGGCGCTGTGACGGACGCAACGGGGACGCTCGCGGGCTGCGACCGGCGCGAACGCCGCGCCGTCCTGCTGCTGCTGCCGCTGGCGCTGCTGTGGTTCTGGCCGACGTTTGCGCACGGCCTGCGCAGCGACGACTTCCTCGTCACCTACTACACCGACCGGCTCAGCGGCGCGGTGCGCTGGGACCGCGTGCTCGGTGAGTTCGCACGGCCGTGGTTCGACGCCGGCGAACTGTACCGCCCGCTGGTCAGCGTCAGCTTCGGCGTCGAACTCGCACTGTGCCCGAGCCCGGGCGCGCGCCACGTCGTCAACACGCTGCTCGTCGCCATGGCCGCGATGGCGACCGCGGCGACCGCCGGCGTGCTGGCGCGCGCGCACGGTGCTGGCCCGAAGGCGTGCGTCGCCGCGCCGCTGCTCGCCGGCCTCACCGTGCTGCTGCATCCCGCCGCCGTCGAGACCGCGGCGTGGCTGGCGGCGCGCGTCACCAGCCTGGAGATGGCGTTCGGCGCGCTGGCGCTGTGGCGTTACACGCATGCCCTCGCCGCCGGCCGCAGGAGCCGCGGTGCGCTCGCGTTCGTTGCGCTGGCACTGCTGAGCAAGGAAGGCGCGGTGACGCTGCCGGCGACGCTGCTGCTCGCCGACTGGCTGCTGCTGCCGCAGGCGCCGCTGCGCGCGCGCATCGTGCGCATGCTGCCGTATGCGGCGCTGCTGGCCGGTTACTTCGCGCTGCGCCTGCTGGTGCTCGGCCGCATCGGCTCGATCGACGCGCCGTTCGCATTCGCCAACCTCGGCAACCTCGCCGTGCGCGTCGGCCAACTGGTGGCGCCGCCGGACGCGGCTGGATGGACGCAGCTCGCGACACCGCTCGTGCTTGTGGTCGCGCTGCTGCCGTTGCTGCGGCGCCATGCGCTCGCCCTCGCGCTGCTGCCGCTCTGGGCCTTCGGCGCGCTGCTGCCGACCCAGCACCTGCCCGCCGCGCATGCGACCTTCTACGGGCGCTTCTGCTTCGACGCTCTGCCGGGCCTCGGCCTCTTCGCCGCGGTCGGCTTCGTGCTCGGCGCGCGCAGCCGCAAACCCTGGGACGTCGGCCTGTGGTCGCTGTGGCTCGCCGGACTCGCCATGACGAGCCACGGCTGGCTCGACCGCTACGCCACCGAAGACCAGCAAGCGCGCGCCGCGACCGCCGCCGTAGCGAAGTTCGCCCCCCAACGCCTTACCGACGACCGCCCCGCCGCCGTCGCCGGCCTGCCGATGCTGCCGGTCTTCCACCAGAAGCTCTGGGGCGTGCTCGGCCTCGCGCCGTTCCAGCCGCGCGACCTGCCCGTGCTCGGCCTGCCCGAACTGCTGACGCCGGACACCAAGGCCCCGCAGCAGGCGCACGACGCCGCGCCGATCCATGCGCTGCTCGCCGCCGGCGGGCGCGTCGGCAGCTACGACCCCAATCGCAACGCCCTCTTCGACGTGGCGTACCTTGAAGAGGGGGCGCTCGAACTCACCGCCGATCCCGCGAACGCCGGCGCGTTCGTCGCCGCCGTCGGCCTGTCGCCGGTGTCGTTCGCATCCGTGCACGTGCAGGCCGCCGCCGGCGCGCAGCAGATCGAACTCGAACTGCTCGCCGACCTGCCGCCGCCTTCCGCGTACGGCCGCCAGCGCCTGCCCGCCATCGGCGGCGCGGCGCGCTTCGCCACCGTGCACGCCGTCGCGCCCATCCTGCTCGGCTCCGCCGGCGTCCCGCTGCTCGGCGTGCGCGTCTTCGTCGACGGCCAGCCCGCGCCAGCCACCACCGCCGTCGTCGTGCACCGCTCCACGCCAGCGCGCGGCCTGCCGGCCCCGCCGGTCGCCGGTGCGGCGCGCGACCGCGCCTTCGTGCGTGGGCTCACCGAACAACTGCCCGGCGGCGAACGCGCCCGCTTCTACCTGTGGCTGCCCACCGCGCCGCGCTGGCAGGATGTGCAAGCCGGCGGCGCGCCGATGGACGACCTCTTGCGGCGCGAACTCGATTGGGCGCTCGACCTCTTCGGGCCGCTCTTCGTGCGCTGGTGGTGGCAATCGCCGCCCGACGCCAACACGACGCCGTGGCGCACGCCGATGGACCGCGCCCTGGTGCGCTGAAGACCAGCACCCGCCGTGCCCAACTCAGGGCAAGTCGCGAACCCGCATGCGGTCGTTCTCGACCACGGCGAACACGCCGTACCGATTCGCACGCGAGACCAGAGCAGCAAGGCAACGCACCGCCAACGCATCAGGGAACAATCGGCGATTCGAAGCAGCACGACCCCGGAGCCTGCTGCCGCACGCTTCTGCACGGCAAGGTCGTCGAAGTCCTTGTCGAACGTCAGGATCGTGCGCGCCTCCGACCGGGGGCGCGCAAGCACTTCACGGTCTGCTGCGCCAGCTCCGGATTCGACAACCCAAACCACATCGTGACCCAACGCCCGAAGACCGAGCACGATCTGCCGCGGCACGTTCTCGTTCGCCAGCCAACGCACGACGTGGCCCAAGCCGGCAAGCCGTAGGTGCGTTCCGAGCGAAGCACTTCCGCGGCGTAGGCGAGGCAAGCAAGGACGTCTGCCTCGGCAAGGTGCGGGTGCTCGCCGAGAATCTGGTCTCGCGACCAACCAGCCGCAAGCAGCTCCATGATCCGCTCGACGCTGATGCGCGTGCCCTTGATCACCGCCTTGCCGACAAGAACGGCCGGATCCGCGACGATGCGCTCGCGCCAGTTCATGGCCTGACCATGCCGCAGGCGTGAAATCTGACAACTCCTCGCCGCTCACAGCCCGACGCGTTCGCCCTGTGCGGCGATCGCGAAGCCGCGCGCTTCGATCTGCCGCCGCAGCGCGGCGTCGTGCAGCGCCGGGTTGGTGTGGTTGAGGTGCACGAAGCGAAGCGCCCCCGGCCGCGCCTTGGCGAGCTCGGCGAGCCGGTCCATCGTGCGCGTCATCAACGGGTGCGGGATCTCGTCGAGCGGGCGGTCCGGCAGTTCTCGGCCGTCGTAGAACGTGCCGTCCAGGTACGCGACGTCGACGCCTGCAAGCAGCCGTTCGAGCAGGCCCGGCGCCTTCTCCCACGCGTCGACGTCGGGCACGAACAGGAGCCGCCGCGACGGCCCCTGCAGCACGAACGCCATCGTATCGGAGAACTCGTCGCGGTGCGGCACGGCGATCGGCGTGACCGCGAGCCCCGGCCACGGCGCAAACGCCTCGCCGACGACGAACGGGCGCACGTCGAGCTGCTTCAGCGCGACGAGCTGCCGCCAAGGCGCGTTGCTGCGCACGAAGTCCGCGAAGCGCGGCGAGCAGTGCAGCGGCACTTCCTTGCTGCCAGCGACCTCGCGGCCAAACCACGCGAGCCCTAGGAGTCTGCGCCACGGACGACCAGCGGCGATTTCCCGCCGGTCCCCAGCGCTCGTTTCGTCGTCCCATCGCGCTGCGGCCCACGGCGGCTCGCCCTGACGCGATCGTCGGTTAGTGC
>JADCJE010000199.1 GCA_020247305.1 Phycisphaerales bacterium | reverse complement strand
GCGGGGGTGGTGAGGAACGAGCGTGAGGGTTGCGGAACCAGGAGGCCGCAAGGTCAGAATGAACCAGCGAACCGGTCGAGGCGCACAATTGTCGTGCGCATCTCGATGCGTAGGCGCGAAACGGTCGCCAACCCCGCAGAGACGTGCAATCCGCCAAAGTGCGCGAAGCCGCCGTGCCAAGCGCGAATGCGCGGCAGGCCGCAAGAGGTTGTCCGGATCGGCCCCGACGCGGTACGCCGGACGGCAAATCGTCTCGGATCCGGACGCTGCCGCGACCTTCAGGCGCAGGGGCCGAGCGGCAGCAGGCGAAGCGTGGCGCTGTCTGCAACGTCCTCGGCGGCCCGTGCGACGCAGGCGAAGCGCACGTCGGCGGGCGCGCGCACCGCGCGCAGCAGTTCGTGCTCCATGCCGCCCGGCGCAGCCAACGCTTCGCCGCCGGCGAGGACGCGCACGCGGCAGGTGGTGCAGCTCGCGGCGCGGCAGGCGAAGTCGACCGGCGCGTTGCTCGCGTCGCAGGCGTCGACGAGGTCGCTGCCGGGCGCCATCGACGTGACGTTCGCGACGGAGCCGTCGGGGCGCAGGAACTCGATCCGGATGGGGGTCATGGGGTGCAGGCTGAGGCGGCAACGGGCAGGGTAGCAGGTCGAGGCCGAGCCGGCGCGCCGCGCCTGCGCGCCCAGGCGATGGCCCGCTGCGATGCCCGCGCGGGCTGCGCGCCGCGGCTCACCACTTCTTGATCGCGCGCAGCCAGTTGGCGAGGTCGTCGTACGCGCCGGCCTCGTTGGCGTACTTGGCGTGCTGGCGCGCCTGCGCGATCCACTCCAGCGCGCTGCTCTGCATGCGGCCGAGCTGCGCGTCGACGTCCGCCATGGTGACCGGGTGCACCTTGCCGTCGTCGAGCGAGGCCTCGAGCGCGCGCTCGGCGCTGCGTTCGATCAGCGCCTTGAGGTCGGCGCCGGTGAACAGCTCGCAGCGGCGGGCGACGGCCTTGGCGTCGATGCGGTCGCCGCCGGGCAGCTTGGCGAAGTGGCGGACCAGCAGCGCGGCCCGGCCCGCCTCGTCGGGCGGCGGCACCAGCAGCACGCGGTCGAAGCGGCCGGGGCGGCGGAACGCGGGGTCGACGGCCCACGGCGTGTTGGTCGCGGCGACCACCAGCACGCCCTCGTTGCTGGTCGTGGCGCCGTCCATCTCGACGAGCAGCTGGTTGACCAGCGTCTTCCAGAACTGCTGCTCGCCGCGCTGGCGCTTGCTGCCGATCGCGTCGAACTCGTCGAAGAACAGGATCGCAGGCTTCTTGCGGCGCGCGGCGGCGAAGAGCTCGTGGACCAGCTTCTCGGTGTCGCCGAACCACTTCTCCAGCAGGTCGTGGATCGACACGGCGTGGAAGCGCGCGCCGACCTCGCCGGCGACCGCGCGCGCGAGGAACGTCTTGCCGCAACCGGGCGGGCCGTACAGCAGCAGGCCGCCGCCGCCCTTGCGCGCGAAGGCCTCGTACACCTGCTTGTTGTGCATCGGCGCGAGCACGCGCAGGCGCACCTGGCGCTTGACGTCGTCGAGGCCGACGACGTCGTCGAGCCGCACCGCGAGGTCGTCCCAGACGAACTGGTCCGCCCAGTCGGCGTCGTCGTCGGCGGCGCCGCGGCCCGGGCCGCCGGCGGCCACCGGCTGCGGCGCCAGCTGGTCGAGGGCCTCGTCGCGCAGCGTCGGATCGAGCGCTTTGGCCTGCGACCACGCCGCGTGCGCCTCCTCGCGGGCGCCGCGCGCCAGCTGGATGCGCGCCAGTTCGGCGCGCAGCGCGGCGTCGGGCTGCTCGGCCAGCAGCGCCTCGCAGCGGATCAGCGCTTCGGCGAGGTCGCCGGACGCGCGCAGCAGCGGCACGAGCTGCCGGTCGACGGCGCGGCGGTCGGCGCCGAGGTCGCGCGCGCGGCGCAGACTGCGCACGCCGTCGGCAGGGCGGCCGGCCTTGGCGCACTGCTCGGCGTGCAGCAGCAGGAGCGGAACGTTGTCGGGCGAGGCCAGCAGCGCCTGCGCGAGCGCGGCAAGGGTGTCGTCGTTCATCGGGGTGGGACGAGTCGGATCCACAGCCTGGTCACCGGCTCGGCGATCCAGCTGTACAGGGAGAGGGGCACGAAGATCGCGATGGGCACGAATGCCCAAGGCGAGGTCAGCTTGAGCGAGCGGATCAGCACGCCGTAGCCGGCGAAGGCCATCCACATCGTCGTCGCGCCGCCGGGCAGCAAGCGCGCGAGCATGTTGAGCCAGTACACCGGCTGGAAGGTCCAGCGGCAGACCTTGTCGGCTTCCAGCCAGGCCACTTCCAGGCCTTCTGACGGCGACGCGGCGAGCGCTTCGCGCAGCAAGCGCCGGGCGGTGAACGGCCGGCCGCGCGTGAGGCACGACAACGCGTGTTCGACGAGCTGCGTCGGATCGTCGGGCGCCTTCGTCAGCGCCGCGCGCGAGGCCTGCTCGGCGCGGCGGTCGCCGCGGGCCTGCGGCCGCAGACCGGCCTCGTCGTCGCGCTCGATCTCGGCGAGCAGCGACAGCGTGTCGGCGTCCTCCGGGTCGAGCGCTCGGGCGCGCGCGACCAGCTCGCGCGCCTTGTCGAAGCGTCCGACGCGCGCCATCAGCCTGCCGTACTGCTGCCACGCGAACGCGTGCTCGGGGTCGTTGCGCAGCGCGTCGAGAAAGCACTGCTCGGACTCGCGGTGGCTGCCCTTCTCCATCAGCAGCACGCCGAGGAACACCAGCGCGCCCGACGTGCCGTCCGGGTCGTTGCCGACGGCTTCGCGCGCGATGGACTCGGCCTCGTCGCGCCGCTTGAGCCCGTACAGCGCGACCGCCATGTGGAAGCCGAGGTCCGGATCGTCGGGGAAGCGCGCGCGGGCCTTCTGCGCGTACTGAAGGGCGAGGTCGTGGCGGCTCTTGCTGTTGAGCTCGCTGACGCGAGCGATGTGCAGCGACACGTCGTCGTCGCCGCCTGGCTCGTGTCCGGTGGTCATGCGCGCTTGAGCGCCACGAAGGCGGCGGCGAGTCCGAACGAGACGGCGAAGTTGAAGCCGAAGGCCAGCAGGCCGGGCAGCAGCAGCTTGCCGGTCGGCGCCTGGCACTGCTCGGCGATGCGGTAGCGGCGGCGCTGCGCGGCGAGCAGCCACCACGCCAGCGGCAGCGCCACGGCGTTGCCGACGAAGCGGATCAGGCGGCGCGTGTCGCGCCGTTCCTCGGCGGCGTCCTTGGGCTTGGTGGCGGGCGCCGACAGGCCGATCGCATCGGCCGGGATCTCGCCGGTCGGCGCTGCGGACGGCGCGGTTGCCGCTTCGCCGGCCGGAGTTCGCGGAGCCGCTGTCGCCGTCGCGGCCGCCGGCTTCGCGGCGCCCGCCTTCGGCAGGTCCGGCACGAAGAAGATGCCGGCCGCAAACACGAGGCCGCCGACCAACGTCATGACCAGCGCGAGGTGCGCGCCACCGCGCAGGCCCAGGCGCGGCTGGTTGCGCCACATCAGCATGCCCGCGCCGAACGGCCCGACCAGCAGCGCCAGCCAGCCGAGCGTCGACGGATCCCACGGCGCGCGAAAGCCTTGGGCGTCGTCGTGCTCGGTCAGGGAAGCGTGCAGCAGGGGGTCGTGCTCGGCTGGGCGCATCGGCGCAGGCTAGTCGTCGCCGCCGCCATCGCCAATGGGCGGAATTCGGTGCAAGGCGCATCGACCGGCGGGCGTGGACGCGGCCTTCGGCAGCGTTGGCGCCGCGCGCGGTCTATGGAGCCGACTCCTCAGCCTCTGCGCCACGGCAGGCCACGCCGCCCGACACGCGTCCTCGCATCCGGAACGTCGCTGCCGGTCCGGGGCGATGCGACGCATTCGACTGCGGCCGTCTTCGTCGACGCGACGACTTCAAGCCACGCACCGGTTCGACCCGCGCCCGTGATGCAGGATGTTCGGACACCTGCGACACCGGAGGACGACCGCTCCGCGCAGTCAGCCAAACCGCACGGCGCAGCGGCTCAGCGACCCGAGTTCGAAGCCGGTGATCGGGAACGTCACCGCATCGCCCGCGTCGGCGGCGCCGGCCGCGACGAGCAGCGGCACGAAGTGGTCGTCGCTCGGGTGCGCCTGACGGAAACCCGGCGCGCGCTCGCGGTAGGCCAGCAGGCCGTCGTCGTCGCGTGCGGCCAGCCGTTCGCGCACCCAAACTTCGAACTCCGTCGCCCACGCCGGCGGCGGCGCGTCACCGCTCCACGCCAGCGCGCCGAGGTTGTGCACCATGCCGCCGCTGGCGAGCACGAGCACGCCCTCGGCGCGCAGCGGCCGCAGCGTGCGGCCGAGCGCGTGCAGTTCGCGCGGCGACCACCGCCACGGCACCGACAACTGCAGCACGGGGACCTCGGCCCGCAGGTCCATGTGAACGAGCGGGACCCAGACGCCGTGGTCCCACGGGCGCGCGTCGGCGCGCGCGATGCCGGGCAGCAGTTCGGCGAGGCGCGGAGCGAGCCATGCCGCGGCCGGCGCGTCGTGCCGCACGCGGCCGAGCGCTGGCGGAAAGCCGGCGTAGTCGTGCAGCAGCGGCCGCGCCGTCACCGTGCCGATCGTCGGCGGCGCGTCGAGCCAGTGCGCCGACAGCGCCAGGATCGCGCGCGGCCGTGGCAGCGCGGCGAACAGCCGGGCCAAGTCGGCGCCGGCGACGCGGTCGAGCGCCAACGTCGGCGCGCCGTGCGAGACGAACACGACCGGCATGCGGCCCGCCGTCGGCGCGGCGGGCGGCGGTTGGTCCGGCGGGGGCGTCGGGTTCGGCATCCTGCGTGTCCCTCGCTAGGATGCCGCGCCGTTTCCGCCATGACCACCGCCGACGCCACGCCTGCGCCGCATTCCGACGAGCCGCTCGTCGCCAGCGGCCTGTCCGGCCTGCGCGCGGCGCTGCCCGACAAGAAGGGCCTGCTGGCGCGCCGGCTCGTCGCCGCCGGGCGCACGCCGACGCGCTTCGACTTCGACAAGCAGGGCCTACGGCTGTCGCCCGACGAGGAGACGCTGCTGCAGCGCTGGCTCGCCGCCGGCCTCGTGACCCGCGTCGACAAGGAGACGCGCGCCAAGGACGGCACGGTCAAGCTGCTGCTCGCCCTGCGCGACGGCAAGAAGGTCGAGACCGTCGCCATGCCGATCGGCGCCTGCTGCGTGTCGACCCAGGTCGGCTGCGCGGTCGGTTGCCGGTTCTGCGCTTCGGGCCTGTTCGGCGTCGAGCGCCACCTCGCGGTCGACGAGATCGTCGAGCAGGTCGTGCACGCGCGCCGCCACATGCGCATCGACCGCATCGTCTTCATGGGCATGGGCGAGCCGAGCCACAACCTCGACAACGTCATGGCCGCGGTCGCGCGCATCCACGAGGAGGCGCTGATCTCGCCCAAGCGCCAGACGTTCTCGACCGTCGGCGGCGTCAAGCCGTTGGCGCGCATGCGCGAGTTCGCGGTCAAGCCGTGCCTCGCGCTGTCGCTGCACTCGGCCAACGAACAGAAGCGCCGGGAACTGCTGCCGCGTGCCCACAAGGACCCGCTGCCGGAGATCGTCGCCGCCGCCGACGCGTACGCGCAGGACGTCGGCACGCCGATCCAGTTCGAGTGGACGATGCTCGCCGGCATCAACGACTCCGACCAGGACGTCGACGAGCTGTGCGCGCTGCTGCAGGGCGTGCGCGGCTACGTGAACTTCATCGTCTACAACCCGGTCGACGGACTGCCGTTCTGCGCGCCGAGCCGCGAGCGCATCGTGGCGATGGTGCGCGCGGTGAAGGCGCGCGGCATCCTCGCGACCATCCGCGACTCGTCCGGTCCCGACGCCGAGGCGGCGTGCGGGCAGCTGCGGCTGCGCGATCGAACCGGCTGAGCGCTGACGATGGCTCGCGGCGTGCGCGCGCGGCGTCGCTGACCCTGGCGGCGAGGCCGGGGGACCGCCTGCTGCCTGCGGTCCGCGAGTGGATCGATCCGCCGACCGTGCTCAGCGCGCCGCCTGCTCCGCGCGCGCGATGCTGCGTTCGTGCAGCCGCCGCAGCAGCAGTTGCGCCGTGATCGCGCCGCACAGCGCCATCGTC
>JADCJE010000198.1 GCA_020247305.1 Phycisphaerales bacterium | reverse complement strand
GATCGAGCTGTCGACGCCGGCGGTGATCGACGTGCAGTGAGCGAGCGCTGGGCGCGGTCGGACGCTCAGTCCGCCGCCTGCTGTTCCGCTGCCACCAGCGCGCGCTCGCGCGCCCACAGGCCGGCGACGAGCACGGCGCACAGCGCCAGCCAGATCAGCGCGCGCGCGTGCGCCGGGGCGACGTCGCCCGCGGCCGCCGGCGCCCCCGGCCCGGCGCTGCCGATCGCGTCGAGGTCGATGGCCCGCAGCAGCGGGCTCGCGCTGCCGGCGAGCGCCGCGCGCGTGCGCGCCCGCTCACTCGCGCTCGCGAACGGCCACAGCGCGCGCACCGCGTCGGCCGCCGCGAGCGTCGCCCACGGCGCGTCGGCGTCGGCCGCGGCGACGATGGCGGCGAGGTCGGCGGTCGAACGCCGGCGGACCAGCGTGTCGATCGCCGCGAGGCGCGTGCCGTCGTCGGCGTGCAGCGCCGCGCGCAGCGGCGCGCGCACGCCGTCGTCGTCGCGCCGCAGCATCTGGCGCGCGGCTTCGGCGCGGTCGGCGTCGCGGCTGGCGAAGGCGCGCAGCGCGAGGCCGTCGGTGGCGTGGCCGCTGCCCGCCGCGAGCTGCATCAGCGCCGCCGGCAGCGCGAGTCCGCCGCCCGAGCGGCCGCGCACCCGCAGCCACTCCGGCGTCCGCCACGCCAGCCACGTGACGTCGCCGCACAGGCTGCCGCCGAGCTGCAGCAGTTCGCCGCGCGGATCGGTGTCGGCGAGCCCGCCGGCGAGGTGGCCGACGACGACGACGGTGTCGAGCGTGCGAGGCCGGTCGAGCGCGAAGCCATCGAGGTGCGTCAGCAGATCGCGCCACGCCGGCGGCGGCACGAAGTCCGGCGGCAGGTACCAGTCCTCGGCGCCGTCGACGTCGAGCGCGAACAGCGCGGTGCGGCCGCCGCTGGTGCAGGCACCGAGCGCCAGCGTGCGCGGGTCGAGCGGCGTGTCGAGCGGGCGCACCGCGATGCCGTCCTGGGTGACGGCCAGCCGCAGGCCCTCGCGGCCGTCGCGGCCGCGCGGCCACGCCGCCTGACGCGGCAGCCACGATTCGCACAGCCACGTCACCGCGGGCGCTGCCGCCCGCTGCGCCGCTGGCGCGATCGCCACTTCGAACGCGAACGGCGCCGGCTGCTGGGCGCGTGTCGCCGTCAGCAGCGCGCACGCCGCCAGGGCGAGCAACTCAGCGCGGCGGCTGCGCATCGCCGGTCCAGGAATCGTCGTCGGCTGTCGCGCGGTCGCTGGTCGCGTCGTCCGCGCCGACCTCGGCGTAGGCGGGTTCGGTCGCGTCCGCGGCCTGGTCGTCCCCTTCGGCGTAGGCCTCGTCGCCGGCGACTTCGCCGTCGGCGTAGGTGGCATCGGCCGCGTCGTCGACCGGCGCTTCCTCCTCGGCGTAGGCTTCGTCGGTTGCTTCGCCCGGCACGTCGCCCTCGGCGTAGGCTGCTTCGTCGTGGCCGGCGGCAGCGGCAGCGGCCGCGGCAGCGCGGCGGCGGCGGCCGAGCACCATGCCGACGAAGACGAGCGTCAGCAAGGCGCAGGGTGCACCGACGACGATCGCCTTGTCGGTGTCGTCGCTGTGCCGCCACCACGAGGCGGCGCGCCAGGCGATGGCGCGCGCGTTGCGTTTGCCCTGCACCAGCGGGTCGTCGCTGGGCGGCGGCGCGCCGATCACGGCACAGGCTTGCTGCGCCAGCGTCTGCAGGTCGCCCTGTTCGACGGCGATGCGGGCCTGCACCCAAGGCAGCGCGGTGGCGTCGCGGAGGCTGGCGAGCTGCGTCATGGCGAAGCGCCGCACCTCCGGTTCGCTGTGCGCGACGAGCGACTGCAGCGTCGTCAGCTGCGCCGGGCGCGGCAGCGTGGGCACGAGTTCTTGGCAGAGGTAGTGCAGGGCCGGGCCGGCGCTGCCCAAGCGCGCGCCATCGAGCGCTTGCGCGGCAGCCAGCACGTCGTCCGCGGCGCGCAGGTCGCACAGCGCGAGCAGCGCTGCCGGCACGTCGGGCGCCGTCGCGGCCGCGCCCTGCTTGGCCGCGATGCCGACCATCGCCACGAGCGCCTTCGCCGCCGCCGTCAGCTTGGTGGCCCCAGCGAGGCGGGCGGCCTCGGCGCGCACGCGCGCGTCGGCGTCGAGCAGGCCGGCGACCGCGGTCAACTGCGAGTCGGCGTCGGCGCGTGCGGTGAGCGCGTGCATCGCCTGCAGGCGCGCGTCGGCATGGCGGCTGTCCTTCGCCACCGTGCGCAGCGCAGTGAGCGCATCGGGCCCCTTCGTGCGGCCGAGCGCCCACGCGGCGCGGGCGGCGACGGCTTCGTCGTCCCCTTGCGCCAGTTGCGTCAGCACGCCCGCGTCCGCCGCATCACCGCGCTCCTCCTGCGCGGCGAGCACGGCCGCGGGCCGCGGCGACGGCGACGGCGTTGGATCCTGCGGGGCGAGGGCGAGGACGGCGAAGGCGGCGAGCAGACCCATAGGTCGTGTCCATCGGCAACCGGGGCGGGCCCGGTTCAGGGGATTCGGGGCGATCGGAGCCGCGAGGGCGGGCAGCCGGGGATCGTCCGTCGGGCCGGGAACCCGACCGTGGCGAGCGGCACTCCGCTGGCATGATCTGTCAGACTCCGGTGGCAAGGGCGGTTCGCAGCCGCACCGTGCGCGCGTTGGCCGATTGGACCGAGTTGTTCGACCCGCAGGTGGCGATGGTCGTCTGGGAACGCCCGGTCGACCCGCTGGCGACCCGCTTCGCCGGCGAAGTGCTCGCCCACGCCAAGCTGGAGCACCTGCTGGAGATCGAGGTCGCCGACCTCGATCGGGCCGAACTCGTGCCGGCCGACGCCCTCGCGGCCGACCCGGTCGGCGGGCAGTCCTTCCTGGCCGACGTGCGGACCCTGTCGCATGCCTTCGCCGAGCTCGTCGGCGCATCCCGCCTGGGCGTGCGGTTGCTGCGGCTCGACGCGCCGATGTGCCCGCGCTTCCACACCGACTTCGTCGGCGTCCGCCTGCTGACGACGTATTGCGGCCCTGGCACCGAGTGGCTCGACGACGCCGACGTCGATCGCTCGCGCCTTGGCCATCGTTCGGGCGGCGAACCCGACGAGCGCTCGGGACTGCTGCGGCCCGGCGCCGTCGTTCGGCAACTGCCCGAGGGCGCGGTCGGGCTGCTCAAGGGTGAAGCATGGCCCGGCAACGCCGCGCACGGCGTCGTGCATCGTTCGCCGGCGGTGCGCGGGCACAAACGCATCGTGTTCAGCCTCGACGTGCTGGACCAGGAAGGCGGCTTCGAGGGCTTCGATGCCACGGGCGAGGGCTGCGCCGTCCCGCAGGCCGGCTTCCAGCGGGTCGACGTGCCGCGACTGGCGATGCCGCGGCAGCGCCGCGGAGGCCGCGCATGACCGCGGCGAACACGGCGGACGCGGCGAGCACCGCGGACCGGCGGCTGCCGGTGACGGTGCTGTCGGGCTTCCTCGGCGCCGGCAAGACGACGCTGCTGAACCACGTGCTCAACAACCGCAGCGGCCTGCGCGTAGCCGTCATCGTCAACGACATGAGCGAGGTCAACATCGACGCCGCGCTCGTCGCCAACAAGGGCGCGCTGCAGCGCGTCGATGAGAAGCTCGTCGAGATGAGCAACGGCTGCATCTGCTGCACGCTGCGCGAAGACCTGCTCGTCGAGGTCGGCAAGCTCGCGCGCGAGGGCCGCTTCGACTACCTGCTGATCGAGTCGACCGGCATCAGCGAGCCGCTGCCGGTCGCCGAGACGTTCACGTTCACCGATGACGAGGGCAAGGGCCTCGGCGACGTCGCCCGCCTGGACACGATGGTGACGGTGGTGGACGCCAAGGCGTTTCCGCGCGATCTCGGCGGCGCGACGGAGCTGCGCGAACGCGGCCTCGCGCTCGGCGACGACGACGACCGCACGATCGACGACCTGCTGGTCGAGCAGGTCGAGTTCGCCGACGTGATCGTGGTCAACAAGGCCGACCTCGTGACCGCCGACCAGCTCGCCGAACTGCAGGCGCTGCTGCGCCGCCTGAACCCTGGCGCCAAGCAGATCGTCGCGCGCGAAGGCCGCGTGCCGCTCGCCGAGGTCCTGGCGACCGGTCGCTTCGACTTCGAGCGCGCCGCCGCCAACCCGGGCTGGATGGCGCAACTGCGCGGCGAGGAGGCCAGCGAAGCCGACGAGTACGGCATCCGCAGCTTCGTCTACCGGGCGCGGCGGCCGTTCCATCCCGAGCGCTTCGACGCGCTGCTGCGCAGCGAGTGGCCGGGGGTCGTGCGCAGCAAGGGCTTCTTCTGGCTCGCCAGCCGCCACGACGTCTGCGGCGAGTGGCACCAGGCCGGCGGCTCGTGCCGCACGTCGCCGGCCGGCACGTGGTGGGCGACGGTCCCGCCGACGGAGTGGCCGGAGGAGGCCCGCGCCGGCATCGAAGCCAACTGGCGCACGCCGTGGGGCGATCGCCGGCAGGAGATCGTCGTCATCGGCCGCAACGTCGACGAAGCGGTGCTGCGTCGACGTTTGGACGCGTGCCTGCTGACGGACGGCGAGATGGCCGGCGGTCCGGCGGCGTGGGCGCAGCTGCCGGACCCGTTCGGGCCGTGGGTCGCGGATGCCGACGAATCCGAGGACCCGGATGGCGCGGATGGCGAGCCGCCCGCCGAACGCGCGGCCGAAGACTGACGCAGCGTTGAGTTGGTCGGCCGGCGCGCCCGCGGCCCGCGCGCGCGCGACGAACAGGCCGCATGGCCGGCGCGTTCGCGGCAACGGCCACCCGACGCAATCTGCCCGCCCGTACGCGGGTTCGTTCGCGGGCCCCTCAGCCGGCCGCGCGCGCCTGCAGCAGGTCGACGAGCCGCACGGCCGCGT
>JADCJE010000197.1 GCA_020247305.1 Phycisphaerales bacterium | reverse complement strand
GTCGTGCGCGCTGCCGTGGTGCGCGGCCGCGTGCAGAACGAGGCCGGCGCGCCGCTCGCCGGCGCCAAGGTCGTCACCGAGCGCGGGCTGCTGGGGTTCGACGAGCAGAGCGGCACCGTGACGACCGCCGACGGCGCGTTCGCGCTGGGCAAGCTGCGGCCGGGCGCGTGCACGCTGCGCGTCGCGCTCGCCGGCCACCTGCCGCACGCCGCCGAACTCGAACTCCAGGCCGAGGAACAGCGCGACGGCGTCGTCGTCACGCTGCGCACCGGGCAGGCGATCGCCGGCCGCGTCGTCGACGACCGCGGCGTCGGCGTCGCCGCGGCCAAGGTCGGCGCCAAGCGCAAGGAAGTGCGCGCCGGCATGGACGTCGAGCGCTTCGCCGCCGACGAAGCGGTGGTCACCGATGCCAACGGCTGGTTCACGCTGACCGGCCTCGCCGACGACGTCGTCACGGTCAGCGCCTTCGGCAAGGAGCACACCACGGCCACGGCCGCCGACGTCGCGATCGGCACGATGGACGTCGTGCTGCGCGTCGAGCGCCTCGGCGCGGTCGAGGGCGTGCTGGTCGGCGCCGACGGCGCGCCGATCGCCGGCAGCGAGGTGCGTTTGGGCGGGCCGAGCAGCGACGGCCTCATCGACTTCGGCGGCGAAGATCTCGACGCCGGCGTGGTCCCGATGCGCCGCACCCGGCCGGCGCGCAGCAGCGCCGACGGGACCTTCCGCCTCGAAGGGGTCAAACCCGGCACGGTGACCATCAGCGCCAGCGGCAAGGGCCATCGGCCGGCGCGGGCGGACGGCGTCAAGGTGCTGCCCGCGCAGACGACGCCGGGCGTGCGCCTCGTCGCCGACCGCGGCGCGGTGGCGCGCGTGCGCGTCGTCGACGCCCAGGGCGCGCCGGTCGCCGGGGCCAAGGTGCGCGCGGCGAAGCCTTCGGCGCGCGCTGGCGGCGGCGAGATCGGCGACGGCAACTTCGAGGGGTCGATGCGCGCGACGTCGGTCGAATTCGACGACGTCGGGGGCATCGCCATGCTCGGTGGCGGTGCGCTCGCCAGTGGCACGACCGACGCCGACGGCCGCTGCGAACTCGCCGGGTTGCCGGCAGGCGCCGCGGAGTTCTCGGCGACGCACAAGGAACACGCGCCGTCGCTGCCGGTTGCGGTGGCGCTGCCGGCCAGCGGCGGCGTCGACGTTGCGCTGACCCTGCGCGTGCCGGGATTCGTCGCGGTCACGGTCGTCGGCGTCGAAGGCAAGCCGGTGGCCGAGGCCGAGGTGATGGTGGCACCGACGGCCGCGGGCGAAGGCGGCCGCCGCAAGCTCGTCACCGACGCCGAAGGCAAGGCGACCTCGCCGGCGCTGCCGCCGGGCGAGTACGCCGCCGTGCTGGCCCGCGCCGCGAAGACGCGCCAGCTCGGCGCCGGCGGCGAGCGCATGGTGTTCGTCGGCGGCGAGCCGGACGTGCTGGAGACGTCGCGCGTCGTCGTCGTCGTCGCGGCCGGCAAGACCGTCGAGACGACGCTGCGCCAGCCGCTGCTCGCGCGCGTGCACGGCGTCGTCACCGGCGCCGACGGCCCGGTCGCCGGCTGCGTTGTCGAACTGGAGCGCGGCGGCGCGGCGCGCATCCCGGGGTTCGGCGGCAATGGCTCGACGACGACCACCGGCCCCGACGGCGCCTACGCGTTCGACGGCGTCGCGGCCGGCGACTACACGGTGACCTACGGGCGCGAGAAGGCGCTCGTGAAGGCGGAGACGGACTGCGTCGTTCCCGCCGGCGCGACGGACGTGCGGCTCGATCTCGCGCTGCGCACCGGCGTCGTGCGCCTGCGCGCGCTCGACGAAGCCACCGGCAAGCCGATCGCCGGCGCGGACGTGGAGATCCAGCGCGTGCGCAAGGACGCCGCGGGCAGCACGACGCGCAGCGCGATGGTGGTCGGGCTCTCGATGATGGCCGACGACGCGGGCGGCGAGGGCATGACGACGATGACGTTCGGGGCGCAGAAGGCGCGCACCGACGAGCAGGGCGTCGCCGTGTTCGAGGACGTGCCCGAGGGCGCGTGGTCGCTCGAAGTGACGCACAAGGGCCACGCCCGCACGACGGCGCCGCCGGTCGCCGTCGTCGAACGGCAGACCGCCGACGCGGGCGACGTGCGCATGGCCGGCGCGGGCGCGGTGCGCGGCGCGGTCGTGGCCGCCGACGGCGGCAAGGCCGGCATGGCGCTCGTCGAGTGCCGTCGCGTCGGCGCGACCAAGTGGGAGCCGCCGGTTGTGGCGATGGGCGGCACGTTCCGCATGCCCGGCCTCGCCGCGGGCCGGTACGAGCTGCGCTGCCGCAAGGCCGGCCCCGGCGAGGCGGCGCACGGCCCGGTCGTCGAGGCCGACGTCAAGCCCGGCGAGACGGCGCAGGTCGAGTTGCGCACGAATTGAGCGGCGGACCGCCGCGGCCGCGTCACTTCAGCGGGTTCTTCTTCAACCACGCCTGCGCTTCCGCCGCCGTGGTGAAGCGCTGGCCGGTGAGCGCGAACAGGGCGTCCTTCACCTTGCCCTTCCACACCGCCCACGACTTCCAGCGCGCCTCCCAGTACTCGGCGGGCGGGTTGTCGGCGGCTTCGACGTTCGCGGGCGCCGGCTCGTCGGTGTTGCGCAGCAGCATCGGCAGCGCCTGCGTCTCCTTGTGTGCGATGACGAGCTCCAGGATCGCCTCCTGCACGACGACGCGGTCGATGTGGTACTCGCGCTCGAACAGGCCGTCGATCTCGCCCCACTGCGCCTTGTCGTAGCCGCAGCGCGACAGGCCCTTCACCAGCTCGGCCATCACCGTCGGATAGGCCGCCGCCCTGCCGCCCTTCAGCAGCTTGCGGATGGCGGCGTTGGCCTCGGCCTTGGGCTGGTTGGCCAGCAGCTCGGCGGCGCGCTTGCGCAGCACCACCGACTTGTCGGTCTCGACGACGGCGGCGAGCGGCTTGATCAGCAGCTTGTTGCAGCCTTCGGCCAGCGCCGCGAGGCCGCGGTTCTTGTCGGCCATCGACGGGCTGCCCTTGGTCAGCTTGGTCCACTCGTCGACGGCGGCCTTGGCCTTCTTGTCGTCCCACGCCTCGACGGCGACCGGCGGCGTCGGCGCGGCGGCGGGCGCTTCGGCGGCTGGCTTGTCCGCCGGCGGCGGGGTCGGCGCGGGCTTTGGATCCTGGGCGGCGAACAGGCAGGCGACGAGGGTGGCCAGCATGGCGCGCAGGATACCAACCCGGGTGTCGAGGAAGTCGACACCGGCGCGGCCGCCGCGGCTTCATTCCGCCCACGGCATCGGCCGATCCATGCCGCATGCGCACCCTCCGCCTGCTGGCCGTCCTGCTGCTGCCGTTCCTGTCCGGCTGCCTCGAGATGGAACAGACCATCGCGATCACCGCCGACGGCAGCGGCACGCACAAGGTCCGCATGACCATCCGCGAGACGACGCTCGCCGAGGTCGAGCGCGTCGGCGCGGCCGCCGGCGCGATGAGCGAGGCGGCGCGCGCGCTGTTCGACAAGGAACTCGTGCGCCGCGACCTCGAGGCCGTGGGCATGACGCTCGCGGCCCACGCGACCGAGGCCAAGGACCGCAAGCGCAACGTCGAGGTGACGGCGGCCTTCCCGACGTTCGCGGCGCTGCAGCAGAGCCCGCTCGCCGGCTCGCGCGCCGAGTGGACGCTCGCCGCCGGACCCAAGCCCGGCACGGTCAAGCTGACGCTGTACCCGCAGGGCAAGGCGGCCTGGACCGAGGCGCGCGCCAAGGCCGAGTCGATGCAGACGGAGGGTGATCCGATCGCCGAGGCCTTCTTCCGCAAGAAGCAGGCGGAGCTGACCGGCCTCGATCTCGTGGTGCGCTTCCAGGTGCCGGGCGACGTGCTCGTCTACACCGCCAACATGGAGAAGACCGGCGACCGCGAGGTCACCGCGCGCATCGCCGCCGACCAGATCAAGACGCCGCAGGACCTCGTGCGCCGCCTCGCGCCGCGCTTCGAGGTGATCTTCGACGGCACGGACTGCAAGCTGCCGCTGCAGTGACGGCGCGGGCCGCGGCGGCGGCCCAGGCGCTCACAGCTTGCGGAACTTGCCGCCGTTCTGCTCGGCCATGCGCCGCATCAGCTCGGCCGGCGGGATCGACAGGTCGGGCTGCGCCTGCCGCGCCTCGGGCGGCGTCGCCGAGTCGATGAAGATCGCGTTGATGCGCACGCCGGCCCAGCGGTTGCTCTCGCTGACGAGGCGCAGGATCTCCAGCGGGTCGAGCACCTCGCCGACCGTCGGCGCGCCGTCGGAGACGACGAACATCTCGTCGACGCTCGTCTCGTAGCGCGAGCCGTAGGTCAGCGACTTGAGCTTCAGCGCCGTCTCCATGCCGGCCCAGACGTTGGTGCCGCCGTCGGCGCGCATCTCGTCGACGTACTTCTTGAACGCCTCGCGGTTCTTCTCGTTCGCCGGCACGAGGTCGTCCTTCCACGACTTCGACTTCGGGTTGCCGTTGAACGACACGAGGTTGAACTGTGCGTTCGCCGGCAGCGCGTCGCAGGCGCGCTTGAGCTCGCGCTTGGCGAAGTCGAGGCGCACCGAGCGCTTCTTGTTGCCGGAGCCGTCGTCCTCGTCCATCGGCCACTGCATGCTGCCCGACAGGTCGACGACGAAGACGACGCGCGTGCCGGTGACCGGGATGCCGCAGAAGCCGCTGGCGGCGGTGCCGGGGCCCTTCTTGGCGTCGGGCGCGCGCTTCTGTGCGACGGTGATCTTGCCCTTCTCGGCTTCCCAGAAGGTCCGCCACTCGGCTGGCTGGTCGGCGCGGTAGACGGCGCCGGTCATCGCCACCAGCAGTTCGTGCGACTGCGCCAGCAGCAGGCCGGACAGCTTGCCCGACTTCACGTCGGCAGGGCTCGCGGCGAAACGCTCCAGCACGCCGATCAACGCCGGCACGACGTCGGCGCTGCGGAAGTCGTCGAGGAAGCGCACCAGCTCCATGTCGGCGCGCCACGACGTGCGGCCGAGCGCGCCGATGCACGCACGCACGGCGGCCTGCAGCGTCGGCGGGGGCGGCGCCGGCTCGGCCTTGGCCGGGGCCTTGGCGTCGGCCGGCTTGCCGTCGGCGCCGCCGGCCTCGCCGGCCTTCGCCTCGCCGGCCTTGGCTTCGCCCGCCTTCGCGCCGCTGCCTTCGGCCGGGGCCGCGTACTTGCCGAACGTCGCGCGCAGCGCCTTCGCCGCCGCCATCACGACGGCGTGCGCGGCGTCCTTCTCGATCGCGCCGGTCAGCGCCGGGGCCGTCGCCTCGTCGTCGAGCAGGCCGAGCGCCTCGGCGGCGCTGGCGCGCACGACGGCGTCGGGGTCGGCGAGCGCGGCCTCCAGCGCGGCGCGCTGGCCCTTGTCCTTGGTCG
>JADCJE010000196.1 GCA_020247305.1 Phycisphaerales bacterium | reverse complement strand
TCCTCGGCGAATCCACCGATTCGCCTGCGGTCGTCGGCTTCGCCCCGGACGCGAATCCACGCACCGGCTCGGCGCGCGTCCCGTGACGCAGACTCCTAGAACCAAACGGCGCGCACGCTGTTCGTCGCCAACAGGTTGCCGTTCGGCTGCGCCATCAAGCCCTGCGCGTAGAGCGCGAAGCCCGGTGGCAGCGGCGGCAGGTCGAAGACGAACGACCCGCCGGGCAGCACGGCATCGACGCTGACCAGTTGGGTCAGGCCGAGGGCCAGCGGCACGTTCGTCGGCTGGAATCCTACGACCAACAGGATCGGGGTCAGCGCGCTGCCGAGTCCCGACGCGTCGAGTTGCCAGCGGTCGTTGCCGAGGCAGGTCGACGTCAACTGCGCCGATGGCCAGCCGGCGGCGAAGCGCGCGACGGCGGTCTGGCCGGGAAAGAACTCGCCGACGAGGCTCGTGACGTCGAACGCCGAGGGGCCCGAGAAGCCGGACCACGCCGTCGCCAGGACGAAGATCCGCATGACCAGCCCGGCGGGCGGCACGACGACGGGGATCGCGGTTGGCAGGTTGGCTGCGACGAATTCGAACGAGCCGTCGTTGTCCAGGTCCACCGAGGCGTCGCCGCGCAGGACGAGCGCGCCGGCCTGCGGCGTCGGCGAGCCGCTGTGCAGCGTCAGCAAGAAGGTCGCGACGGCCGACGCCTGCGCGACGCCGAGCGACGTGCCGGCCGTCGCCGTCGCCACGACCTCGAAGCCGACGGCCGCCGCACTGCCCGCGACCGTCGCCGACCATTGGACGGTCGCGGAGGACGTGCCGGCGTAGGCGCCCCAGCCGCCCGGAACGACAGGACCGCTTGGGATCGGGATCGACTGCGACTGGATGCCGCCGGAGGCGCTGCACGCCGATGGCAGCCCGGGCGCGTTGGTCACGGCGGCCTGAACGGTCCATTGTTGCGCCGGCAGCGACGTGCCGACGCAAGCGAACAAGACGGTCGCGGTCCACCTGCTCATGGCGCAGATCCTAACCGTTCCCCGCATCGTGCCGTCGCCGACGCCGGGCGTTGCGGTTGCGCGCCGGCATCCGCTGCATCCATGCTGCCACGCCGCACGTCGCCAACGACGGTCCGGTCGAGGAACTGCCCATGAACCTGTTGTCCCGCGTCGTGTTCCTGTTCGCCTTCGCTGCGTCCCTGATGGCCCAGTCGCCGCCGAAGCCAGGCGTCGAACACCAGCGGCTGACGGCGCAATCCGGCGTCTGGGACGCGCGCATCCAGACGCTTGGCGAAGACGGCAAGATGGTGGAGTGCAAGGGCGTCTCGCGCGTGAAGGCCGGGCCGGTTGGCTTGTGGGTCATCGACGAATTCGAGGCCGACATGATGGGCGCGCCGTTCGCCGGCCACGGCACGACCGGCTTCGATCCGGCGACGGGCAAGCACGTCGGCACGTGGATCGACTCGTGGAGCCCGACGGTGATGCACTTGGAAGGCTCCGTCGACAAGACGGGCAAGGTGCTGACCATGACCGGCATGGGACCGGGTCCGGACGGCAAGCCCGTCCTGCACACGATGGTCACGACCGCGAAGGACGACGGCTCCCGCGTGTTCGAGATGTCGACGCCGGGCCCGGACGGCAAACCGACGGTGGTGATGACGATCGTCTACACGCGGCAGCCGGCGAAGAAGTGAAGGCCGTCCGGCGCGCGCTCGCGCGGTGCGGCATGCTGCGGTCCTGAGTCCGCGCGTCGCCAACCGCGGCGACGTCGAGTGGCAGGCGACCGCCGGTCCCGACCGGCGCGGCTGGGAGTGCCCGCCGGGCTGGCCGCCAGGACGGTGCGCTGCGCGGCGCGCCGGTCCGGATACGGTGGCGGCATGAAGATCGTCCTTCCCGGCGGCAGCGGCCAGGTCGGCGCGGTGCTGGCGCGCGCGTTCCATGCCCGCGGCGACGAGGTCGTCGTGCTGTCGCGCGGCACGTCGTGCCTCGCGCGCGACGTCCGCATCGTGCCGTGGGATGGCCGCACGCTCGGCGAGTGGGCGCACGAATTGGACGGCGCCGACGTGGTCGTGAACCTCGCCGGCCGCACCGTCAACTGCCGTTACAGCGAGGCGAACCTGCGCGCGATGATGGACTCGCGCGTCGACTCGACGCGGGTCGTGGGCGAGGCGATCGCGGCGGCCGCGCGCCCGCCGCGCGTGTGGCTCCAGTCGAGCACGGCGACGATCTACGCGCACCGCTTCGACGCGCCGAACGACGAGCGCACGGGCATCCTCGGCGGCAGCGAGCCGGGCGTGCCCCCGCATTGGGCGCGCAGCGTGGCGATCGCGACGCGCTGGGAGGAGACGTTGTTCGCGGCGGCGACGCCCCGCACGCGTCGCGTCGCGCTGCGGTCGTCGCTGATCCTCAGTCCCGACCGCGGCGGGATCTTCGACACGCTGCTCGGACTCGTGCGCAAGGGCCTCGGTGGCACGTGCGGCAACGGCCGTCAGTGGGTGTCGTGGGTCCACGAGGCGGACTTCGTCCGCGCGGTGCTCTTCCTCAGCGAGCGCGACGACCTCGACGGGGCGGTGAACGTCTGCGCGCCGAATCCGGTGCCGAACCGCGACTTCATGCGCGACCTCCGCCGCGCCTTTGGCATGCCGATCGGTCTGCCGGCGCCGGCGCTGCTGCTCGAACTCGGCGCGGTCTTCCTGCGCACCGAGACCGAACTGGTCCTGAAGAGCCGTCGCGTCGTGCCGGGCCGGCTGCTCGCCGCGGGCTTCTCCTTTGCGTACCCGGAGTGGCCGGCGGCCGCGCGCGAACTATGCGACCGCGCCCGCGCGGGCCGCGTCGCCTGATCCCGCGCCGGTCGGCGAATGCCGCGCCATCTCGATGCGGCACGCCGCAGCGGCGGTGGGTGACCGCCGCGCCGCCGTGCGCGGCGCGGTGCGCGCCCAGCGGAATCCCGCGCCCCGATCCGCTACGACGGCGGCGTGAGCACGACGCAACCAACCGCCGGGGTGGCCGGGGCCGCCCGATCTGCCGGCCGCGACGCCGCGATCGCCACCGCGCTGCAGCGGTGGTTCGGCTTCGACGCGCTGCGGCCGATGCAGCGCGAGGCGATCGACTGCGCGCTCGACCGGCGCGACGCGCTGGTGGTGATGCCGACCGGCGGCGGCAAGTCGCTGTGCTACCAGCTGCCAGCGCTCGTGCAGGATCGGCTGGTCGTCGTCGTCTCGCCGCTGATCGCGCTGATGCAGGACCAGGTCGCGGGATTGCGGCTGCTCGGCGTGCCGGCCGCGGCGGTGCACGCCAACCTCTCGGCCAAGGAGCGCGACGACATGCGTGCGATGGCGGACGACGGCTCGCTGCGGCTGCTGTTCGTGTCGCCTGAGCGCCTGTTCTTCGACGGCTTCGCCAACTGGCTCGCCGCCCGCGACGTGGCCGCGTTCGCGATCGACGAGGCGCACTGCATCAGCCAGTGGGGGCACGACTTCCGCCCCGAGTACCGCCGGCTCGCCGAGCTGCGCGAGCGCTTCCCCGACGTCCCGTTCCAGGCCTTCACCGCGACGGCGACGCCGCGCGTGCGCGAGGACATCGTGGCGCAGCTGCGCCTGCGCGAGCCGACCGTGCTGGTCGGCACGTTCGATCGGCCGGAGCTGACGTACCGCGTGCTGCCTCGGCAGGACCTCGAAGGCCAGGTCACCGCGGCGATCCGCCGCCATCCCGACGCGGCGTCGATCGTGTACTGCATCTCGCGCAAGGACACCGAGAGTCTCGCCGACGCGCTGCGCCAGCGCGGCATCGAGGCGCGCGCCTACCACGCCGGCTTGGCCGCCGGCGAGCGCAGCAAGCTGTCGAGCGACTTCCGCGCCGAGCGCCTGCACGTCATCGTCGCGACGGTCGCGTTCGGCATGGGCATCGACCGCAGCGACGTGCGCCTCGTCGTGCACGCCGGCATGCCCAAGAGCCTCGAGGCCTACCAGCAGGAGACCGGGCGCGCCGGCCGCGACGGCCTGCCGGCCGAGTGCCTGCTGCTGTACTCGGCCGGCGACGCGGTGAAGTGGCGCTCGCTGATGGAGCGCAGCGCCGCCGAGGGCGAGGGCGACGCCGACGCGCTGCGCGCGCAGCTGGCGCTGCTCGCCGACATGCAGCGCTTCGCCGGCGGCGTGCGCTGCCGCCACAAGCTGATCAGCGCGTACTTCGGCCAGGACTACGACGAGCCCAGCTGCGGCGCCTGCGACGTATGCCTCGACGAGCTGGAGGAGGTTCCCGACAGCCAGATCCTGGCGCAGAAGATCCTGTCGGCGGTGGTGCGCACCGGCCAGCGCTTCGGCAGCAGCCACGTGATCGACGTGCTGCGCGGCAGCCGCGGCGAGCGCGTGCTGCAGCGCGGCCACGACCAGCTGCCGACCTTCGGCGTCTGCAAGGGCATGCCGGCCGGCCTGCTCGGCAACTACGTCGACCAGCTCGTCGACGCGGGGCTGCTGGTGCGCAGCGACGGCGAGTACCCGACGCTGTCGCTCGGGCCCGACGCGTTGGCGGTGCTGCGCGGCACGACGAAGGCCGTGCTGCGCATGCCCAAGCAGGCGCTCGCCGCGCGCGGCAAGCGCAAGCGCGACGACAGCGGCCGCGGCCGCCGGTCGACCGAGGCCACCGACCTTTCGGCTGGGCAGCAGGGGCTGTTCGACGCGCTGCGCGCGCTGCGTCGCGAGCTCGCGCGCGAGCTCGGCGTGCCGCCGTACGTGGTGTTCCACGACAGCACGCTCGCCGACATGGCGCAGGCGGCGCCGCGCGACGCGGCGGAGTTGGCGCAGGTGCGGGGGGTGGGCGCCACCAAGGTGGCGAAGTTCGGCGAGCGCTTCCTGGCGACGATCCGCGCGCACGGCGGGGCCGCGGCCGACGACTGAGCGCGTCGGTGGGCGCGCCAGCCGCTGCGGCTGCAGGGCGTCGGCTTCGCGCTCCGCGGCCGCGCGACGTGCGCCGCGGCGATCCTGGCGTGCGCACGACAGCGCGCGAGAAGGCCGCCGCCGCCGTGGTCGCCGCCGGCCCCGGTCTGCATACTCTTCGCCCCGCATGTTGACCCTGCACGGCGTCTCCAAGTCCTACGGCGATCGCGTCCTGTTCGCCGACGCCGCGCTGCAGGTGAACACCGGCGACCGCATCGGCCTGGTCGGGCCGAACGGGGCCGGCAAGTCGACGTTGTTCGGGCTGATCCTCGGCGAGGAGCCGGCCGACGAGGGCCGCATCGTGCGCGACCGCGACGCGAAGATCGGCTTCCTGCCGCAGGAGAGCGCGCCGGTCGGCGACGAGTCGGTGGTGGAGATCGCCTGCGCCATCAGCCCGGACTTCGTCGCGCTGATGCGCAAGGTCAAGGCGTGGGACCAGGGCCACCCGGCCGAGGCCGTGCATCCAGAGGAACTGCACGACGACGTGCACGAGCGCTTCCACGAGCAGAACGGCTACATGGTCGAGGCCAAGGCCAAGCAGATCCTCGCGGGCCTTGGCTTCAAGCCGGAGCACTTCGACCGGCCGGCGAAGGAGCTGTCCGGCGGCTGGGTCATGCGCGCGCACCTCGCGCGGCTGCTCGTGCAGGAGCCCGACCTGCTGATGCTCGACGAGCCGACCAACCACCTCGACCTCGAGTCGCTGCTGTGGTTCCAGCAGTACCTGCAGGGCTATCCCGGCGCGATCCTGGTGATCTCGCACGACCGCGAGTTCCTCAACGAGCTGGTCACCGCGATCGTCGAGATCCGCAACAGGAAGCTCGTGCGCTTCACCGGCAACTACGACCGCTACCTCGTGCAGCGCGACGCCGCCGACGCGCAGCAGCTCGCCGCGTTCAAGACGCAGCAGAAGGAGATCGCGCACCTGCAGGCGTTCGTCGATCGCTTCAAGGCCAAGGCGAGCAAGGCCTCGCAGGCGCAGAGCAAGCTCAAGCAGATCGAGCGCATCGAGCGCGTCGAGGCGCCGGTCGCCGACGACAAGAAGGTCGGCTTCCGCTTCCCGCAGCCGATCCGCAGCGGCCAGCGGGTGATCTGGCTCGCCGGAGTGCACTTCGCCTACGGCAACACGCCGGTCTACCGCGGCGTCGACCTCGAGGTCGAGCGCGGCGAGCGCATCGTGCTGGTCGGACCCAACGGGGCGGGCAAGTCGACGCTGCTCAAGCTGCTCGCCGACAAGCTGCAGCCGCAGAAGGGCGAGCGCGGCCTCGGGCACAACGTCTCGGTCGGCTACTACTCGCAGTATCGCGTCGACATGCTCAAGCCCGAGCGCACGGTGCTCGCCGAGGCGCTCGACACCGAGGCCAAGGTCAACGAGCAGCAGGTGCGCACGCTGCTCGGGTCGTTCCTGTTCTCGGGCGACTCCGTGTTCAAGAAGGTCGACGTGCTGAGCGGCGGCGAGAAGAGCCGGTTGGCGCTGGTCAAGCTGCTGCTGTCGCCGCCCAACCTGCTGCTGATGGACGAGCCGACGACGCACCTCGACATGGGCAGCATCGACGCGCTGGTCGACGCGTTGAAGCAGTTCGAGGGCACGCTGGTGTTCATCTCGCACGACGTGCACTTCATCCGCTCGCTGGCGAACAAGGTGCTGCACGTGGCCAACGGCGTGCTGACGCCCTACCTCGGCGACTACGCCTTCTACCTGCAGAAGACCAAGGCCGAGTCTGCGCGCGCGGCGCTCACCGCCGGCGGCGTCGGCGGCAAGGCGGCGCCGAAGGAGCCGAAGCCGGCGAAGGGCGGCGCCGCCGCGGCGGCCACGACGGCGGCGCCGGCCGCGGCCCCGGCAGCGGCCCCGAAGCCCGCCGCCGGCGGCGTCCCCATCGACCGCGACAAGCAGAAGCTGGTCAAGAAGCTGCAGCAGCAGGTGGAGAAGATCGAGCAGCAGATCGAGCTCGCCGAACAGACCAAGGCAGCGCTGCAGCAGCAGCTGGAGGATCCGGCGCTGTGGCACGACGCCGCGCGCGCCGACGAAGTGCAGAAGGACTTCGCCAGCGTGGGCAGCGTGCTGACGCAGCTCACGGCGCAGTGGGAGCAGGCGGCCGCCCAGCTCGAGCAGGTCGAGCGCGGCTGACGCAGACGGGCGGCGACCGCAGCACGTGCCGTTCCGCTGCGGCGCCGGCCCTGGCGACGGCCCCGTCCCAGGTCCCTGGCCGTCGCGCGGATGCGCCGCCGGTGTCCGCTTCCGACATCGCGCATCGTCGCAAGGCATCGCCATGAACAAGCCGCTCCTCGACGCGATCGGGAAGCCGCTGCTGGCCATGCTCGGGGGCCTGACGTTCGGCGTGCCCTGCGTACGCCT
Organism: Phycisphaerales bacterium; assembly: GCA_020247305.1. GTDB lineage: Bacteria > Planctomycetota > UBA1135 > UBA1135 > UBA2386 > UBA2386. Next base: position 4,418 of record JADCJE010000196.1, on the reverse strand, counting down.
CGGCTGCCAGACGCTTCGGATCGGCGGGCAGAAGGACCCTGCGGGGACCGTGGCGCAGACTCCGAGCACTTCGGGGGCCTGGTGCGCTTCGCGGGGCAAGCCCGGAACGTCCGCGGCGCCACGCTGAGGACCAGTTGGTCCTCCAACTCGTCGGAGTCGGCCAGGCGGGAGCTCGTCGCGAGCATCAACGGCCACCTCGGCGACGCGGGGCGGCCTCGCGTCGCGAAGTCGGTCCACCTGGAGAGCGTCTTCGGTTGGATCGGCCTGCCGACCTGCAGGCGGCCAGGAGCAGCGAGGAAGGCGGCAGCCTGCTGCTGGTCGTTCCCAGCGATGGCAGCTGGCTCGGAACAGGCCGTTCGCTCGGAACAGGCCGTGGCGCCTTCGCCCGCCGCTCGCCTCAGCGACCGCCCTTCGGCGGCGCCGCGGGCGGCGCCTTCGTGTCACCCTTTTCGGCGGCGCTCGGGCCTTCGCCGCGGCGCTGGTAGTAGCGCATCAGCTTGCGGTGCTCGTCCAGCTTCGGCGACGCCGGCGCGCGCTCACTGAGCAACTCGATGACGCGTTTGCGAGCGGCGACGTTCGACGGGTTCACGGCGACGAGGCGCTCCCAGGTCGGCAGCACCTTGTCGGTCGCGCCCGTCGCCTCGTAGAGATTGGCCAGCGTGTTCAGCGAGTGCGGGTCCTTCGGCTCGATCGCCAGCATTTCCTCCAGCGACGCCGCCGCCGCCTCGGGCTTGCCGCCTTCGATCTGCAGGTTCGCCTGCAGCTTCAGCAGATCGACGTCCTTGGGCGCCTCGGTGCGCAGTTCCTTCAGCGCTTCCTCGGCCTGATCGAGCATGCGCAGCGCGATAAGGTGTGGCAGCAGCGGCCGTCGCAGGCTGGCGACGTCCTTGTGTTTGAGGAGTTCCGTCGCGAACTCGCGGCACTTGTCGGGCTCGCGTTCCACCGACAGCTCGATCCAGAGGATGCGCGCTTCGGGGAAGTCGGCCCGCCGGGCCAGGGCGGCGTCGACCGCCGTGATCGCGCCATCGGCCTTGCCCTGCAGCATCCGGGCGATGGCCAGCTGGTACCAGGCGACCTCCAGGTCGGGCGCACGTTCGACGACCGACTGCAGCAGCGTCTCGGCCCGCGCCGCCTTGCCGGCGGCCATGTCGGCGGCTGCGGCGTCGAGCGCGCGCAATTCGCGGCCGCGCTCGATCTTGGCCGGGGACGGCGCCGGCGCGGGCGGATCCTGGCACGGCGCGACGTTCGGCGTCAGCGTCGTCGCGAGCGACAGCAGCGCAGCAAGGACGATCGGGTGGGCGTTTGGCGACATGGTGGTGGTTGGTCTTGGAACTTGGTTGCAGGGCGAGCGTCCGCGCCGCCCGTCCGGAGGCGCTCGACGCCCCGGGCGCCGAGCGGTCGGAGCGGGCGCGATCAGTTGGCCGGATGCGCCACGTCGTCGAGTTGGACGGGCGTGACGGCCTGGCCGTTGGCCGCGCGGTCGGCAGAGCGGACGGTGACGCCGACGGCGCGACCGTTGTGGTTCTGGAAGGCGAGCGAACTCATGCCGCGCGCGACGAGGCGCGGGGTCTCGCCGTCGAGGGAGCGCCAGACGGAGCCCGCCGCGTCCATCTCCCACGTGATCCAAGGCGACCACACCGTCACCAGCGAGCCGGCCGCGAGCGTCGCGCCGTCGACGCGGCGCAACCGAACGCGCTGGCCGCCGTGGGGCGCAGTCTCGATCTGCACGCGGACGACGCCCGACACCGGATCGGGGACCAGCGACGACGCCGCGATGTCCTGCTTGACCTGGTAGAGCACCTCGCGCACACGTTCGCTGGTGCCCGACTCCGCCTCGCCGGTGCGGATCATCTGGTTCATCGTCTGGGTGGTGGAGACGGCCACCAGGAGCACTGCCACGAGCAGCGAGCAGCTGATGGCGACCTCGACCAACGTCATGCCGGACTCGCGGACCCTCGGCGCTTGTACGATCGTGGTGTCCATGGTCAGTAGTTCGCTCCCACGTCGACGGTCGTCTCCTCGACCGGCGAGGCGCGCGTCGCGCGCAGGACGATGCGGTCGTCGAACCAGATCTGGATGGCGAGCAGGTCGTTGCGGCCCTCGCGCCACGCAACGTCGGCCTCGTCGCCGTCGTCGTTGAGGTCGGCGGTCACCTTGACGCGCCAGCGTCCGGCCAAGCCGTCGATCGTGGCGACGAACCAGTGGCCCAGGTCGTTGGCCGGAACTCGCAGTTGCCGCAGCGTCGCCGTGCCCAGGTCCTGGTCGTCGTCGAACAGTTCGTCGAGCGCCGCGGCCGACACGCCGCCGTTGCTCGTGCCGAACGGCAGCGACTGCAGGCGGTCCATGAAGTCGCGCGCGATGGCGCCGGCCCGGTCGGTGCGCTTCACGGTGCTGCGGCCGGTGACGGCGCTCAGCATCGTCGCGTGCAGGCCGTAGAGCATGATCGCCATCAACGCCACGCCGGTGGTCACCTCGACGAGCGAGAAGCCGCGCTCGGCAGCAGGGGCGTCGGCGGCGCCGGCGACGCGGTGGTTCATGGCGAAGAGGCTCATCGTTCGGTGCTCACGGCGATGTCGAGGTTCTGCCAGCGTTCGCGCGCCTCGGCGACGCGCCGGGCCTCATCGTCCCGCTGGACCGCCGGGGTGAAGCCGGGGTCGACCGGGATCTCGGGCTGGGTCGCCGTCGGCGCCGCGCCCCAACTGCTCTCCAGCACCTGGAACGCCGGTGGCGCCGCGGCGACGACGGCGGCCGGGGCCACGGCCTCCGGGCGGCCGACCATGGCCCAGGCGACGACGGCGATCGCCGCGATCGCGAGCCCGACGCCGAGGGCCTTGCGGCCCAGCGTCGTCGTCTCGTCCTCGATCCGTGCGTTGCGGGGGGCCATCACTGGCCTCCCCGGACGGCGGCCGAATCCAGCTTCTTGTCCAGCATCGTGACGCCCCAGACCGGCCGGTTCTCGGCCATCACGCCGGGGGGCGCGATGCCGCCGCCGTTCGTGAACGTCATCGCCTGGTCCATGGTCGAGCGGCCCCTGCGGAAGCCGGCGACGAGGTTGTTGTTGCCGTCGACGTACGTCGCGACCGGGCGTTCGCGCGACACGATGCCGCCGAGGCGCCGGATGGACTCCTTCTGGTAGCTGGCGGCGGTGAAGCCGCCCGCGATCTGGTGCGTCACCGTCTCGCCGTTGGCCGCGATCTGCAGGCCTTCGAACGCCACGGTGCCCTGCGTGGTGATGAGCGCGCCGTTGATCTCGACGCGGGCCGGCAGGTTGGCCGAGTAGAGCACGTCGTCACGGGCCATGATCGCGAGCGTCGACGAGCCGTTGTAGTCCGGGTTCGGGTCGTACGGCAGGTTCTCGTTGGTGCCGTTGAGCATGCGCGTCCGGTTCGACGAGTCGACGTACTGGACGGAGCCGGTGATCCGCGCCGTCTCGTTGGTGACCACGGTCATGCGCCCGTTGACGCGGCCGGACAGCTTCCGGACCGGGCCGGTGAAGTAGAGGATGCCGCTGCTGGCGACGGTGCGCGACTCCAGGAACTGTTCGGGCAGCACGACGTCGCGGAAGCGCTGCACCTGCCGCTGGACGTGGACCGCCTGCTGGACCTGCCGCGGTTGCATCTCGTAGCGGTCGATGACCGAGCGGCTGCGCGTCTCGGTGCGCGTGCCGACCTGCACCTGCTGGTTCGTCGTCTGCTGCACGTTCTCGTGGCGGATGATGTAGGTCTCGTTGCGGGTGACCTGGGCCTCGTTCCAGTTGATCACGATCTGCTGCTGGCGCGGTTCCTGCACCTGGTAGCTCTCCCAGCGGCCCTGCAGGCTGCCGCCGCCGGAGACGTCGCCTGCGCCTTCGGCGCCGGCGGCGGGCGGGAACTCGATCCAGCGCTGGCGCGTGACGGTGACGAGGACCGTGGTCCACCCGTAGACCGGCGTGCGTTCCGTGACGGTCACGGAGCGGGTGCCGTAGACGGGCGTGCTGACCGTGCGCGTGACCGCTTGGGTCTGGAAGACCGGCACCGTCACCGTGAAGGTCTCGGTGCGGTAGATCGGCGTGTTGACCATCTGCGTGACGGTCGTGAAGTGCGAGAACACGTTCTCGGTCGCCATGAACGGCGAGCGCACGGTCATCTGCGGGCGGTAGAGGTCGACCTTGGTGGTCGAGCCCTGGAACGTCACCTCGGAGATGAGGTAGTCGTCGACGCGCAGCGTGTCGGCCTTGGCCGCGACGTCCGCGACCGTGATGTTGTCGAGGATGTTCTTGCGCGCGGCGTTGCCGTTGTTGGTGCCGAGCAGCTGGGTGTTCGCGGTCGTCGCGCCCGCGCGGTAGCCGAAGCCGTTGACGGCCGAGATCGGGTCGCGGTAGCGGCCGTTGGCGAAGTAGAAGTCGATCGAGTCGTTGCTGTGGATCATCCCGCGCGGCT
>JADCJE010000195.1 GCA_020247305.1 Phycisphaerales bacterium | reverse complement strand
TGGTGCCGAGCAGCTGGGTGTTCGCGGTCGTCGCGCCCGCGCGGTAGCCGAAGCCGTTGACGGCCGAGATCGGGTCGCGGTAGCGGCCGTTGGCGAAGTAGAAGTCGATCGAGTCGTTGCTGTGGATCATCCCGCGCGGCTCGCCCGAGATGCCCAGCTTCTGCTGCGCCACGAAGTAGTTGTAGTTGGTGATCGGCAGGCTGGCGCGCACCGTCGCCTGGGCGACCTTGCGGACGCCCGACTCCTCGCCGAACGTGCGCAGCATGAACCAGCCGTCGCCCAACTCCTCCACCTCCGCCTCGACCGGGCATCCCGGCAGCATGCGGCGGCCCGCTTGGTCGGGCGGCGAGCTCATCGCCGCGAGCAGCGCGCGGTTGCCGACGCTGTCGTAGGGCGAGGCGTTGACGACGTTGCGGGCGATCTCGAGGTTGGCGACCGCGTTCTGCGACGCGCGCATGGCGGTGTCGCGACCGCGCGCCTCGGCGACGTCGGACGCGACCTTCGTCAAGTACGAGGCGGCAAGTGCGGCGACGCTGGTTGTGGCGACCATCAACGCCGGCATCACGGAGCCGCGTTCGCCGGATGGAACTTCGCGTTTCGGGGTTTTCATGTGCCATCGTATCGCCATGCGACATTCCGGTCCTGAGCGCGTGGGCGGCGTGGGTCCCGATCCGGGACGCGGCGGCCCCGTGTCGCGGCGGGTGGTGGTCGCCAAGTCGATTCCGGCGTGCGACTTGCGCGCCGCCGGCGCGCCGGATCGCGACCGGCGCGGCGAGTCGGCGGCGGCGTCGCGTTCTTTGGCGACACCAGGAACGCGGTCGCCCGCTACCCGCCGTCCGCCGCCCGCCGTCGCCGCGGCACACGGCCCTTCGCGGCCGCCGGCGACGGGCGCCGCTGCGCTTCGCGGTTCGGCGGCGCGAGGTCGATCAGCTCGCCGGTCGCCGTGCGGCAGACGATGCGCGGCGCGCCATCGATCGCCACGGGCCGCAGGCTGACGCCGCGGAACAGCAGTTCGCGCACCTGCTCGCGCGCGAGCGCGACGCCGCGGTAGGCCTTGGGCAGCCGGAAGGCGCAGCCCTCGCGCCAGCGCGCGCAGCCGTAGGCCTCGCGGCCTTCGACGACGTCGGCCTTGCAGCGCGGGCAGCTGCCGAGGCCCTGGTGCTCGTTGCGCGGCGACAGGCCGCTGGCGATCAGCGCGCGGATGCGTTCGCCGATCTCCTGCATGAACGCCGTCCGCGCGAGCCGGCCGCGCTCGACCTCGCCGAGCTTCCATTCCCACTCGCCGGTCAGCTCGGCCGACTTCAGCAACGGGTCGGCGATGATGGCGATCAGGTAGCGGCCGAGGTCGGTGACGCGCAGCGCCTTCTTGTCGCGCTGCACGTAGCGGCGCGCGATCAAGGTCTCCAGGATCGACGCGCGCGTCGCCGGCGTGCCGAGACCGCGCGCCCGCATCGCCTCGCGCAGCTGCTCGTCGTCCATCGTCCTGCCGGCGGTCTCCATCGCCGCCAGCAGCGTGTTCTCGGTGTACGGCCGCGGCGGCTTGGTCAGGCCCTCGTGCAGCTCCGGCTGGTGCGGACCGGACTCGCCCTCGCGCAGCGCCGGCAGTTCCTGCGCGTCGTCGCCGTCGTCGTCGTCGTCGTCGCCGCCCTTCTTCTTGCCGCGCTTCTTCTTGGGCGCTTCGGGTTCCAGCGCGCTCCAGCCCGCATCGGTGACGACCACGCCGCGGGCGCGGAACGGCACGCCGTTGCTGCTCGCGTGCGCCGTGGTCACGTCCTGCACACGGTCGCCGAGGAAGGCCTGCACGAAGCGCGTCGCCACCGCGTCGAACACCAGCTGGGCCTCGCCCGACAGCGCCTCGACGCGGCCGGTCGGCACGATGGCGTGGTGGTCGCTGACCTTGTCGTCGTCGAACACGCGCTTCTTGCGCGTCTTGGGCCCGCGCTCGCCGTCGGGCGCGCCCTGGATCCAGCGCGCCAGCACGGCGAGCTTGTCCTTGTCCCAGGCGCGCAGCTGCGACAGCGCCGTGCGCGCGTCGTCGACCATGTCGAGCGGCAGGTGCCGGCTGTCGGTGCGCGGGTAGGTCAGCAGCTTCTTCTCGTACAGCTCCTGCGCCACCTCCAGCGTGCGCTGCGCCGACAGGCCGTGGCGCAGGTTCATGTCGCGCTGCAGCTGCGTCAGGTCGTGCAGGAGCGGCGGCGGCAGCGACTCGGTGCGGCGCTCCAGCCGGTCGACGCGCAGCGGCTGGTCCGTGACCTTGGCGAGCAGCTCCTGCGCCGGGGCCTGCTCGCGGAAGCGTTCGCCGGCGTGGCGGAAGCGCGCGCCGCGATAGCGGGTGCGCAGTTCCCAGAACGGCCGCGGGTCGAACACGCGGATCTCGTCGTCGCGCTGCGCGATCAGCGCCAGCACCGGCGTCTGCACGCGGCCCACGCTCCACAGCACCGCGCCGCCGCCGTAGCGGACCGTGTAGGCGCGCGTGGCGTTGAGGCCGACGATCCAATCGGCTTCGCTGCGGCTGCGGGCGGCGTCGTGCAGCGCGTCGTAGGCGTTGCCCGGCTTGCGCGCGGCGAAGGCCTGCGCGATCGCCTCCTCGGTCAGCGAGCTGAGCCACAGGCGGCTGTGGCCGCGGCCGGCGCAGCCGGCCCAGTCGAGGATGTAGCGGAAGATCAACTCGCCCTCGCGGCCGGCGTCCGTCGCGCAGACCAGCTCGTCGGCGGTCTTGCACAGGCGGACGACGACGTCGAGCTGCTTCCTGGTGTCGCCGTCGGTCGGCCGCAGTTCGAAGCGCTCGGGCACGAACGGCAGCCGGTCCATCGACCAGCGTTTGTTGGCCGGGTCGTACTCGTCCGGCGTCTTCAGCTGGACGAGGTGCCCGATCGCCCACGTCACCTGCCAGCCGTTGCCTTCGAGGTAGCCGTCGTGGCGCTGGTTGGCGCCGAGGACCTTGGCGAGGCCGCGGGCGACGGAGGGTTTCTCGGCGACGACGACGCGCATGGCGGGCAGGCGGCGGACGCTAGGAGCGCGGCGGGGCGGAGGCAACGGCCCTGCGGCGCGCGGCGGTCGTTCGCCGGCCGCGCGCGCGGCGCGAAGTCGACGGGACGGCGGCCGCCCGCATTCAGCCGCCGCCGAGCAGCTTGTCGAGGGGGCCGTCGACGAACGTCGGGCCGTCGCTCGCGCGCCATTCCTCGCCGCGGCGCAGTCCCGGGTCGCCTTCGAACGTGACCACGCCCTTGCGGTCGATCAGCAGCACGCGCGGCAGCCCGAAGAAGCCGGCCTTGACGAAGAAGTCCTCGTAGGTGCGCCACTCCGCGTCGATGGCGACGCTCGCCCCGGGCAGGTCCTTCTCGCCGAGGTAGGCCAGCAGTTCGTCGGCCTTGGTGGCGCCATCGCAGACGACGATCGCTGCGAGCCCGCGCGGCAGGCCGCGCGCGAGGGCGGACTGCAGCCACGCCGTGCACGGGATCACGCGGTCCTGCGCCGGCGTCCAGAACACCAGCATGACGGGGCGGCCGCGCAACTCCGCCAGCGTCTGCGCCGGGCCGCGCACGAACTGCAGGCCGGCGAGCTCCGGCGGCGCGAAGCCGGCGAACGAGCCGGGCGTGCGCTTGCCCGGGTCGGTGAGCACGCGCTGCATCGCCACCTCGCGCTCGATGCGCGCCGCCGGGTCGAACGGGTCGCGACCGAGGATGCGCACGTTGCGGAACTGCGCCGCGCCGGGACCGCACAGCAGGCCGAAGCCGCCGCGCACGACGCTGGGGTCGGGGAACTCCAGCGAGCGCACGTAGAGGCCGTCGAAGTAGACGTCGAGCTGCCGGCCGGTGACGTCGATGCGCAGTTCGTGCCACGCGCCGCCGACGGGCAGGCTGCGGTGGTCGTGCACCTCCCAGACGCCGCCGCGGTTGCTGCTGACGTCGAGGAAGCCCTTGGGGTGCAGCAGCACCGCGTGGAAACGCTGGTCGCCCTTGCGGCCGAAGCACAGGCCGGCGAGGTCGCCCTGGAAGCTGCCCGGCTTGCCCGGCTCCTCGGGCGTCTGGATCTCGGCCGACAGCGAGAAGTCGGCGTCGAACGTCACGTCGGCGGTCAGCTCGCGCGTGACCACGCGTTCGCCGTCGCGGGCCACCGTCGCGCGGACCAGCTTGCCGTAGGCCTGGAAGGCGCCGTCGCCGCCCGACCAACCGGCGAGGCTCGACTCGTCGTAGGCGACGCGCCAGCGCGCGAGGCTCTTGCCGGTGCGGCCGGCGAGCTCGGCGTAGTAGGCCAGCGCCTCGGGCACCGAGTACGCGGCCGTCATGCGGCGCGCGATCTCCAGCGCCATCGTCGGCAGTTGGCGCGCCTCGTAGCCGCGTGCCAGCGCCAAGCCCTTCTCGGCGATCGTCTGCTTGAGCTTGCGGTAGCGCAGCACGAGCGGGTCGAGCCGGTCGATGCGCTTCTGCGCCTCGGCGTCGCGCGGGTCGTCCTTGCGGTCCTTGGCGGCGAGCGCGCGACGGAACCTGCGCAGCGCCGCCGCCGCCTCGCTGCCGCGCTTCTTGTCCTTCTCCAGCGCGCCGGCGAGCAGCCACAGCGCCTCCTCGTCGGCCGGGTCGCGTTCGTGGGCGTCCTCCAGGAACTCGACCGCGAGCGCGTGCTCGCTGCGCTGCGTCGCGGCCTTGGCCCAGGCGACCAGTTCGCCGCCGGTCTTCACCGCGCCGGTCTCGACGTCGCGCAGGCGCAGGATCCACGCCCGCCAGATCGGGTCGAGCTCGGCGAGGGTCTTCGCCGGCGAAAGCGGCGAGGCGGCGAGCACCAGCTGTTCGAAGTGCTCCGCCGGGGCCTGCGGCTGGGCGCGGCGGAACGACCGGTAAAACTCGTGCAGCGCGTCGCGGTAGACCAGCCGGCCGTCGGCCGCCCGGAAGTTGTAGAGGAAGTACACGACGCCCCAGGTCGGCGCGTACCACGGCGGGCCCCACGCGTACTTGCCTTCGACGACCATGCGGAATGTCGGCGCGCGCTCGGGCTCGGCCGTGCCGCCGCCGGCCGCCGCCTCGTCGAGCGCGGCCATCCAGCCGCGCTCCATGCGCGCGGCGAGCGGCATCAGGCGGCCGGCCGGCGCGCGGTTCCACTTGACCATGCCGTTGCTGAGGATGACGCAACCCTCGAAGAACGACGCGAACGCCTCGTTGAGCCAGCCGGGCGCCATCGGGCACGTCAGGCTGACGAACTGGTGCGCGGCCTCGTGGAACAGCGTGCCGTACATGTCGCGCACCGACTCCTTGCCGCTGACGCCGCCGGCGTAGGTCTCGACGGCGTTGCCGACGAAGTGGCCGGCCGACCACTCGACGGGCGGCCCCTGGCCGAGCTTCAGGTACTCGTCGCGGCTCTTGAAGATGCGGATCTCGATCTTCGGCGTGTTGCCGCCGTCCTCCATGAAGCGGAAGAACCGGCGGTAGAACTGGTTCATCTGCTCCATCGCGATGCGCGACGTCTTCAGCACCAGGAAGCCGGCGTTGGTGCGGTAGGCGTAGTTCTCGCTCTCGTCGGTGTAGGCCTTCTCCCAGTCCGCGTGCGCGCGGTCCATCGCGGCGAGCTGGGCCTCGTCCATGCCGCCGGTCGGGTCCGTGCCGGCGTAGACGTCCTCGACGGCGACCTCGCGGCCACCCTTGCTGCGGATCTCCTTGAGCGCCTGCAGCGCGTCCGGATGGTCGGGCGCCACGGCCAGCAGGTGCTGGAAGACGTCGAGCGCGCCGAGCAGGTCCTTCTTCTTGCGGTACTCCTTGCCGAGGTCGGCGAGGCTGCGGGCGTACTCGGCCTGCAGCTTGCCCCACGTCGCAGCCTCGGCGTCGAGCGGCGCCAGCCGGTCGCCGATGGCCTTGCGTTCGGGCGTCGCCTTGCCGCGCTGGCGCGCCTGGTCGACGTCGAGCCAGCGGTGCAGCGCGTGCACGGCGGCGTCGAGGTCGGCGAGGCGAACGGCGACCTCGGCGAGCAGTTCGAGCGCCTCGACGCTGTTCGGGTCGCGCTCCAGCGCGCGCTCGGCGGCGAGGCGCGCGGCCGGCAGGTCGCCGGCGTCGCGGCGGCCGCGCGCCTCCTGCAGGTAGTTGGCGAGGAAACCAGCCGGCGGCGCGGCCGGAGCCGGCGTCGGCGACTGGCCCGGCAGTTGTCCGACGCCGAGCGCCACGAACCCCAGGATGGCGACGCCGTGACGCAGCAGATCGAGCATCGCCGCATTCTGGCGGAGCGCGCCGGGCAGGCAACGCTGCCGCCGCCGTGCCTGGGCCGCCATGACGCCGAGTCGTCGAGGCGCCGCGTCCCGCGCAGGGACCGGCGGCTCCAGTTCGCGCGGCGCGCACCGATATCCCCTCCCTGGCCTGCCCCGGGGCAACCGCCACGCCGCGCGATGGCGCGCGGCCCGCGCGCTCGCGCCGCCTGCCGGCGGCGGACGCGCGGGACCGCCGGGGCGCATTCCCAGCATGCACCGCATCGTCCTGTCGGCGTTGGCGTCGGGCCTGTTCACCGCGGCGGCTGCCGCCCAGCAAGCCGACGCCGTGGCCGGCGGCGGCGGCTTCGTCAACGCGCCGGCGTCGGCGGCGGAGTTGCTGCGCCACCGCGTCGTCGTGCGCTTCAAGCGCGCGGCGTCGGAGGGATCGGTGCGCGCCTTCGCCCGCGCGTCCGGCCTGCAACTGGCCGATCGCGGCCGCAGTGGCGAGTTCTACGTCTTCGAATGCGCGCCGGACGCCGGCCGGCCGCTGGTGCGCTGGTTCGCCGCGCAGTCCGCCGTCGCCTACGCCGAGCTGGAGGCCGTGGCGCGCACCACGGTCGCGCCGAGCGATCCGTACTGGGCCGGCTTCCAATGGAACATGTACAACGCCGGCGCGCGGTCGAACGGCGTGGCCTCGAACTTCGGCGTCAAGGCCGAGGCGGCGTGGGACGCGAAGGCCACCGGCCAGGGCGTGCGTGTGGCGGTGATCGACTCGGGCATCGCCTACGAGAACTACGGCGCGTTCCTGATCGCGCCCGACCTTGTCGGCCGGCCGTTCGTCGCGCCGTTCGACGCCGTCACCGGCGACGGCCACGCCAACGACGAGAACAGCCACGGCACGCACGTCGCCGGCACGATCGGGCAGGCGACGGGCAACGGCATCGGCTGCGCCGGCATCGCGCGCAACTGCACCTTGATGCCGGTGCGCGTGCTCGACGCCAAGGGCGTCGGCAACCACGCGTGGATCGCCAACGGCCTGATCTGGGCGGCGAACAACGGCGCCGGCGTCGCCAACATGAGCCTCGGCAGCACCGTCGGCTCGACGACCATGCAGAACGCGATCGCGTACGCCGCCGGCCGCAACGTGGTCCTGTGCGCGGCCGCGGGCAACAGCGGCACGGCGGGCGTCAACTACCCGGCGCTCTACACGCAGTGCATCGCGGTCGGGGCGACGCGCTTCGACGGCCAGCGCGCGACGTACTCGACGTTCGGCACGGGCATCGACGTCGTCGCGCCCGGCGGCCAGACCAACATCGACCAGAACGGCGACCGCTACGGCGACGGCATCCTGCAGCAGACGTTCCAGCCGGGCTCGCCGCGCGCCTTTGGCTACTACTTCTACCAGGGAACGTCGATGGCGACGCCGCACGTCGCCGCGGTCGCCGCGCTGGTGAAGTCGGTGCGCCCGAAGTACACCGCGGCGCAGATCCGCGCGGCGATCGAAGGCTCGTGCGTCAACCTCGGGGCGCCCGGCTACGACACGACCTTCGGCTGGGGGCTGATCGACGCCGCCGCCGCGATCAGGCGGTGAGCGGTCTCGCGCCTCACCGCGGGAAGCGCAACGCCAGATCCAACCGCTCGCGTGCGCCGTCGACGGTGAACTCCTGCCGGCTCGCCTGCCGGTCGGCGTCTTCCTGGAACGGGTTGTCCGGCAGCCGTCGGCCCGCCATCGCGGCGTAGCGGCCGGGGCGCAGCCGCAGCGGCAGGGCGAAGCGACCGGTCGCGTCGGCGGCTGCTTCGACGGCGTAGTCGGCCGGCAGGTCGGGCACGGCGACCGCGAGGACCTGCACGAACACGTCGCTCGCTGCGGCTTCATCCTCGCAGCGGGCGACGCCGCCGACGACGCAACCGCGCGCGAGGCGCAGCGCCGGCGCCGGCGTCGTTGCGCCCTCCTGCACGACGAGGCCGCGCGCGAAGCTCGGCATGCTGCCGGCGGCGGTGACGCGCAGCTGGTAGGCGCCTGGCGCGAGATGGCGCAGTGCGAAGCGGCCGGCCGCATCGGTCGCGCTGTCGGCGTCGGTGACCTCCCACACCTGCAGCCCGCGGAAGACCGCGCCCAGTTCGCCGTCGCCGAAGCCGTCGGGCTGCGTCTGCACCGCGGCGCCGGCGATCGGTCGACCGGCGGCGTCGAACACCACGCCGGCGATGCCGCCGCCGGCGCGCAGCGCCACGGCGACGTCGACGATCGCGTCGGCCAGCGCCGTGAACGGCTCGGAGAACGCCGGCGCATGCAGCGGCGCGCGGACCTCCAGTTGCCATGGCCCGTCGTCGAAGCCAGGCAGCACGCAGGCGCCTTCAACCACGTCGTCGGGACCGATCGCCATCGGCGGCAACGCGCGCAGGGCCGCGTCGGGCTGCTGGCAGGGCGGTCGCGCCGTGACCTCGTAGTGGCGCACCGGTTGGCCGTCGGCGCCGGTGACGCGGAGCCGCACGCTCGCGCGCGGGGCGAGCACGAGGCGCACGCCGCGCATGCCGGCGGCGACGTGCGGCAGGGTCGCCGTCTGGTGCGCTGGCGCGCTCGCGCGCACCTGCCAGCCGCCGCGGTCGAGGCCGGCCAGCGTGAAGCGCCCGTCGGCGTCGGTGCGCGCGCATGGTCGCGCCGGGTTGGCGGGATCCGCCGCTTCGCCGGTCACGCGCGCGCCGGCGATCGGCGCGCCGACGCGGTCGACGACGACGCCGTCGATCGCGCCGCCCGGCGGCAGCGTCAGCAGGATCTCGTTCGGCTGGTCGTCGAAGACGTGCTGGTGTTCGCGTTCGCAGCGCGCATGACCCGGGGCCTCCGCGGCGATGCCGAACATGCCCTTGCCGAGGTGGGTCACGCGGAAGCGGCCGTCGCCGTCGGAGCGGATGCTCCGCTCCGCCTCCGGCGGCGCGCTGCCCGGTTCGGCGTCGGCAGGCCAGACGGTGATGGTCGCCGCGGCGATCGGCCTGCCGGCTTCGTCGACGACGCGGCCGTCGATCGGCAGGGCCAGGCCCAGGCGCACGTCGCCGAGTTCGCGCCACTCGCCGGAGGCGATGCCGGCGTGCCGCGTTCGCGTGTCGGCGTCGCCGTCGCGCAGCGCCCACACTTCGATCGGCACGCCGATGGCGGCGGCGGGCAGGGCGAGTTCGAAGCGGCCGTCGGGGCCGCTGCGGATCGCGCCGAACGGCTCCGGGACGGCGCCGGCTTCGCGCTGGCGTGCGAGCGCGAGCGGCGACCACGCCGGCGCTGGAACCGCGGCGAGCCATGCGTCGGCGCGCACGGCGCCATGGGCCGCGACGATGCGACCGCGCAGGCCTTGGGCAGCGCGCACGGGCGCTACAGACGGCGCGGCGCTGGCCGCCTGGCGCGCGACTTCGCCGAGCGGGGCGGCGCCAGGGGCGCCATCGAGCGGCCCGCGCGCTGCCGGAGCCGGCGGTTCGCACGCCGCCGTGGTCGGGGTCTCCGCCGTCGTCGGCGCGGTGGCAGGTCGCGGCCACGCCAAGGCCAGCGCGATGGCGAGGACGGCCGTGGCCGCGGCGAGGATGGTGCGGGTGCGGGTCATGACGCGGCGGCGTGGCGGCGCGCGGCGCCGCCGGCCGGCGGGTCGTCGCGCTCGCTGTACAGGCCTTGCCATCGGCAGGCGGGCCGGCGCGAGGCAACGGGCTTTGCGCGGCGCCGCGAGACCGCGACGGCATCGGGCGGTCGCCGCGCATCGGACCTGCATCCGGCGGCGGCCAAGGGCACACTGACGGCATGACGCGCTCCGATGCCTTGCCCTTCTCGCTCGCGGCGGAACTCGCCGGTTGGTACGGCACGCTGGCGATCGTCGGCGCCTACGCGCTGACGAGCTTTGGCGTGCTGACGGCCAGCGACGCGGTCTACCAGTTGCTCAACCTGACCGGCGGACTCGGCGTCGCGTGGGTGTGCTGGCGCAAGCGCACGTGGCAGGCGTTCTGGCTCGAAGCGATCTGGGTGGCCATCGCGGCGACGGCGCTGGCGCGCCTCGCCCTCGGCTGATCGCCGCGGCCCGGCGACCGGCGGCCCGGCGACTGGCGGCCCGGCGACTGGCGGCCCTGCGACTGGCGGCCCTGCGCGTCACATCGTGTCGGCGAAGCGCGCGAACTTGGAATCGGCCACGGCCGCGACGATCTCGGCGTGGTTGGCGACGATCTCGCGGTAGGGGCGGTCGATGACCTTCTTGAGCGAGGTCGGCCGGAAGAAGGCGTTCTCGACCCCGAGCGTTGTGCGGATGCCGTCGAGCAGCTCGTTGTACGGATCGAGCCAGCCGGAGGGATCGGCCTTGTCGCAGGCGCTGACGAGGTCTTCGTAGGCGACGTCGAGCACCTGCATGCCGGCCGTGAGCCGGCGGAAGTGCGCAACTTCCTCGTCGATCCACGTGAGGCAACCGAGGAGGTCGTCGGCCGACAGCGTGATCTTGTTGCCGCCGCCGCCGCCGCCGCCGCCGCCGGTGTAGTTGTGGTACGTCTTGCGATGGGCGGCGATCTGGATCGAGAGCGCCTGGTGCAGCATGTTGCGCCGGATCATGTGCAGGATCGGGATGCTGCGCGCCCGCAGGTAGTCGAGCAGGAACGGTCCATCGCGCAGGTCGCAGAGCACCGGCTTGATGAAGCGCAGTTGGTTGTACTTGATGTCGAAGCCGAGGGCCTTCAGGTTGGCGGCCTTGCTCGGCGCCGCGCGGCGGGTGTCGTCGCGGACGAAGATCAGGTAGTCGTCGACGAGCTCGGCAGCGTCCTGCGGAAGCACGGGCGGCAGCGCGCGGCTGACCATCGTGCGGACGTAGTTGTGCCAGGTGCTCGGCGTCGGATAGGGCAGCAGGACCTCGCCGTGGACGAAGGTCTGGAAGCTCGTGTTGAGCACTTCGCGGCAGAAGTTGGTGCCGCTGCGCTGGGTGCCGACCAGGACGAAGAACCTCGTGTCTTCGACCTGGTAGTTCTGCAGCGAACGGATCGGAATGGTGGACATGTCGGGAGAACGGCAGGGGGCGGACGCGGCGATCGACGTCCGATCGCAGCGGGTGGTGACGCGTAACTCTAGCGGCGAAGCTGGTCGCGTGGCGGAACTGCCCGGCGTCACCGGGTCGTCTTCGACGCCGAGCCGGCGCCCGGTCGCACAGGATGCGACGCGGGCCGCGACCCGTGCCGCCGCGCAAGCGCCGATCGCAAC
>JADCJE010000194.1 GCA_020247305.1 Phycisphaerales bacterium | reverse complement strand
CTGCTCGGCGCTCGTGTACAGCACGCCGAAGTCGATCGAATTGATCGACCAGTTCGCGGCCGACGCGGGCAGCGCGCGCAGCAGCTTGGGCGGCGCCGACGACTGCGTCAGCATCGCCAGCAGGCCGCGCTTGTCGGCGCGCAGGCCGAGCTGCACGTCACTGACGAGGTGCTTGCCGTCGGCGCCGAGCGTCATGCGGAAGTCCTGCAGCGAGCGCAGGCCGATCGCGTCGAGCAGCTCGCCCACGTCGAACGGGGCGCCGCCCATCTCCTCGATCTCGGCGACGCCCTGGTCCAAGGCGGCGACGAAGCCGCGCAGGTCGGCGTGCACGAACATCGGCGTCTTGCCGGCGTCCGCGGCCTCGAAGCGGTCCTTGCCCTCGATCCCCTTGGCCGCCTGCGCCTCGACGTCGGAGCCGTAGAACATCACGAGGTGGCCGTCGACGAGCGCCGGGATGGTTCCCCACGACTCGAATCCGCTGACGTCTTGCACGGCGGTCAGGCGCAGGTCGCCGATCGTGAGTTCCCTGGTCTTGGGCGCGCCGGGTTCCTCCAGCTGCTTGCGCACGGCGCCGTCGATCGCCTTGGCGAGCGCGGCGAGGTCGTAGGACGGGTGCGGCGCGGCCGCGACCGTGATCGCGAACGGCAGCGTCGGCTCCTCGTCGCCCATGGTGACGAAGTTGGCCTTCGACCAGTCGAATGCGATGCTGACCGTGACGTCGCCCTGGTAGTCCGCCAGCATGCGTTCGACGAGGTCGGCGTCGAAGCCGCCGTTGCGCATGCCGGCCATGGCCTCCGCCATGACGTTGCCCATCATGTCCATCATCGGCGCCAGCGCCGGCGCCGACATCACCTTGGCCATCGCCGTGTCGGCGAAGTCCTTCTTCCAGCGGGCGGGAGCGCCCATGCGCATCACCAGGGTGGCGTCCTTCGGCGCGAAGCGGAAGGCCGCATCCTGGGCCGGCGCGAGCGCCAGCAGGGCGAGGAACGGGACGGCGTAGCGGGCGTGGATCATGGTCTTGGCAAGTCGGTAGGAAGTGGGGCGGCGGGGCCGCGGCTCACGGCTGTTGCAGGTAGAGGAGGATGCGGTCGTGAACGATCAGGGCGAAGTCCTGCCGGCCGTCGCCATCGAGGTCGCCGACGGCGAGTTCCCGCGGCTCGGGGCCGGGCTGGCTGCGCGGCGGCGTCTCGAAGACGGGAATCGACAAGGCGCGCTGCAGACCTTGTGCGCCGCCGGCGACGATTTGCACGCCGGGCACGTCGCGGTCGACGACGGCGACGTCCGGCACGCCGTCGCGGTCGAAGTCGCCGGCCCGCGCCAGCTCGTAGGCCGACGTCTCCAGCGGCGCTTCGTGCGAGGCCAGCGGCCGCAAGCCGGCGCCGCGCGCGAACGGCACGCGCAGCACGCCGCGCGCGCCGAGCAGCAGCGCGCCGCCTTCGTGCGGCAGCAGCTGCGCGAATTCGAACGGCGGCGTCTCGATCGCCATCGGCGCCGCGCCGCCGACGACGCGCAGCAGCTTGTTGCCCTTGCGGTCGTAGTACAGGCGCACCGCCTTGCCGCCGTCGGCCGGGGCGTCGGCGCACAGGCTGATCTCGGCGAGGCCGTCGGGGCCGTTGTCCTGCGCCAGGATGCGCACGCCGCCGTCGGCGCCGAGGCGGAAGGCGCGCACGAAGCGGTCGCGCGCGGCGAGCAGGGCGGGCGCGCCGTCGACGGCGGACGCGAGCACCGCGCCTTCGTCGGCCTTCTTGGTGAAGCCGGCGGCGTCGGCGTTCTTGCCGTCCTTGCGCGCGGCGCCGAGCGTCAGCGTTCGCAGGCCTTCGCCGGGCACCACGAACGCAATCTCGCGGCCGTCGGCGTCGCCGAAGTCGCCGACCAGGAGCCGCGTCGGGTCGGCGGGCAGGCGGCCGAGGTCGGCGAGCTTCTGCGGCTCCTTGCCCGGCGCGAGCTGCAGCAGTTGGCCGTCGCGTTTGTCGTTGCGCGTGATCGCGAGCGCGCCGCCATCGGGCGCGACCGCGACGGCGACCGGCTTGTCGAGGCACGGCAGGCGCTCGGGGAACCGGTCGAGCGGTGCGCTGCCGGGGCAGAAGCCGACGGCGTCTTCCTCGGGGCTCGCCAGCACGAGGTCGTTCTTGCCGTCGCCGTCGACGTCGCCGATCGCCAGCGAGGCGACGCCGGCGAGCGTCGGCAGCGTGCGCACGACGAACGTGCCGCCGCGCCATTCGTGCACCAGCAGCTGCGCGCGGTCGGGCCGCGCCAGCACGAGGTCGGCGTCGCCGTCGCCGTCGAGGTCGCCGACCGCCGCTGGCAGCGGCTTGCCGCCGGGGTTCTCGCCGAACGGCCACCACGCCAGCGCCGCCTGCTCGGCGTCGTCGCGCCAGCCGTGCAGCGTCAGCCGCTGCGCCGCGCCGGCGATCGTGCCGAGCGCGGGCTTGCCGTCGGCGAGTTGCGCCGTGAACACGTGCCGCAGGTCGTCGATGCCGGCGATCGCCCACGGGCCGAAGCTGCCGTCACCGCGGCCGCGGCGCAGCCGCAGGTTCATCGCCGCGCCCTTGCCGCCGCCGGTCATCGCCGCGAGGTCGAGCGCGCCGTCGCCGTCGAGGTCGGCGAGCTGCAGGTCGCGCGTGCCTTCGTCGAGCGGTTCGATCGGCGACAGCTTCGCTTCGCCGCCGAGCTGCGTGAGCCAGCGCAGTTGGCTGCCGTTGGCGACGACGAGGTCGGCCTTGCGGTCGCCGTCGAGGTCGCCGGCGAGCAGCGTCAGGCCGCGCGGCGTCAGCGCGAGGTCGATCGGCGCCTGCTCCGGTTCCTTGCCGGGATGGCGGATCGACAGCCGGCCACGCGCATCGACGACGATCAGGTCGGGCAGGCCGTCGCCGTGGACGTCGGCGACGGTGTAGCCGGCGATCTGGCCGTTGGTCGGGATCGGCTGCAGCGTCGCTTCGCCCTGCGCGAGCCGCACGGCGACCAGCCGGCCGCGGCGGGCGTCGATCGCCACCGCCTCGACGCGGCCGTCGCCGTCGACGTCGACGGCCTGCAGGTTGGCGATGCCGTCGCCGACCTTCTGCACGATCGGGCCGGTGAAGCCAAAGCGCGCGCGCAGTTCGGGCGCGATCGGCGGCGGTGTCTGTTGCGCGATTGCGGACGCCGCGGCGGTGACGGCGGCGGCGGTGAGCACGGCGAGCGGCTTGGCGGACATCGTCGCCCGACTCTATGCTCGCACGGATGCTCGCTGCAATCATCGCCGCGCTGTTCGTCTGCCTGCCGCAGGATCTGAGGCCTTCGAAGCCCGCCGACGCCGCGCCGGTGCGTGCCGACGCCGTCGAGTCGCTGGAACTCGGCAACGGCTGCCGCATCCAGGGCCGCGTGCTGCGCACCACCGACCAATTGCTGTTCGTCGACGTCGGCTATGACGTGCTGAAGGTCCCGGTCGCCGCCGTCGTGCGCCGCGAGACCGTCGACGGCAAACGCAGCGGCGCGGTCGAGAAGCGGGCGTTGTGGGCGCGCGCCGACCTGCCGGAGCTCAGCGTCGCCGAGGGCGCCAAACGCATGGGCGAAGCCGTGGTCAAGATCGAGGCCGCCGGCGGCCAGGGCTCGGGCTTCGTCACCCACCCCGACGGCTGGGTGGTGACCAACTTCCACGTCGTCGCGCGCGAACTCGAGGTCGACGTCGTGGTCTATCCGGTGGGCAAGGCCGGCATGGACCCGCGCACGGTGCGCAAGTGCAAGGTCGCCGCGATCAACCCGAGCATGGACCTCGCGCTGGTCAAGATGGAGCCGCCGACCGACCTGACGCTCAATACCGTGTACCTCGGCGACAGCGACGCGATGCGCGTCGGCGACACCGTCTACGCGATCGGCGCGCCGATCGGCCTCGACCGCACCGTCAGCAGCGGCATCATCAGCGTCACCAACCGCACGGTCGAAGGCCGCTGCCACTTCCAGATCACCACGCCGATCAATCCCGGCAACTCGGGCGGCCCGCTGTTCAACCTGCGCGGCGAGGTCGTTGGCGTGAACTGCGCCGGCTACATGGGCATGCAGGGGCTCAACTTCGCGATCCCGACCAAGCAGGTCGTCGACTTCCTCGACAACCGCGACGCCTTCGCGCTCGACAACACACGCAGCGAGAACGGCTATCACTACCTGCCCGCGCCGCAGAAGCCGAAGCCGACGAAGTGACGGGATGGCGCTGCAGCCGGATCGGGCATTGGGCGTTGCGCTCGCCGGGTGACGATGCAGGCACGGCGCACGGCTGCGTTGCTCGCCATGCAGCCCGTCCGACTGCGGCGCCTGGATCGCGCTGCCATAGGAATGGAGCGCGCCATTGGCCCCACTTGGCCATGTTGTCGGTTGTCCGCAACGTCCGCCGCCTGGCCTTGACGCCGCGGGACGTTGGCTCGACCGTGTGGCGCTGCCGTGCCCGGGCCGACGGCGTCCGCGCGTTGGCGGGCGCGCGGTGCGGGGCGGCGCACCGCCAACTCGCCATGCCCCACTTCTCCGTCGGCCGTCTCCTCGTCGCCGCGTCGCTCGCCTGCGCCGCCAGCGCGCAAACCATCACCTGGGGGCCCGTGCTCCCGAGCACGTCGCCCAACGACGTCAGCGTGCAGGGCGCGCTCGTCGTCGCGCGCAACGCGCACCAGCCCAACGTCGCGGCGATCTCGCCGACGGTCAACGGCGTGACCTTCACCGGCGCCTGGGCGCCGACCGGTTGGGCCGGGTTCATCACTGGTGGCCTCAACGGCTCGACGACCGGCAACGCCGGCTACAACGACCTGCTCGGCACCTCGCTGGCGATGCAGACGGCGGCGGCGGCCAATCCGTCGGCATGGGGCGGCATCCGCCTCGACACGCTCGCGACGCTGGTCCCAGGCCGCACGTACGCGATCCAGGTCTGGTACACCGACCAGCGCACGGGCACGGCGACCAACGTGCTCTACGATCGCGTGACGACGCTGAGTTCGGCCTACGGCACGGCGACGCTCAGCGGCGGCGCAGTGACCAACCTCGGCGCGATGCTGCAGGGGCCGCTGTCCGGCCCGCTGGAGGCCGACCCGGACAACGCGCCGGCGGCGGCTTCGCCGGACACCGTGTTCGGCTCGCACTGCACGGGCACGTTCACGTACGTGCCGGGCGCCGAGACGTGGCTGCTCGTCCAGGGGTCGCACCCGCTCGCCACGAACGTCACCGCGCCGCACATCACCGCGCTGCAGATCCGCGACCTTTCGGCCGCGTACCACCAGAGCTTCGGCAGCGGCTGCTACAGCTACAACCTGGACCGGACGAACTTCCTCTCGGCGTTCGCCGGCACGCCGGCCGCCAAGGCCGCCCTCGACGGCAACGCGCTGACGTTCACGCCGACGGGCAATGGCTACGTCGCGATCTGGCTGCCTGGCATCGCCAGCGCGCTTTACGTGCCGCCGACCGCGGCGGCGACGATCGTCGCCAACGGAGACGATCTGGCGACGACGTTCACGCCGTCGTTGCCCGTGCCGGTGCCGGGCGGCACGGCGGCGCAGTGGACGGTCTCGTCCAACGGCGTGCTGACGGCGGCTGCGGCCGGCAACCAGGGCACGGGCTACAACGCGACGCTCGCCGCCACGGCCACGGCGACTGGCCTCGCCTTGTACAACTGGCGCGACTTCAACCCGGCGGCGGCGGGCAGCGGCAAGGTCAAGACGGAAGAGGCCAACGGCGTGCTCTACGTGACCTTCGACGGCGTGTACGAGTACGGCACGACCAACCCGGCGACCTTCCAGTGGCAAGTCAACCTCGCCACCGGCGAGATCACGATGGTGTGGGTCAGCATGGCGGTCAGCGCCAACACCACGACCATGGTCGTCGGCGGCACGCTCGCCGGCGCTGGCGCCACGCCGACCTCGGTCGACTTCACGACGGCGACGCCGTTCGTCATGGGGCCGCCGATCACGCTCGCGCCGCTGTCGCTCGCCGCGTCGCCGGCTCCGGTCATCAACCCGAGCACCAACGTCACGTTCACGGTCGGCAACATCCCCGAGTTCGTGCCGTCGTCGGGCGTCTACATCTCGGGGCTGTACTTCAGCGTCAATCCGGTGCCGGCCGGCATCGACCTGACCGGTCTGCTGACCAACCTGCCGGGCTGCCGTGCCTACCTCGGCACGCTCGACGTCGGTTTCGCCGCCGTCACGACTGCGCCGACGAGCACGTTCGGCCTCACCTTCAGCGCGCCGGCCTTCGCGCCGGGCACGGTCCTCGCGTCGCAGGCGGTGGGCCTGTTCGACCCTGCCTTCCCGCTCGCCAACGGCGCCAGCGGCGGCTTCGTGGTCAGCAACGGCCTGCTGAGCGTCACGCAGTTGCAGTGAGCCGGCCGGTCGCCGGCGGCGCGGCGGAGGCCGCGTCGCCGCGCGACGCGACGACATCGTCGCAGCGCCGTCCCGGCGGCCGAACGCCGTCGCGCGACCGCGCGCGGCGCGTAGCATCGGCGGCACTCGCCATGCTCTCGCCGCATCGCCTCGTCCCGTTCCTGCTGGCGCTCGCCGCCGCCCCGCTCGCCGCCCAGGCGCCGAGCCCCGTCGCGTTCCTCGGCCACGAGGTCGGCGCCGACTACAAGCTCTGCAACTACACCGACATGGTGCGGTACTTCGCGGCCGTCGCCGCCGCGAGCGACCGCATGCAGCTCGTCGACATCGGGCCGACGAGCTACGGCCAGCGCATGACGGTGGCGGTGATCAGCTCGCCGGCGAACCTCGCGCGGCTGGAGCGCCTGCGCGCGATCAGCGTCGCGATGTCGCGCGGCGAGGGCGTCGCGCCGCAAGACGTCGCCGCGCTGTGCGAGGAAGGCCGCGCCGTCGTGTGGGTCGACGCCGGCCTGCACAGCACCGAGGCGATCGCCGGCCAGAACATCATCGAACTGGTCTGGCAGATGTGCTCGCGCGACGACACCGAGGTCCGCCGCATCCTCGACGAGGTCGTGCTGCTCGCCTGCCCGGTCAATCCCGACGGCTACGAGCTGGTGTGCAACGCCTACCGCGCGACGCGCAGCATGACGATCCCGGTGCTCTACCAGCGCTACATCGGGCACGACAACAACCGCGACTTCTACGCCTGCAACCAGATCGAGGCGCAGAACGTCAACCGCGTCTTCTATCGCGATTGGCGCCCGCAGATCGTCTACAACCACCACCAGACGGCGCCGAAGGACACCATCCTCTTCACGCCGCCGTTCCGCGATCCGCACAACTACCTCGTCGATCCGATGGTGGTGCGCGGCATCGAGATCGTCAGCGCGCACATGAACCAGCGCTTCGCCGCCGAGGGCAAGCCGGGCGTCATCTCGCGCAGCGGCGCGCCGTACTCCGGCTGGTGGAACGGCGGCCTGCGTTCGACCAACTACTTCCACAACATCATCGGCATCCTGACCGAGGCGTTCGGCAAGCCCGAGCCGACGCCGATCGGGCAGCCGCTGGAGCGCCGCCTGCCGTACGGCGACTACCCCGATCCGGTGCCAGCACAGGTCTGGCACGCGCGCCAGACGGTCGAGTACCTGCAGACCGCGAACTTCGCGATCCTCGACTACGCCGCGCGCTACCGGCGCGAACTGCTGCGCGACATGCACACGATGGCGACGCGCGCGATCGCCCGCGGCCGGCGCGACCACTGGACGCCGACGCCGGCGCTCGTCGAGGCGGCGAAGCGCCGCGACGACCCGGACAGCGTGTTCAAGGACCCGACGCTGCGCGATCCGCGCGTGTACGTGCTGCGCAGCGACCAGCCCGACTGGGCGGCGGCGCAGCGGCTGGTCCGCGCGCTGCAGCGGTGCGGCGTCGTCGTGCACCGCGCCAAGGCGGCGTTCCAGATGAACGGCGCGACCATGCCGGCGGGCAGCTACGTGGTGAAGACCGACCAGGCGTACCGCGCGCACGTGCTCGACCAGTTCGAGCCGCAGTGGCACCCGGACGACGTCAAGGACGGCAAGCCCGTGCCGCCGTACGACGCCGCCGGCTGGACGCTGGCGCTGCAGTTCGACGTGCAGGTCGAGCGCGCGTTCGAGGCGGTCGAGGGGCCGTTCGAGCCGCTGCCGGACTGGCCGGGCTTTGCGCCTGCGCCGGCGCCGGCGGCCCTCGCCGCCGGCTCGCGCTGGCAGCTCGATCCGCGCGACTCGCACACGGCGGTCGCGCTCAACCGCCTGCTCGCCGCGGGGTGCAAGGTCGAGTGGGTGCAGGCCGAGTCGACGGTCGGCGTCTACCACGTCGAGCCGACCGCGGCCGCCGGCGAAGTCCTCGCCGCCTGCGCGCAGGAACTCGGCGTCACCGCCGCGGTCGCGCCGGCCGGCGCTGGCGGCACGCCGGTGCGCGCGGCGCGCGTCGGCCTGTTCGACGTCTTCGGCGGCCACATGCCGACGGGTTGGGACCAGTGGCTGCTGCAGGAGTTCGGCTTCCCGGTGCAGCAGGTCTGGGGCGACCGTGTGCAGGCCGGCGACCTGCGCAAGGACTTCGACGTGCTGGTGTTCCACACCGGCCTGCCGGGTCCGCGCGACCTCGAGCGCGCGGCGCGCGCGCGCGACGAACAGAACCTCGACGTCCTCGCCAAAGCGCTGCCGCCGTTCGAGGACTGGAGCAACCTCGCGGCGCGCGCCACGAAGCTGACCAGCGACAAGGCGATCCCGGCGCTGCGCGCGTTCGTCGAGCAGGGCGGCACGCTGATCGCGCTCGGCGGCGAGGTCGAGAAGGTTGTGCGCCAGTTCAACCTGCCGGTGAAGGTCGGCGTGCACCTGCCCGATCCCGACGCCGAGGGCGGCGAGCGCAAGGCGCAGCGCGAGGAGTACTACGTGCCGGGCTCGCTGCTGGCGATCGAGGTCGACACTGCGCACCCGACCGCGCGCGGCGCGTCGCGCGAGCTGTCGGCGATGGTCAACGGCAACTCGACGGTGCTCGCCGTCACCGACCCGAAGGCTCCGATCGACGTTGTCGCGCGCTACCGCGACGCCGACACGCTGGTCAGCGGCTGGGCGATCGGCGAGGAGCTGCTGGTCGGCAAGGCTGCGGCGCTGTGCGCCCGCGTCGGCAAGGGCCGCGTGCTGCTGTACGGCGCCGACGTCACGTATCGCGGCCAGCCGCTCGGCACGTTCAAGCTGTTCTTCCAGGCGATCCTGACGGCCAACGAGGCGCAGTGAGCTGCGCCGCCGACGGCGGCGACTTCGCCGCCGCGATGATGGGGCTGCACGCACGGCTCGACGCGCTGCTGTTCGCGCACCAGCGCGCGCTGCTCGACCGCGCCGTCGCGCGGGCGCGCGCGAGCCTCGCGCAGTACCGCGACGCGCTGTTCGCGCACGCCGCCGACGAGGAGGCGCACGTGCTGCCGCGCTACCGCGCGCTCGGCGGCGACGCGACCGACGCGCCGACGAAGCTGTTCCTCGGCGAGCACGACAAGCTGCGCGCGCTGGTCGACGACTGCGCGCGCAGGCTTTCGGCGATGGGGGAGGTCGCCGACGACCGCGCGCTGCTCGACGTGCTCGACCGGCAGGCGACGCTGAAGAACCTGCTGCTGCACCACGACCTGCGCGAGCGCAACCTGTTGTACCCGTTCCTCGCCGCGCGGCTGCCGGCGGCCGAGCAGGCGGCGATCCTGGCGGCGCGGCGCTGGGCCGGCGGCGACGGCTGAGGTAGACAGGCGGTCATGTCGCGCCTGTCCGCTGCCGCCGCGTCCGCGTCCCGCAATCGCCGTCACTCCAGCCGCTGCCGGCGGCTCGCCGGCGCCCTCGCCGTCGCGCTGTGGGGCGCTGCCGTGCCGGCGCCGGCGCAGGGGCCGGCCTTGCCATCGCCGGCGGCGCGCACCGTCGCCTCGCCAGCGGGCGATGTGTTGTGCGCGGTGCAGTTGCCGGCGGCGCACGCGGCCGGGCAGTGGCGGCCGCTCGCGGTGTTCGTCGTCGGCGACGGCGACGGCGAAGCCCTGGCCGCGGCCGGCGCGGGCCCGGCGCAGGCGCTGGCGGCCGCCGGGTTCGTCGTCGCCGCCGTGCCCGCCGGCGACGGTGCGCGCGGACGCGACGGCGTGCTGCTGGCGCAGCTGCGCCGCGAGTTCCGCGTCGAACAGGGCGGCATGCACGCGGTGGTCGCCGCCGCCGCGACGCCAGCGCTCGCGTTCGTGCGGCGCAACGCGCACGAGTTCCAGACGGTCGTGCGCACCGGCGCGACCGCGGGTCTCGTGGCGGCGGCGAACGCGATGTGGCAGGAGCTGTCGCGCCTGCCGCGGCGGCGCTGCGTCGATGCCGGCGACGCGACGACGACCGCGTTCGCAGAGCGGCTGCAGCGTCTGCACGCCGCGCGCAGCCTCGCCGGTCCCGCCAGCGACGTCGCGCGCGCGCTCGACGACTTCCACGACGCCGCCGCCACCGGCGACGAGGACCGTTACTTCGCGCTGTTGCCCGCCGACGCAGTGTTTTTGGGCACCGACGGCGCGGAGCGCTGGACCGGCGCGGAGTTCCGCGCCTTCGCGCTGCCGTACTTCCAGCGGCCGTCGGCGTGGACGTACGTGACGATCGCGCGCGCCGTCGACGTTGCGCCCGGCGGCGAGGTGGCGTGGTTCGACGAGGCGCTCGACAACGCCAGCTACGGCGAATGCCGCGGCTCCGGCGTGCTGGTGCGGCGCGACGGCCGCTGGGTCCTGCGCCAGTACAACCTGACGATCCCGGTGCCCAACGACCTCGCCGACGGCGTCGTGCGGCGCATCCGCGCCTTCCAGGGCGGCCTGCCGCTGGCGCGCACGACGGTGGTGCTCGTCCGCCACGCCGAGAAGGTCGACCAGAGCACGGACGCGGCGCTGAGCGAGGCCGGCCGCGAGCGCGCCAAGGAACTCGCGCGCACGATCGGCGAACTGCCGGTGACGGCGGTGTTCACCAGCCAGTTCAGCCGCACGAAGGACACGGTCGCGCCGCTGTGCGCGGGCAAGGGACTGACGGCACAGGCCCTCGACGCCAAGGACACCGCGGCGCTGGCGGCGGCGGTGCGCGCGTGCGCCGGCGGCACGGTGGTGGTGTGCGGCCACTCCAACTCGCTGCCGCAACTGGCCGCCGCGCTCGGCGTCGCCGAACCGTTGGCCTTCGACGAGAGCGAGTTCGACGCGCTGCACGTGGTCGCGCTCGATCCGACCGAAGGCGCGAGCCTGCTGACGCTGCGCTACGGGCGGTGAGGACGCGCGCCGGCGCCCTTGGATTCCGCCGGCGATCGGCAGCGCCGGCGCGTCGTCGTGGGGATGGCCCGCTGCCGGCGGCGCGAACTTTGCCTTGAGCCGTTCTTGATGGCGCGATTGCCCGGTAGTGTGTGCCATCGGCTCTGCCGCCTCGACGACTGCCCATGACGACCGCGCCGCCGCCTTCGCTCCGATCGCCCCGGTTCCCGATCAGCCGCGAACTCACCGCCGGGTTGGTCGTCTTCCTCGTCGCCCTGCCGCTGTGCCTGGGTATCGCCATGGCCTCCGGCGCGCCGATGATGTCCGGCCTGATCGCCGGCATCGTCGGCGGCATCGTGGTCGGCGCGCTCAGCGGCTCGCAGGTGAGCGTTTCGGGGCCGGCCGCCGGCCTCGCGGCGGTCGTGCTGGCGCAGATCAAGGGCCTCGGCGGCTTCCAGGCCTTCCTCGGCGCCGTCGTCATCGCCGGCGTGCTCCAACTCGGCCTCGGCCTGCTGCGCGGCGGTGGCATCGCCAACTTCGTCCCCAACAACGTCATCAAGGGCCTGCTCGCGGCGATCGGCCTGCTGCTGATCCTCAAGCAGCTGCCGCACCTGCTCGGCGACGACACCGACCCGGAGGGCGACGAGTCGTTCGCCCAGGTCGACGGCGACAACACCTTCACCGAGATCTGGAAGGCCGTCTCCGACCCCCTGCCCGGCGCCATGCTGGTCGGCTTCGCGG
>JADCJE010000193.1 GCA_020247305.1 Phycisphaerales bacterium | reverse complement strand
GGCACGATCTGCCCCGACCCGTTGCCCATGGCGACGAGGCCCGGTTCCTGGAAGGTGATCAGGTTGGTCTGCGCCGGCACGGCGGCGAGCAGCAGCACGAACGGGGCGACGCGGAGCAGAGAGATCGCAAGGACGCATGCCAGGGTCGGAGGAATGCAGTTCCCCGACCGACGTGATGCGCAATCCGACCATTCCGCACGACAGCGCGCGCGTGCCGCAACGCCGCTGCGCCGCGGCCGGCGACCCGCTGCGTCACCGACCGCGGCCGCCACCGCCGCCGGACGACCGCGCCGCCGGACGGGCGCCAGACGGGCGCGCTGTGTTGCCGCGCTCGCGTTGCGCCCCCGCCGGACCGGACTGGCCCGCCTGCGCGGGGCGGTCGCCGCGGCCCGGGTCGCCGCGGCCTTCCTGCCGGTCGCCTTGCCGTCCATCCTGGCGCTGGTCCGGGCGCTGGTCTTGGCGTGCGTCCTGGCGTTGCTCCCGGCGCTGACCCGGGGGCCCATCGCGACGTTCGTCCAATCGTTCGACGCGATCGCCGACCTGGGCCTCGGCTTGGCGTGCGTCCTGCCGCGCCTCCTGGCGTGCGCCCTGACGCTCCTCGCGCGCTTCCTGGCGCTCGGCAGCTTCGGCCCGCGCCGCCGCCATCTTGGCGAACACGAGTTGCTTGAACGCTTCGATCTCGGAGTCTTCGAGTTTGCGATCCCCGTTGGCGTCGGCCTCGGCGAGTAGTTGCTGCCTCAACTCGGGTTGCTTGTCCAGGAACGCACGCACGTCGTCCCGCGAGGGCGGCTCCTCGCGCACCTGCCGCCGTGCGTCCTGCGTGGATCCCTGCTGCGCATCCGGCGGACCGTCGGGTCGCGGGCCGCGGCGCTCCCCTTGCTGCGTGTCCGCCGCGCCGCCCTGGCGCGGCTCGCGCCGCTCGCCTTGTCGTGCGTCCTGCCGGGCGCCTTGCCGCGCATCCTGGCGCACGTCCTGCCGCGAGCCGCGAGCCGCTCCACCGCCCGGGCGGCCCGCGCCCTGCCCCTGGCTGATGCCGTCCGCCGCGAAGATCGCCACCGCCACTGCCGCAGCGAGAAGTTGTTGGATCATGGCTTGGTTCCTCGTCGCTGCCCAAGCGGCGCGAACACGACCGCATCGACCGCCGACCCGGTCCAGCGCAGCCCGCGCTCCCGATCCGGGACCCGCGATCCACGCGGCGCGTTGCTCGCGAACCGCCAGCGCGCGCGGCCGGCGCGCTGCCACCGCGTCTACGCCTCCGCCACCTGCACCTCGGTTGCCTTCAACGCCAGCCACAGCGACCGGCCGACCGCGATGCCGAGTTCCGCGACAGCCGCCGCCGTCACCTCGGCGACGAGCGGCAGCTCGCCGTCGAAGCGCACGCGGCGGCCGCTCGGCGTCGCCTCGACCGCGGCGACGGTCGCCTGCCAGACGTTGCGCGGCGAACCGCTCGGCCGGCTGGTGAACAGCGCCAGCGCGCGCGGATGCACCGTCGCGAACGCCGGGCCTTCGATCGGACTGGCGACGACGAGGCGGCCGCCGCTGCCGGCAGTGAAGACGCCGTCGTGCGCGTGGCCGCGCAGAAAGTTGAGGCCGACGAGGTCGGCGACGAAGCGCGAGCGCGGGCTGGCGCCGATCGCCGCCGCCGTGCCGGCTTGCACGACGCGGCCCTGTTCGACCACCGCGATGCGGTCGGCGAGCGCGAACGCATCGAGCGGGTCGTGCGTCACCAGCAGGCGCGGCCCGGCAAACGTGGCGAGCGCGCGCTGCAATTCGTGGCGGAGCGCCACGCGCGCCGACGCGTCGACCGCCGACAGCGGCTCGTCGAGCAGCAGCACGCGCGGTTCCCTGGCGAGCGCGCGGGCGAGCGCCACGCGCTGGGCTTCGCCGCCCGACACCTGCTGCGGCCGGCGGTCGCCGAAGCCGGCGAGGCCGACGCGCGCGAGCGCGGCGTCGGCGGCGGCGCGCGCGACGGGCGCCGCGTCGCCGCGGGCGCGACGGCCGTAGGCGACGTTGTCGCGCACGGACAGGTGCGGGAACAGCAGTCCATCCTGCGGCAACCAGCCGATGCCGCGCGCCTCCGGCGGCACGAAGACGCCGGCCGCTGGCGCGTCGAGCACGGCGTCGTGCAGCCGCAGTTCGCCGCGCTGCAGCCGCAGCAGCCCGGCAAGCAACTGCACGCAACTCGACTTGCCCGCGCCGTTGGGGCCGACGAGCGCGAGCGTCTCGCCCGTCGCGATGGCGAGGTCCAGGTCGAGCGCGAGCGGGCCGCGCGCGAACGCCCCGCGCAGGACAAGGCTCACGGCCGCCCTCCCGGCAGGCCGTGGCGCAGCAGCGTCAACGCCGCCAGCGACGTCGCCGCGAGCACGAGGCTGAGCACGATCGCCACCGCCGGATCGCCTTCCATCGCGAGCCCGCACGCGAGCGGCATCGTGCGCGTCACGCCGTCGACGTTGCCGGCGAACATCTGCGTGGCGCAAAACTCGCCGAGCGCCCGCGCCCAGCACAGCAGGGCGCCGCTGCGCAGGGCAGGCAACACCATCGGCACGGTCACCGTCCTGAAGCGCCGCCACGGTCCAGCGCCCAGCGTGGCGGCGACGGCGACGTGCCGCCGGTCGAAGCTGCGCAGGCCGGCCTCGGCGCTGAGCACGAAGAACGGCATGCCCATGTACGCCGCGGCCAGCACGGTGGCGGCGGTCGTGTACGGCAGCGACGCCCCGAACAGCGTCTGCACGACGCCGCCGAGCAGGCCGTTGCGGCCGAAGGCGAGCAGCAGCGCGACGCCGGCGACGACGGGCGGCAGCACGAGCGGCAGCAGCGCCACGAGGCGCGCCGCGGTGCGCAGCGCCGAGTTGCCGCTGGCGAGCCACACGGCGAGCGGCAGGCCGAAGACGAGCGCGCACCCGGTCGCCGCCAGCGAACTGACCAGCGACAGACCCATCGCGCGGTGGACCGCCGGCTCGGCGAGCACCGCGCCGAGGTCGCGCCACGGCGCGCGCGCCAGCAGCCCCAGCAGCGGCAGCGCGAACAGCAGCACGGCGGCGGCGGCGAGCGCGCCGACCAACCAGCGGGCGGGGATGAAGCGCGCGGTGTGCACGGTGTTCCCGGTGTTCACGGCAGCTCGAAGCCGTGGCGCAGCAGGATCCGCTGGCCGGGCTGGCTGCGCAGCAGTGCGACGAAGGCCGTCGCCTGCGCCGCGTCCTGCGCGCCCTTCAGGACCGCGACCTGGTACTCGGCGACGACGTCGTGCGCGGCGGCGACGGCCACGCCTTCGACGCCGTCGATCCGGCAGTCGGTGCGGTAGACGATGCCGGCGTCGGCTTCGCCGGCCTGCACCTTGCTGACGATGCCGCGCACGCTGGCCTCCTCGCCGACGGCGGCGACGGCCACGCCGGCCTTGCCGAGCGCCTGCCGCGCGTAGGCGCCGATCGGCACGTCGGCCGCGCCCAGCAACACGACGAGGTCCTTGCGCGCGAGATCGGCGAGGCCACGCACCCCCTTGGGGTTGCCGGCGCACACGACGATGGCGAGGCGGTTGCGGGCGAACACCATGGGGTCGCCGGCGACCAACCCGGCGGCGACGACCTTGTGCATGTTGGCCGGATCCGCCGACGCGAACACGCATGCCGGGGCGCCTTCGCGCAGTTGCAGCGCCAACTGCGCGGACCCGCCGAACGACAGCTGCGGCCGTTCGCGGTTCGTGAACGCGGCCAGGGCGTCGGCGACGGCCTCGAACGGCTGCACGAGCGACGCGGCCGCGAAGACGCGCACCGGCGCCGGCGCATGCGACCTGCCGCAGGCGGCGGCGAGCGCCGACGCTGCGGCGAGCGCCACGACGCCGCGGAAGAAGGCGCCGGCCCGCCGGGCCGCGATGGGGACTCCGTGCGCGTACGACGCCGCTACCGCCGCCCCGTTCGGCGCCGGGACGTCCGCGAACACGCCGTCGCCACCACCCTGCGACCGCCGCGCCGCCGCGCTCACGGCGTCCTCCGCCGCGACGCCGTCCGCTCCGCCGCGTCGCCGTCGGCCACCATCGCTGCCACCGCCGCGTCGGCGAGTTCGACGACGACGTTGGTCGCCTTCACCACCGCGTAGGCCATCGTGCCGGGCTGCAGCTTCATGCTGTCGACCGACTCGCGCGTCACCAACGCCACCAGCCGGAACGGCCCGCAGCGCAGTTCGACCTGCGCGGCGACCTTGTCGCGCACGACGCGGGTGACGATGCCGAGCAGGTGGTTGCGCGCCGACGAGATCGCCGCGAACGCCGGGTCCTCGTCGATCGTCTCGGCCAGCTTGGCCAGCCGCGCGCCGTCGACGAGCCGCTGGCCGCCCTTGCTGCGCGTCGTCTTCAGCTTGCCGCCATCGGCGAGCCGGCGGACGGTGTCGACGCTGACGCCAAGGATGCGGGCGGCATGGCCGAGGCGGTAGGCAACCATGCCAGGATCCTAAGACAAGTTTCCTCGCATGAGCCAGGGTTCTGACTTGGTTCCCTTGCACCATTTCCGCCTGCGCCCGGTCGTTGCGCCGCGCCGCTTGCGAGGTAGCGTGTGCCGCGTGCAGTCCCCCACCGAGCTGGCCGTCGCGATCCGCGGCGGCGACCGCGGCGCGCTGGCGCGCGGCATCACGCTGGTCGAGAGCCGGCGCGAAGCCGACGTCGCCGCCGGCGAGGCGCTGCTGCAGGCGCTGCTGCCACACGCCGGCAGCGCGCTGCGCGTCGGCGTCACCGGCGCGCCCGGCGTCGGCAAGAGCACGCTGATCGAGGCGCTCGGCATGCGCCTGTGCGCGCAGGGCCGCAAGGTCGCGGTGCTGGCGGTCGACCCGAGCTCGGCGGTGACCGGCGGCAGCATCCTCGGCGACAAGACGCGCATGGCCGAGCTGTCGCGGCACGCCAACGCGTTCATCCGCCCGTCGCCGGGCGGCGACACGCTCGGCGGCGTCGCCAGCCGCACGCGCGAAGCGCTGCTGCTGTGCGAAGCCGCCGGCTTCGACGTGGTGCTGGTCGAGACCATCGGCACCGGCCAGTCCGAGGTCGCCGTGCACGGCATGGTCGACTTCTTCCTCGTGCTGCTGTCGCCGGCCGCGGGCGACGAGCTGCAGGGCATCAAGCGCGGCGTGATGGAACTCGCCGACGGCGTGCTCGTGCACAAGGCCGACGGCGACCTCGCGCCGGCCGCCGACCGCGCCGCGCAGCAGTGCCTGCTGGCGATGCGTGTCCTGCACAGCGGCGACGCCGAGCCGCCGCCGGTCGTCGTCGGCAGCTCGGTCAGCGGCCGCGGCCTCGACGAACTATGGCGCGCGATCGAGGGCCGCGCCGCGGCGACGAAGGCGAGCGGCGCGTTCGATGCGCGCCGCAGCAAGCAGGCGGCGGCCTGGCTCGACCAGACGGTCAAGGACCGGCTGCTGGCCGAGTTCCTCGGCGACCCGCAGGTCGCGCAGGCGCTGCAGCGCGCCGAGGCCGACGTCGCCGCCGGCCGCATCCTGCCCGGCGCGGCAGCGCGGGCGGTGCTGGCGCTGCGGCGGCGCAGCTAGCGAGCGGCGTCACGGCCCGCCACGCCGCCCGGCCCGCGCCGTCGCGTCCGGGGGCTCGCCGCCCGTCCGCAGCAGATCGGTCGATTCGCTTCCGATCGTCGGCTTCGGCCCAGCAGCGAATCCCCGCACCGGATCGGCACGCGTCCCGTGACGCGCAGTCGCGGCGGCGGCGCGGGATCGCGCCCCCGCCCGCCGACGGTCACTTCGCCTTCTCGGCGTGGTCCCAGGCGATCGATTCGAGGTAGACGGCGCCGCGGCCGAAGTTCTGCACCCAGTAGCGGCCATCGTTGCCGATGCCGACCTCGTGGTGGCCGGGATCGAGCAGGTTGCGGTGGTGGCCGCTCGACTGGCTCCAGGCGTCGTGCGCGCCCTGCGCGCCGTCGACGAGCGCGATGTTCTCGCTCGCGCCCTTGTCGTAGCCGGCGAGGCGCATGCGGTCGTACGGCGTCGTGCGGCCCGGCGTCGGCGACTGGTGCGCGAAGTAACCGAGCTTCGACATCTCCTCGGCGTGGCCCTGCGCGGCAATGCAGACCATCGGCACGATGGCGAGCGGCCGGTGGCGGAACATCGCGCGGTAGTCGTTGGTCACACGCAGCTGCTCGCGCTGCGCCGACGTCAGCGTCCGGCCGGCGATGTCGTTGTAGCGGTCGATGCGGCGCCAGGTCTCGAACTCGGCGAACTCCGCCGGCGTCAGGCACAGTTCGCGCACGCCGATCGACTTGCCGGCGGGCAGCGACCGCACCCACGCGAGGCGCGCCAGCGCGGCGTCGTCGGCGTCGCCGAGTTCGGCGAGCCGCGCCGCCAGCCAGTCGATGCGCTCGAGGTCGGCCTGCACCGAGCCGGGGACGGCGAGCTTCAGCTTCGGGTCGTTCCACAGCGTCCGCAGCGCGGCGACGCGGCGGTTGACCTCCGCCTGCACGCGCACGTACTCGGCGTAGCGGTCGGCGGACACCGCCGGCGGCTTGTACGGGTAGAAGTACTTCCCCTCGTCGTAGATCAGCTCGCGCGCGTGCTCGCGCGCGGCGTCGAGCGCCTGCCGCGCGGCGACGAGCTTGCCGTGGTCCTTGCGCCACGACGGCTGTTCGAAGCGGCCGACCTGCGTCGCCAGTTCCTTCTTCATCGCCGCGGCGAGGACCTGCACGGCCTCGGGGCCCGCGGCCATGGTCTGGGTCCACAGCTCGGCGCGCGCCTTGCCGGCGCGGTCGCGCAGGGCGGCGTCGAGCTGCGCGCGCAGCGCCGTCGCCTGCTTCTGGATCTCGAGCGAGCGGGCCGACGTGAAGCCGTCCTTGGCCAGCGTGTAGCCGCCGGGCTGCAGCGCTTCGCCGCGGCCGCGCGCGAGCACGCGGTCGACGCCGTCCTTCAGCGCCGGCTCGGCCCTGAGCGCCTTCTGCAGCAGCGCCTCGGCCGGTCCGTTGGCGGCTTTCCGGTACAGCAGCGCCGCCGCGCCGAGGGCCGCGTCGCCACGCGCCTTGATCTGCTCGGCGAGCGCCGCGACGCCTTCGGGTGCGATGTCGTGCCAGCCGACGCGCTGGCCGCCGGCGGCGAGCACGAAGCGCGAGCCGTCGGCGTCCTGCAAGGCCGCCTTGCCGCCGCTGGCCAGCGGCGCCTCCAACCGCGCGCCGGACTGCAGCGCATCGACGACCGCGGCGTGCCAGGCCGCGAGCAACGACGACTCATGCGCGCGCGCCTGCAGCCGCACGGCGAAGGCCGGATCGCGGCCCTGCACGGCGTCGGCGGCGCTGCGCAGCGATTGGGCGGCGGCGGCGAAGTCGCCGGCCGCTTCCGTCGTGCGCGCCTCATCGAGCACGCGGCGCAGCGCATCGAGCGTCGGCTCGCTGCCCGCCGACGACGGCGTTGCGGCCGGTCCGGCGACCGCGCCCGCCGTCGTCGCCGCGGCGGCTTCGTAGCGGCGGATGCACTCGTCGAGCGCCGCGAACTCGCCGCCCGGCGGATAGCGATGACGGACCGCGTGCAGCGACTTGGCCGCCTCGCGGGCGTCGTCGCGCGCCTCGTCGGCGGCCGCGGCGAGGTCCTTGTCCATCGCTGCCTTCGCCTGCGCACGCACCTCGGCGATGCGCGCCTCGACCGCGCGCAACGCGGCGGCGTCCTCCTGTTCGCCGAGGCTCGCCTGCAGCAGCGCGAGCGCGGGCGCAAACAGGCCTTTGTTGGCGAGCTTGGTCGCCTCGGAGGTGTCGGTCTTGCGGGTCGAGTCGATCGCTGCGGCCGGGGCCAATGCGGCAGGCGCGGCGCCGGCCTTGGCCGGGCCGGCATGGTTCAGGTCGTGGTCCGGCGCAGGGGTCGCCGCCGCCGCCTTGCCGTCGGCAACGGTCGGCGCCGGAGCGTCCGCCGGCGCGCCCGCCGGCTTCGGCTTCTGCGCGAACATCGCGCGCAGGTTGCCGCGCACGATGCGCGCACCGATGCGCTGCTCGGGCCGGCCCGTCTGCTCCAGCGCCTGCAGCGCTTCGAGCCACTGCTGGTAGGTGCGCGGGTCGGCTGGCTCGACCACTTGCCGGCGCAATTCGTCGGCGGCCGCGTGCGCGGCGGCGATGGCGTCGCGCTCGGGCGGCAGCAGGTCGAGCCGGCCGTCGGTCGCATCGGCCCACTGCTGCGCCAACTGGTCGAGCTTCGCCGTCGCCTCGTCCAGCTTTGCGGCCTCACGCAGACGGCGGGCGATCGCGACCTGATCGCGCAGGGTCTGCTGCGCGTCGCCGCCGAGCAGCGCGAAGGCCGCGAGGCCGACGACCGCGAGTCCGGCCGCGGCGAGAACCAGCCGGCTGCTGCTGCCCGACGACGGCGCAACGTCGCGACGCGCGCGCGGCGCAGCGACCGGCGTCGACGGCTTCGTGGCGACGGGCACGGTGGCCGGCGCTGCCGCCACGACGCGGCCGAGCACGAGGTAGCTGCCGCCGAGCTCGATGCGATCGCCGATGTCCAGGTCGGCGCGGTCGACGGCCTTGCCGTTGACCTTCAGCGGCGCGAGCGCTTCGAGGCGCACGCCGCCGTCGACCACCGTGCAGCGCGCGTGCGCGGGAACGGCGCCGCCTGCGCGCAGCACGAGGTCGGCGCCCGGGCCGCCGCCGATCGTAGTCGCGCCGTCGCCGAGCGCATGCTGGAAGGACCTGCCATCGTCGAGGATCTGCAGCGTGAACATGCTTCGGAGCGAAGTCGCGAGAGGGGTGGTGCGGCGACCGACCACGATGATAGGCGGCGAACTCCGGGCGGTCACGCCCCCGCGGCGGCGTCAGCCCGTTGCGGCGCGCGCCCAGAGCGTGCCGGTCTGGGCGACCGTGCTGGCCGCCCACGGCGCGAAGTCGATGCGCCACGACGCCTCCGCGAGCAACCGCACCGGTTGGTCGGCGAGCAGGCGCGCGAGTTCCGCGCGCTCGGCGGCAGTCTGGTTGACGACGACGAGCCAGCCGCCGGGCCGCACCGTCGCGACCGCGCGCTGCACGAAGCGGCGCGGCCGCAAGCGGGAGAGCGGCAGGCCCCACTGCAGGCAGGCGTACGCCGAGAGGAACGGAAAGAACGCCGTGGCGACGTCGACGGCGGGCCAGTCGCGGCGGGCGAAGTCGGCGACCTCGTACCGCACGCGCGCGTCGTCGCCGCTCGCCAGCGCGGCGTGCGCGTCGGCGTGGTCGGCGCGCGCACGGCCGTCGCGGTAGACGCCGTGGCCGTCGACCTCGACGCCGAGCAGGTCGACCGGCCGCGGCCCGCCGCCGCCGTGGCGCGCGAGCCAGCGCTGCAGGGCGAAGGCGTAGTGGAAGTCGCCGCTGCCGACGTCGATCGCGCGCACGGCGCCGTCGGCCGCGGCGGGCATCGGCACGCCCGCGGCGTCGGCGAGCCGGGCGAGCCCGCGCAGGCACGCGAGGTTGGCGAGCCAGTGCGACACGCTCGCAGCCGCCCGCAGCGGCGCCAGCGCGTAGGCCTCGGCCAGCGCCGCGAGCTCCGCTGCGGTCGCCGGCGCGTCGGCGAACAGCTCGTCCTTCGGCTCGCCGCGAAACTGCGGCGCGCCGCGACGCCAGCGCAGGCTGCGCCGCAGCAGGAAGCCGACCTCGGCGGCGGGCGCGCGCAGCAGCGCGGCGACGGTCTGCACGGCCGATGGCATCGCGGCCTTCATCGACGCGCGGCCGGCCCGGCGTGGAGTCCGCGTCGCCGCCGCGGCGCCGGCGATCAGCGCGGCGTCTGGGGGAACTTGAGATACGGCAACCGCACGCCCTCGAAGGTGAAGTTGTCGATGCGCAACTCCGTCGGCGGCTCGAAGCCAGCACCGCCGTCGAACGCGATCAGGTCGTTCTGTTCGACGCCGTCGCCCGACACGCCGAGCGCGCCGACGAGTTCGCCGCCCTTGTAGAGCGGCACCGAGCCGGGGAAGAACGTCAGCCCATTCTGGTAGCCGGGATCGGCCGCGGCCCTGCCCCAGCGTTCAGCCTGCGCCGGCTGCTGGTTGAACTGCGCGAGCGCGAACAGGGGGCCGGGCGGGTTCTCGTCGATGCCGGGCGGATAGAACGGCTGCGACAGGAAGCCGAGCGTCCGCGTCGTCAGCGCGACGCCGCGCGGGTCGGCGGTCGGGAAGCCCGGCCACGTGTCGTTGTTGGCGAACGCGCTCTGCGGCAGCGTGCTTGGCAGGCAGTAGTAGACGACGCTGCGCGCCTTCGCCGGCACGACGTCGACAGCGTCGCAGAGCGTGTCCTCCATGCGGAAGTGCGCCAGGATGAGGCCGCGGGTGTCGACCACGGTGGCGATGACCTTGGCGCCGCTGCCGAGCGGCAGCCGCACCTGGGCGCGCGTAAGGTTGGCGCTGGCGACGACCTGGTCGATGATGCGCTGCACGTCGGCTTGCGTCAGCGCCGCGACGCCGGGCAGCGCGGCGGACTGCCGGCGCGCGCCGGTCTGCGCCGCGCGCGGGCCGATCAGGAAGCCGAACGGGTCGACGCGTCCGGCGCGCGGGCCGCTGAGCGGGGCCGGCGGTGGCCCGACGCGCGCGTTGCGGCCGGCCGGCCGCGTCGTCTGCTGCACGTACGGCAGCAGGATACCGACAATCGTGATCGCGCCCTCCAGCGGGATCGCGTCGAAGAAGAAGTTCTCGTCGCCGGCGGCGCCGGTGCCGCGCGCGCCGCTGATGGCGGCGAACTCCGCCGCGTCGACGTCGGCCTCGACCGTCGCGCCGCCGGGATTGCGCCGCACGAAGCAGCCGATGCCGCCGACGAGCCGCAGGCCGGTGCCCTCGACGTTGGGCTTGAAGAGCGGCACCGCCCCCGGCAGCAGCGTGATGCCGGGGCTGGGGAAGGTGCCGCCGGGCGCGGCCGGGAACACCGTGTTGCCCTGCAGGTTGCGCGACGGCCGGAACTCGTTGCCCGCGTTGAAAACGGTCGGCGGCGCGGTCAGCGCGGTGGCGATGGCGGCGCCGCGGTTGGTGGCGTTGATCTGCCACAGCGGCCCCTGCGGCGTGCCGACGATGCCGGTGGTCGTGCGCGTCGGCGCGATGACCGAGTCGCGGTCGGCGGCGACGCCGCCGGTGCTCACCGGCCGCGCCGACGGCACGAACGGCTCGCTGAAGGTCGGCGGGAAGTGGAAGGCGCCGAGCGTCTCGACCGTGCGCGACGACAGCGGCGCCTGGCTGTTGCTGAAGTACGCCGTCGTGCGCGCGAGGCTGATCGCGAGGTTGGCGCCGTCGGTGATCGTCGCCGCGCTGCTGCTGACGCCGAGGATCTCGCCGGTGCGGTCGACGACGGCGACGTGCAGGTCGGGGGTGTCGATCGAAAGGAACGCGCGCCGCAGGATCAGGTTGACGTCGGCCGCCGTCAGCGGCGCGACCGTGCCGAACACCGGCAGCGTCGGCGCCGAGGCCTTGTCGGCGCGGCCGCAAGCCGCGAACGCCGCCGCCAGCAGGGCCAGCGCGAGCCCGCGCCCGGACATGGAACGATGGAGGGCGTGCTTCATGGCGTCACCACGACGTGAGGATGTTGACGAAGACGTTGTAGCGGAGGTCGGCGGTGTCGTAGATGCGCGCGAAGCCATCGCCCGGCTGCAGCACGCCGCCGCCCGCCTGCACGATCAGGTTGTTGGTCAGGAACGGCCGGTACTGCGTGCCGAGGAACACCTCGAACCCGATCTCCTTGTCGATGTCGGCCGCCTGCAGCAGGTACTCCAGCGACGACGTGTCGTCGAAGCGCAGGTATGTGCAACCGACCTGGCCGCGCCACTTCGGCGTCAGCTCGGCGTCGAGCGCGCCGCCGACCAGCAGCACGCCCGGGTTGACGAAGTTGGCCTGACCCTGCGTCTTCGACGTCTGCAGGTCGGCGAGCGGGCTGCCCGGCGTGGTGAGGCTGGTGCCGGCGAACTTCAGGCCCTGCGAGTTCCAGTACGAGAACGAGCCGCCGCCGAAGTTCGGCGCGTCGAGGATGGCGTCGAAGCCACCGGCTTCGCCGTCGCGCGGATCGCCGTCGCCCGAGGCGTAGAGGCCGAAGACGCGCGGCCGCAGCCAGTCGATGTCGTACGACAGTTCGACGGCCGCGAACTGCGCGTCGATGTCGGTGCCGCGCGCAGCGATCGCGTTCTGCGACTCGCGGCCGAAGACCTGATAGACCGCGTGCGTGATGTTCCAGCGGCCGAAGTGGCCCTCGCCGGCCCAGCCCAGGTAGTACGCGTCGAGCTCGTTCGGCCGGAAGTTGCCGACCGGCGCCGGCGCGATCAGGAAGCCGTTGTCGTCGAACTCGACGGCGCGGCGATCGCGGTCGTAGTGGAACGACGCCGAGGTCGTGTAGCCGAGCACCGGCCAGTCCTGGCGATACAGGTTGGCGACCAGCACGTTCTGGTCGCGGTCTTCGTAGCGGTTGAGGCCGGAGTTGGTGTCCTTGTCGAGCTGGTCGAAGAACGCCAGGTTGTACTGCCACTTGTTGTCGTCGGCGTTGCCGAAGAAGCGCACGCCGAGATTCGTGTCCTCGAACACGAAGCCGCGGAAGTCGCTGCGGAACGGCAGCACGCCGGCCTCCACGCTGCAGAAGTCGTAGCGGTCGTTCCAGTCGAAGAGGTGGTACTCGACGAACGCCTCCTGCAGCGTGACGTCGCCGCGTTCGCGGGTCGTGCCGCGCGACGGATCGATGACGACGACGCCGACCTCGCCCGCGTCCAACTGCGTGTAGTTGAAGACCGGCGTGACGCGGACGCGCCAGTCGACCGGCTTGAAGGCCTGCTGGCCGCGGAAGAGATCGACCGTGATCGACAGGTCGTTCTGCAGGAAGGTCTGCCGGCTGTCGCCGAAGAAGCCCGGATTGACCGGGCCGGGCCCGGTGATGCCCGAGGGCGTGGGCACGTCGCGCCGTTCGATGAACGAGCGGTTGGTGACCGTCAGGGCGAAGAACACGTCCTCGGTGCCGAGGACCGGGAAGTCGCCCTTCAGCGGGTTCTGGCGGTACGGATTCCACGGGCTGCCGGGCTCGTTGACGACGTAGCCCGGCGGCGCGACGGGGATGGTCAGGTCGCTCGGCCCGGTGGTCGAGACCGGCCGCCCTGGCGCGAACCAGCGGTTGGGCATCGGCTCGAAGTCGCGCAAGGTCGGGGAGGCCGCCGGCGGCGACTGGGGGGACGCGGCAGGCGGCGATGGCGCCTGCGCGAGCGCGGCGCCGCTCACGGCGACGAACAGCGGGGAGAGCCTGCGCGTCATGCGATCCTCTTGTGGTCCGGACGAGGGTCGCGCATTGGAGCGCGGGCAGCGACGCCTTGGAACAAGGTTCCGGCGTCAGCGAACCTTGTTTTCCGCCGCGGGTTGCGCATCCTGATACCCGCGCCCGGCACCCGGCGCCCCATGGCTCGCTTCCAGCTCCTCGTCAGCGAACCGGACAAAGCGCCGCGCGTGGCGCCGCTGGACAAGTCCATCGTCCTCGGCCGCTCGAGCCGCGCCGACGTCGTCGTCGCCGACGAAGAAGTCAGCCGCGAACAACTGCAAATCCTCGTCGATGGCGACGCGCTGGCGCTGACGAGCCTGGGCGCGACGAACCCGACCATCGTCGACGGCCGGACGATCGCGCCCGGCACCAAGACCGCCCTGCGCATCGGCAGCTCGATCCTCGCCGGCCGCACCCGCATCGAGGTGCAGCGGGCCGCCGCCGCCGACGTCGGCGAGGCAACGATCCCGCAGACCGCGAAGGCGGCCTTCGCCGCGCCGACCGAGTCCCTGCGGCCAGCCCCAGGCGGCGCCCGGCCGCCAGCGCTGTCGGCGGCCGCGCCCGCGTCGGCGCCGCCGCCACCCCGACCGACACCGCCGCCCCCGCCCGCCGCACCACCGCCGCCGCCAACCGAGCCCGCGAACTTCGACGGCACGATCCAACTGCCGCCCCGCGCCCGGCCACCCGCCGGCCCCGCGGCCCCGCCGACCCCGGCCGCCGCCGCACCGACGCCGCCGCCGACCGACGCCGCCAACCTCGACGGCACGATCCAACTGCCGCCCCGCGCCAGGCCACCCGCCGGCCCCGCGGCCCCGCTGACCCCGGCCGCCGCCGCACCGACGCCGCCGCCGACCGACGCCGCCAACCTCGACGGCACGATCCAACTGCCGCTCCGCGCCCGGCCACCCGCCGGCCCCGCGGCCCCGCCGACCCCGGCCGCCGCCGCACCGACGCCGCCGGCGGCGCCGCCCGACCGGCCGGCCCCGCCAATCGGCAAGCCGGCGACCGCGCCGCCCGCCCCCGCCGCGAACACCCCGGCCCGGCCGTCGACGGTCGCCTTGGCCGTTGCAGCGAACGCACCGCCGATCGGCGCAACGCTGCCGACCGCCATCGCGCCCCGCCTCGTCGTGCGCGGCGCCACGCTGCGGCGGGTCGTACGGCTGTCCGCCAATCCGTCGCGCATCGGCCGCGACGAGCACTTGGAGGTGGTGCTGCCCGACGAATCCGTCTCGGGCGTGCACGCCGAGATCCGCTTCGACGGCGGTCGCTGGCTCGCCGTCGACCGCGACAGCCGCAACGGCACCGTGGCCGACGGCGAGGTGCTGCGCGGGCAGTCCCGACCGATCGGCCGCAACGCCATCCTCGCGTTCGGGACCGTGCGCGCGGTGTTCCTCGTCGACGACCCCGTCAACAAGGCGGCGGATCGCCGGCGCGAGGCCCGTGCGCTGCAATCGCTGGTGCGGCAAGCCCGGCTGACGGCCGCGGAGGCGCGGCAGGTGCTCGATCGCCAGCGCCACGACGACCGCAGCTCGATCCCCGAGATCGTGCTGCGCGACACCGCCGTCGACGTCGTCATGTGGAGCGAAGCGATCACCGCCGCCGCGCAGCCGACGTGGTTCGACCGCCTGTGCGCGCTGTTCCGCCGCCGGCCCGCGCCGCCGCCACAGCCGCCACAGCCGCCGCCGCCGCAGCCATGAACGCGGGCGTGTTCCGATCGCGGCAGGCGCTGTGGGCCCTCGGACTCGCCGGGGCCGTGTTCGCGTGGCACTTCGCCGCCCCGCTGCCGTTTGGCGACCGCAGCGACGACAACGTGCCGTTCCTGCTGACCACCGGCTGGCTCGCGGTCGCCTGCTACGTGGCGCTGGCGCTGTACGCGGCGCGGCGCGCCGCCCACCGCCTGCGCTTGAGCCCCGAGTTCGCGTGGCGCGCGCAAGTGCCGGCGCTCGAAGCCGCGCAGTCGGCGCTCGCCGGCTTGCAGCAGCGCATCCACCGCCGCGAAGCGCTCGACCGCCGCGCGGTGCAGCGCGAAGCGGCGCAGGTGCTGCGCACGCACGGCGTGCAGCGCGTGCTCGCCGTCACCGTCGCGGCCGATCCGACCGCCATCGGCGGACTGACGCTGCAGGTCGGGCCGCGCGAGCCGCTCGGCCGGCTCGCCGCGTGGCTGCACGTGCACGTCTGGTGGGGCGTCGCCGCCGCCTTGCTGGTCTGGTTCC
Organism: Phycisphaerales bacterium; assembly: GCA_020247305.1. Classification (GTDB taxonomy): domain Bacteria; phylum Planctomycetota; class UBA1135; order UBA1135; family UBA2386; genus UBA2386. The sequence continues at coordinate 2,643 of JADCJE010000193.1, read as the reverse complement.
ACGGCGGCGCGCGCACCGGCTCGACCATGGGCCTGTGGCTCAACGGCCTCAGCGCGTTCGTCATCGCCAGCGGGCTCGCGGGCGCGGCGCTGTGGTCGATCGGACCAACCTTGCTGACCCGCGCCGAACGTGAACTGACCGTCGAGCGCGCCTTCGGCCTGCGCGACCACCTCGCCCGCAAGATCGCCGAAGCCCAGGCGGCGCCGGCGGCGCGGGCCCAGGCGGCGGCCGACGAAGCTGCGGCCGCCGATGCCGCCGCAACGGCCGCCGCCGCCGCGGCAGCGCGCGAAGGCCTCGCCGGCGCGGCCCTGGACGCCGCAACCAAGGCCGCCAAGAAGGCCGCCGACGCGGCAGCCAAGGCCCGCGCCAAGGCGACGGCGGCCGCCGCGGCGATCCCGACCGAGACCGAGCGGCTGGGCCCCGAGGTCGCGACGCTCGTCGGCCAGTTCGCCGCCGTCGCCGAGGAAGCGCGCCGGCTCGGCCGCTACCGCGCGCTGCTGCGCGGCTGGCGGCTGGTGCACGTGCCTGCTTCGATCCTGCTCCTCGCCCTCGTCGCCGTGCACGTCTACGGCGTCTGCTACTACTAGCCCGCCCGCCGCGCGCCATGCCGCCCCTCGCCGACCGCATCCACCCCGTCACCCGGCGATCGTCGCCCCAGCCCATCGCCTGACCATGTCCGTCGCCGCCGCCGAACTCAACGCCCTGTTGGCCAGCCCGCTGTTCGCGGACGCGTCGGCGGACAGCCTCGCCGCGATCCGCGCCGAGTCGGCGATCGGCAGCGACGGCTACGAATGGCCCGCCGGCGTCGCGCCGCGGCCGGGCTTCGTGCGCATCGTCACACTGCGCGACGAGGAAGAGGTCATCCGCCAGGGCGAGATGTGCACGCACCTCGCCGTGGTGCTCGCCGGCCAGCTCGAGGCGGTGCAGTCACGCGCCGGCAGCGAGCCCTACCGCCACCGCGTGCACGTGCGCGGCTCGTGGTTCGGCGAGGCCAGCGCCATCTGCCACCACGCCGCGCTCGCGACGTACCGCGCCATCGGCGACGCGACGGTGGCGCTGCTCGAGTCGCGGCTGCTGACGCGGCTCTACGCCGAGGACGAGACGCTGCGCGGCCGCATCGACGCCAGCTACCACGACGGTCTGCCGCTGCACCTGCGGGCCTCGACGCTGTGCCGCGACCTCGACGACGCCGCGATCGCGAGCCTGCAGCGGGCGGCAGAGTTGCGCCTGTTCGACGAGGGTGACGTCGTCGCCGCCGCGGGCGACGAGGCGACGTCGGTGTGGCTCGTGCGCGCCGGGGCCGTCGCGTGCGTGGCGGCGGCGGACGGCGCCGAACGCACGCTGGCCTTCTACAAGGGCAACGCCACGTTCGGCGAACACGCGATCACCGCGACCGGCGGCGCGTGGCCGGCGACGTACAAGGCGCTGACGCGCTCGGCGCTGGTGTCGCTGCCGCGCGGCGCCTTCGCCGGGCTCGCCGACGCCGACCGCCGCACCGTGGCGCGCGCCGCGAACCGGCTGGTGGGCGCCGACGACGTCGCCGCGCTGGCCGGCGACGGGCCGGCGGCCGGCATCAGCGTGCTCGACGAACTGCACGTCATGGTCGAGCGCGAGTCGGTCAAGGGCGGCCGGGCGCTGGTCATCGACCGCCAGAAGTGCGTGCGCTGCAACATGTGCGTCGAGTCGTGCGTCGCGACGCACGACGACGGCGTGCCGCGGCTGTCGAAGGCCGGCACGCCGGTCGCGACCGACGAGACCCTGATCACGGCCTGCTACCACTGCGAGGTGCCGCAGTGCATGTTGTCGTGCGAGTACGCGGCGATCCGCCGCGACGCGCAGGGTCGCATCCGCTTCGAGTACGACAGCTGCGTCGGCTGCGCGAGCTGCATCGACGGCTGCCCCTACGGCGTCATTCGCCTGGTGCCGCCGGCGCCGCCGGCGCCGCCGATCGAATCGGCGCTCGCCAGCCTGCCATGGATCGGCCGCTGGTTCCGCCGCGAACCCGCGGCGGCGGCGCCGGCCGTCGCCGCCGCGCCTGCCGCCGCGCCGACCGGCTCGTGCGGCGTCGGCGGCAAGGTCTCGCAGGTGACCGGCAAGACCGTCAAGTGCGACCTGTGCGCCGGCATGCCGTTCGAGGCCTGCGTCTACAACTGCCCGACTTCGGCGATCACGCGGCGGGAACCGCAGAGCCTGTTCGACCGGAGGATCCGCTGACATGAGCCGGCCCCGCATCGTCGTCGAGGACGCCGCCGGCGTCGTCGTCGACGCGCACGGCGAAGTCACGATCGGCGGCCGCGTCGGCTGCAGCGTCGTGCTCGACGACGCCCTCGCGGCCGCGCGCCACTGCGCCGTCGAACACGACGGCGCAGCGTTCGTCGTGCGCGACCTCGGCTCGGTCAGCGGCACATGGGTCGACGGCGCGCGCGCCGACCAGCCGGTGGCGTTGCGCGACGGCAGCCTGCTCGTCGTCGGGACGTCGCGCGCGGTCGCACGGCTGGAGACGCGCGACGGCGCGCCGACGCTGGTGCTCGCCCTGCAGCGCAACGGCTTCTGGTGGCGCAAGCCCGGCAAGAAGGTGTTCGACAACGACCCCGACGCGCTGGTGCGCAGCGAGGTCGGCTTCGGCCGCTTCGCCGCCCTCGC
>JADCJE010000192.1 GCA_020247305.1 Phycisphaerales bacterium | reverse complement strand
GTGATGCCGCCCGGAGCGCTGGTGATCGAGGCGCTGGTGAAGCTGACCGCCAGCGGCGACGCGCCGCTGGTCACGTTGGCGTTGAAGCTGGCGAACAAGCCGGTCGCCGGGATGTACGTCACTTCGACGACGACGGCGTGGTTCTGGCCGATCGTGCCATTGCCGTTGGGATAGCCCGTGCTGAGGAACACGCGGCTCGCCAGCGCCTGGCCGGCGGTGCCGTGCACGTCGAGCTGCGGACCGGAGCCGGTGAACGTCTGGATCGGCAGGTCGCACTCGATGTTGAGGTCGCCGGCCGCCGGGTCGTAGAAGAAGTTGGTCTGGAACGGGACACTGATGCCGAACGGCGTCGGTCCGGCCTGCGCCGGCTGCGCGCCCCACGACACCACGCCGCTGTAGCAGGTCGTGAGGTCGGCGCCGCGGTTGCTGGCGAAGACGTTGGTCACCGCCGTGTGGTCGACCGGCGACGTCGACAGCTTGACCGAGCAGCCGGCCGTGTAGCTCGACGCCACCAACGCGACGTTGGTGTTGGGCCGCCACTTCAGGCCCGTGATGATGATCGGCTGCGTGATGCCCTGCGTGGTGAAGTGCGAGCTGTCGTAGACGCACTGGAGCAGCAGGCCGGCGCCGCCGCGGCCCCATGGGAAGGCGTTGGCCGTGCTGCCTTCCGCCGTGGCCATGCCGGCGGGGATGACGACCTGGAGTTGCGCCGACGCTGCGGCTGCGAGGAGGGAAACGGCGAGCGGAAACGCGATGCGTTACATGGGTGCTCCGGAAGTTGGACGAGCGAACGAGAAACCGGAGACGAGCCGAAAAAATCTAGCACGGCCAAGGCAAGCGGCCAGTCCCAGGGCTTGTCCCTGGCATCCGCCCGGCGCATGCAGCCATGCGGCGCGGCGGGTTCGACGGGATGCGGCGACGGCACCGTGCGTTGCGCGCCACCGCACAATGCAGTCGACCGCGCGATCCGTCTGCGGCCTGCCGCGCCCGCTCCGCCGCACGCCCGGCCAACGGAGGCGACCTGCCGTCGAAGCAGCGGGCCGCTGTGCCAGGGGCTCAGGGCCTGGGGAACGACCGGCGTGGTGGCGCCGCCGGCGCGGACCGGAGCGATGCAGGAGCCGGCGCCGCCCGTGCGCGCCGGCTCGCCGGCGGTCAGAAGTCGCCGATCTTGCCGTTGATGCCGTTGCTGGTGATCGCGCCGAAGGCGTTGACCGCCGGGACCTGGAACACGGCGGACGTCGTGTACAGGTTGAAGTTGACCAGCGCCGGCGAGTTCGGGATCGGCAGGCTGTACGCGTGCGTCGGGCCGGCGACGGCCCAGCCGAGCGTGACGTCGATCGAAGCGCGCAGGCCACAGCCCGGCGCGCCGAGGAAGCCCAGGTCGTTGATGCCCGGGTCGCTGACGCCGAACACGTCGACGCCGATCAGGCCGGTCGCGGGCACGCTGCTGACGTTGAGGTTCCAGTTCGAACCGGTGATCGGACGCGTCGCCGCCGCGAGGGCGAGCGGCAGGACGTCCGCGGCCGACGTCACGAAGACCGCCGGCACCGCCGCCGAGAGGTCGCGATTGCCCGGGTCGGCCGACGGGCCGCCCGGCGAGAAGCCGACCAGGTAGCCCGTCGTGCCGCCGAGTCCCATGGCGCCCCAGCAGAGGTGCACGTTGCCGGTCGCAGTGTCGAACTGCATCTGGAACGTGTCCGGCGTCGTCGTGAGGTAGCTGTAGACGCCATCCCACGTCACGTAGGCGATGCCGCCGACCTCTTCGAACTTGATCGACCCGCTGCCGGCTGCGGCCGGGTTGTAGTCGTGCTGGTTCCACCAGCCGGTGTTCGCCGCGTTCAGCATCGTCCCGGGCGTGGGCGTGAACGACGTGCCGTTGCCGGCGGCGTTGACCGACACGTACCCGTTGGAGCACACGGACAGCGCGGTCGTCGTGCCGCCTGCGTACGGGAAGGGCGCCGACAGCGTCACCGACGTGCTGGCGTCGTCCGCGAGCACGACGGTCGTCGCCGCCGCCGACGGCGGCACGTACTGCGTGATGCCCGGCAGGACCGTGTAGGTGCTGCCCGTGAACAGCATCGAGATCGCCGTGTTGGCGAGATCGAAGGCCGCGGCCGTGGCGAAGTTCTCGTAGAACGAAGTGAACTCGCGGATGCACCCCGCGCCCAACGCCGTGTTGGTCGCGACGACCGAACCCGATCCGACCGGCGAGTAGCGGAACTCCATCACCAGCGCGTGCGGGTTGGTGATGCCGTTGGGATTGGGGTAGAGCGTCGACGAGAAGACGCGGCTGCCGGCCGAACCCGTGGTCTGCACGTCGAGCGCCGTCGTGCCAGCGCCGGACCACGAACCGGTCGGGTTGTCGAAGTCGATGACGAGGTCGCCGGCGGCCGGGTCGTACGGGAAGCCGGTCGCAAACGTGATGTCGACGACCCACGGTGCCGGCACGCCGGCGCCGTTGCCGACGCCCGGCAGGAAGGCGACGGGGCCCTGGTACACCGTGGTCGTGGCGCCCTCGTTGGCCGCCCAGTTGGCGGAGATTGCGGTGTAGTCGATCGGCGCGGTCGAGCACTTCACCGTGCAGTTGTTGAACGTGCCGCCGCCCCACGACGTGGTCGTCGCGTTGGCGCGCAGCCGCACTCCGGTCAGCAACACCGGGCCGGCGACGCCCTGCGCGGTGAAGTTGCTGCTGTCGTACATCTGCTGGATGCGCACGCCGGAGGTCGTCACCGTGCCGGACGTGAACGGGAAGGCGTTGTTGGAGTTGCCTTCGACGGTCGCGTTGCCGTTGGGCACGACGACGGACAACTGCGCCGCGGAGGTGGCGGCGAAGAGTGTGGCGGCGAGGAGAAACGCAGAACGCTGCATGTCGGAAGCTCCAGAACGAGGGTGGGCGCGCGCCGAAACGGCCGGCACGCGGCGTACCAGCCTACCTCCACCGCCCGCTCCATGCAGTGGGCTCATTGGCGGCAGTCGCCCGGTCGACGATTTCGCTGCAGCGAGCACAAGGGGTCGGCTGGACCCCGCCGGCTGCCAGCGCGCCCTCGCCGCCGTCAACGCATGCGCCGACGAACGCGCGCGCTGTCAGTCGCCGACGACCATTGGCGACGGCCGCGCGCTCGCGAGCACGGCGTCGCCGGCGAGCACGGTCGCCACGGTCCACTGCAGCGCGCCGCGCTCGACCGCGGCCGCCGGCACGACGAGCGCGGCGCGGCCGGCGGCGTCGAGGATCGCGCGGGCCAGCGGTTCGCCGGCGCGCGCGCCCGGGACCGCGCCCTCGCCGCAGCGCCACACGGCGACCGCGCGATTGGCGTAGGCCGTCCCGGCGGCCACCGCGATCGTCTGGGCGCCGCCGCGCGGCACGAGCACGCGGTCGGGCGCGGCGCGCACCGCCGCCGGCCCGAGCACCGCCTCGGCGGCGGCGAACGCCAGCGCCGCCCCGCACGCGTCGTTCGGGTGGAACGGATCGGTCGGCACGACGCGCACGGGCAGGCCGGCGTCGGCGAGTTCGGCGCAGGCGGGCTGCAGGTCGCAGTGCGGCACGCCCAGGCGCTGCACGATCTGCAGGCAACGTTCGCGGCTCGCCCGCTCATGCGCCTGCCAATCGCGTTCGGCGGCGAAGATCGGCAGCACGAGGATGGTCAGCGCACCGCCGCGGCCATGCACCTCGTCGCGCAGACGAAGCAGCGCCTGCTCGACGGCGTCGGCGCGGCAGAGGTAGTGCTCTGGCCGCAGGCGATCGACATGCCGGCCGTGCACGTACAGCTGGTAGAGGATGCTGCGGCCGTACCACGCCACGTCGACGGGGACGAAGTTGCCGGGGCTGCACAACGTCAGCACGCCGTCGCGCAGGCACATGACCGGCGACTCCGTCAGGTCGTTGTTGTGCAGCGACACCACGACGTGATCGGCGGCGAGTTGCCGCTGGCTGCGGAAGTAGCCGGCCACCTCCTGGATCGGATTCCAGCTCTCGACGCCGGCGTTGAGGATCTCGCGGTCATCGCCGACCGCGGCGGCGAACGCGGCCAGCGGCGCGACCAGGCTCGCCCGCCGGGTCACCGAGTCGCCGAGGAACAGCAGCCGCGCCACGCCCGGCAGCTTGGCGACGCCACTGCGCAGCGGGAAGGCGCGCAACAAGCCGTGCTCGTCGTAGACGCGGCCACGGAGGACCGGCGCGTGGCCGAGTTCGTCGTCGGCCTGGATCATGTCGCGCTCCGCTGCTGCGCGGGCGGCGAAGGTCTCGATCGCCGTCGGGCTCAGCAGCGCGCCGCGCGGCATCAGCGCCCGCACCGCCAACTCGGCGACCAGGATCGCGCAGGCGACGGCGACGGCGACGAGCAGCAGCCGCGCGCGCACGGGCGGGCGCCGGCGATCGGGCGACGACGGCATCGGCGCAGTGTCGCCGGTCGCACAGGAATGGTGCAAGCGCCCGTGGCGCGCCGCTGTGCGCCGGGGCGGCGGCGGCTACCGTGGCGCGCTCCTCTTCCCACACGCCCCATGCACCTCTCCACGCACAACTGGATGCGCGCCGAACCCCTCGAGGTGACGCTGCGCCGGATCCAACGCCTCGGCTACTCCAGCATCGAACTCAGCGGCGAGCCGACGCAGTACGACGTTGCGACGACGCGCGCGCTGCTGAAGCAGCACGGCATCAAGTGCTGGGGCTCGGTGACGCTGACGCTCGGCGAGCGCAACCTCGCCGCCAGGGACGCCGGCCAGCGCGCGCGCACCGTCGACTACATGAAGTCGGTGGTGACGATGGTGCAGAACTTCGAGGGCCGCGAGGTCTCGGTCGTGCCGGTCACCGTCGGCAAGATCGTCGCCGACAGCACGCCGGAGCAGGAGTGGGCCTGGATCGTCGCCGGCCTGCAGGAGGTCTACGCGCACGCGGAGAAGGCCGGCGTGCGCCTCGCGCTCGAACCGATCAACCGCTTCGAGACCTACTTCATGAACCGCGCCGACCAGGCGCTGTGCCTCGCCGACGCCGTCGGCCCCAACTGCGGCATCTGCCTCGACACGTTCCACATGAACATCGAGGAGGTCGACATGTGCGCCGCGATCCGCAAGGTCGGCAAGCGCCTCGTCGACGTGCACGTCGCCGACAACAACCGCCTCGCGCCGGGCATGGGCAACCTCGACTGGCAGCGCCTCGTCGGCACGCTGCGCGAGATCGGCTACGACGGCGCGCTGACGATGGAGGCCGTCGCGCCCGTCGACCGCACGCCGGCGTCGCCGTGGCCGGACCAGGTCGAGCGCAACCCGGTCGACATCTCGCCCGAGCAGCTCAAGTTCATCCAGGACCACGGCAGCAGCCTGCTGAGCGAGTCGTTCTACACGCGCCTGTTCGAGACGGCGGCGAACACGCTGCTGCCGCTGATCCGGTGAGCGGGCGGCGCGTCGCCACCCTCCGACCGACGACCCTGCACCCCGCGAGCCCCGAGTGAAGATCCGCGCCGTCGACGCCGTCTGGCTGCACGTCCCGCTGCCTGAAGACAAGCAGCACGTCTCCGACTTCGGCCGCATCGCCGCCTTCGACGCCGTGCTCGTCACGGTGACGACCGAGTGCGGGCTCGTCGGCTACGGCGAGGCCAAACCCGCCGTCGGCAGCGCCGGCGACGGCCGCGCGCTCGTCGCGATCGTCGAGAACGAGCTGCGCCCACGGCTGCTCGGCCGCGATCCGCGCGACGTCGGCCGCGCCTTCGGCCTGATGTACAACGGCAGCCGCGCCGGCCACGCCGAGCGCACGGGTCGCGCCATGCCGATCCTCGGCCGCCGCGGCGCGCACACGGTCGCCATCGCCGGCGTCGACCTCGCGCTCTGGGACCTCGCCGCCAAGGCGCGCGGCTGCTCGGTGCTCGAACTGCTCGGCGGCCCGTGCCGCGAGCGCGTGCGCGCCTACGCCAGCGGCGGCTGGGCCGACGTGCCGGGCCTGCCCGCGGAACTCGGCCGCTACACGCAGGCCGGCTTCCGCGCCGTGAAGATGCGGGTCGGCGCGATGGACGGCCGCGTCGACAAGAGCCTCGCCCGCGCCGCCGCCGCACGCGCAGCCCTCGGCCCCGACGTCGACCTGATGGTCGACGCGCACGGCACGATGAACGTCGCCGAGGCCAAGCGCTTCTGCGCCGGCGCCGCGGAGCTCGGCCTGCGCTTCGTCGAGGAGCCGGTGAACTCCGACGACCGCCACGGCCTCGCCGAGGTGCGCGCCGCCAGCGCGCTGCCGATCGCGGCGGGCGAGAGCGAGGCGGCCGCGTTCGACTTCGCCGAGCTGATCGAACGCCGCGCGGTCGACGTGCTGCAGCCCGACCTCGCCATCGCCGGCGGCCTGAGCGAGGGCCTGCGCATCGCCGCGCTCGCCTACGCCAACCGCCTCGAACTCGCGCCGCACAGCTGGGGCTCGGCGATCACCTTCCAGGCCGCGCGCACGCTGGCGTTCGCGAGCCCTGCCGGCGTCTTCGTCGAGGTGCCGATGGGCGGCGCGCCGCTGCTGCGCGAGATGGCGGCGATCGACCTGACGCTGCACGACGGCGACCTGCTGCCGCCGACCGGGCTCGGCTTCGGCGTCGCGCCGGACCAGGAGTTCGTGCGGCGGTTCGCCAAGCACTGACGCGCGGCGCACGCAACCAAGCCTGGGCGACGCGCTCGCCCCTGGCGGCCGCCGACGCGGCCGCGCAGAGTCCACGCAACGGAGCACGCCAATGGCCGACTTCCACCTCCACCACATCAACGTCAACGTCGACGACCTCGACGCCGCGATCGTGTTCTACCGCGACGTGATCGGCCTGCCGCTCGATCCGACGCCGGACCAGGGCTTCCGCTCGCAGTTCTTCCGGCTCGGGCCGAACCAGCAGATCCACATGAACGAGATCGCGGACGTGCACCAGTATCGCGGTCACTTCTGCCTCGTCGCCCCGGACTTCGCGGCCGTCTTCCGCCGCGCCAAGGCCGCCGGCGCGATCGACTGCAAGCCATGGGGCCGCGTGCGCCGGTTGCCGAGCGGCGGCATGCAGATGTTCCTGCGCGACCCTTCGGGCAACCTCGTCGAGATCGGCAGCGCGCGCGACGCCGCGATCGACCCGTCCCTGTTCGCCGACGAACTGGTCGAGCCGAAGCCCGGCATGTACCGCATGGCCCCCGGCGCCGCCGTCGGCGCGCACGAGTCGCCGTGAGCATCCTGCTGCTGGAGTCGCTGCATCCCGAGGCCGAGGCGCTGCTCGCCGAGGTCGACACGCTGGTCCGGGCCGCCGACCCCAACGCGCCCGACTGCGACTTCGCGGCGGTGCGCGCGATCCTGACGCGCGGCCGCGGCCGCGTGACCGACGCGCTGCTGGCGCGGTGCCCGGGCCTCAAAGCCGTCGCGCGCGCCGGCGTCGGCCTCGACAACGTCGACACGCAGGCCGCCGCGCGCCGCGGCGTGCCGGTCGTCTACGCGCCCGGCGGCAACGCGCTGACCGTCGCCGAGCACACCCTCGCGCTGCTGCTCGACCTCGTGCGCGGCATCACGCGCTGCGCCAACCAGGTGCGCGCCGGCCGCTGGGAGGAGCGCGCGCGCTACCAGGGCGACGAGATCCGCGGCCTCACGCTCGGCGTGCTCGGCTTCGGCGCGATCGGCCAGCGCGTCGCGCGCCTTGCGGCGGCGTTCGACATGCAGGTGCTCGTGCTCGCGCACCAGGACAAGCCCGTGCCCGCGCCGTTCGCCAGCGCGCCGCTGGCCGAGATCCTGCGGCGCGCCGACGCGCTGACGCTGCACCTGCCGCTGACGCCGGCGACCAAGGGCCTGCTCGGCGCGCGCGAGTTCGCGGCGATGAAGCCCGGCGCGTTCCTCGTCAACACCGCGCGCGGCGCGCTGGTCGACGGCGCCGCGCTGCGTGCTTCGCTCGCGACCGGACGACTCGGCGGTTTCGCTGCCGACGTGCTGGAGCAGGAGCCGCCGGCGAACGACGACCTGCTGGTCACGCACGAGCGTTCACTGCTGACGCCGCACAACGCATCGCTGACCGCGCGGACCTATCGCAGCCTGTGCGTCGACACCGCACGCAACGTCGCGGCGATCCTGCGCGGACAGCCGCCGGAGCCGCGCTGCGTCTTCCGCGGCTGAAGTGCTGGACTGGGCAGAGGCTGGGAGGCGCCTACGGGTGGAGCTGTGGACGCGCACGAAGGCGGACGGAGGCGTGAGAAGCAGCGGCGGCAGACGCACAGCGAAAGACCCGCGGTCTGCGCAAGGGCCTGCCTGTCCCGCCGACGCCGAGTGTTTGATTGCCGGAGGACCACCAAGCGTGGTCAGGCATCGAGGCGGTCGACCAGATCGAAGTCGACGCGGTCCAGACTGCCGTGGCGGCTGCACCGTGAGCTGGCGACGAAGCGCGGCCCGGATGACGACAGAAGCCGGACGGCGATCGTCCTGCCCGCCCTCGGCTGGCTGCACCGAGCGATCGGCGTTCGCGCCTTCCACACGCACGGACTGCCATGGACCAGCGCCGAAGCCGCGGCGGCGTCGTCTCGGCAGGGGCGAGCGATGGACCGTTGGTCCACAGACCCCGAGCGAGAACTCGTCCCAAGCGGGCCAACTCGCGCTGCCCGACCATGGCGGGCAGCAAACCGCACGGGCGGCGGCGCATCGAACTCGGGCCAGGCGCCGGCGCCGCGAGGCCGAAGCCTCACCGCGTCACGGCGCCGCGCGCGCAGGCCGCGCGTTCCAAGTCACTGGTTGCCGATCCGACCCCGGATGCCATTCGAGGTGGCGTTGTCCATCGCGCTGCCGACGCCCAACACCGCCGATTGCGTGAAGACCACGAAGTTGTTGAGCACCGGCGACGGCGGGATGGTCAGTCCGTACGTGTGCGTCGACCCGGATGCGACCCAGGCATTGACCACATCCAGGGACGCGCGCAGTTGGCAGCCGGCTTGCCCGAGACCGAACAGGCTGAGGTCAGGAAGGTTCGGATCGGCGAGTCCGAACACGTCGACGCCGACCGCCGCCGTCGGCGCGATGTTGCTGAGCAGCAGGTTCCAGGTGCTCGCCGAGGCCTGCTGGACGGGCCGATTGCCTGCGGTCAATGCGAGCGCCGAGAACTCCGGCGTCGTCAGCAACGCGGCCGTCGCGAGGTTGGCTGCGCCCGGGTTGCGCGAGACGCCCGGCGCCGAGACGCCGACCAGGTGCGCCGAGCCGAAGGGGCTGGTCGCATTGCTGTCGATGCTCAACCAGACGATGAGCACCGTGCCCGTCGCGAGGTCGAGCTGGAACTGCAGCGTGCTCGGATTGGCGACGGTGTCCGGGTAGTTCTCGACGCCACTGTAGGTGATGTTCAACCTGCCGGCTGCCTCTTCGCGCAGCACCGGACCGCTGCCGATCTCCGACGCGTTGAAGTCGTGCCACGAGTAGAAGCCGCCGAGCGCGCTGTCGAGGAATCCCTGCGGCGTGGGTTCGAAAGAGAAGGTGCCGGGGTAGTCCATCGAGCCCGCGCCGAAGCCGATGATCCCGTTGCCGCTCACCTGCAGCGTCGCGAAGGAGCCGTACGGCGTCGGCAACGGCGTCGACGGCGTCACCGCGACGACATCGTCGTCGTTCGTGGCCAGCGGAACGGCCGCAGCTGTAGGTTGCTGGAAAATCGTCGTCGCGGTGTTGGGCAGCCAGGTGCCGACGTAGCCTGTGGCCGTCGGCGTCAGCGCCAGCACGTTGCCGGTCAGCGCCGGGGCAGCCGAGGTGGCGTCCGCGAAGGTCTGATAGAAGGAGTTGAAGCCGGTCGCGCCGCAGCCGGCGCCCAGCGACGTGTTCGACGCCACCACATTGGCGGAGGGCGACCACGTGTAGGTCAGGCCGTTGGGGATGACGTTCGCCGGCGCGACGGCATTGAACAACATTCCGAAGACATTGGCCACGGGGAGCGACGATTGGCTCCAGTCGTCGTTGACGCCCTTCGTGTTGAAGCGGCCATTGACGTTGAGCGGGATCGAGGCGTCTGGGCCGCGCAATCCGACCTGGTGGCGCCCCGTGATGGTGACGCCCGTCACGCCGGGCGAGCAGGCGCCGTACACGCAGCGAATCTCGCCGTTCTCGCGCAGGCGGATCTGGAAGTTGAGCGTGGTCGCGTTGTTGGTCGTCAGCGTCAAGCCGTAGCGACGGAAGTTGCTCCACTGCACCACGAACTCGCGGGCCGGAGCGACGCCGAGGACGTCCCAGCGCATGTCCGACCACGGGCCGAACGCCGCCAACGCGCCACCGGCGGCAGTCGACGTCGCGGCGGCGCTCATGGTGATCGTGTTGCCGGCGATCGCGGTGATCGTCGCGCCGGTGGGGATGCCGGCGCCCGCGACTTCGTCGCCGACCTGCAGCGGGCCGATCGCCGACACGTTGGTGATCGCGTTGCTGCCGATGGTGCGGTTGCCCGAGCAGACGTAGCCGCCTTCGAGGTCGCGGGCGCATGCCGCGACGAAGCCAGGCACTGCGGCCGTGCTGGAAAGGGGTGCGTACACGTTGCCCACGGACGTGGACGAGCCGAACCAGAGGTGGCCGTTGGTCTGCACCTGCACTTGCGTGTGGGTTGCGCCGTCGTACGGGAACGCAAAGGGCAGCGTCACGCCGAAGGTGACGTCGTCGAGCGAGTTGGCCACCGAGGCCGTGCCGAGCAGCGTGCCGCCGGTGATCGGCACGTACGTGCCGACCGCCTGGTTGAAGTTGTAGGAGGTGCCGACCTGCGCGCAGGCGTGGGTCGCGACAAACACCGTTGCCGTCGCCAAGGCGATGTAACTACGAGGGAGCATTCTGGTTGTAGGTGTGTAACTGAGTGATGCGGAATCGATCGTAAAGGCGGAGCGGAACGTGGCCGACAGCGTACCACCCGCATGGCCTGCAAGTGGCTGCGCACCGATCGGTGTTCGGCACAGGTCGTGGCGCGAGAGCCACGCGGCGCATCCTGCGGTCTGACGGAATGCGCGCGTCGTCGTTGATGGCGTCGACACAGGCCTTCGCTCCAGCGAATTACGGTAGCCCGATCCGCGGCCCCGCTGTTCCTCACTGCGCGAAGGACGACTTCGTTTCGCGTTGCGCGTCGAGTGCATGATGCGCAACGCGGGCCAGTCTGACTGAGAATGCTGTCGTGGATCTCCTGCGGGACGGCCCGGTTTCACCGTGCATGCGAACGCAGACCTGGGAGTCTGCGTCACGGAACGCGCGCCGATCCGGCGCGTGGATTGCCGTCCGGGGCGAAGCGGACGACCGCAGGCGAATCGGTGGATTCGCCAAAGCTTGGCCGCGAGTCCCCGGGCGCGAAGACGCGTGCCGGGCGGCGTGGCCTTGCGTGGGGCAGACTCCTAGATCATCCAAGCCAACGAGCGTTCCGCGCCGACAACAAGGCCGGCGCGTGGTCGCTGGCGGCGCCAGCGGCTCACGCCGGCGCCGCGAAGTGCGCCATTGGTTTCACTCCAGTGCGTGCGCATCGTGCGTGCCCCGGGCGGCGCCGCGCGCTTTGTCCAGATCGCCGCCGCCCATTGCCGGTGCGCGGCCAGCGCTGCATTGCCGGCTGGTGGCGACGATCGAGCGAAAGGACACGCGGCTGCGACATCGGCTGCGTTGCCGGCCGTGTTCCCGGTTGCGGTCAACCGAACTCTACAACGAGCAGCGGGACGGTGAGCGACCTGCTGGGCAATCCGCTCGGGTCGACGCCGAAGCTCGACGAGGAATCGCGCAACGTCGCGGCGATCCTGCGCGGGCAGCCGCCGGAGCCGCGCTGCGTCTTCCGCGGCTGAGGGCCGCGGCCGCCGTCACTCCGGCCGGTCGACCTTCGCCATGTGGCGGCACTGCCACTGCAGCGTGTCGGCGATGTCGACCAGCATCAGCGCGAACATGCGGCCTGCAAGCGCCGCCACGATCGACACCGCCGTCGACAGGACGACGATCAGCATCTCGCCGCCGCCGCGAGTCGCGCTGAGCATGAAGAGGCCGCCGATGACGGTGGAGGCGATCGCCAGCGCAGTCGTGGCCGTGATGAACGTCCGCAGCAGTTGGTAGCTGGTGCCTTGGCGGATCGATTCGAGCATGCCGTCGGGGGATTTGGCGCGACGCAGGCGAAATGTGTCCATGGCAATGTCATGGCGCGCAATGGGTGCTGGTTGGACGCCAACCCACCATGACGCGCGGCGCAGCGACGATATGGGCGACGCGGCATCAAGGCAATCGGCGCACCCAGCCAACGCCCCACTCACGCCAGCGCGGCCCGCACGACCTTGCCGTGCACGTCCGTCAGCCGGAAGTCACGCCCCTGGTGGCGGAACGTCAGCCGTTCGTGGTCGATGCCGCACAGCCACAGCACGGTCGCCTGCAGGTCGTGCACGTGCACTCCCCCATCGACGATGTTCCAGCCGAAGTCGTCGGTCGCGCCGTGCACATGGCCAGGGCGCACGCCGCCGCCGGCCAGCCACCACGCGAACGCGCGGCCGAAGTGGTCGCGGCCATTGGGCTGTTCGCTCGGCCCCTGGCCGAACGGCGTGCGGCCGAACTCGCCGCCCCACATCACGAGCGTGTCGTCGAGCAGGCCGCGCTGCTCCAGATCGCTGACCAGCGCAGCACTCGGCTGGTCGGTGTCGCGGCACTGCTCGGCGAGCTGCGTGTACAGGTTGCCGTGCTGGTCCCAACCGCTGTGCATCAGCTGCACGAAGCGCACGCCGCGCTCCAGCAGGCGGCGCGCGAGCAGGCAGTTCCACGCGAACGTCCCGCGCGTGCCGACGTCCGGGCCGTAGGCGGCGAGCACGTGCGCCGGTTCGTCGCCGAAATCGAGCAGCCCGGGCACGCTCGCCTGCATCGCGAATGCCATCTCGTACTGCGCACGGCGGCTCTGCGTCGGCGCATCGGCATCGCCAAAGCGCGCGCGGTCGAGCGCGTCGAGGTCCTGCAGCAGCGCGCGGCGCGAACTCGCCGTCACGCCCGGCGGGTTGCCGAGGTACGGCACCGGATCGCCGCCGCTGCGGAAACGCACGCCCTGATGCCGCCCAGGCAGGAAGCCGTTGGACCAGTAGTGCTCGTAGAACAGCTGGCCGCAGGTCTTGCCGCGGTCGGACGAGGTCAGCGCGACGTACGCCGGCAGGTCGTCGCAGAGCCGCCCCAGGCCATGGTCGAGCCACGCGCCGAGCGCGGGCCGGCCGGGCTGCTGGCTGCCGGTGAGGAAGTACGTGACGCCGGGCGAGTGGTTGACCGCCTCGGTGTGCATCGCGCGCAACAGGCAGATGCGGTCCGCGATCTGCCCGGTGTGCGGCAGCAGCGTCGACAGCGGCATGCCCGACTGGCCGCAGCGGGCGAACGGCGCGATCGCGGGCGTCGCCGGCCATCTGGTGTAGCCCGACGACATCGTCGACAGCCTCGTGCCGCCGCGCACCGACGCCGGGATGTCCGCGCCGCGATGGCGCGCGAGGGCGGGCTTCTCGTCGAACAGGTCGACGTGCGAAGGGCCACCGCCCTGCCACAGGCAGACGACGCGCCTGGCGCGCGGCGCATGGTGCGGCAGGCCGGGCAGCCCGCGGCCGTCGTCGCCGGCGATGCGGGCCGTGCGGTCGACGGCCCCGTCGCGCCCGCCGCAGCCGCGCGCACCGCCGTCCGTGCCGCCCGCTGCGCGCGCGTCGTCGGCGATCAGGGCCGCGAGAGCGATGCCGCCGAGACCCTGGCCGAGGCCGCGCAGCAGCGCGCGCCGCGAGGTCGCGCCCGACGCGCCGTCGCCCACCCGGTCCGCGCCCGCCGCCGTCCCGGCTTCGCCGGACCGCCTGCCATGCCGCGCGTCAGTCACGGCACTGCGTCTCTTGCAGGTTGAGGATGCCCAGGCACGCGGCCGCGAGCGCTGCGTGTTCGACCGCCGGCAGTGCGCACGGCGCCTTCGCCTCGCCGACCGCGAGCAGCGCCGAAGCCGCCGCCGGATCGTCGGCGTACGCGGCCAGTTGCCGCTCGTACATCGCCGTCAGCAACCGCTGCTCGTCGGCGTCGGGTCGGCGGGCGACGACGCGGCGGAACGCCGTCGCCAGCCGTTCGCCGGCGTCGGCGGCTTCGCCGGCGACGCGCGCCGCCAGCGCGCGCGCCGCTTCGACGTACGTCGGGTCGTTGAGCGTCACCAGCGCGTGCAGCGGCGAGCTGGTCACCGGCACGCGCACGCGGCAGTTCTGCCGCTGGCTCGTGTCGAAGAAGTTCATCGGCTGCACCGTGCGCCGCCAGAAC
Source organism: Phycisphaerales bacterium (assembly GCA_020247305.1). Taxonomy (GTDB): domain Bacteria; phylum Planctomycetota; class UBA1135; order UBA1135; family UBA2386; genus UBA2386. Next base: position 6,301 of record JADCJE010000192.1, on the reverse strand, counting down.
GTGTAGAGGCTCCGCCGCCAGAGGTCCGGCCCGTGCGACTTCGGGTAGCTGAAGTCGCGCTCGTTGGTGATCGCCAGCGACTCCCAGACCTTGTCGGGCTGGTACGGGTAGACGGGCGCGCCGCCGATCGTCGGCACGAGCAGCCCGCTCGTCGCCAGCGCCTGGTCGCGCAGCACGAGGGACGAGCGCCGGAAGCGCGGCGCGCGCGCCAGCAGACGGTTGTCGGGATCGCGCGCCAGCAGCTCGGCGCTGGCGGCGCCCGACTGCCGGTAGACGGCGCTGGTGACGATGCGGCGGTGCAGTTCCTTGGTGCGCCAGCCCGAGCGCGCGAAGTCGACCGCGAGCGTGTCGAGCAGCTCTTGGTGGGTCGGCCGCTCGCCCTGCGTGCCGAAGTCCTCCGGCGTGCGCACGAGGCCATCGCCGAAGAAGTGCTGCCACGCGCGATTGACGGCGACGCGCGCGGTCAGCGGATGGCCGTCGGCGAACAGCCAGCGCGCGAGGCCGAGCCGGTTCTTGGGCGCGTCGTCGGGCAGCGGCGGCAGGCAGCCCGGCACGCCGAACGCGACGACGTCGCCTGGCTGCAGGTAGTCGCCGCGCTGCAGCACGTGGGTCGGCTTGTCGGCCGCATCCTGCATCACCATCACGCGCGGCCACTCTTCATGGCGGAAACGGTCGTACTCGCGGCGAAGGGCGTCGAGCGCCTGCTTGTCGCCGGCGGCTTCGAGTTCCTGCAGCCGCGCCTCCATCGCGGCGCGCTGCTGCCGCAGCGCCGGCGTCGGGTACGCGACCGCCGGCTCGGCGACGCGGAAGCGCGCCGGCCCGCCGCCGGCGAGGCCGTTCTCGGGCACGCGGCCGAACGCGTCGAGCAGCTGGTAGTACTCGCGCTGCGAGATCGGGTCGCTCTTGTGGTCGTGGCACTGCGCACAGGCCACCGTCAGCCCAAGCCACGTCGTGCACGTCGTGTCGACGCGGTCGAACAGCATGACGAACCGGTTCTCCTCGGGGATCGCGCCGCCTTCGCCGTTGAGCAGGTGGTTGCGCAGGAACGCCGTGCCGAGCCGGTCGTCGTCGGTGGCGCCGGGCAGCAGATCGCCGGCGAGCAGCTTCGTCGACAGCTCGTCGAACGGCGCGTCGGCGTTGAGCTGGCGCACCAGCCAGTCGCGCCACACCCACTGCCACGTGTCGCCGTCCTGCTGGAAGCCGTTGGAGTCGGCGTAGCGCGCGGCGTCGAGCCACGGCAGCGCCATCGCCTCGCCGTAGTGCGGGCTCGCGAGCAGCCCATCGACGACGCGCTCGTACGCGCCGTCTTCGCCGTCGGCGAGGAAGGCGTCGACCTCGGCCGGCGTCGGCGGCAGGCCGGTGAGGTCGAGGGTCACGCGTCGCAGCAGCGTCGTGCGGTCGGCCGGCGGCGCGAGGTCGAGGCCTTCGTCGCGCAGCCGCCCGCGCACCAGCGCGTCGATCGCATTGCCGCCGAGCGTCGGCGTGCGGGCCGGCGGCACGAACGCCCAGTGCGGCCCGCGCGGCAGCGCATCGGCCTCCGCCGGCGCGGCGGCCACGGGCGCGCGCTCCGGCGCTGGCACAGCGCACCCGAGCACGAGCAGGCCAGCCAACACGGCTCCACGGACGAGGAACGGACGGCGCACCGCGCCATCGTGCGACGCCCCGGCAAGCCGGCAAGCCGCTGCGGCCGCGGCGCGTGCAACGCGTTCGTCGCAACCGGCGCGCCGCGGGGCTCGGGGCGCTGGGCGCGGCGCCGCCGCGTCAGCGCGCCAGTTCGCCGACCTTCTGCTGCAGCGCGCGCAGCGAGCCGACCGAGTAGCCGCGGTCGTGGAACCACGCGACCAAGCCGTTCTTGTCGAGCAGCACGATGCGTCCCGGCAGGCCGTCGTCGTTGCCGGTGAACTGCGCGATCGCCTTGGCGTCGCCGTACACCGTCACGACGCCGCCCCAGTCCTCCTTGGGGATGCCGCGGCGCATGCCGCCGTCGATGAAGCCCGACGCGAGGCCCGGCATCAGGCCGGGCAGCGTCGGGACCTCGAACGCCCGCACCTTGACGCCGGTCTCGGACAGGCCGAGCAGCCAGCGGTCGAGGTCGAACTGCGTGTTCTGCTGATAGCCGATGAGCAGCAGCAGCGGCGCGCCCTTGCCGACGTCGGGCAGCGCGACCGCCGTGCCGTCGAGCGCCTCGCCGCGGACCGCCGGAAACGGCTCGCCGGTCGGGTCGCGGCGCGGGTAGGTCGTGCTGCAGCCGCCGGCGACGAACGGGATGGCGGCGAGGAGAAGCAGCAGGGCGGCGAGGCGGCGCATGGGGTCGCGTTCGACCGCGCGCCAGCGGCGGATGCAAGGCCGCCGGCCACGAGCGGCGCGGAGCGCGTCGGCTTGCCGCCCTTTTCGCGCGTGGCTATACCGCTGGACCGCCGCCGCGGCGCGCCGCGCTGCTGGCCGCACCGGCGAGGTTGCGTGGGCGAGAAGGAACCGCGATGACGACGACGCTGCTGCACACCGCCGACTGGCACCTCGGCAAGACGTTCCACGCGATGTCCGACGATCCGGACACGCAGGCGCGCCTGCGGCAGGAGCGTTTCGCCGCCGTCGATCGCATCGCCACGGCGGCCCGCGCGTGCGGCGCCGCGGCCGTGCTCGTCGCCGGCGACGTGTTCCACACCAACGAAGTCGAGGACAAGTGGGTCGTCGAGGCGCTGCGCCACATCGGCGGCATCGGCGTGCCCGTGATCGCGATCCCCGGCAACCACGACCACGGCGGCGCTGGCAGCGTGTGGGAACGCCGCGCGTTCACGCAGCACCGGCAGGCGCTCGCGCCCAACTTCACGCTCGTGCGCGGCGCGATCGCAGCCATCGCCGTCGGCGGCGTCGACGTGGTCGCGCATCCGGTCCGCCAGCGCTTCGACCAGATCGCGCTCGCCGACCTCGCGCAGGCGCCGAGCGCCCCAGGACGCGCGCGCGTCGGCCTCGTGCACGCGGCGACGCTGTCGTTCGCCGAAGAAGCTGGCGCGGGCCGCGCGCTGGTGGCCGACGGCGGCGAGGCGGCCAAGCTCGACTACCTCGCGCTCGGCGACTTCCACCGCCAGCAGCAGGTCCCCGGCCTGCCGTGCCCGGCGTGGTACGCCGGCGCGCCGGAGCCCGATGGCTTCCCGAGCCATCACCAGGACGGCGAACGCGCCGGCGCCTGCCTGCGCCTCGACGTGCACGGGCCAGGCGCCGTGGCCGTCACGCCGACGCCGTTGCCCGGCGGCCTCGCGTGGCTGCGGCGCGTCGTGGCGCTGCGCGACGGCGCGGCGGTGACGGAGTTGCTGTCGCTGCTGCACGCCCGCGCCGCCGCGCGCGCGCGCGGCATCGTCTGCCAGCTCGACGTCGCCGGCTCGGCGCTGGCGTTCGCCGACCATGCGCGGCTCACCGACGGCCTCGCCGACCTGCGGCCGCTGCTGCTGGCGCTGCAACTGCGCGGCGAGATCGCGCGGCAGCCCGATGCGACCGAGCTGGCCGAGCTGTGCGCGCTGCCGGGGCTCGCCGGCCACGCCGCCCGGCGCCTGCACGAACGCATGGCGGCCGGTGGCCCGGACGCCGCGCTGGCGCAGGCCGCGCTGGCGCAACTGCACGGCCACGCGCGCGCGACCGCTGACGGAGGCGCCTCGTGAAGCTGCAGCGACTGCGCGTGCGCAACTACCGCATCCACCGCGACACCGCGGTGGCGTTCGCCGACGGCTACACGGTGCTGGCGGCCCCGAACGAGCACGGCAAGAGCACACTGGTCGAGGCAATGCACCGCGCGCTCTTCCTCGCGCACCGCAGCGGCGGCTACGCCCGCGAGTCGATGGTCAGCCGCTTCGGCGGCAACCCCGAGGTCGAACTGGAGTTCACCGCCGAGGGACGCTCATGGCGGCTGCGCAAGGTGTTCACCGGCGGCGCGTCGGCCGTGTGCGAGCTGACCGACGTCACGGCCGCCAAGCAGTGGCGCTCGACCGAGGCCGAGGAGCGGCTGACGCAGCTGACCGGGCGCAAGGCCGCCGGCGGCCGCGAAGGCGAGGTCGACGCCGCGTGGGACCACCTGTGGATCTGGCAGGGCAAGGCGACGGCGGATCCGCTGACCACCGAGGCAGGCCAGCGCGAACTCACGCGCGCCCTCGCGGCCCGCGCCGACCTCGGCGGCGGCATGGAACTGGCCGCCGGCGACGCCGGGCTGCTGCGGGCCGTGCGCGCCGCCGTGGACGCGTCGTGGAGCAAGAACCGCAAGGACCTGCTGCGCGACAGCGACGCCGGCGCGCTGGCGCATCGCGTCGAGACGCTGCGCGGCCAGCACGCTGCCGCCGTGTCGCGCCGCGGTGAGCGTGCGGCGGACGCCGAGCGCTTGCAGCAGATGCGCACGGAGCTCGCCGGCGTCCAAGCCGAAGCCGCACGGCTCGCGCCGGAGGCGGTGGCGCTGCGCAACGAGGTCGAAGCGCTGCGACCGACGGTCGACGCGGCATCCGGGCTCGCCCAGCAATTGGACCAGGCGCAGCAGTCCGTCGCGACGTTCCGCGGCGTGCTGCGCGCCTGCGAGTCGGCCGCCGGGGCGCTCGCCGACGCCGTCGCCGCCGAGGACATCGCGGCAACGGTGGAAGCCGACCGGCGCACGGCGCGCGACGCGGCGGTGGCACTCGCGGGCGAACTCGCGACCGCGGCGGAGCATGCCGAAGCCGCGGCAGCGACGGCGCGCAAGCAGGGGGAGTTCCTGCGGGCGCGGGGCGACCTCGCCCGCTGCGAGGGCGAACTTGCGCAGCGGCAGGCAGAAGCCACGGTGCGCGCGCGCCAGCGCAAGGCCGTCATCACCGCCGAAGACGCGTTGGCTGGCGCGCTGCCGATCTCGGGCAAGGACGTCGTCGCCGTGGAGAAGGCGTCGCGCGACCTGGCGACCGCCGAGGCCCGCATCGCCGGGGCCGCGGCCCGGCTGGTGCGCACCGCCGGCGACGCCAGGTTGACCGTCGATGGCGAACCGCTCGCCGTCGGCGAGTCCCGCCATGTCGACCGCCCGATCGAGCTGGCTCACGCCGACGGCACGCGCGTGCTCGTGCAGCCCGGCGGCGACGAGTTCGCCGCCCTGATCGCCGAACTCGACACCCGCCGTGCGGCGCTGCGCCAACTGCTCGGCCAGCTCGGCGTGACCGACGTCGATGACGCGCGCGCGCGCGCCGACGCGCGCACCCGCCGCCAGCTAGACGTCGATGCCGCCAATGGCGTGCTGAGTGCGCTACCGGACCCTACGGCCGAGCTGCTGCGCCTGCCCGCGCGCCAACAGCAGTTGGCGAGCCTCGTCGACGCGCTGGCGAAGGCGGTCGGCGAACTGCCGGCCGGCGTCGACGAGCCGACGATGACCACGCGCGTGGCCCTGGCGGAAACTGCGGCGACCGCGGCACACAACGCCAGGCGCGCGGCGACGAAGCGGGCCGAGGCCGCGCGCACCGGGTGGGAACACGCGAACACAGCGCTGGCGGAGCGCCGGAGTGCGCGGGCCGCCGCCGCCGCCACCGCGAGCGCCGCCGAGCAGGCGGCGGGGCCGACCAACGACCGGGACGGGCGTCTGCGTACGCTCACCGAGGCCGTCCGTGAACTCGCGATGGCGATCGCAGCGGCAGCGCCGCTCGCCGCGCAGTTGGAACAAGCGACCGACAAGCTGGCCACCGCCACGCGGCAGGCCGCGCACCTGGAAGGTCGCAGCCGCGAGTTGGGCGGCGGCATCAAGGAGCACGAACAACGCCTCGGCGGAGAACGCCACGAAGACCTCGACGCGACCCTCGAACAGCTCGCCGCCGACCTCGCCCGCGCCGAGCATGCCGCCGCGGCGGCGCGGCAGCGCGCCGAGGCGGACAAGCTGCTGCTCGCGGTGCTCGAAGGCATCCAGGCCGAGCAGCGCGAACGGCGCGAGCAGCCGTTCGTCGACGCCTGCGCGGCCTACCTCGCGCTCGCGCACGGCCCGGGCGTGCGCATCGGCCTCGCCGGCGACGACCAGCGCACGCTCGGCCTCGTCGACCGCACGGCCGGCGGGCTCGGCGCGTTCAAGTTCCAGGAACTCAGCCAGGGCGGCCGCGAACTGACGGCGCTCGCCGCGCGGTTGGCGATGGCCGAGGTGCTCGCCGCCGAGCAGCCCGACCGCGTGCTGCCGCTCGTGCTCGACGACGCGGTGACCAACGTCGATCCCGAGCGCCTGCGGCAGGTCGGGTTCCTGCTCGCCCGCGCCGCCACCCGCGGCGTGCAGGTCGTGTTCGCCACCTGCGACGTCGAGCGCGCGGAAGGCCTGCGCGCGCAG
>JADCJE010000191.1 GCA_020247305.1 Phycisphaerales bacterium | reverse complement strand
GAAGTGCAGCAGCCGGAAGCCGAACCGGTCCTTGCCGCGCGCGAAGTGGGTGAGCAACGCCGCGCGCTCCTTGCGGTTGCGCAACCGCGGCAGGTGCTGGCGCAGCTTCACGGTGACCAGTGCGGGGTGGTAGGCGGCGTGCGAGGGCCGCGTCGTCCGGGCCATCAACGGCGCAGCGCCGTTGGGCTTGCGGCCGGCGCCTGCGCGTGCGCCACCGTGCTGGCGGAACGGCAGTTCGCCCTGGACCAACCGACGCCCGGACTGCGAACGAGCCCGCGCCTTCGGCCGCGCACCAGCGCCATCCTTTGCCGCCGCACGAGCCGCGCTCTGCGCGTCTGAATTGCCCGGCTTGCCGGGCTTGCCGACCTTGCCCACTTCGCGCCGCGTCATTGCACGTCCTTTCCTGCTAGTCCGTCCTCGCCGCAGCTCATCGCCGCACCTCCTCGCCGCAACTTGCGCGCAACGATGCAGCCCTCGTGCGGCCACACTTTGAATTCGCATAAATATATCCCCGACCTCACCAACGCAACACCGCGTTCGAGATTCGTTCGGGCCATCTCCGGCGCGCACACGGTGATCGGCGGGTGTGCCGTCGGCGAACGGCCAGGGTCGCCAGCGAACGGTCGCAGCGTCGGCAAGGCCATCGCACACCGCTCCCACTTGGAGTCGCCACTGCCCGCGACCGCTTCCCTCATCCCGTCCCAGGCCTTCGAAGCCGCTGCCGCTGCGGTTCGTGGTGTTCGTGTGCCCGCAGCGTTTCTAGCTGGGAAGTCCGCTAGGCGATGCAGTCGCAACGCAAATGGCGACGCCAACGGCAACGTTGACGCCAACCCCCACGGCAACCCAACACCGTGGGAGCGACGCCAACGCGGCAAGCAGCCGCGGGTAGTACGGCCACGGCCGTGGGACGCCGCCAAGTTGGAGGCGTTCCATGCTTGGGTGCGTTGGTCGACTTGGAGCGGTTACTCGGGGCCGTGGCCGTGCCCTTCCCGCACCGCGTTCACGTTCCACGTCGGGATCACGACCTCGACCACGCCGCCCGCCGGCGCGCGCAACACGCGCGCCTGGCAGCCGAGCCGCGAGTCCAACCCCACGTCGCGCGCTTCGTCCAGCTGGTCCAGTTCGTCGTCGCTGGCCTCGGACAGGCACTCCCTGCCCTGCTTGACCTTCACGTGGCACGTCGAGCACGCGCACACGCCGCCGCACGCATGGTCGAGCGTTACGCCCTGGGCCATCGCCGCGTCGAGGATCGACTGTCCGACCTCGATCGAGAACGCGCGGTCGTCGCCGCGCACCTGGAGTCGCACCGCGGTCATCGGATCTCGTCGGCCTTGAGCGCCTTGGTCACCGCCGAGCTGATCACGTCGTCCGCGATCGTGGCGGTGAGCTTGGTGAGTTCGTCGCAGCCGGCCTTCAGCGCCGCGGCGTCGGCGTTCGCCGCCAGCAGCTTCTGCAGGGCCTTGGTCGCCTTCTGCACGGCGTAGGTCTGGTCGGGCGGCAGTTCGGCCATCTGCAGGGCCTTCTGCGTGCCGCGCACCATCGCCTCGGCCTTGTTGCGCGTGTCGATCGCCTCGCGCGCGAGGTAGTCGTGCTGCGCGTGCTCGATCGAGTCGAGCATCATCTTGCGCACTTCGTCGCGAGTTAGCCCGAACGTCGGCACGATCTGGATGCTCGCCTGCGCGCCGGTGCGCTGCTCGCGCGCGGTAACCCGCAGCACGCCGTCGGCGTCGACGAGGAAGGTCACCGCGATGCGCGGCAGGCCCGCCGGCAGCGCGGGGAGCCCGCGCAACTGGAAGCGGCCGAGAAGGCGGCAGTCCTGCGCCAGTTCGCGCTCGCCCTGGTAGATCGTCAGGTCGACGGCGGTCTGGTTGTCGACGCCGGTCGAGAACTCCTCGGTCACCGACGTCGGGATCGTGCTGTTGCGCAGGATCAGCTTCTGCACCGCGCCGCCGAGCGTCTCCAGGCCGAGCGACAACGGGATGACGTCGAGCAGCAGCAGCGAGCGGTCGTTGCCGGCGAGCACGTCGGCCTGGATCGCGGCGCCGAGCGCGACGGCGAGGTCGGGGTCGACGCCGGTGTGCGGGACCTTGCCGGTCAGCGCCTGCAGGCGGGCGCGCACCAGCGGCACGCGCGTGCTGCCGCCGACGAGCACGACGTCGTCCAGTTCGTGCAGCTGCAGGCCGGCGTCCTTGACCGCGCGCGTCACGCAGTCGAGCGTGCGCTGCACCAGCGGCGCGATCGCGGCCTCGAACTCGGCGCGCGTCACCGCCAGCTTCACGGCGCCGCGGTCGCCGAGGTCGAGTTCCAGCTCGGCGCGGTCGGCGTCGGACAGGCGGATCTTGAGTCCCTCGGCCGCCGCGCGAACCGCCTGCAGCACGTAGGGGTCGCTGGTCGGCGGCAGCTGCGCCAGGATGCGCTGGCCCAGCAGTTCGTCGAAGTCGTCGCCGCCGAGGTGGGTGTCCCCGGCGGTCGACAGCACGCGGAACACGCCGTCGTCGATGCGCAGGATCGAGACGTCGAAGGTGCCGCCGCCGAGGTCGTAGACCAGCGCCGTGCCGTCCTTGCTGCCGTCGATGCCGTAGGCGAGCGCGGCCGCGGTCGGTTCGTTGAGGATGCGCAGGCACTCGAGGCCGGCGAGCTGGGCGGCGTCCTTGGTCGCCTGCCGCTGCGCGTCGTCGAACCACGCCGGCACGGTGACGACGGCTTCGCGCACCGGCTGGCCGAGCGCCTGCTCGGCGGTGGCCTTCACCTGCTGCAGGATCAGCGCGCTGATCGCCTCGGGCGTCCACTGCTGGTCGCCGATCTGCACGCGCGGCAGGCCGCGATCGGCGGCGACCACCCGGTAGGGCAGCCGCGTGGCTTCCTGCTGGACCTCGGCGGCCGAGCGGCCGATGAGGCGCTTGATCGAGAACACCGTGCGCTCGGGGAAGTCGAGCCGCAGCGCCTTGGCGTCGCGGCCGACGATGGTGCGGCCGTCGGGATGGAAGCAGACGACGGACGGCACCAGCGGCTCGCCGTCGCGGTCGCGCAGCACGCGCGCGCCCTTGCCGGCGCGCACGGCGGCGAGGCTGTTGGTGGTGCCGAGGTCGATGCCGAGCACGAGGCGCGGGGCGGCGGGCGGTTGCGGGGCGGTGGTCACGCCTTGTGCTCCAGGTCGGCGAGGGCCTTCTTGTGGTAGTGGGCGCCGTGCACGCGGCGCGCGGCCGCGGGCAGGTCGGCGCGGCCGACGTCGGCGCGCAGCGCCGCGAAGTCGGCGTCGAGCGCCTGCTGCAGGCGGGCGCGCAGCGCGCCGACGTGGTCGGGCCGCACGAAGGCGACCTCTTCGGCGAGTTCGAGCGCGTCGGCGAGGAACGCCGGGTCGAGCTTCTTGTTGGCGGCGAGCACGCCGGGCGACTCGGCTTCGAGCAGCGCCTTGGCGCGCGTCCACGGGTCGCGCAGCGTCTTCCAGGCGTCGTTGACCTCGGCGGCCCGCTGCAGCACGGCGAGGCAGTCGTTGGCGTCCTGCGTGCGCAAGTGGTCGGGATGGCACTCGCGCGAGAGCCGCAGGTAGCGGCGCTCGAGTTCGCGCGCATCGAGGTCCAGCGTCCGGGGCACCCCGAAGACGGTGAACGGATCGGGGGCCGGGACGTGGGTCACGCCGAGAACGAGGTGCCGCAGCCGCAGGAGCCGGTGGCCTGCGGGTTCTTGAACACGAAGCCGCGGTCGAGCAGCCCGTCGTTGAAGTCGAGCATCGTGCCGCCCATGAAGAACTCGCTCTTCTTGTCGACGACGACGTTGACGCCGTGCTGGGGGTAGCTGAGGTCGAACTCGGTCGGGCCGGTGCGGTCGAAGTCGAGCACGTAGGTGAAGCCCGAGCAGCCGCCGCCCTTGGCGCCGACGCGCACCCAGGTCGCGTCCGCCGGGAAACCCTGCTCGGCGATGACGCGCAGGATCTCCTTGGCGGCGCGCTCGGTCAGCACGACGCCGCGCTGCGGCTTCTTGTCCGCCGGTGCCTCCGGCGCCTTGGCGGCGGTGTCGCTCACGGCTTGGCTCCTGCAGCGCCCTCGGTGGCGCCCTGTGCCGCGGCGTTCTTCTTGCGCCAGTCCTCGATCGCGGCCTTGATCGCGTCCTCGGCGAGCACCGAGCAGTGGATCTTGACCGGCGGGAGCGACAGCTCCTCGACGATCTGCGTGTTCTTGATCTGCGCGGCGGCGTCGACCGTCGTGCCCTTGAGCCACTCGGTGGCGAGCGACGACGACGCGATCGCCGAGCCGCAGCCGTAGGTCTTGAACTTGGCGTCGAGGATGCGGCCGTCGTCGCCGACCTTGATCTGCAACTTCATGACGTCGCCGCACTCGGGCGCGCCGACGACGCCGGTGCCGACGTCGGGGGCGTTCTTGTCGAGCGAGCCGACGTTGCGCGGGTTCTGGTAATGGTCGAGGACCTTGTCGCTGTAGGCCATGGCAGTTGGCGGGGGGTGGTTGGTTCGTTGGGTATGCGGTTGCGATCGCTGCGCGGCGGCGACCCGATCAATGGTGCGTCCACTTCACCTGGCTGAGGTCGACGCCTTCCTGGACCATCTCCCAGAGCGGCGACATCTCGCGCAGGCGCTTGACCTCGGCGATGACGCGGTCGGCGGCGTAGTCGACTTCCTGCTCGGTGGTGAAGCGGCCGAGCGAGAAGCGGATCGAGCTGTGCGCCAGCTCGTCGCCGAGGCCCAGGCTCTTCAGCACGTAGCTCGGTTCCAGGCTCGCCGACGTGCAGGCCGAGCCCGACGACACGGCGAGTTCCTTGATGCCCATGATCAGCGACTCGCCCTCGACGTACGGGAACGAGGCGTTGGCGAGGTGCGGCAGGCGGGCGTCGGGGTCGCCGTTGCGCACGGCGTCGGGCAGCGCCTTGAGCAGCCGCGCCTCCAGCCGGTCGCGCAGCGCCCTGAGCTTCGGCACCTCGGTCGCCATCTCCTCGCGGCAGATGCGGGCGGCCTCGCCCATGCCGACGATGCCGGTGACGTTGAGCGTGCCCGAGCGCATGCCGCGCTCGTGGCCGCCGCCGTCCATCT
>JADCJE010000190.1 GCA_020247305.1 Phycisphaerales bacterium | reverse complement strand
TGTGCCCGGCGGGTGCGATGTGGGCCGCGAACGGGCGCAGACGGGCGGGAGTGACCGGCTGTACGAGGGCGCGCGGGTGCGGCTGGATGGCGTGGATGGGTTCCGGGTGGTCAGGGACCGCTGCTTGTTCTTCCTATCCCCGATCCGGCGCGTGCATCCGCGGTCGGGGCGAAGCCTTTGGCTGCCGGCGAATCGGTCGATTCGCCGACGCTCGGCAGCTAGCCTCGGGACGCGAAGGCGCGTATCGGGCGGCGTGGCCTTTCGTGATGCAGACTCTCAGCCCACGACGTGTAACGATGTCGCTCCACGAATCCGCCCTACGCGCGCTGCACATCGTCCAACGTGGCGCGTACGAAATCGAAGGCCGCACCGTGCGCTTCGCGGCCGAGCAGGCCGCGGCCGTGGCGCGCACGCGGCACTACACGCCGGCCGATTGCGCCGCGCTCGCGGCGTGTCCAGCGCCCGCACCCGAGGTGCAGGTCGTCGCCGGCACGACGCAGGAAGTCGCCCGCCAACTGGCGGCGACGTCGGCGGCGCGCGTCAGCGTGCTCAACTTCGCGTCGGCGGTGAGCCCAGGCGGCGGCTTCCTGCGCGGCGCGCGGGCGCAGGAGGAAGACCTGTGCCGCTGCTCGGGCCTGTACCCGTGCCTCGTGGCGTGCAAGCCGTACTACGACGCCAACTGCGCGCACGACTCGTCGCTGTACACCGACCACGCGATCTTCAGCCCGGCGGTGCCGTTCTTCCGGGTCGCCGACGCGGGCAGCCTGCTGCCGGACCCGTTCTTCGTCGCGGTGATCACGGCCCCGGCGCCGCACAGCGAGTGGTTCCTGCGCGACCAGCCGGGGGCGACGGACGAGCTGGCGGCGACGTTCCTGCGCCGTTGGCGCAACGTGCTGCGCATCGCGCGCCACCAAGGCACGCAGACCCTCGTGCTCGGCGCGTGGGGCTGCGGGGCCTTCGGCGGCGATCCGCGCATGGCGTCGGCGACGGCGCAGCAGGCGCTCGCGGCGGACGGCGGCGGGATCGCGCGCGTGGTCTTCGCGATCCCGCGCGGCAACCGCCAGACCAACGCCAACCTCGCGGCCTTCGAGGCGACGTTCGGGGCGGGCTGACCCGGCGTGCGCCGGCGCAGCGAAGGGTCGGCTGCGGCAGCGCCGCCGTCCCTGCCGCCGCACGAACCCGGTGCGCGACCCGCCGCCGGGCGCGGAGGGCTACGGTTCATGAGGGCGGGGCGGTTACCGCGCGTCGTATGCGGCCTATCGCCGAGGTCCCCTCTACCCGCTCGGCCACCTCGACGGCTGGCCACCAACCCCACGAAGCACGAGTCCCTCGCGTCCAGCGGTGTCGTGTTCGCATTCACCGTCGCCAACCTCGCCGCGCAATGCGGCATCGACGTCCGGGCGCTGGCCACGCCGGACAACCTCGACGGCCCGATCCGGGCCAGCATCGACTGGGACCGCGACGGTCCGGGTCCGCTGCCGCCCGAACTGGTGATCGCCGGCAGCTTCCAGTCGGTCGGCGGCGTGCAAGCGAACGGCGTCGCGCGGCTCGATCCGGCTGCCGGCTGGCAGCCGCTCGGGTCCGGCATCGGCGGCGCGGCGTTCTCGCTCGCCATCGACGCCAACAACCACCTGCTCGTCGGCGGCGCGTTCGGGACGGCCGGCGGCGTCCCCGCGACGCGCATCGCTCGCTTCGACGGCGTGCAGTGGCATCCGCTGGCGAGCCCGCCGCCGGCGCTGACCGACGACATCACCGCCATGGCGGTGCACGGCGCGTCCGACCTGATCTTCGTCGAGAACGGGCAGTTGCGCTCGGTACGCGGCGCGGCCGGCGGTGGCGGAGTCGCGGCTCAGTGAGCTGGCGGACGGTCGCATTGCGTACTCACTGAAGAAGCGGTGGAAGGACGGCACGACGGCGGTGGTGATGACGAAGGAGGTGCTGATGGAGCGGCTGTGTGCCTTGGTGCCGAAGCCGCGCAAACATCTGGTGACATATCACGGGGTGCTGGCCCCGGCGGCGGGGTTGCGTTCGCGGGTGGTGCCGAGGCGGGTGGAGGAGGACGGTGACGGCGAAGGCTGCAATCACGGAACGGCTGGCGTTGCATCGGCTGAGCCTGGGCCGGTGGCGGCGAACGGCGAGGACGCGGCGTTCCGTCGCCGGCAACTGCAGCGGCGGTTACGCGAACGGCTGCGGGTTCCGCATGGTGGTGGGAAGCGACGCGCTGGCCGGCGGCGCTATCCATGGGCGTCGCTGCTGATGCGAGTGTTCGGGATCGGGTGCTGCTGTGTGCGCACTGCTCGGGAACGCGGCGCGTGCTGGCGGCGATCCACGACCCGGAGTCGGTTCGCAAGGTGCTCGGGTCGCTGGGGCTGTCCGCGGCAGTGCCGGAGCTGGCGGCGTGCCGCGCGCCGCCGGGCGGTGGGGCTGGTAGTGAGGGCGGCGACGACGGTGTCGCGGAGTGACGGGAGGGCAGTGCGGTGGCCTCGCGGAGGTCGCGGCGGGGAAGCGGTGTGCCCGGCGGGCGCGATGTGGGCCGCGAACGGGCGCAGACGAGCGGGAGTGACCGGGTGTACGCGGGCGCGCGGGGGCGGCTGGATGGCGTGGATGGGTTCCGGGTGGTCAGGGACCGCTGCTTGTTCTTCCTATCCCCAAGTGCACGCCGGTCTCGTACCACCCCCACGCGCTGCTGAGCACCTTCGCGTCCTCG
>JADCJE010000019.1 GCA_020247305.1 Phycisphaerales bacterium | reverse complement strand
TCGCGACACTGGTCGGCAGCTTCCGCGCCAGCGTCGACGGTTGGCTCGGGCAGGCGCTCCCCGGCGACGTCTTCGTGTCGGTGCCGGGTAGCGTCGACGACCGCGCGCAGCCGATCGCGCCAGCGGCGGTGACGGCGATGCTGGCTCGCCCCGAGGTCGCGGCGGCGACGCGGTATTGCCGCACGCAGTTGCCCGTGCAGGGCGGCGCGCTGCCGCAGCCGGCCGAAGTCGACGTCGTCGGCGTCGGGCCGACGCCGCGCTGGACCGCGGCGTTCCCGTTGCTCGGCGCGCCCGACGCGACGGCGCGCGCGGCGCTGGCGACCGGCGCGGGCGCGTGGGTGTCCGAGCCGCTGGCGTTTCGTTGGCAGTTGCGCGTCGGCGCGCCGCTGCGCGTCACCACGCCAGCGGGCGTGCAGGAACTGCCGATCGCCGCGGTCTACCGCGACTACAGCAACGAACGCGGCGAAGTGATGGTCGGCGCCGGCTGGCTGGCGCGCCACGCCGGCGCGCCGGCGACCGCGCTGTGCTTCGAGGTGCGCGCCGACGTCGCGCCGGAGGCGTTCGCGCAGGCGCTGCGCCGCGACGTCGTCGCCGCGAGCGAACAGGCGCTCGAGGTCTACGTGCAGCAGGACCTGCGCCGGACTTCGATGGAGATCTTCGACCGCACGTTCGCGATCACCGGCGTGATGCGCCTGCTCTGCCTGCTCGTGGCCGCCATCGGCATCTACGCGGCGTTCGGCGCGCTGCAGTACGAACGCGGGCCCGAGATCGGCCTGCTGCGGTGCCTCGGCGCGCGCCGGTCGGCCATCGCCGCCGTCGTGCTCGGCCAGACGGCGCTGCTTGGCCTGTGCGCGGGCCTGCTGGCGTGGCCGCTCGGCGCGCTGCTCGGCCATCTGCTGGCGCACGTCATCAACACGATTTCCTTCGGCTGGTCGCTCGCCGACGTCGCGGTGCCGACCGCGGCCGTCGTCGAAGCGCTGGCCCTCGCCACCGGTGCGGGGCTCGTCGCCGGCCTGCCGCCGGCGTGGCGGTACGCGCGCATGCGGCCGGCGACGGCGCTGCGGGAGGGTTGACGATGGCGAGCCAACGAATGCGCGAGCACGGACTGCGGCCGAACGCGGACGCGCCGTCGGCGGCCGGTGCGCTGCGGGGCACGCGCAGCGACTCTGGATGGCGGACCAACGTCGTCACGCCGAACGGGCTGCATGCCATCGACTGCGCGGTGGGCGATACGCACGGACGAGCGGTCGGGGACACGCCGCACCAGCCGCCGTCGCCCAACCGCGCGGCGGGCGACGACCGCGTGCTGACGAGCGCGAACACGCGGCAACACCGCGCCATCGCGCCTGTGCGTCGCCGGCTTGCGGCGGCGTTGGCGCTCGCCGTCGGGTTCGCAGCCTGCGGCAGCGAGGGCGCGGCCAGCGCGGACGCCGAAAGCGGCGCCTTGCTGCGTGTCGCCGACGCGCTCGCCGCCGGCCCGGTCGAAGGCTTTGAACGCGCCGTCGCGCCGCCGCAATTGGTCTTCCCGCGCGATCACGGCCCGCATCCGGGGTTTCGCACCGAGTGGTGGTACGTCACCGGCCACGTCGCGACCGCGGCGGGCCGGCGTTTTGGCGTGCAGCTGGTGTTCTTCCGCCAGGCGCTCGCCGCCATCGTGCCAGAGCGCGCCGGCGCGCTCGCCGCGCGCGACATGGTGTTCGCGCACGCCGCGCTCGCCGACGTCGACGGCAAACGCTTCCACTTCGACGAGCGCATCAGCCGCGCCGCCGGCGATCTCGCGTTCGTGCGCGGGCCGGCGGCGGACCAGCCGTTCGCCGTGCAGTGCCTCGATTGGTCGGCCGCGGGCGCCGCGGGTGGTGACGGCTTCCTGCCGCTGCGGTTGCTGGCCCCGGCGCGCGACTTCGCCTTCGACCTCGAACTGTCGGCGGGCAAGCCGGTGGTGCTGCAGGGCGACGCCGGCCTCAGCAGGAAGAGCGGCGAGCCGGGCAACGCCTCGCACTACTACTCGCTCACGCGCCTGCCGCTCGCCGGCCGCATCACCGCCGACGGCGAGGTCCACGACGTGCGCGGCGAGGGCTGGCTCGACCGCGAATGGAGCACGTCGGCGCTCGGGCCGGAGCAGGTGGGCTGGGACTGGTTCTCGCTGCAGCTCGACGGCGGCGTCGAGGTGATGTGGTACCAGCTGCGCCGGCGCGACGGCGGCCGCGATCCGTGGAGCCGCGGCGTCGTCGTCGGCCCGGACGGGGCTGCAACCCGGCTCGAACCGGCGGCCATCGAGTTGCTGCCCGATGGCGAATGGACGGCGGCCGACGGCGGCGCGCGCTATCCGGCGCGCTGGCGGCTGCGGCACCGCGGCGAGCCGGCCTTCGACCTCGCGGTCGCGCCGCTGCTCGCCGACCAGGAACTGCGCGTGATCGTGCGCTACTGGGAAGGCGCGGTCGGCGTCGACGGCACGTTCGCGGGCAAGCCGGCGACGGGCCGCGGGTACCTGGAGATGACCGGCTACACGACGCGGTGAGCGGCGCTGCGGCAGCGGCCGCAGCGCGCGCCGATCAGTCGCTCACTGGATCACGAAGCGGAAGTAGTCCGTCAGCGTGAAGTCGAGCGGCTGGGTGCAGCCGCCCGGGGCGAACAGGTCCATGCCCTGCACCAGGATCGGCAGGCCGACGACGCCGGGCACGTTCGGGATCGACAGCGTGTGCGAGGCGGCGGCCGGCGGCAGCGGCGTGCTGAACAGCAGCATGAAGTCGTGGCCGAGCGTGCAGGCGCAGCCCGGGATCACCGGCAGGCCGATCTGCGTCAGGCCGTAGCCGATGAAGGGGAAGCCGACCGGGTTCGTCACCGTCGTGCGGACGTCGGTGCCGACCTCGGCGTTGCCGTTGAGCTTGATGCCCGCCGTGCCGCACGCCGCCGGGAAGCGCGTCGCCGTCGACGGCTTGGTCAGCAGGCGCAGGCCGCGGAACGCGGTGTTAGCCGGCGAGGTCGCGAGCGCGGTCACGGCCGAGGCCGGGCCGGCGTCGACGACCGAGACGAGCGTCGTCGTGGCGAGCCCGCTGGTGTTGCAGACGGCGTACAGCGTGGTGACGCCGTTCTGCACGAAGCCGCTGATGCTGCGCGCCGCGGTCTGCGCGCCGGCGCCGCCGAGCTGCAGGCGGTACTGCTTGGTCCAGGTGCCGGTGACCGGATCGCGCGTCCACTTGTTGATGCCGCCGGCCGTCGAGGCGACGGCGTTGTCGTCGGCGACGTACAGCGTGTCCGGATCCGCGAAGAAGAAGTCGTAGGCCGAGCTGGCCGCCGTGCCGCCCGTCGTCGGGAAGCCCTGCAGCAGCGTCACCGCCGCCTGCCCGGGAGCCGTCGGCAGGCCGTCGCCGACCTTGTTGATGCCGAGGTACACCGTCGAAGCGCTCGACGTGTACAGCTGGCCGTCGTAGATGCCTGCGACGCGCGTGTTGGTCGGCGCGCCGCTCTGCACGCCGATCGACGTCGTGTCGCCGACCGCCGCGACGTAGCGCACGCCGGCGCTGCCCGACGCGCCGGTGCCCGACAGCCAGAAGCGCGAGCCGTCGTCGCTGACCGCGGCGCGGACGTTGCCGGCGGTCGTCGGGCCGCCGTTGTAGGCGTCGGTCAGCGCGGTCGTGGTGTCGATCTGGCCGGCGAGGTCGATGCGCGCGACGACGCGGTTGGTCGTCGAAGCGGGGGCCTGCTCGGTCAGCGTGACCGCGGCGCCGGGCGGCACGTCGTAGCCGGCGAGCAGCAGGTAGAGGCCGTTGCTCGAGACGTTCAGGTAACCCTCGGACGTCGAGCCGCCGCGGAAGGTGAACTGGCGGTTGTTGCCGTTGGGCGCGGTCGGCAGCGCGATCGACTGCACGAGGACACCGGCGGGCGTGTACTCGTCGAGGAACACCGCTTGCGTCGCGTTCGTCAGCGCGTTGGCGCCGTCGCCGACGCGGACGGTGACGAGGTTGCCGAGGGTGAGCGGGGACTGGGCGGCGATGGCCGCGGCCAGGGCCGCGATGGCGGCCAGGGAGCGCAAGGTGGGGAGGGAGGTCATGGTGTGGTTGCTGGACGTGCGCAGCAGGCGCACGGCAAGCAGGGTCTCGCTGCGTGTGAGGCCCCGGTGGGGCGTTCCGTGAAGGAAGGGCGGCAGGAGGCGCGGGGGGTCGCTGCGGCGCGTCAGTTCGCGCCGGGCGCGCCCCAGCCGAGCGCGAAGCGACCCGGGTCGCTGAAGAACAGCGCGAGGACCGAGGCCGCCAGCGTGAGGGCGGCGATCCTCGCGCCGCCGCGTCCTGCTGCCGCCACCAGCGCTGACCGACGGTAGCTTCGACCGGCTGCTGGGCAGTTGGTCGGTCGGCGTCGCGCCGATCGCGACCCTGACCGGCTGGCAACCGGCGCGGTGCCGTGGGGCGCTGCGCGTGGCGGCCACCGCGCGCGCTGGGGTCTGCGTCACGGGACGCGCGCCGATCCGGTGCGTGGATTCGCGGCTGGGGCGAAGCCGACGACCGCAGGCGAATCGGCGGAGTCACTGCGGCGCGGCGGCGAGCCCCGGGCGCGAAGGCGCGTGCCGGGCGGCGTGGCCTTCCGGGCCGCGCGCGCCTACGCCTCGACCTTGCTGACGACCGCCTTCTTCTGGCCCGCCGGGTTGCCGAACCGGTCCGTCGCCGGCGTCTCGACCGGCTCGTACATCATGTTGCGGCGCTGCGGCACGTAGCCGGCGTCCTTGATGTGGCGCTCGATCTCGGGGATCGAGGTGGGGTGCGTGCAGCCGGCCGAGCTGACGACGTTCTCCTCCAGCATCGCCGAGCCGAAGTCGTCCGCGCCCATCGACAGGCCGATCTGGCACGTCTTCATGCCCTGCGTGACGAAGCTCGACTGGATGTGCGGCACGTTCTGCAGGTAGAGGCGCGACAGGCTGAGCGTGCGCAGGTACTCGGCGACGGTCGTCTTCATGCCGCCGCGGTCCGCCAGCATGCTGGCGCCCATCGCGGTGTTCTCCGGCTGGAACGTCCACGGGATGAACGCCGTGAACACGCCGGTCTCGTCCTGCAGTTCGCGCACGCGCTGCATGTGCTCGATGCGCTCGGCGTCGGTCTCGACGTGGCCGAACATCATCGTCGCGGTGCCCTTGCCGCCCATCAGGCCCCATTGGCGCATGACCTCCAGCCACTCCTCGGTGCTCGCCTTCTTCGGCGCGATGACCTTGCGCACGCGCTCGACCAGGATCTCGGCGCCGCCGCCGGGGATCGACTGCAGGCCGGCGGCCTTGAGGTCGACGAGCACGTCGCGCACCGGCCGCTTCTCCATCTTGCTGAGGTGCGTGATCTCCGGCGGGCTCATGCCGTGGATCCACACCTGCGGGTAGCGCTGTTTGAGGTCGCGGAACAGCTCGGCGTACCAGTCGGTCTTGAGCTTGGGGTGGTGGCCGCCCTGCAGCAGCAGCTGGATGCCGCCCTTCTGGACCAGTTCATCGACCTTCTGGTAGATGACCTCGCGCGGCAGCACGTATGCGTCGGGGTCGCCGGGCGAACGGAAGAACGCGCAGAAGCCGCAGTCGGTGACGCAGACGTTGGTCGGGTTGAGGTTGCGGTCGACGATGTACGTGACGCGCACCGAGCCATCGGGCTGCGGCGGGTTGAGGCGCAGGCGCACGTCGTGCGCGAGCAGGCCGAGCGACGGCTGGTCGAGGCCGCGGTAGAGGGCGAGCGCTTCGTCGGCGGTCAGCCGGCCGCCGTCGACGGCCTTGTGGCCCAGGTCGCGGAGGCGGATCGGATCGGCAGGTGCGGCGGTCGTCATGGCGGGGCGACCAAGGTAGGCCGCGCCCGGCCGCATCGGAAGGCCGGAGCGGCGGGGAAGGCCCGCGGCGGCGTCCAGCGCCCGCGAGCCGCCCCCGCCAGCAGGCGCTCAGGGCTTCTGGGCCAGCAGTTCCGCCACGCGCTTCCCCAGTTCCTCGCCGCGCAGGTTGCGGTAGCGCACCACGCCCTTGCGGTCGAGCAGGTAGGTCGCCGGGATCGACGTGATGTCGTTCTCCTTGGCGAGGCGCGTGTCCCAGCCGCCGCCTTCGTAGACCTGCGGCCAGTCCATGCCGAGTTCCGTCGCCTTGGCGCGGATCTTCGCCGACATCGCGCCGTCCTTCGCCGGCGCGATCACCGGCTTGCCGCGCTCCTGGCCGGGCTCGCTGTCCAGGCTGATGCCGAGCACGGCGAAGCCGTCGGCGGCGTGCTTCTTGTGCGCGGCGACGACGTTGGGCATCTCGCGCAGGCACGGCCCGCACCACGTCGCCCAGAAGTCGACGAGCACGACCTTGCCTTGCATCGCCGCGAGCGACACCGGCTTGCCGTCCATGTCGGTCGCGGTGAACGGCTTGAGTTCGGCGGCGCCGCCCTTGTCGGCCGCGGCTGCCGCCTGCCGCGGCGTGAACATGGCCTTGACCGCCGCGATGCGCGCCGCCGGCTCGACGCGGGCGTCGGCGAACAGGCGGCCGAGCGCGTCGTCGAGCAATCCCACGGCCTCCGGCGAGTCGTCGGCGCCGATCGTGGTGGCGACTGCGCGCGCGACCATGACCGGTTCGGGATACAGCCGCATCGCCGCCGGCAGTGCGGTTCGCGCGCCGGCGAGGTCCTTGTTGCGCACCGCCGTGATGACGCGGTTCATCAGCGTGCGGCCGACGATCATGTCGAACTCCTGCGTCGGCAGCGCGCCGTCGCGCGCGGCCAGTTCCGCGAGCAGGATCGCGCTGGCGCCGTCGACGTCCTTGGTGAAGTACTTGGCGACGCCGAGCAGGAAGCGGTGGTCGCCGAGGTCGAGGTTGGTTCCGGCCACGCGCTCCTGCCACGCCGCGATCTTGGCGTCGCGCGCCTTCCACTCGGCCATCGGCGTCTTGGTCAGCGCCAGCGCCTTCAGTTCGGCGATCGCCTCCTCGCGCGTCCATCCGCCTTGGGCGGCGGCGACCGAGGCGAGCAGGGCGGGCAGCAACGACGACGCGATGCGACGGTGCAGGTTGGGCATCGCAGCAGACTACGAGGGCCCCGCCGACCGGTCGCGTCCGCCGCCGGCGGCGACCAACGCGTTACGCCGCGCGGCATCCATGCTATCGCCAAGCATGGCCGACCGACCTGTCGTGGCGTGTTGCATCCTGTGCTTGGCTGCGGCGGCATGCGACAGCGGCTCGTCGCGCCGCGAGCCGGTCCTGGCGTCGGCGACGTTGGGCCCTGCCGGCGGCGAACTTGTGGTCGCCGGCGGCGCCCTGGCAGGCTGGCGGCTCGAGGTGCCCCCGGGCGCCCTGGCCGCGCCCACGGAGCTGCGCGTCTACGCCGCCGACCTGCCGCTCATCGTCGAGACCGGCGTCGTGCCGACCGTGGCGGCATCGTCGGGGTTCCGCATCGAGCCGATCGGACTCGAGCTCGCGGTCCGCGCGACGCTGCGCGCGCCGTTCCTGCCGGCGCGGATCGAGGGCACCGCCCCGGGCAACGTGCGCCTGCGCCAGGTGCGCAGCGGCAACGCGATCGACCAGGTGCCCACCGCGGTCGACATCGCGACCGGCCACATCGACGGCCAGGTTCGGTTCCTGGGCAGCTACCAGGTGGTCATCGGTCCGCGCGCCGCCTCGCTCACCGACTACTGGCAGCCGCTCGGCGCCGCCGTCGCGCTCGAAGGCGGCCGGACGTTCACGGTCGAGCCGCCCCCGGCCGGAACGACGTTGGCGGGCAGCAGCGACCGCCGGTGGCGCTACGAAGGGCCGCACGGCGTCGACATGCTGTACTTCCTCGGCAGCGCGCTGGCGGGCCGCGAGGCGAGCGACGAGAACTGGCGCGAGGTCTGGGACCAGTCGTTCCCGGCCTGGCAGTTCCTCGGCGCTTCGCCGGGGCCGCAGGCGGCGACGATCGGCATGCAGGTCGAGTCGCCGCTCGGCGGGCCGTCGCTCGGCGGGCAGATGACGGTGCAGGCGCAGTGGAACTGGGATGCCCCGCAGCCGGTCGGCGACACGCTGGCGACCGACGTCGTGCGGCTGTGGATCACGCTGACCTGGAACCGCGCCGACCTCGGCGTGGGCACGCGCGACTACCGCTTCTGGTTCGCGCCCGGCCTTGGCCTCGTCGCGCTCGCCGAGGACGGCGTCGTGCACCGTCGCACGACGCCGTGACGGCGGGCGGGCCGTCGCTCACTTCGACTCGGTTTCCTGCGGCTTGAACTCCTCGGGCTTGCCGATCGGGTTCTTGCCCCACCAGAACTCGATCGAGTTGAACACGAGGCGGTCGCCGACCATCGCGATCGGGTAGACCGGGAGGATGTGCAGGCCGAGGAAGAGGATCTCGTTGACGTACTTGCTGTCCGAGACCTTCGAGTTCCACGCCGAGACGCCGCGGTACAGGTTGTCCGGGCCGATGCACGACGGGGTGACGAGGCAGGCGGAGAGCGCCGCGACGGCGGCGAACGAACGGGAGGTTTGCTTCATGAGGGTTGCTGCCCGAGATGGGCATGTGCCAGACTGCGCCTGCGGCGTGCGCCGCGCAAGCAGCATGCCCATGAACGCTCCGCGTCGTCTGCGCTCCGTCGCCAGTGCCATGGCCGCGCTCGCCGCGGCGTGCGCCGCGCCGCCGGCGGCTGCGTACGAACCCGCGCCGCTGCGCGGTGCGGCGCTGCAACTCGTGCGCGACATCGTCGCGGCTTCGCCCGGCGAGCCGCGCCCCGGCGACGCCACCGTCGCCGACGGCACGCGCGTGCCCTACGACCGCTTCTGCCTCGTCGGCAGCGAGTTCGCCAACGATCGCACGCGCTCGTACTTCGCCTTCGTCGACGACCTGCGGCGGCTGCGCGGCGACTTCGCGACGCTGGAGGAGGACGCCAGCGGCCGGCCGACCAAGGTGCTCGTCGAGGCCGACGGCAAACGCGTGGCCATCACCTACCTGCGCTGGTGAGCGCCGCCGGCGAGCGCTCGCGGGCCGCGCCGCGCTGGCGCGCGCACGCCGGACAGGCTTTCCTTGCCGGCGGCCACGTGCGCCGTTCCCTATGCAACCGATCCCGTCCGCCGTCGTGGCGAGCCTCGCGCTCGCCGTCTCCGCCGCGATGACCCCGGCCCAGGAAGCGCCGCAACCCCCGGTCGCCAAGCGCGTGCCGCACGTGCAGGAATGGCACGGGGCGAAGTTCGAGGACCCGTGGTTCTGGCTGCGCGAGAAGGACAGCCCCGACGTGCGCGCCTACCTGGAGGCCGAGAACGCCTACACCAAGGCGATGACGGCGGCGCAGAAGCCGCTGGAGGAGGCGCTGTACCAGGAGTTCGTCGGCCGCGTGCAGCAGACCGACCTCAGCGTGCCGACGCGCCGCGGCGGCTATTGCTACTACAACCGCACCGTCGAGGGCCTGCAGTACCCGATCTCGTGCCGCAAGCCGGCGAAGGCCGACGGCGCGATGGACGAGGCCGCGCCCGAGCAGGTGCTGCTCGATCTCAACGAACTCGGCAAGGGCCTCGCCTACATCGGCGTCGGCGGCGCCGAGGTCAGCGACGACGACCAGCTGCTGGCGTACTCGACGGACACGACCGGCTTCCGGCAGTACACGCTGCAGGTCAAGGACCTGCGCACCGGCGCCGTGCAGAAGGACCTCGCCGAGCGCGTGACGTCGTTCGAGTGGGCGGCCGACGGCAAGACGCTGTTCTTCGCCACCGAGGACGCGGTCACCAAGCGCAGCGACACGCTGTGGCGACTGGAACTCGGCAAGGCGCCCGTGCAGGTGCACAAGGAGACGGACGAGGTGTTCGCCATCGGCGTCTCGCGCACCCGCGACCGCAAGTGGCTGCTGCTCGGCGCCGGCAGCACGGACACGGCCGACTGGCTGGCGCTGCCGGCCGACGCGCCGACGGGCGCGTGGCAGCCGGTGATCGCGCGCCAGAAGGGCCACCGCTATCGCGTCGACCACCGCGAGGGTTCGTGGTACGTGGCCAGCGACCTCGGCGCGGTGAACTTCCGCGTCGTGCAGGTGCCGGTGGGCAAGCCCGACCTCGCCACCGGCAAGGAGATCGTCGCGCACCGCACCGACACGCAGATCGAGGGCTTCGACGTGTTCGCCACGCACGCGGTGGTGACCGAGAAGAAGGAGGCGCTGACGCGCTTCCGCGTGCTCGACTTCGCCACCGGCGCGTGGCGCGAGCTGGCGTTTCCCGAGCCGGTCTACGCCGCGTTCGCCGGCGCCACGCCGGAGTTCACGTCGACGACGTTCCGCATCGGCTACCAGTCGATGGTCACGCCGTCGTCGGTGTTCGACGTGGCGCTTGCGACCGGCGAGCGCACGCTGCGCAAGCAGACCGTGGTGAAGGGCTACGACGCGACGAAGTACAAGAGCGAGCGGCTGTGGGCGACGGCGCGCGACGGCGTCAAGGTGCCGATCTCGCTCGTCTACAAGGACGGCCACCCGCGCGACGGCAGCAAGCCGCTGTGGCTCTACGCCTACGGCAGCTACGGCTACGGCATGCCGGCGACGTTCGACGGCAATCGCGTCAGCCTGCTCGACCGCGGCGTCGCGTTCGCGATCGCGCACATCCGCGGCGGCGACGACATGGGCCAGCAGTGGCACAAGGACGGCATGCTGATGAAGAAGAAGAACACGTTCTTCGACTTCATCGACTGCGCCGAACACCTGATCGCCGAGAAGTGGACGACGGCGGCGAAGCTCGCGATCGAGGGCGGCAGCGCCGGCGGCCTGCTGATGGGGGCGGTGACCAACCTGCGGCCCGACCTGTTCGCCGCCGTGCACAGCGCCGTGCCGTTCGTCGACGTGATGAACACGATGATGGACGCGAGCCTGCCGCTGACGGTCGGCGAGTACCTGGAGTGGGGCAACCCCAACGAGAAGCCGGCGTTCGACTACATGCTGTCGTACAGCCCGTACGACAACCTGACCGCCAAGGCCTACCCCGCGATCCTGGTGACCACGAGCTTCAACGACTCGCAGGTCATGTACTGGGAGCCGGCGAAGTACGTCGCCAGGCTGCGCACGGTGAAGCAGGGCGACAAGGAACTGCTGTTCCGCTGCAAGCTGGAGGCCGCCGGCCACGGCGGCGCCTCGGGCCGCTACGACCGCTGGCGCGACACGGCGTTCGAGATGGCGTGGATGCTGCGGCAGGTCGGCGTGACGCAGTAGCGGGCGGGCAGGCGGTGGTGGGCGGTGGCCGTCGGCGCGCGGACCGGCTTTTTTTCGCCCGGCGCCGCACAGTCCGGTTTCGGCGGGCGCGGATCCGGGCCGCGCGGCGCCATGGCGTTTCGAACCGGGTCGCGGGCGGAGGCGGCGGCGGCCGAGGTCGATCGGGAGCGGAGTCGCGATCGGCATCGAGCCTTCGCGGCGCCCGCGTCGAGCGTTCTGCCGCGGCGATCTGCCGGGGCTGGAGGAAATGCCGAAAGTCGGTAACTTCTGCGGCAGATCTCCCTTTTCGGCCCGCGCATCTGTCCGACGCCGCAAGGCACCATCCGCCGCCGCGACCCCGCCCGCATGAGGCGCTGTCGCTCGCGTTTGGCTTGCCGGCCCGCACGGCTCTCACCGACGCACCATGTCCACCGCCCTCCTCGAATGCCAGGACCTCGTGGTCGGCGGCGGCTTCTTCGGCTGCAGCCTCGCCGTGCATCTGCGCGATGCGGGCGGCGGCGAGGTCGTCCTGGTCGAGGTGGGCGCCGACCTGCTGCAGCGCGCCTCGTACACCAACCAGGCGCGCGTGCACAACGGCTACCACTATCCGCGCAGCCTGCTGACCGCGTTGCGGTCGCGCGTCAACTATCCCCGGTTCCTCGCCCGCTTCGCGCACTGCGTCGACGAGTCGTTCGCCAAGTACTACGCCATCAGCCGCGGCTTCTCGAAGGTGACCGCGAAGCAGTTCCGGCTGCTGTGCGAGACGATCGGCGCGCCGATCGAGCCCGCGCCGGCCGCCGTGCGCCGGCTGTTCGACCCGCACCGCATCGAGGACGTCTTCACCGTCCGCGAGTGCGCGTTCGACGCCGTCAAGCTGAAGCGGCACATGCAGGCCGAGCTGCAGCGCAGCGGCGTCGACGTGCGCATGCAGACGGAGGCGCGGCGGGTGCAGCGGCGGCCCGGCGGCGGGCTGCTGGTCGATTGCATGGGGCCCGACGGCGCCTTCCAGGTGTCCTGCCGTCGGGTGTTCAACTGCACGTACTCGCGAATCAACCGCCTGCTCGCCGACTCGGGCCTGCCGACGATCCCGCTGAAGCACGAGATCGCCGAGATGGCCCTCGTCGAGCCGCCGGACGAGATCCGCGACGTCGGGGTCACGGTGATGTGCGGCCCGTTCTTCTCGGTCATGCCGTTCCCGGCGCGCGGCCTGCACTCGTTCAGCCACGTGCGCTACACGCCGCACTGCCAGTGGCAGGACGCCCCGGGCGCGGCCTACATGGATCCGTACGCGGTCCTCGCGGCGAAGCGGCGGACGAGCAACTTCGCGCGCATGGTCGCCGACGCGCGGCGCTACATGCCCGTGCTCACCGGCTGCCGGCAGGTAGACAGTCTGGTGGAGGTCAAGACCGTGCTGCCGCGCACCGAGGTCGACGACGCCCGCCCCATCCTGTTCCGCCGCGACCAGGGCCTCCCCGGCCTGCACTGCATCATGGGCGCCAAGATCGACAACATCTTCGACATGGTCGAGTTCCTGTCCGCCACCGACCTCCTCGCGACGGAGAACGCCCAATGAGCACGCCGCCCGTGGACTGCTTCGTCTCCGTCGTCTCGCCGTTGTCGGACGACGCCGATCTGGTCGTCGACTACGTGCGCGAAGTCACCGACGTGCTGCGGCGCAGCTTCGTCAACTACGAGCTGGTGCTCGTCGACGACGGCTCCGCCGACGACACCGTCGCGCGCGTCTCTGCGCTGCTGTCGGAGATCGAGTGCATCCGGCTGATCCCGCTCTCGCGCCGCTTCGGCCTGGAGACCGCCGTCGCCGCCGGCCTGGAGACCGCGATCGGCGACTTCGTCGTGGTGGCGCTGCCGGACTCCGATCCGCCGGCGCTGATCCCGGCGATGGTCGAACGATCGCGCGACGGCCACGTCACGGTGGTCGGCGTCAAGCGCACGCGCGCCGGCGAAGGGCCGGTGACGCGACTGCTCGCCCGGCTCTTCTACTGGTACTGCAACTCGCGCCTGGGACTGGCGATCCCGGAGAACTCGACGTACTTCCGCGTGTTCAGCCGGCAGGCGGTCAACGCGATCACCCAGATCCGCGACCGGGCGCGCTTCCTGCGCGTGTTCAGCGCCGAGGTCGG
The DNA here is from genome assembly GCA_020247305.1 of Phycisphaerales bacterium. Lineage (GTDB taxonomy): Bacteria > Planctomycetota > UBA1135 > UBA1135 > UBA2386 > UBA2386. The sequence continues at coordinate 4,897 of JADCJE010000019.1, read as the reverse complement.
GTACGCGTCCGTGCCGTTCGTCTACGACGTCACGCCGCGGCGGAGCCAGCCGCGTCGGCGCAGCTTCGGCTCGGCCGTCGGACTGGCCGTGTCGATCGTCGTCGCCAACTCGACCCATCCGCTGCGCGTCGCGAGCTGGCTCGGGTTCGTGTTCAGCGCGGCGAACGCGCTCTACATGGTCTACGTCCTGGCGGTCTACTTCGTGAAGGAACGCGTCCAGGAGGGTTGGGTGACGCTGTCGCTGCAGAACGCGGGGATGTTCTTCTGCCTGTTCCTCTTCCTGGCCGCGCTGAGCGAGTACATCGGCCGGATCCTCGGCGAACTGCGGACGCGGCCCCAGTACTTCACGCTCGAGGAGCGGAACAGCTCGGTGGTCATCGCCAACGCCGGCCGCAAGAACGTGACGACCAAGGCCGACATGGAGATGCGCGCATGACCGCAGAAGCGCAGACCGCAGGTCCGGACCGGCAGGTGCCGGCGTACACGGCGACCGACTTCAGCGGCCGCCGGCACCGCCACTGCGTCATGGTCTTCGTCATCAACGAGAACGGCCGTCTGCTGCGCCAGCTCGACAAGATGCAGGCCGTCGCGGCGCCGCTCGACGTGGTGATCGCGGACGGCGGCAGCACGGACGGCTCGACGACGGCAGCCAATCTCGCGCCGCGCGGCGTGCGCACGCTGCTGGTCAAGACCGGCCCGGGCAAGCTCAGCGCCCAGATGCGCATGGCGTTCGACTGGGCGCTGCAGCAGGGCTACGAGGGCGTCGTCACGATCGACGGCAACGACAAGGACGGCCCCGAGGCGCTCCATCGCTTCGTCGCGGCGCTCGATGCCGGCGTCGACCACGTGCAAGGCAGCCGGTATGTGCCGGGCGGCGTGGCGATCAACACGCCGCGCCTGCGCAGCCTAGGCATCAAGCTGCTGCACGCGCCGCTCATCAGCCTCGCCTCCCGCCGTCGCTACACCGACACGACCAACGGCTTCCGCGCGTACAGCCGCCGCTTCCTGCTCGATCCGCGCGTGGCGCCGTTCCGCGACGTCTTCGCGCGCTACGAACTGCACTACTACCTCGCCATCCGCGCCGCCCGCCTCGGCTTCTCGGTCCAGGAGGTCCCGGTCACCCGCGCCTATCCAGACAAGGGGCCCGTGCCGACCAAGATCAGTCCTTGGAAGGGCAACTGGCTCGTCCTGAAGACGTTGTTCAAGGCCTGCATGCACCGCTACGACCCGCCGCAGGACCCGTGACGCCGCAATCGCCATGACCACAGCCCTTCTCGGCTACACCGGATTCGTCGGCGGCACGCTGCTGCGGCAGCATGCGTTCGACGACTTGTACAACTCGACCAACATCGAGCAGCTCGCCGGCCGGGACTACGACCTCGTCGTCTGCGCCGCCGCTCCAGGCGTGAAGTGGAAGGCCAACAAGGAGCCGGAGCAGGATCTTGCGAGCATCCGTCGGCTGATGGCCCCGTTCGAGGCGCTGCGCTGCCGCAAGGTCGTCCTGATCTCGACGGTCGACGTGTATCCCGATCCGGTCGGATGCGACGAGCGCACGGCCATCGATCGCTCGGCCGGCGGCGCCTATGGCCGTCATCGCCTGATGCTGGAGGACTTCCTCGCCGCGCGGTTCGAGACCCTCGTCGTCCGCCTGCCTGGGCTATTCGGCAAGGGCCTGCGCAAGAACGCCCTCTACGACATCCTCACCGCCAACCGCGTCGACCAGATCGTGCCGAACGCGCTGTTCCAGTTCTACGACATGCAGCATCTGTGGCGCGACGTGCAGACGGCGGCGCGCTCCGGCCTTCCGCTCGTCAACTTCGCCGTCGAGCCGACAAGGATGCGAGACGTCGCGCAGCATGCGTTCGGGCTGAAGCTGCCTGCGGCCGACCAGCCGGCGCCGGCGCGCTACGACATGCAGACGATGCACGCGGCCGCCTTCGGGCGGTCGGGCCGATACCTGTCGACCGCCCAGGAGGTCCTGGACGGCATTCGCGACTTCGCGGCCGGCGAAGGCTGGGTGCGGCCGTGAGGCTGGCGTTCTCGAACATCGCCTGGAACCCGGCGGACGACGAGCGCGTCGCGGGTTGGATGCGGGAAGCCGGCTTCGCCGGCGTCGAGATCGCGCCGACGAAGGTCTGGCCGAAGCCGCTCGACGCGACGGTCGACCAGCTGCTCGCGTGTCGGCGGTGGTGGGAGGCGCGCGGGCTGCCGATCGTGTCGATGCAGGCGCTGCTGTTCGGGCGAGCGGACCTTGCCATCTTCGGCACGGCGACGCTGCGCGAACAGACGCTCGACTACCTGGAGCGCATCATGGCGATCGGCGGCGTGCTCGGCGCCGGCCCGCTGGTGTTCGGCTCGCCGAAGAATCGCCGTGCCGCCGGCGTCGATGCGGCCGAGGTGGATCGCATCGCCGTCGACTTCTTCCGTCGCGCCGGCGACGCCGCGGCGCGTCATCGCGTCGTGCTCTGCATCGAGCCGAATCCGACGCAGTACGACTGCGACTGGGTCACCTGCGCCCGGCAAGGGATCGACTTCGTGCGCCGGGTCGGCCACCCGTCGTTTCGCCTGCACCTCGACGCGGCTGGCATGACGCTGGCGGGCGATGAGCTGTCGGCTTCGTTCGAGGGCGCCCGGGACGTGCTCCGCCATTTCCACGTCAGCGAGCCGAACCTTGGCATCGTCGGCGTCGGGGGGACGGACCACGGCGCGATGGCCGCGTCGCTGCGCAACATCGGCTACGACGGCTGGGCATCGGTGGAGATGCGCGGCGACACGGTGGCAGACCTCGCAGGGACGCTGCCCGCCGTCATGGCCCTGGTGCGGAGCGCCTATGGCGAGGGCCATGGACGCGCCGTCTGACCTCGCGCTTCCCGGCGTCGCGCCGTCGCCGGTGATGCGCCGGATCCGGCTCGCGCTGCGCATCCTGTTCGTCGCCGCCGCCGTCGGCGCCGCGGCGGCGCATCTCGGGCTCGGCTGGCCGGGGGCGGTCGGCCCGGACATGCGCACGACGATCTTCGAGGGCCGCGCTGGCAGCTACTACGGCCACCAGGAGCCGATGTTCGGCTTCCTCTGGAGCATCCTGCTGGCGTTCGTGTCGATGCCCGTCGGCGTGGTCGCCTGCTTCGTCGCCCAAATCGCGCTGTACTGGACTGCGGCGGCGATGTTCGCCGACGCGGCGCTCGCCCGCGGGCGCTCGCTCGCCGCACTCGGGATCGCCGCCGTCGCGTGTGCGCCGCCGTTCGTCGGCATGCTGCCGTCGGTCGAGTCCAACATCCAGACCGCCGTCGCGTGGCTGGCCGCCGCGGCGATCGCTGCGACGCGGCGTGGCCGCGGCGCGGCCCTGCTCTGGGGCGCCCTGCTCTGGTACGGCTTCGTCATCCGCTCGGGCATGGTCCTCGCTCTGCTGCCGGCGGCGTTCGCCTGCCGCCGTCTCGCCCGGCCGGACGCGCGGCTGCGCGCCGTGGGGGCCTTTGCGCTCGTGTTTGCCGTGGCGTGCCAGGGGGCGTCGTTCCTGACGACGAAGTTCGTGCTCGGCGACCCGACGCGGGCTTCGGTGATGTCGGTGTCGCGGCTCTTCGATCTCGCCGGCGTCCACCAGCTCACCGGCGTGCACCACGTGCCGGCGTTCGCCGTGCCACCGGGCCACACGGCGGCGGAGGTCATGGCCAACTACACCCCGAAGATGTGCAGCGGTCTGTTCTGGCGCCAGGACGGCAAGCCGGTGTTCCGACTGGCGCGAGACCGCGCGCAAGGCGACGAGGTCGCCGCGGCGTGGTGGCGGACGGTCCGCGAGGAGCCCATGGCGTGGCTGCAGGTGAAGCTCCGCTACGCCGCGCTGTTCCTGCACATCGGCGTCGAGTGGGCCGACGGCTTCTGGCTCGACTCCGCGTCCAACGAAGACGTCGGCCTGCCCAGCCTGGGACCGCCGGGCAGCAGCCCGCTCGACCGCTACGGCAGCGCCACGGGCCGGACCGTGCTGTGGAAGGGCTGGTTCTGGCTGCTCGCGACCGGCGTGTTCGTGTTGGGTGGCTTCGCGCTGCGCCTGCAGCACGCGGCGGCCGCGGCGGCCGCGTACGCGGCGGCCCTGGCCAGCATCGTGCCGCACCTGCTGTTCGGGCAGGCGGTGTTGGCCCGCTACCATGTCATTCCGTTCGCGCTGTGCTTCGTCGCCATCGCACTGACGCTGCTCGGCAGCCGGGTGCGCCGCGCTCCGGCCTCGCAGCAGGCCGCCTGAGCCGCGGGCCGCGCGAGCCGCGCTGGCCGTCTGCGCCGCCGTCGCCGTCGCCGTTGCCGTTGCCGTTCCGGCGCTGCGTCGCGGCGCCTTCCGCCTCGACCCTTGCCGCGCCCGCGCCCGCGGGTAGCATCCGCGCTCCCCAAGGGGCTTCACCGCCCTGATCGTTCGACTCGGGTCGGAGCGTAGCGCAGCCTGGTAGCGCACCTGCATGGGGTGCAGGGGGTCGGAAGTTCAAATCTTCTCGCTCCGACCATTTCTTCAAGTGCCCTCTGCCGCGCAGGTTGCGCCGGACGCGGGTGACGGCTGCGCCCCCGGTCGTCGAGCCCTTGCGCAAACCGCCCGCGCCAAAGCCACCGCCACCGCCCAACCATCGCGCGCCCATGGCGACCGGCACTTGCCCCGACTGCAACCGTCCCCACGTGGCCCTCTTCCGCTGCACGAAGTGCGGGCACGTGCAGTGCACGTGGATCCCGTGCCAAAACGGCTCGTGCAATGTGTGCGGCAGCAGCCTGAAGTCGGCTTGAACTCAGCCAGACACCTGCCTGACTTCCGTCATCCCGTCGCGCAAAGCCGAGAAAACAGCGCGGCAGGCGTCCCCCCGCCTGCCGCGCCGCCCGGCTCAGAAGCTCCAGCTCAGGCCGACCATGAGGGTGATCGGCTGGT
>JADCJE010000189.1 GCA_020247305.1 Phycisphaerales bacterium | reverse complement strand
TGCAGCCACGTCTTCTGCGAGTAGTCGACGAAGGTGTCGTTGCGCTCGTCGATCACCGTGCGCACGGCGCCGCTCGCCGCGTCGATGGCAAAGAGCCGCAGCCGCTGGTGGCCGCGCTGGTTGTGCAGCACGAACACCTCCTTGCCGTCCGCCGCCCAATGCACGTGGTCGAGCGACCACGCGTCGGCGAACGGCGCGTCGTCGATCGCCACCTGCCGACCGGCCGCGACGTCGAACAGGCGTGGCCGCGGCCGTTCGATGCGGTCGCCGGGCTTGCGGTACGGCACCGTGTGCAGCTTGGGCTGCAGTTGGTCCTTGGGCGCCGACTCGACGAGGTGCACGAGGCGCTCCTCGCCGGGGGCGACCTGGAAGCCGAGCGCCTTCGTGCCGTCGGGCGACCAATGCGCGGGCAGGTGGTAGGGATCGCCGGCCGCGCCATCGCGCGACAGCCGCGACTCCTCGCCGGCGCGGCGCCGCCAGACGTCGTGGTCGCGCACGAACAACTCGCCGGCGCGCCGGACAGGCGGCGGCTCGTCGACGGCGCGCGCCATCGCGCGCTCGCGCGAGGCTGCGTCGACGATCGCGCGGCCATCGGCGCGCTCGGCGACGAAGATGCCGGCGAGGTCGTCGGCGGCGAAGTCGAGCACCCACTGGTGCCCGGCGAACGTGGCGAAGCGCCGCTCGCCGCCGGCGGGAACTTCGCCGTACGGCTTCAGCACGCCGTCGCCAGCGACCCAGAGCACCCGCACCGCGCGATCGAAGCGGTTGTGGAACGTGATCGCCGTCGCGTGGCCCGAGCCGCCGCTCGGCCGCCAGCGCGCGCGCGGCGCCAGCGCCACGTCGCCATCGGGCAGGCCGAGTTGGTGCCGCGCGCCGGCGCGGCGCACCGTGCCGTCGGCGGCGACCAGCACCCACTGCGGCTCTGCGCCGCGGTCGTCGACGAACCACAGCCGCGCACCGCCGTCGAGCCAGCGCCACTGCGGCCGGAACGGCCGGTCGAGCCGGGCCCAGGCCTCCGGCAACGCCCGCGCGCGTTCGTAGTCAGCCCGCGTACCCTGGGCCGGCGCGGCGCCGCCCACGGCCGCGAACACGGCCAGGACCACGGCATGCACGGCGAACTGCCCGAGCCGGCCACGAACTGTGCGATCGCGCATGTCCGGATGCTGCCATGCGATCGCTTACCTGCCCAGCGTGTACCGAGAGCGTACGCCTCGTCGACGTGTCGTGTTGGCAAGCCGTCGCTGCGCGTAACCGCGCCGCTGCCGTGCCCGCACCCCTTTGCTCACGTCCGGCCGCAGCGATTCTGCTCTCTCAGGTTGGTTGGTTGTCGTCGTTGGCTGGTGCGCGTCAAGGCAAGGACGAGCACCGATACGTGCGCGAAGGGGTGTTGGGCACGAGCAGCGTTCTCGTCGTCACCGCGGCGGACCGCGCCACGGCGCGCACGGCCGGCGCGCGCTCAGCCGCCGAGCGTCGCGTGCAGGAACCACGCGTGCTTCTCGAACTGCTCGACCATGCCGGTCAGCAGGTCGAACGTGTCCTCGTCCTCGTAGCGCTTGGCCACCTCGCGCGCACCGCGCAGGCCGTCGAGGTGCGCGCCGATGCGCTCGGCCAGCAGCCGGACGTGCTCCAGGTCGCGCGTCGTGTCCTGCGGGTACTCCGGCAGGCGCGAGCCGGCGGCGACCTGCCGCGCAGTGCCGACCGCGAGGTGGCCCAGGGTCAGGACGCGCTCGGCGACGGCGTCGTTGTTCGCCGCCTGGTCGGTCGCGAACTGGTCGAACAGCGGATGCAGCGCCGCGAAGTGCGGACCGCGGATGTTCCAATGCGCGACCTTGAGCTGCGTGTAGAGATCGAGGCCGTCGAGCAGGACGAGGCGCAGCGCGGCGCTGAGCGCCTCGCGCGCGGACGTGGACAGGCGACTGGGCGAAGTGGACATGGTCTCCGGTCTCGGTTGCGGTTGCGGCGGCAGGCGCCTGCACGCGCGAGGACACGCCGGCGCCGCGCTCATGGCGCAGACAAAGTCGGCTGGCCCTTCCGCCAGCCGGCCGGACACATCGCGCCGGTCTGCAGCGCGTCGAGCGTGCGCAGCACCTCGTCGACCGAGCGGCCGACGTCGAGGTCGTGCGCCGCCGCATGGCGGATCACGCCCTGCGGATCGACGACGAACGTCGCGCGCACGGGGATGCCTTCCTGCTCGTGCAGGATGCCGAGCGCGGCGCACAGTTCGCGCTTCCTGTCGGCCAACATCGGGAACGGCAGGTCCCTGAGGTCGGGATGGCTCTGGCGCCACGCGAGGTGCGCGTACTCGCTGTCGCACGAGAGGCCGAGCACCTGCGCGCCGCGCTCGGCGAACGCGGCGTTGCGCGCGCCGAAGGCCGCGATCTCGGTCGGGCACACGAACGTGAAGTCGAGCGGCCACGCGAAGACGACGAGCCACTTGCCTGGGTAGCCGTCGTGCGCGACGTCCTGGAAGTGCTGGCCGGGCGTCAGCGACACGGCGGCGGGCAGGCGAAACGGCGGGAACTGCTGTCCTACGGTCTTCATTGCAGCGGTGTACCCGCAGCGCCGCGCCGCGCGCACAGCAACTCGCCGCGACGATCCGGCGCGTGGCTTCGCGGCTGGGGCAGGACCTCTCACCGCCGGCGAAACGGTGGATTCGCCGACGCTCGGTGGCGCGTTCCCGGACGCAAAGACGCGCGCCGGGCGGCGTTGCCTGCCGTGACGCCGCGTCCTACCGGCGCAACCACGGCAGGTCGCAGCCGAACCAGACGCCACCGAGCGCCGCGCCGGGCAGGATCCCCGCGAGCACCCAGAAACCGACGATCGAACCGAAGACCGGGTCGACCTCGTCGTGCACGCCAAACGCCTGCAGCCACACCGACAGCGCCAAGACCGCGCACGGCAGCGCGAATGCGCCCCACGCCATGCCGATGCCGGTCCGGAACACCAGGTCGACCCAACCATGCCGCGCGCGATCCGACCGGCGGCGGCGCAGCGACGTCCCGGCCGCGCGCGGTCGCGGCGCCCGCATCGTCAGCCAGACGGCACCGAGCACGCCCATCGCGCAGGCGGGCCACAGCAGCCATGCATCGCGCCACGGCGTGCCGACGACGCGCCAAACGAGCGACCGGACGAACCCGGCGCCGAATGCGCCGAGCAGCGTGCCCAGCACGACGCCGACCAGCGCGCACGCCGCGACCGCGCCCACGCTGCCGCGCATGGGCGCGGCAGCGTGGGAACCGGGCACGGTTGCCGGCGCAGGACCGTCCATCGTGCGGATCCTACCAAACGCCCCAAGAAGACTGGCCGCCCGACCGCGTTGGCAGGCGCCGGGAGCCTGCGTCACGGGACGCGCGCGGCTCGCCCTTGCCTGCCGCCGCGCCGCGGCCCACCTTGCGCGTCCGATGCGACTCACCGTCCGCAAGGCCCATGACCGCGGGCATGCCGACCACGGCTGGCTCGACACGTGGCACTCGTTCAGCTTCGCCGAGTACTTCGACCCCGCGCACATGGGCTTCCGCAGCCTGCGCGTGATCAACGACGACGTCATCGCGCCGGGCGTGGGCTTCCCGACCCACCCGCACCGCGACATGGAGATCTTCAGCTACGTGCTCGAAGGCGCGATCGCGCACGAGGACAGCATGGGCAACGGCCGCACGCTGCGGCCGGGCGAGATCCAGCTGATGAGCGCCGGCACTGGCGTCGCGCACAGCGAGCACAATCCCGACCGCAGCCGGCGGCTGCGCATCCTGCAGGTGTGGATCCAGCCGCGCGTGCGCGGGCTCAAGCCGAGCTACACCGAGTGGAAGCCGACGCCGGCGCAGGCGAACGCGGCCGACGTCGTCGTCATCGCGCCGGACGGGCGCGACGGCAGCGCCGTGATCCAGCAGGACGCGATCGTGCGCCGGCTCAAGCTGCGCGCCGGCGAGGCGACGTCGCACACGGTCGCGCCCGGCCGCGGCATGTGGCTGCAGGTGGCGACCGGCGCGCTGCGCGTCGGCGACGTCGCCGTGGCGCAGGGCGACGGCGTGCACACCGAGGACACCGGCACGGTCGCGATCACCGCGACCGCCGACGGCGAAGCGCTGCTGTTCGACCTGAAGTGACCCGCGGAGCGCACGGCCGCCGCACGCCGTCGATCGGCCGCTACGGCGCGCCTTCGCCGCGGTACAGGCCGCCCAGGATGCGGGCGAGTCCCATCTCGGCGCCGAAGTCGGCGTGACGCCATTCGCGCGCCGACGGCGCCGCCTCGCCGGGGCGGAGGCGCCGCAGCAGGGTGAAGCAGTCGTTGGCCTCGGCCGCCCCCCACTGCACCAGCTCCTGCGCCACGACTGCCAGACCGTGCGCCGGCGCATGCTCCCGCAGCAGCGCGGCATCGACGGTCGTCGCGCGCCAGTGCACGTTGGGCACGGCCAACACGCCATCGCGGAGGAACGCCCGCAGGTTGCTGTGGTGCAGGAAGGCCGCTGCCCCGGGCCGCAGCACGCGCCCCAGCTCGGCGACGTAGCCGAGCACCGCGTCGGCCTCCGCGTGCACGAGCGAATCCCAACTGAAGGCGAAGTCGACGCTGCCGTCGGCGACCATCGGCATCGACGTGCCGTCATTGCCGTGGAAGGCGGCATGTCCGACGCCGGCAAAGCGCTCGCGGCAGAACGCGACGCAGGTCGGGGCCAGATCGACGCCCGTGTACCGCTTGCACCGCGGCAGCAGAAGTTCGGTCACGCGACCGTGCCCGAACGCGATCTCCAGCACGTGGTCAGCCGGCAGCATGCCGCCGATCCGCGGCAGGATGGTGCCGAGCCACATCCCGGCAGTCGAACCCCAACTCGTCGACCATTCGTCGCCGTGGCGCAGCCAGTGGTCCGGGTTGTCCCAACTCCAACGGTTGTCGGCGATTGTCGGCATGGCAGATGCAAGGCGAGGCGCGCACGCTTGCCGCTGGAGCGCCGGCCGTCAAGCCCGCCCGACCGCACGCCGCCCACGCGCGCGCCATGCGTCCGGCGCCGACGGCAGGCTTGCCGTGGGCGGCCCGCGCGTCCTACACCCGGCCACATGCCGGTCCTGTCCCACCTCGCCCAGCTCGAAGCCGAGTCGATCCACGTCTTCCGCGAGGTCGCCGCGGTCGCGCGCAACCCGGTGATGCTGTTCTCGATCGGCAAGGACTCGGGCGTGATGCTCGAGCTCGCGCGGCGGGCGTTCGCGCCAGCGCCGCTGCCGTTCCCGCTGCTGCACATCGACTGCTGCTGGGACTTCCAGGACATGTACCGGCTGCGCGACGAACTGACGGCCCGTCATGGCCTGCGCATGCTCGTGCACCAGAGCGAGGCGGCGCGCGATCCGCGCATCAACCCGTTCGACGTGCCGAGCACCGAGTTCACGCGCCTGACGCTGACCGAGTCGCTGAAGCAGGCGCTCGACCAGCACGGCTTCGACGCCGCGTTCGGCGGCGGCCGCCGCGACGAGGAGCGCAGCCGCGCGAAGGAGCGCGTGTTCAGCTTCCGCGACCGCTTCCACCAGTGGGACCCGAAGAACCAGCGGCCGGAACTGTGGAACCTCTACAACCAGCGCGTGAACCGCGGCGAGAGCATGCGCGTGTTCCCGCTGTCCAACTGGACCGAACTCGACGTCTGGCTCTACAGCGAACTGCGCCAGATCCCGATGGTGCCGCTGTACTTCGCCAAGGACCGGCCGGTCGTCCGCCGCGGCGAGTACTTCGTGCTGTGCGACGACGAACGCATGCGCCTGCTGCCCGGCGAACGGCCCGAGCAGCGCATGGTCCGCTTCCGCACGCTGGGCGCCTACCCACTGACCGCCGCGCACGAGTCGCACGCGGCGACCATCAAGGAGGTCATCGCCGAGCTGATGCGCAGCGACACGTCGGAGCGCGCCGGCCGCCTGATCGACCGCGACGAAGAGGCGTCGATGGAGAAGAAGAAGCGCGAAGGCTACTTCTGACCGGAGCCGGCTCCGGTCGCGTCGTTCATGGGCAGGCGGTACGACGCGCAGACCGTCATCGCGGCGGCCCCGCCGTCGCCGGCGACCCGGCCGCTGCAGACCTGCGCGGGCACACGTGCCTGCGTGTCATCAGACGGCGGGGCCCGCTACAACCCCTGCCCCGCAGCACGTTCGCTGCGCCCCGCAACCATGGCACCGATGTCGCTCACCCGCCTGTTCCGTCCCTTCCGCCTCGGCCCGCTGTCGCTCGCCAACCGCTTCGTCATGGCGCCGATGACCCGCGGCCGCAACGACGCGCGCGGCGTGCCGCAGCCGATGGCCGCGCGCCACTACGCCGACCGCGCCAGCGCCGGCCTGATCGTCACCGAAGCCACCGCGATCAGCCCGACCGCGGTCGGCTGGCTCGGCGCGCCCGGCATCTGGAGCGACGAGCAGATCGCCGGCTGGCGGCCGGTGACGTCGGCCGTGCACGCGCGCGGCGGCAAGGTCTTCGTGCAGCTGTGGCACATGGGCCGCGTCTCGCACCCTGACTTCCTCGGCGGCGCCACGCCGGTCGCGCCGTCGCCGATCCAGGCGCAGGGCGAGACGCACACTGCGGGCGGCAAGAAGCCGTACGTCACGCCGCGCGCGCTCGACCTCGCCGAGATCCCGCGCATCGTGCAGGAGTACGCCGCGGCGACGGCCCGCGCCCGCGCCGCCGGCTTCGACGGCGTCGAATTGCACGCCGCCAACGGCTACCTCATCGACCAGTTCCTGCGCGACCGCACCAACCAGCGCACCGACCGCTACGGCGGCAGCGTCGCCAACCGCGCGCGCTTCCTGCTCGAGGTCGCCGAAGCCTGCGCCGGCGCGTGGTCGGCCGACCGCGTCGGCGTGCGCCTGTCGCCGAGCGGCGCGTACAACGACATGGCCGACAGCAACCCGGTGCGCACGTTCGAGCACGCCGCGCGCAGCCTCGGCCGCCTCGGCCTCGCGTACCTGCACGTGACCGAGCCGGGCAAGGGCCACCCGATGCACGTCGACCTGCCGCCGCAGGCCGGTCCAATGCGGGCCGCGTTCGACGGGCCGTTCGTGCTCAACCACGGCGGCGACGCCGCTGCGGGCGAACGGGCGCTCGCCGAGGGCCACGCCGACCTGATCGCGTTCGGGCTCGCCTTCCTCGCCAACCCCGACCTCGTGCGCCGCACCCGCCGCGGGGAAGCGCTCAACCAGCCCGACTGGGCGACGCTCTACACGCCCGGCGAGAAGGGCTACAACGACTACCCGACGCTGGCCTGAGCGGCGCGCCGCGCGCTACCTGCCGGGCGGCGGGGCGGTCGGCGTCAGCGCAATCGTGCCCTTCAGGCCGCCCTGGTCGTCCTTCTGCGCGCCACAGCGCAGGCCGCCGCACTCGGCGCCGTCGTCGTTGAGGAACAGCATGCCGGCGGCATGCCGGCGATCGGGTCGCGCCCGCCGTCACCGATCGGACGAGGTGGTCGCTTCGACGACCGTGCTAGCCGCCGCCTGCAGTTGTGCAAGGCGCTGGCGCTGCATCGCCGCTTCCTCGACGCGCCCGGCCTGCTCCGAACGCGCCAGTGCGTCGCGCAGCACCGCCTCGGCGGCAGCACGGTCGCCGAGGGCGGCATGCATGCTGGCGAGCCGGGTCATCTCGACGGTGACGCTCTTGTGCATCGCCGGCAGCGCCAGCTGCGCCCGATCAACGGCCTTCTGCTGGGTCGCACGCGCGGCGGCGCGCCGGCCTCTGTGCCATTGCACGCAGGCGAGGTGGCCCATGCTGGCGACGCGCCCATCGGCGGGGTGCGCGGGCAGCGTTTCGTACCGTTCGACGGCATCGGTCAGCAGCGCCTCGGCCGCGGCGAGGTCGCCGCGCACGGCGGCGATAGCGCCCAGCCGCAGGATCGCCTCCGACGCGCGCAGGCTGTGTTCGCCAAGGTCGCGCCGGAACACGGCCAGAGCCTCCTTGATCATCGGCTCCGCTTCGTCGAAGCGGCTGCGCGCGAACAGCAGCCAGCCGAGCGAGGACCGCGTCGCCGCCACCACCCAATGGTCTTCGCCGTACAGCAGGCGCTGCCGCCGCATGCCTTCGCGGTAGAGCGTCTCGGCGGCGTCCAGTTCGCCGCGCCGCTGCCGCATCACGGCGAGATTGAGGACGGCGGTCATCGAAGCCGGCTCCTTCTCGCCAAACGGCTCCAGCAACGCGATCGCCTTCTCCACGTGGGCCACTGCCAGATCCAGGTCGCCAAGTCGGTCAAGGCCCATGAGCACCCGCGCCAACTCCACCAGAGCGAGCGCCAGACCCTTCGGATCTGCCACGTCCTCGCGCAGGCGCAAGGCTGCCTCGGCGTCTGCCAGCGCGTCATCGAGGCGATCGGCGCGCAGCATGCACTTGGCGCGCAGTTCGAGCGCCTTGGCGCGCAGTCTCGGTTCGACGTCGCGCTCGGGCGTCGCCAGCGCGAGCGCCGCCCCGACGTCGCGCTCGGCCGCGCCAATGTCCGTCTCCATGAGGACGACCGCCCGCAGGATCCGCGCCTCGACCTCCTCGGCCGCCCCGCCGAGCGCCTGCGCCAGTTCGATGGCGCGGGTCGCGTGCTCGGCGGCCGACTGCTGCTTGCCGGCGGCGACATGCAGGCGGGTCAGCGAATGCCGCAGCCGCAGTTCCACCTCGGGTTCGCCGAGGGCGGCCGACGTGACGACGCGCTCGTAATCGCGCAGCAGTTCGTGGACGGGATAGTCCGGCCGCGACATCCGCGACGAGTCGACGTTGGCCCACAGCCCGTCGAGCAGGTCGAGGGCGCGATTGGCCTTCTGCGACTCGCGCTTCGCCCGGTCGCGCTCGGCCACTGCCACTGCCGCCGCGGCCTCGGCCCGCTGCTGGTCGACGCGCGCGGCAGCCTCCGCGCGCCGGGCTTCCCGGTGCCCGATCACCGCGCCGACGAGACCCAGGCCAAGGGCCAGCGTGATCGCGCCCCCGGCCGCAGCCGCGAGGTGATGGCGCCGGAGGAACAACGCGAACCGGCCGACCGACGAAGTGCGAGCTGCCGCGATGGGCTCGTCAGCCAGCACGCGCAGGACGTCGTCGGCGAGGGCCGCAGCGGACGCGTAGCGCTCGGCCGGGTCCTTGGCCATCGCGCAGGCGACGACGCGATCGAGGTCGCGCGGCAGCCGCCGGGTCGTGCACCGGCTCGGCGGCGTCGGCGTCTGGGTCCGGATCGCCCGCAGCAGCCGCCGGGTGGCGTCGGGCCCGGCAGGCCGCCGGAACGGCCGCTGCCCGCACGCCAACTCGTAGAGCAGCACGCCGAGCGCATAGACGTCGGTGCGCACGTCGACCACGAGCGCGTTGGCGCCGGCTTGCTCCGGGCTCATGTACTCGGGCGTGCCGAGTTGGGGGCCGTCGGCGCCGGGCACGTCGACGACAAGGTCGTCCGCGGCCGCGATGCCGAAGTCGATGATCACGGGGCGAGGGACGCCGTCGCGCATCGTCACCAGCACGTTCGACGGCTTCAGGTCGCGGTGCACGACGCCCTTGTGGTGTGCGTGCTGCACGGCGCGGCAGACCTCGACGAAGAGGCCGAGGCAGCTGCGCAGCGACAACCCGGCGCCGAGCGCGTGCTCGGTGACGGGCACCCCGTCCACCAGTTCCATTGCGAGCCAGGGCCGCCCGTCCGCGAGCGAGCCGGCATCGAACACCTTGGCGACGCCCGGATGCTGCATGCGCGCGAGCAGCTGCCACTCGACGCGGAAGCGGAGCGCCGACTCGTCGCCGTCGCGGCCGCGGCGCAGCAGCTTGAGCGCGACGTCGCGGACGACCGGGCGCAACTGCCGCGCGCGCCACACGACGCCGACGCCACCCGACCCCAGCCGATCGACGAGCTCGTAGTCCCCCAGCGTGTCGCCGGGCTTCCAGTCGTCGTCGTCGCCACGATCGCCAGCGACTGCAGCCACGAGTCCCGCCGGGTAGGCCAGGAAGTTGCCCGCCTCTTCGTGCGCGCGCAGCAGCGTCTGCAGCTCGCGCTGCAAATCCGGGTCGTCGGGGCACGCATTGGCGAGGTACGACTGCCGATCGCCGAGCGGCAGCTCGATCAGGGCGCCGAAGAGTTCCTTGCCGCGCTCGCTCATGGGACGTGGCCACGTCGTGCCGACATGGGAATCATGCGCTGGAATCGTCGGCGCTTCCGGGCGTGTCGCGCGCGGGACTCAGTTCGGCCAGGGCGGCGAACAGGCGCGCCCTCGCCCACGCCCACTCGCGCAGCACCGTGCGCCGCGACAAGCCGAGCGTCGCCGCGGTCTCGTCGACGTCGAGCCCGCCGAAGAACCGCAGTCGCACGACAGCGCCCGCGCGCGGGTCCTCGGCCTCGAGCCGCGCGATCTCCTGGTCGATGTGCAGGAAGGTGATGGCGTCGTCGGGATCGATGCCCTTCGCCGGCAGGCTGCTGACGGTCGCCGGATCCGCCAACCGACCGCCGCCGCGTTTGTGGCGCGCACGCCGGCGCGCGTGATCGACGAGGATGCGCCGCATCGCCGTGGCCGCGGCGTGATAGAAGGCCGCGCGATCGCTCCAGCCGGCCGCGCCCATGCCGACCAGCTTGAGCCACGTCTCGTGCACGAGGGCCGTCGCCTGCAGGGTGTGGCCGGCGCGCTCGTTGGCCATGCGCGCCTGCGCGATGCGGCGGAGTTCGTGGTAGACGGCCGGCAGCGCCGAGTCGGCCGCCGCCTGCTCGCCGCCCGCCGCCCGGCACAGCAGCTCCGTCAATGGCGCCGGGCCGGGCGTCGACCTGTCTTCGGGCGGCATCACGATGGAGAGTGTACTCCATGTCCGCTCGGCGCGGCCGACGGCGCGGAAGCGCGCCGGCGGCATCGGCGCGGCACGCGCAACTCGCCGAACCAGCATCACGGATGACGCCATGACAACGTGGCAAGGTCGCCGCCGGTCAGAAGAACGCGCCTTCAAGGCGGAAGGCGGCGGACGCAAAACGCGGCTGCACGAACGAGCCGAGGTTGACGAGCGTGCCCGTCGCGGCGCCGCTGCCGACGGCGTCGACCTGCCGCACGTACGACACCTCGTTGGCGTCGCCGACGCGCACCTCGACGCCGCGGCTGAGCTGGAGGCCGAGCGGGTTGGCGGCGGCGTCCAGCAGCAGCGACTGGCCATAGAGCAGCGTGCCCAGCACGGACGGGCTGCCGGGCAACGTCAGCGTCACGGTCGACGCATGACCCATGAACGTCGACGTCCACGGCAGCGGCAGGAAGACGTCCGCCGCGATGTAGGCCGCGTTGCCCGGCGCGCCGATCGGCGTCAGGTCCACCGGCGTCGGCAGCGCCGCGAAACCGAGCGCCAGCCACGCCGGGCGCGGCACGAACCCGGTCTGCGCGACGAAGTCGATCGGGTTGCCCGGGCTGATGCGCAGCGGCTCGAAGTCGCCCTGCGTCGTCGCCGTGAGCCGCAAGGACTCGCCGGTGGCGCTGGTCCCCATCGCGCCGAAGTGCGTCGCCGAGCCGCCGGGCTCCGCCGCGTCGACGAAGCACGTCGGCGTGGGCCCCGCAGGGTTCGGCGGCATGGGGCCGTTGCCCTCGATGTCGATCAGCAAACGCCCCTGGGACGCGGTGTACTGGAACGCTCCGAGGAACGGGATGTGGATGTCCCACGGCAGCGCGCCCGCCACCCGGTCGGTGTAGCCGGGCAGGGCCAGCGGTCCCTGGTAGACGACCAGCGGTGCGGCGGTGACGTTGTTCGCGAACGTCGTGGCGACGCCGGCGAGCGTCTGGCTCGTGTGGCTCAACCGGACCGTGACCGACGACAGGACGCTCGCGGCGCGCGGCAGCGCGTAGCGATCGACCCGGAACCGCAGGCTGGTCAGCACGGCGCCATTCGGCGCGATCGCCGCCGGGTCGACGAGCAACTGCGTCCGGAAGGCCTCGTAGCCGAACGGCAGCGCGAGCGACTCGTTGCACTCGGTCGCGGCGGCGTGGAAGGGCACGTCGACCGCGGACTGGGCGCAGAGCGCGCCCGAGACGGCGGCGAACAGGAGGAACCGCGTTTTCATGACAGGCAGGGTTTTCATGACAGGCAGGGGGGGGTCGATGGTCGACGCCAGCGGGAGCACGTCCGGCGCCTGCAAGCCATGGCGACAGCCCGGCGCGAACGGTGCCAAACTCGGCGGGAATCGTGCCGCCTGCCCGGATGGCCGCGACCTTCGCGATCCGGCAGGGAACGACGATCCGCCGATGCCAGCGCGATTTCCGCCCCGGCCGGCGGGGCGACCGCGCCATGCAGACACCCGGCGCGCGGATTTCGGAGGCACTTCGGTGGCGCAACGCCGAGGTGACGATCCTCATCCCCGCCGCCGCGTGGCAGGACGCGCTCGCCGCCCTGCGCGCGAAAGCGGCCGACTCGACCGGCGTCCGGCCGCAGGGCGCCCGGTAGCATGCCGCGCGGGAGCAATCCGCCGCCATGCCGCTGAAACCGATCGCCGGCGCCTGCGCCGCCTTTGCCGTCGCTGCGCTGCTGTGGTTGCTCGCGCGCGCGCCTGAGACGCCGCCAGCACCCGTGGCGGACGCTGGCGCCGGCGGCCGGTCCGCGGCGGCAGCTGCGCCCAACGCCGCGAGCGGGCTGGCGGCGAACGCGCACGCGGATCCAGCCAATGAACCCGCAGCGACCCGCGCGGCGGTGGCCGCGGCGTCCGATGCGGCGACGCGGCCGCTGCCGGACGATGCGCAATGGGTCGAACTCGTCGTGGTCGACGGCGCCAGCGGCGCGCCGGTGGCCGACGCCGAGGTGCACTGGACCGACGAGCGATCCCTGACGCTTCTGCGGGAGGCGGCGCCCGACGACCAGTGGCTGGCCATGCCGCAGCTGCCGATCGAAGCGCTCGCCGCGCGCGCCGGTTGGCGCACGCGCAGCGACGCGCAGGGGCGCGCGCGCGTGACGCTGCGCACCGCCACGCGCATCGCGGCGCAGCGGGGCGGCCGCTACGGCACGTTGCAGCTGGCGGGCAACACCGTGCTGCCGCCGGCAGGCCTGCGCCTGCCGTTGCAACCCGACGCCACGCTCGCCGTGCGCGTGCTCGACGCTGTGGGCGCGCCGGCGGCCGACGTGCCGGTCGGCATCATGACCCGCAACGCCGACGACCTGCCGGTCGGCCGCTACAGCCTGCAGGTGCACGCGCGGACCGGCCCCGACGGCATGGCCGCGATCCCGCACGTGCAGCTCATCGCCGCCGAGTTCGTGGACGGAAAACAGCTCACGGCCTGGAACAAGCCGCCGTTCACGCACTGCGTGCGGAGCTGCCTGCCCGGCTTGGATGGCGCCCGCGCCCCGATCGATCTCGCCGCGCCGCCGCCGCAGGTCGAACTGCGCCTGCCGGCGCACGGCAGTGTGCGCGTGCGCACGGCCTTCGCCGGCGCGCCGATCCCGGGCGTGCGCACGGCGTGGCTGGCCGAACCGCCGGAAGCAGCGGCAGCGCCCGCGTCGGACCACGATCGGCAACTGCGCAACATGGCCAACCGCCCCGCCGTGTTCGACGCCGACGGCCGCGCGCGCTTCGCGTTCGTGCCGCTCGGCAGACGCTGGCACGTCACGACGCCGGATGCGGGCGGACTGCTGGCCGAAGTCGAAGGACCGATGGCGCACGGCCAGGAGGTCGAGGCGACGCTGGCCCCCGACCCCGCCCGATGCGTGCTGCGCGGCCGGCTGTTCGCCGCCGTCGGCGAGCCGCTGCGGCAGGCGACCGTGCGGGTGTTCCTGCGCGACGAGGATCCACGTGGCCGCGAAGCCACCGTCGCGACCGATGGCGGCGGGCGCTTCCTCGCCGCCATCGAACCGCTCGCCGACAGCGACGCGACGGCGACGCTGGCGATCGATTGGCGGAGCGAGGGCGCGCCGTTGCGCCGCGCGACGCTGCCCGAGCGGCGCCTGCTCGCCGGACTCAGCGACCTCGGGGACGTGGTGCTCGGCGAACCGCCGCGCCTCGTCAGCGGCCGCATCGAACGCGACGGCGCGCCGTTCGCCGGGCCGTGCAAATTCGAGGTGCAGCGCGAGCCCTCGCCGGCGACACCGTCGCCCGAACCGACGCCCATGCCGGACGTCGTCGGCCACGTCGCGAAGGACGGCCGCTTCGTCGTGCACGGCACGTTCGAACCCGGCACGCACTCGCTCGTCGTGCGCGCGTCGGATGGCACGACGTCGCGCCCGGTGCGCTTCCAAGGCGGCGCGGACGGCGTCGTCGTGGCGCTGGCGGGCGCGCACCCGCTGGCGGCCCGCGCGCTGCTGCCCGACGGCGCGCCGGCCCACTTCGTCGCCTTCGAACTCGCGGCGCTCGATCCGCCGCCGACCGAATCGCCCGGCGGACCGCTGCGGCACCGCGCCGAGGTCCGCACCAAGGACGACGTCAACGTGCGCTGGACCAACGTGCCGACCGGCCGCTACGAACTGACAGCGCGCGTGCTCGCGCAGACGACGCCGGCGCTGACGATTCCCGACGTGCTCGTGCCTGGGCCCGCCGAGGGCGACGCGCGCCTGCGCGAACTCGATCTGCGCCGCGCCCTGCGCGTACTGACGCTCACGCTGCGCGACGCCAACGGCGAGCGCCTCGCCAGCGCAGACGGCCTGCTCGTGCCCACGCGCGCGTTCGCGGCGGCTGGTGGCGATGAGCGGAGCGCCGAACGCATCTGGAGCGGCGAGCAGTCGTTCGCGCTGCCGCCGGGGCCCTACGACCTGACGGTCTGCGTGGCCGGCTACCGGCCGCAGCCGCTGCGCGGCGACGCCGACCGCGCGGAAGCGCGGCTGGAGCCATGGCCGCAAGCCGAAGTGCAGCTCGCCGCGCCGCCGCAACTGCCGGCGGGTTGCGCCGCGGAGGTGCGCCTCGTCGCCACTGCGGCGGACGGTGCGCCCTTCGCCACGTCGCATGGCCCGGCCGGCCTCGGCGGCATCGCGCGGCTGGCCGACATGTGGACGCCGCTGGTCGCTGGCGTCGCGCGCGTGCGCATCGGCGACGGCCCGCACGCGGTCGAACTGGCGCTGCGCGGACCGAACGCGCCCGAGGGCACCTTTGCGCGCGTCCACCTCGACGGCGCGCGCCCGGCGACCATCGCCTGGACCGGCGAGCCGGTCGTCGTCACCGTTCCCGCGGCGGCGTGGCAGGCGGCGATCGCAGCGGTGACGAAGTCGGTGACGGGCGCGGGCGGCGGCAAGTAGCCGACGGGGCGTCGCCGCCTCGCCGGTGGCGCGGCCGGTGGGCCGTCTGGGTGCCGCCGCGCGCCAGGGCGCGATCGCGCCCGCCGCAGTCCATCGCCGCCGCGGCTCGGTAGCATGCGCGGCGTGACCACGCCCCCTCCGACGCAGAAGGCGCTGCTGGCAGCGCTCGTCCTGGCGCTCGTCGCCGCGATCGGCATGAGCTTGATGCAAGGCGACGACGGCCCAGTGCTCGGTGACGACGCTGCGGCGGCGACGGCGACGCGCACCAACGCTGCCGAGGCCGCCGACGGCGGCTTCCGCCGCAGCGACGCCGACGGACCGACCGACGCGTCGGCGTCGGGCGCCGCCGGCAGCGAGCGCGCGGCCGCGCTCGGCGACGACATGGGCTCGGGCCGGCCGCTGCCCGAGGACGCGCGCTGGCTCGAGCTGCTGGTCGTCGACAAGGCGACCGGCACGCCGCAGCCCGATGCGCTGGTGCACTGGTACGACGAGTCCGCGTACGAGTTCGCCAGCCGGAACCAAAACGGCGAGGGCGAGGACGAGGACCGCAACTGGAACGAGGCGCTGCAGTCGTTGTTCCGCTACGGCGAGCGCGTCGCCGGCGCCGCCGGTTGGCGGACGCGCGCCGACGCCGACGGCAAGGCGCGCGTCACGCTCGGCAAGGAGTGGACCAACGTCGCCGTCACCCACGGCGCGCTCTACGGCGAACTCAACCTGCGCGACAACTCGGTGCCGCCTGCCGGCGGCTACCGCGTCGAACTCGTGCCGGACGTGGCCGTCACGGTGCGCGTCGTCGACGACCGCGGCGAGCCGTGCGCGGCGTTCCCGGTCGGCCTCGCCGCCCTCGACGCGGCCAACACCGACGCCGTGCTGAACGTCAGCGACGTGGCGCTCGCCTTCACGGACGCCAAGGGCCTCGCGACGATCCCGCACCTGCAGAGCCGCTGCGCGACGGGCCCGGAGGCGAGCGGATCGGCGTTCTCCAGCCGTCGCTGGCGCTGGGGCCGCGCGCGCGCGCCCGAAGGCGCCGCACCGCCGAAGCCGGTCTGGCACGTGCGGGCGCTCCTGGTCGGTTCGCGCGACAAGGGAGTCGCCTTCGACCATGCTGCGCCGCCGACAGAGCCGCTCGAACTGCGGCTGCCGCCGACGGGCCGGCTGCGCGTGCGCGCCGAGAGCGGCGGCAAGCAGGTGACGAGCTTCCGCATGGCCTACGCGAGCCGTGTGCACGCCGAAGGCGAGGAGTGGAGCCCGCTCGATCGCGGCGCCCAGGCGAAGCCCGAAGCCGACGGCTGGGCGCGCTTTCCGCACGTCGCGCTCGGCCTGCGCTTCGACCTCTATGCGGACGCCGAAGGCGGCATGCGCGGCGCGCACGCCGGGCCGACGGCGGCGGGCCAGGAGGTCGACGCCGTGCTGCGGTCGGCGGACGATCGCATCTTCGTCGCCGGCCGGCTGCTGACGCCGGAGCGGACGCCGGCGCACAACGTGCGCATCTCGGTGCGCGCCGTCGGCGAGGGCATCTGGATGCACGAGGTCGCGAAGACCGACGGCGAAGGGCGCTTCCACGTGAACCTCGGCAGCGCCGACGAACCGCAAGTGGCGCAGAAGCTGTGGATCGAAACGGTCGTCAAGGACGGCATGCCGCAGCGCGGCGAGGTCCCCGGCCGTGCGCTGCGCAACGGCCGCGAAGAACTCGGCGACGTCGTGCTCGGCGACGCGCCGCTGCTGGTCGCGGGCGTGGTGCTCGGCGACGGCAAGCCGCTCGCGGGTCAAGCCAACCTCGTCGTCGAGCGCCAACTGCCGCCGCAGGAGGGCCAGCGCGAGGGCGAGTGGCAGTGGATCGACGGCCAGTACGCGCACAAGGACAAGGACGGCCGCTTCGTGGTGCGCGGACCGGCCGAGCCCGGCGTGTACCGCCTGAACGTCGGCAGCGAGCGCGCCCTGCCGCACGACCCGATCCCGTTCCGGCTCGGCGCCGACGACCTCAAGGTCGAGCTGCGGCTCGGCGGCAAGCTCGCGGCGAGCGCCCTGCTGCCGCCGAAGACGCCGGCCGAGCAGGTGCGGTTCACGCTCGTGCCGAGCAAACCGCCGGGTTCGCAGGCCAGGCCCATGCCGAACAGCCTGCCGAACGGCATGCCGCTGCTGGGGCTCCCGCCCGGCGCCGGCGGGCAATCCGGCGGGCAATCCGGCGAGCACCGCGCCAACGTCGAAGTGGACGCGCAGGGCCGCGCCGACGCACGCTGGGACACGCTGCCGCCGGACACGTACACGCTGCGCATCGAACTCTGGATGCAGGGCCGGGAACTGGCGTCGATCCCAGACGTGGTCGTGCCGCCGCCGGCGACGCCCGACCCGCGACTCGTCGACATCGACCTGCGCGCGGCCGTTCGCGTCGTGCAGCTCGCCATCCGCGGCGCCGACGGCAAGCCGCCCGCGGAGTGCTACGGCGCGGCCTTCGTGACCAACAACGCGCGCGGCGATTGGCGCGGCGAGCAGCTGTGGGAAGCCGACCTCGACCTGCTGCTGGCGCCCGGCCCGTACGAGCTGCTGGTGTGCGTGCAAGGCCACCGGCCGCTGCCCGTGCGCGGCGACGGACCGCGCGTGGAAGCCCGCATCGAAGCCTGGCCGCAGGTGACCGTGCGCCTCGCCAATCCGCCCAAGCTGCCCGAGGGGGCCTCGGTGCGCGCGTGGCTCGTCGGGCCGACGATGCCGCCGGCGAAGTACGAGACCGCGTGGAGCAGCGGCGACCGCAGCGAGCATCTGCAGGCGAGCGGCGAGATGGCGCCGTTCGAGAACGGCGTGCTTCGCCTGCCGATCGGCGACGGCCCGCATGAGCTGCATCTCGGCGTCTACAACGACCACGGCGGGCAGGAGATCGCGCTCGCGCCGGCGGTCACCGTGCTGCCGAGCCAGACCGAGGTCGCGGTCACCGTGCCGGACGCGGCATGGCAGAAGGCGATCGCCGGCCTGCCGAAGGCCGAAGAAGACAGCGTGCACATTCGGCGCTGACGCACCGTGGGCCCCGGCGCCCGCATGGCCGGTCCGGCGCCGGATTGCCGGCGGCAGCGCCGTTTCGCCGGCGCGCTTGGGCTGCCGCACCGCCGACATCCCGCCGACTTGGCCGGTTGGTTGCCGGCCCGGCTTGCGCCGGGCCCCGTCGCGTCCCACCATGGCCCATCTCCCGTGAGCGACGCGCCGATCAAGAAGGTCTGGATCGAAGCCGGCTGCATCTCGTGCAAGCTGTGCCAGGACATCGTGCCCCAGGTCTTCCTGGTCGACGACGACAAGGACTGCGTCGTGAAGCCCGACGCGGCGCAGCACTTCGGCGGCAAGGCCGAGGACATCGAGCAGGCCAAGCGCGACTGCCCGGTCGAGGTCATCCAGGTCGAGCGTGGCTGACGGCCTGCGGGCCGACCGAAGGGACCGGACGCCGTGGTGGCGCGCCCTTGGCCGGCGCTTCGTTGCGCTCGAACACGAGCTGGAGACGAGCCTGCGGCCGTGGCTGTGGCTGACCGGCGTCGTGTTCGTCGGCTGGCTGTCGCTCGTGTTCGCCTCGATGCCCGACTGGGGCGGCGACCCGTTCAACGACCGGGCCTTCGATGCGGCCGCTTGGCGGGCGGCCGACGGCGGCGCGCGCGACTGCCCGCGCGGCGAGATGGTGGCGAGCCTGGCCCTGGGTGAACTGCGCAGCGGCCGCCCGCGCGCCGAGCTGATCGCGGTGCTGGGACCGCCCGACGACAACGACGGCCCCCGCCTGTGCAGCTGGCGCATCGGCTGGTGGAGCGGCCTGCGCGTCGACCAGGACGCGCTCGAACTGCACTTCGACCCCGACGGCGGGCTCGTGCACTGGGCAGTGGCGCAACGGTAGGCAACTGGGCGCTCCGCGCCCGAGAACCAACCGATTGCTCAGGCCCTGGTCGGCTGCGGTCGCGCCGCGAGACGGCGGGCCCCGCGAGTCCGCACGGGCGCGCCCGCCGACCTTGCTTGCCGCCGGCGTCCTTCAACAGCGCCTGCAGCGCCTTCGGCGCGCCGTCGCCCTTCTTGTCGCGCAGCTGCATGACGACCTTGTCGAGCTTGCGATCGAGCGCGAGCTCGGCCTTGGCCTCGGGCGCGTCGCCCTGCTGCTGCAGCGCGGCTGCCGGTCGACGCGCACGGTGCGACCGGGTCGGGAATGGCCGCCGATCCTGACGCTGCAACGCCGGCGCCAGGCGTCGGCGCGGACAATCCGCGTCGTGGCCGCCGCCCGCTGCCCCCCCGCCCTACTGCATCACGCTGACGTTGAAGTACTTCGCCGCCGGGTGGTGGCAGATGATCGCCGAGGTGCTCTGCTCGGGCACGAGCTGGAACTCCTCGCTCAGCGCCACGCCGATGCGGGAGGCCTCCAGCAGCGGCAGCAGCCGCGACTGGTCCTCGATGTTCGGACAGGCCGGGTAGCCGAACGAGTAGCGGCTGCCCTGGTACTTCTGCTTGAACAGGTCGTCGATCGCCGGCGCGTCCTCGGCGGCGATGTCGATCTGCTGGCGCATGCGCTTGTGCCAGTACTCGGCCAGCGCCTCGGCGCCCTCGACCGAGAGGCCGTGGAAGTGCAGGTAGTCGTCGTAGCGGTTCTCGCGGAACAGCCGCTCGCTCTCGTGCGTCGCGACCTGCCCCATCGTCACCAGCGAGAAGCCGACGACGTCGAGTTCGCCGCTGTCCTTGCGGCGGAAGAAGTCGGACAGGCACAGCCGGCGGCCTGCCGGCTGGCGCGGGAAGTCGAAGCGGCAGAGCTCGGTCTTGCGGTCGCGGTGGTCGAGCACGACGAGCGAGTTGCGCTCGCTGTAGCACGGCCACCAGCCGTAGACGACGCGCGGCTCCAGCGTCTTGTCGGCCTTGACCTTCTTGACCAGCTCCTTGAAGCGCGGCTCGACGATCTGCTGCACGAAGCGCTGGTAGTCCTCTTCGCTGCGCTTGCCCTGCTTGTACTGCCACTGCAGGCGGAACAGCGCCTTCTTGTTCACGTACTGCATCACCGTGCCGAGGTCGAGCTCGGCCGGCGTGACCACGGCCGGGCCCCAGAACGGCGGCGTCGGCACCACGGGCGCCGGGACGACGCCGCTGTCGGCGTACTCGGTGAACGCGTGCGCCAGCAGCTCCTCCTTCTGCGCGCGCGTCATGCGGCGGTGGCTCTGCACGCGCCGCGCGTCCTCCGCAGCGGCGGCGCCGGCGACCGAAGCGGCGACGCCCACAGCGGCGGCGACCGGCTGCGGCGCGGCCTTCGGCTTGCTGCGCCCGGTCAGCTCGTCCATGATGTGCAGGCCGGAGAACGCGTCCGAGCCGTAGTAGACCTTGCCGGTCGGGTAGGCGTCCTTGAGGTCGTGCTCGACGTAGTGGCGGTTGAGCGCGGCGCCGCCGCAGATCACCGGCACGGCGATGCCGCGCTGCGCCATCAGCTCCAGGTTCTCCTTCATCACCACCGTCGACTTGACGAGCAGCCCGCTCATGCCGACCGCGTCGGCCTTGTGCTCCCTGGCGGCCTCGAGGATCTGCTCGACCGGCACCTTGATGCCGAGGTTGACGACCTTGTAGCCGTTGTTGCTGACGACGATGTCGACGAGGTTCTTGCCGATGTCGTGCACGTCGCCGCGCACGGTCGCGAGCACCATCGTGCCCTTGGCCTCGCCCTCGACCTTCGCCATGAAGGGCTGCAGGTGCGCGACCGCGGCCTTCATGCACTCGGCGCTCTGCAGCACGAACGGCAACTGCATCTCGCCGCTGCCGAACAGTTCGCCGACGACCTTCATGCCGTCGAGCAGGATGTCGTTGATGATCGCGAGCGGCGCGTGCGTGCGCATCGCCTCGTCGAGGTGCTTGCCGATGCCGTTCTTGTTGCCGTCGATGATGCGCTTCTTGAGGCGCTCCTCGATCGGCAGCGTCATCTCGTCGTTGGTCGCGCCGGTGTCCATGCGCTTCTTGCCCTGGAAGCGCGCCAGGAAGGCGAACAGCGGGTCGTAGCCCTCCTTGCGGCGGTCGTAGATCAGGTCGAGCGTGACCTTGCGGTCCTCGTCGTCGAGCTTGTGCGTCGGGATGATCTTGCTGGCATGCACGATCGCGGCGTCGAGGCCGTGCTTGATGGCCTCGGCGAGGTAGACGCTGTTGAGGATCTGCCGCGCGTACGGGTCGAGGCCGAAGCTGATGTTCGACAGGCCCAGGATCGTGCGCACGCCCGGGATGTGCTGCTTGATCAGCCGGATGCCCTCCAGCGTCTGCACGCCGGCGTCGCGGCTGGCCTCGTCGCCCGAGCCGATGGTGAAGGTCAGCGGGTCGAACACGAGGTCGCCGGGGTTGAGCCCGTGGCGGTTGACGACGATGTCGTAGAGGCGCTTGGCGACGGCGAGCTTGCGCTCGGCGGTCTTGGCCATGCCCTCCTCGTCGATCGTCAGCGCGACGAACATCGCGCCGTATCGCCGCGCGACCCGACAGAGCGCGTCCGCCCGCTCCTCGCCGTCCTCGAGGTTGATCGAGTTGATGATCGGCCGGCCCGGGATCGCCTCCAGCGCCTTCTCGACGACGTCGATCTGGGTGCTGTCGACCATGACCGGCGTGGTCACCTGCTGCACCATCGGGCGCAGCAGCTTGAGCATGTCGCCGGCCTCGTCGCGGCCGACGTAGGCGGTGCAGACGTCGAGCACGTGCGAGCCCTCGTGCACCTGCTCCTTGGCCATCTGCAGCATGCCCTCGACGTCGCCGGCGACCATCAGCTCCTTGAACTTCTTGGAGCCGTTGGCGTTGGTGCGCTCGCCGACGATCAACGGCCCCTGGTCCTGCGTCAGCGGCATCGAGTGGAACAGCGACGCCAGCTGCGGGGTGTAGTCCTTCGGCCGCTCCTGCGGCACGAGGCCCTGCATCGCCGCCTGCATCGCCTGCACGTGCTCGGGCGTGGTGCCGCAGCAGCCGCCGACGACGCCGACGCCGAACTCCTGCACGAAGCGCGCCTGGAAGCGCGCGAGTTCGGCCGGCGTCAGGTCGTACACCGCCTTGCCGCCGACGTTGCGCGGCAGGCCGGCGTTGGGCATCACCATGATCGTGCGCGTCGTCGTCTTGCCGAGGTGGCGCACCGACTCCTGCATCAGGTCGGGGCCGGTCGCACAGTTCAGGCCGATGACGTCGACCGGCAGCGCCTCCAGCGTGGTGACGGCGGCGGCGATGTCGCTGCCGACCAGCATCGTGCCGGTCGTCTCGATCGTGACCGTGCAGAAGATCGGCACCTCGCGGCCGAGTTCGGCCATCGCGTCGCGCGCGGCGTTGATGGCGATCTTGACCTGCAGGATGTCCTGGCAGGTCTCGATGTTCAGGCAGTCGACGCCGCCGGCGATCAGGCCCTTGCAGTAGACCTTGTAGCCTTCGTACATCTCCTGCGTGCCGATGTGGCCCAGCGTGACCAGCTTGGTGCCCGGGCCGACCGAGCCGGCGACGAAGCGCGGGCGCGCCGCCGTGCTGAACTTCGCCGCCGCGCGGCGCGCGACCTCGGCCGCCTGCTTGTTGAGGTCGAAGGCGCGGTCGGCGATGCCGAACTCGGCCAGCACGTACGGCAGGCCGCCGAAACTGTTGGTCTCGACGACGTCGGCGCCGGCGCCGAAGTACCGCTCGTGGATCGCGCCGACGACGTCCGGGCGGGTCTCGACCAGCAGCTCGTTGCAGCCTTCCAGGCCGCGGAAGTCGTCGAGCGTCAGGTTGGCGGACTGGATCTGCGTGCCCATGCCGCCGTCGAACACCAGCACGCGCTCCTTGAGGACGCGAAGGATCGGGAACTGGTCGAGGCGCGCGCGAGGGTCGAAGCGTGGCGTCATGCGGAAGCGGATCGGGCCGGGAGCATACCGATGCGATGCCCCGGCAGGGCCGCATTCCCGGCCGGCCGTGTCATCCGCGCGCGGCGCGACTGCCCCCGGTCGCGCACTTGTGGGCGGACCACGCCGATGCCGACCGACCACGATGCGCTGTTCCGACACGTGTTCGCGCAACCCGAGCACGCCGCGTCGCTGCTGCGCAGCGTGCTGCCGGCGGCGGTGTCTGCGGCCGTCGATTGGCGATCCTTGCAACTCACTGCGGGAACCTCGGTAGACGAAGGCCTGCGCGACCGCCACGCCGACCTGCTGTTCACCGCGCGACTCGCCGGCGCGCCGGCGCTGCTGTACGTGCTGGTCGAGCACAAGAGCGCCGACGAACCGCTCGCCGCGTTCCAACTGCTGCGCTACGTCGTGCGCGCATTCGACCGCTGGCTGGCGGAGCATCCGGGCGCAACCGGCCTGCCGCCGATCGTGCCGATCCTGGTGCACCATGGGCCGAAGCCGTGGGCCAGCGCGCGCAGCGTCGCCGACCTCGTCGCGCTGGCTGGCGTGCCGGGCGCGGCAGCCGCGGCGCTGCGGCCGCTGCAACCGGACCTGCGTTTCCTGCTCGACGACCTCGCGGCCACGCCGGAGGAGGAGTTGGCCGGTCGCGAGGCGTCGGTGCTGCATCGGCTGTCGCTGCTGCTGCTGCAGTTCCTGCCGACCGCCGCGCCGGCCGACCCGGAAGCGGTGGTCGAGCGCTGGCGCGAGTTGTTCCAGGCGGTCTGGGCGCACCCGGACGGACGGGCGGCGATCTACGCGCTATTCTCCTACCTCGCGCTGCGGCTCGACGTCGAACCCGAACGGTTCGTCGCCGCCGGGGCGCGCATCCACGAAGGAGCACGGCAAGTGGGCAAGTCGCTGGCGGACCGGTTGCACGAACAAGGCTTCCAGGCAGGCATCGCGCAGGGCGAAGCCCGCGGCGAAGCCCGCGGCGCGGCGCGTGGCAAAGCCGACGCGCTGTTGACGATCCTGCGCGCCCGCTTCGGCGAGGTGCCCGCCGCGCTCGCAGTCCAGATCCGCGCGTCGTCGCCCGACGCACTCGACGACCTGCTGGCACGCGCGGCGACGGCGCCGACGCTGGCGGCGGTGTTCGCGTAGCGAGCGCAGCGCCGCGTCAGCGGCGCAACAGGCGCGAGTCCGGCTCGACGTCGAGCGGCGGCGGCAGCAGCGCGCCGGCGATCAACAGCCCGGCGACGATCGCGCCGCCGACCAGCAGCATCTGCAGCAGGAACGGCACGCTCGCCGACGAGTCGGCGAACGCCGTGGTCATGCCGCGGAAACCGAGCGAACCCGGCACCAGCACGAGCAGGCCCGGCGTGCGCACGATCGCGGCGGGGCGGCGGCGCAGGCGCGCGAACAGGTTGGCCGCCATCGCCACGCCGGCGGCGGCGACGAACGCGCCGACCTCGCGGCCGAACGCGCCGCCCGCCCACTTCGCGCAACCGAAGCCGAGCACGATGGCGAGCATCACCCAGCCCGCCTGCCGCGCCGTCGCGCGCAGCAGGATGACGTAGGCCCCCCACGTCGCCAGCAGCGCCGGCGGCAGCCACGGCAATGGCAGCGGGTCGGCGGCGATCGGCGGCGCCGGCCCGAACAGGATCGCCGCGGCGCGGTCGCCGATGCCGACGCCGATCGCCATCGTCAGCAGCACCGCCAGCGCGCCGAGCAGGCGCGCGCTGCCCGACGCGAGGTGGCGCATCGCCAGTTCGGCGAGCGCCGTGGTGAACGACAGGCCGGGCAGCAGCACGACGATGGCGGCGACGGTGCTGACCGTCGGGTCGACCGGCACGCCCTTCGCCGCCGCGAGGTGCACGAGGAACGCCACCAGCGCGCACGCCAGCGTCGCCTGCGCGTCGCCGAGTCCCGGCCGCAGGCGCGCAGCCAACGCCAGCATGCCGACGAGCAGGCCGGCGGCGGCCGCGAACGCGACCTCGAGCGCACCGCCGCCGAACAGCACGCCAGCGCCGGCGGCGCCAAGTCCGTGCGCCAGCGCGTCGCCGAGAGGCCCGTGGCCGCTGCGCGCCGCCAGTGTCGCCTCGATGCGCGCAAGGCCCTCGGCCGGCGTGTGCTCGCCGCGCAGCACGGCGTCGCGGATCGCGTACAGCGCCGCGAGCCGGCCGAGATCGATGTCGCCCGGCTGCACGCGCAGCAGCGTCGTCGTCTGCGGCCCGCCGCGGTCGCCGAGCGACGCGAAGATCGCCGTCGGCGTCGAGAAGAAGCTGCCTTCGAGGCCGAGCGCGCGGCAGCACGCGTCCATGGCGTCCTCGATGCGGTACGACGGGCTGCCGAGGGCGTGCAGCGCCCGGCCGATGCCGAGCACGAACTGTTGGGCGGTCACGGCGGCGAGCGTACGGCAACCGCCGGCGCGGAAGCAGCCGGTCGCGGGCCGGGGCCGCGACGAGGCGATCGACGGACCGGCCGTTGCCTTCGCGCCGCCGCCGCGTCGAATGCGCCGCATCGTGGACTGGCCGCTCGCTCTCGCGCTCGCAACGCTCGCCGCCGCCGTCGCCGCGGTCGGGCGCGGCGTCGAAGTACGACTCGTGCTGCTCGCTGCGGGCGCTGCGATGGCGGCCTTCGCCGGGGCGCCGCTGCTGGCCGCTGATGCATTCGCGCGCGCGCTCGTGGCGCCGATCGTGGCGCCGATCTGCGCCTCACTCGGCTTCGCCGCAGTGCTGGCGGGGACCGGCTGCGACCGCGCGCTCGCGCGCGTGCTGCTCGGTCCGGCGGTCCGCTGGCCGTGGCTGTGCGTGCCGGCAGCCGCGCTCGCCGCGTACCTCGTCAACGTCGCCGTGCCGAGCCAGGCCGGCACGGCGGCGGTGCTCGGGCCGCTGGCGCTGCCGCTGCTGCGCGCCGCGCGCGTGCACGCGGCGCATGCCGCCGCCGCGGTGCTGTTCGGCGCGTCGTTCGGCGGCGATCTGCTGAGCCCAGGGGCGCAGGACGTGCTCGCCGTCACCGGCGCGACGGCGGCGCAGGCGCGCGCGCTGCAGGACCACCTGCTGCCGGCCAGCCTCGCAGGTTTGCTCGTCGGCACGGCATGGCTGACGCTGCGGGCGCGCCGCGACGCGCCAGCGCCGCCGGCGAACGACGCGGCGGACCTGCCGCCGCTGCGGCCGGTCGATCTGCTGCGCGCGGCCGTGCCGCTGCTGCCGGTCGGACTGCTGCTCGCCGCGCAGGCCGGAAGCGCGCCGCTGCAGTGGCTGCTGCAACCGCCGACGACCGGCCCCACCGACGCGTGGGGCGGCGCGCTGGCGATCGTGCGCGCGATGCTCGTCGGCGCGGCGATCGCAGCGGCGACCTCGTGGCCGACGCTGCGCGACGGCGCGGCGCGCTTCTTCGACGGCATGGGGCAGGCCTACGCCGGCGTCATCGCGCTCACCGTCTGCGCCCAGGTGTTCGGCGCCGGCCTCGCCGCCTGCGGCGTCGCTTCGGCGCTGCTCGCCGCCACGCCGCCCGCCGCGCACGGCGCCCTGTGCGCGGCGTTCCCGTTCGGCCTGTCGCTGCTCAGCGGCTCGGGCTCCGGCTCGGTGCTGGCGTCGGCGCAGGCGCTGCTGGCCGGCTTGCCGGCCGGCCCCGACGTCGACCGCGGCGCCGCGTTCGCGTGCCTCGGCGGCGCGTTCGGCCGCACCCTGAGCCCGGCGGCGGCGGTCGTCGCCTGCGTCGCCGGCCTCGCGCGCGTCGAGGTCGTGGCCCTGCTGCGCGCGGTGGCGCCGCCGCTGCTGCTCGGCGCGGCGGCGGCGTTCGCGACGATCGCGCTGCGGTGAACGACCGCTACCGCACGTGCGCCGGGTACTCCCAGCGCCCGAGGTTGCGGCGCGACCAGTCGTAGAAGAAGCGGATGCCGCGGTCGCTCTCGCCCTTGCCGTCGCCGCCCATCTCGGCGTTGGGGCCGACGCCCATGCGGCCGCGGACGTCCTCGGCGTAGCAGGTGCGGAACAGCATGGCGCCGCGGCCCAGCGCCAGCTGGCCGGCCCACAGCTTCTCCAGCCGCGCCTTGCTCTGCTTGGTGAACACGCCCTCGTTGCCGCTGTTGTCCTCGTCGGCGGTCTCGGTGTTGACGAAGAAGCCCTGCGCCGGCGGCGCCATCTCCTCGTGCAGCATCGGCACGTCGCAACCGGGGAAGTCGACCGCCGAGCCGTTGAGGTGGTTCGGCACGATGCCGACCTCGATGGCGGGCGCGATCGCCTTCCACCACGACGCCAGCAGCGCCTTCTTCGCCGGCCCCGACGGCTCGCGGAAGATCTCGTGGTCGATGCGGGTCGGGTGGTGGAACTCCTGGTACAGGCAGACCATCACGTTGCGCAGGCCGCGCGACTCCAGGCACCGCGCCGACTCCTCGACCGCGCGCTTCACCGCCGCCTCGTCGCGCAGCAGCTGGTCCTTGCGCGGCATCATCAGCACGACGAGCACGACCATGCCGCGCTCGTCCGCCGCGCGGACGACGCGCTCCAGCCGCCGCGCGAACGCCGGGATCAGGCGGCCGTCCGAGGTGAACGCATTGGGCCCGGCGTCGACGTCCGGCCAGCCGCCGTTGGTGCCCTGCAGGCCGACGCTCACGAGGTTGATGCCGTGCGCCGCCATGTTGTCGAGGTTGTTGCACAGGCGCTCGGTCACCGCCGGGCTGAGCAGCGCGTTGTTGGTGCGCAGGCCCCACAGCCGCACGGGTTGGCCGCCGAGGAACGCCACGCCGTCGCGGACCTCGAACTCGCGCGTCGGCGCGGGCGCGGCAGCCGTCGCCGCCGCCGCCTTGGCGACCGGCACGTGCCGCGGGTACTCCCACCTGCCGACGTGATCGCGCACCCATTCGTAGTAGAAGCGGACGCCGCGATTGCCCTGCGTGTCGCCGGCGCCGCCGAGTTCGGGATGCGGTGCGCTGCCGCTGCCGCCGCCGATGCCCTGGATGAACGCGGCGTGGAAGAACATGGCCGCGTGCGGTGCGGCGAGGTAGCGCTCGCAGTCGTCTAGCACCGCCTCGACCTGTCCGGGCGTGAACACGCCGTCGTTCTCGTACGAATCGCGCTTCTGCGACTCGACGTTGACCACCCAGCCGCCGTCGGGGATGGCCATGCTCTTCTGGACGATGCGCACCGTCATGCCAGGGTACGAGTCGGTCGTCGTCGACTTCTCGTACGGGCAGACGCCGACCTCGATGTCCTTGCACGACGATTGGAACCACGCGGTCAGCTTCGCCTTCTTGGCGGCGCCGTCGGGCTCGCGCAGCAGCGGCTGGTCGGCGCGCTCGGTGTGGTCGAACTCGTGCATCAGGTCGACGAAGACGTTGCGCAGGCCGCGCGCCTGCAGGAACGCGCCGGTCGCCTTGATCGCGCGCTCGATCGCCGCCTCGCCCTCCAGGACCTGGTCCTTGCGCGGCGACATCACGCCGACGCAGACCACCATGCCGCGCGCATCGGCTTCGCGCACCAGCCACTCCAGCCGCGCGGCGACGTCGGGCTTGAGCCGGCCGTCGCGCTCGAAGCCGTTGAGCCCGGCCTCGGCGTCCGGCCAGCCGCCGTGGCTGCCCTGCAGGTAGACGGCGATGGCGTTG
Organism: Phycisphaerales bacterium; assembly: GCA_020247305.1. GTDB lineage: Bacteria > Planctomycetota > UBA1135 > UBA1135 > UBA2386 > UBA2386. The sequence continues at coordinate 4,206 of JADCJE010000189.1, read as the reverse complement.
ACGCCGTGCGCGTTCCAGCTGTCGAACGCTCGCACATGGCGCTCGGTGACGGTCTGGCTGTAGAGCGCGTTGCCGCAGCGCACGCCCCACAGTTCGAACGGCTCGCCGCCGAGGAAGGCGCGGTCGCCGCGGATCTCGAACTCGCGCGTTGGCACGGGCGGGTCCTGCGCGGCAGCGGCGGCGCCCGCGAGGAGGGACAGGGCAGCGATGGCGATCGGGTGCATGGGCAATGGGGTTGGCAGCAGGTTCAGCAGGTGCACAGGCTCAGCAGGTTCAGAAGCGGTGCGTGACGCCGAGCTGGAAGACGTAGCTCGGCGGCGCGCCCGGGTAGATGCCGCGGCCGGACCGGATCTCGAACCAGTCCTCGTCGAAGACGTTGCGCGCACCGGCCAGCACGTTGACCTCGGTCTGCGACGAGAACCTGTGGTCCCAGCCGATGCTGGCGTTCCAGATCTCGTAGGTCGGCCGCAGGCCGCGCGTGCCGGCGGCGTTGATCGCGCGCGTGTTCTCCGCGTCGCTGAACGCCTCGCCGACGTAGACGCCGTCGCAGCCGATCCACAGGCCGGTCGGCTCGTGCAGGTAGCGCAGGCCCCACGACGCCAGCCACGTCGGCGCGCCGGCGAAACGGTTGCCGTCGAAGGCGCCATTGGTGAACGTCGACTCGGTGTACGTCGTCGTCGTCCACAGCGTCACGCCGGCGAGGCCGGCCGCGGTCAGGTCGCTGTCGAGCGCCAGCTCGACGCCGCGGTGGCGCGAACTGCCGGCGTTGACGAAGACGTCGAACTGGTCCGGGTCCTGCACCAGCCGGTCGTCGTACTCGATCTGGAACAGCGACAGGTCGGTGCCCAGCAGGCCGTCGGCCGTGCGCGTGCGCGAGCCGGTCTCGTACACCCACGCGTACTGCGCGCTGATGTCCTGCGGGTTGTTGGTGATCGAGATCTGCGGCGCCTGTGGCGCGGCGAAGGTCGCCTGGGCGCCGGCGTACAGCCCCCACGCGTCCGAGATCCGGCGGGCGACGGTGAGCGAAGGCAGCGCCTCGGCGAAGTTCTTCGTCGTCTCCAGGCCGACCAGGGCCGCGTTGGTGTTGGCGCGGTTGCGGCCGTCGATCTCGACGTACTCGAAGCGCACTCCGGGCGTCACCGTCCAGTCGTCGAAGCGCAGCGCGTTCTCGACCCACGCCGAACCGGTGTAGTAGTCGTACTGCTCTTCGCTGCGCAGCTGCTCCGTGCCGTTGGGGAACTGCCGGCGCACGCTGCGCACGATGTCCTCCTGCAGGTAGCGCACGCCGGCGTGCAGTTCGCCAGTGGCGCCGCCGAGGTCGTAGACGTGCGTCACCTGCGGCTGGATCGCCGCCGTGCGGATCGGCCGCGGCGTCGCCTGGACGAACTGCAGCGGCGCGTTGGCGTGGTCGGTCGGCGTGCCGAGGAAGAACGTGCGGTTGCCGTCGAAGGCGTACGTGATCAGCTCGAAGCGCGTGTCGGCGTCGACGTCCCACTCCAGCTTGAGGTTGACGCGGTCCTGCTCGCCGCGGAAGCGGTTCTGCGGCGCGGTCGACTGGCGCGGGTTGGCGCGGTAGGCCGCCAGCGACAGGCCGTCGCTGAGGTTGGAGTCGTCGTCGAAGGTCTCGACCTGCGCCAGCACGCGCACCGACGACGAGGCTTCGTAGCGCGTCTTCAGCGCGTAATTCTGCAGCGTGTAGTCGCCGTTGTCGCGGAAGGTCTCGCCGTGCTTGTAGACGCCTTCGAGCAGCGCGCCGAAGGCGCCCTCGGTCGCGCCGACCGCCGTGTAGTACGAGTTGTTCGCGAACGTGTCGGCGCGGACGCGCGCGACCAGCGTCGGGTCGGTCGGGATCGGCCGAGTCAGGAAGTTGACGACGCCCGACACGTTGTTCGGGCCGTAGCGCACGCCGCCGCCGCCGCGCTGGACGTCGACGCCGTAGACGCGCTCCATCGCCAGCGGAAAGAGCGAGTTGCCGGGCTGGCCGTACGGCGCCGGCGCGAGCGGGATGCCGTCGACGTACATGCCGAGGTTGATCGAGCGCCACGCGCCTTCGGCGCCGTTGGTGACGCCGCGGATGGCGATGTTGGGCAGCGAGTCCGAGCCGGTCTCGTCCTGGATGTGCACGCCGGGCGTCCGGCGCAGCGCGCTCTGGATGCTCCAGCCGGTCGACCGCGCCATCTCGTCGGGACCGATGCGCGCGCGCGCGCCCGGGTTGTCGATCGGCACCTCGCTGAGTTGCCGCTGTTCGTCGGGCGGCAGTTCGGTGACCAGCACTTCCGGCAGGCGGTTGCCGGGCGCGGCGGGCTGCTGCGGGTTCCGGGCGACCGGCGCTTGCGGCGGATCCTGCGGCGTCGACGTCGGCTGCGGCGCCGTGGCTGGCGGGTTCGGCCCTGCCGCAGGCGTGTTGCCGGCGGCATCGCCCTGCGCGGCGACGGCCTGCGCTGCCATCGGAACGGCGAGTGCGACCGCGGCGAGCGCGAGCACGCTCGGCGCGGCGAGGAGCGGCGCGTGGGTCGACGTGATCTTGATCTTGCGATGAGGGGTCATGCGATGAGGGGTCATGCGAAGAGGGGGCATGCGAAGCGGTCCGCCAGCCGCGATGAGGGAGGTCGCCGCGCCGCCGCTGCCTCGCAAGGGCTGTGCCGATGACCGCCGGCGCACGGCACCATCGCGCGATGACGGCGAACGACGGCGATCGTCGGCATGCGGGGCGCCGATCACGCCACGCGCAGGACCCCGCGATGGGGCCTCGCGCGGTCGACCGTGTCGCATGTCAGCGACACCTGTTCCGCCGCGGCCACGGCACTCCGCGCGCGACCGGCACACCGGCGCAGCGCCGGGTCATCGCGCCTGTCGTAGGACTGCGACACCCGTTCCGCAGCGGGCACGCTTGGCGCGGCGCGGCGAACGCACGCGGCAGCGGAGGCCGGGGCGAGCGCACAGGGCACGCCGATTGCATCAGCGTCGCCGTGCGCCGCCCAGTCCGACCCGCCGCCCGACGAACCGCCCGCCGGCTGCCCGCCGCCGCGGCCTTCGCGGCGTCGGTGGCCCTGCACGCGGGCATGCTCACCGTGGCCGCGGGCGGGCCAGCAACAGCGAGCGCTGCCCACGAACGGCCGCCGGTCGCGTTCGCCGTCGAAGCGTCGCTGCTGCAACCAGAGGGCGCGATCGCGCGCCCGCCCGAACCGCCGACGCCGCCAGTCGTGGTCGAAGCCGAGGAACCGCCGCCGACGGCCACGACCGGCGGCGAACTCGCGGACGCTGCGACCGGCGAACCGCCGGCGACCGCCGAACCGGAGGTCGTCGGCGATCACGCGCCGGAGCCGCGCTTCGACGACCGCGCGCGCTGCGCCTTCGCCCGCATCAAGGCGAGCGCGCCGCCGCAGCCGGCCGCCGCTGCTCCGACCGAAGCCGCTGCCGATCCGGTCGTCGCCCCGCAGCCGACACCGACGCCCGCAGCGCCGATCGGCGGCGCGTTCCGGCCGGAGGTGCCCTCCCCGCTGCCGGGCGAAAACCCCGCGCCCGACTATCCGGAACTGGCGCGCCTGCGCCGCATCCAGGGCACCGTCGTGCTGCAGCTCGCGATCGACGCCGCCGGTCGCGTCGCCGCCTGCGAACTGGTCCGCAGCAGCGGCAGCGCCCTGCTGGACACGGCGGCGCGGCGCGCGGCGACGCGCTGGCGGTTCGACCGCGGTCCGGGCGTCGTCGAGCAGCCGTTCACGTTCCGCCTCGCGACGCCGTAGCGGCAGGCAGCGGCGGCAGCGCGCGGCTCAGCGCAGGCTGTCGAGGCGGCCCTTGGCGTCGACGATCTGCGTGATGCGCAAGCCGTAGCAGTCGTCCACGAGCACGACCTCGCCGCGGGCGACGAGCTTGCCGTTGACGCGCAGGTCGACGGGTTCCTCGGCCTTCTTGTCGAGCGGAATGACGCTGCCGGGCACCAGCTTCAGCACGTCGTCGAGCGGCATCTTGGCGCGACCGACCTCGACCGCGATCGGGATGTCGACGTCGAGCAGCAGATCGAGGTTGCGCACGCTGTCGCCCTTCGTGCCGGGCGCGAGCTGGCCGAACACCACCGGGTGCACGTCGGCGGCCGCTGCGGCGAGCTCGGCGCTCGCGCGGGCGACCTGGTCAGCGCCCCAGATGGCGTCGTTCATGGTCTTTGCGTCGGCCATTGCCTACCTGCCCATGACATCGGCAACCTGCACG
>JADCJE010000188.1 GCA_020247305.1 Phycisphaerales bacterium | reverse complement strand
GGGAACGCGGCGGAATGGGACCGGGGATCGGTGCGCGCGGGCGGTTGCGGCCGGGTTGACGGGGTCGCGCGCAGGGGGGAGCATCGCGGTGGTGGGTCCCGGGTGGTCCGGGACCGGTGCTTGGACTTCCTACGCGCCCTGCCCGCGGAGCGTAGGAAGCAACGACCATGAACGATCGCCAGCGCCATCGGGTTGCCCTCGCGACCGCGTTGGCGCTCGTACTGACGCTGTGGATCGTCCTTTGGCTCTGGCCGTCTCCTGGACCGTCCACGGTCTTCGATGCAGCGCCGCGTGAGCAGGGCACCAACCTCGCACCCATGCCGGCCCCCGGGGTCGAGGAGAGGTCAGACGCGGTCGGCAGCGAGCGACAGCGCGTCGACGATCCGCCACTGGAACGCAGCGGACCGTCGTTCGAGTTCGACATCGAAGTGGCGACCGGGGTGTGCAACGTGCAGGAGTTCCTGGTCTGGATCGGACTGGAGACGACCAGCACCAACTGCCTGTCGTTGTCGACGGACGCAGAGGGGCGAGCGCACTTCCGATTCGTCGGCAGGCGACCGACGGCAACCCTGGTCGTCGATCGCGGCTTGCTGCGGCGTGTGCAGGTGGCGGCCGGTGCACGCCAGCGCATCCGGCTCGGCGAACGTTGGCACCCGCCACTCGTCCTCCCGAGCGAGGACGAGCCGGATCTTCCTCCTCCGCCAGGCTGGCTGCCGGAACACGCGCAGTTTCGCACGACGGACTCGATCGCTGCGTTCGCCACCGGGGAGGAGCCTGCGGATGCCCCGGATGGCTGGAGCCGGTCGGTTGCGGGGGGCAGCGATTCTTCGATGGCGCCGGCCTCCGAACATGCTGTCGAGGTCACCGTCGTCGACCAGCACGGTGGCCCAGTCGACGGGGCGTTGGTCGAACTGGATGGTGCCGGCCAGACCTTTTCCGAGCGAACGCGCGCGGGTCGCTTCGTATTCCGCGGCCTGCCATCGGGACCCTGCAGGATCACTGCCAGGCACGAACGTATCGGTGCGTCGTCGGCTGCGGTGGACGTCGGCGGTGCCATGCAGCCCGTTCTGCTGAAGCTCTCCGAAGATGGCTGTGTGTTCGGGCGCGTGATCGCGACGGATGGCGCACCGCTCGGGCGCGTCGGCTTGCTGTGGGTGGGTGACGATGGGGAGTGGCGCGACGACGTGGCTTCGCTCAACGACGGGGAGTTCCTGGTGTCTGGCCTCCGAGTTCGGCAAGGCTCGCTCTGGGTGCTCAACGGCGATCGGGGTCTGCCGGTCGCAGGTGCGCGGGTGGAAGACGATGGCCGCAACGTGGTGCTCCGCTTCGATCCAGCAAGTCCCACAGGGAGTTTGCGGGTCGCCACGCCGGCGGAGTTCTGGGGGAATCTGCCGGTGGCCGTGCGCGTGTGGCACCTCGACAGCGGCATCGGCGTGCATGCGCGCCCGGCCGCGGAGTCGACGCGGCATGAAGTGGCGGCGCTCGCGGCTGGCTTCTATCGAGTCGAGGTGATCGCCGCCGGTGGGTTGGTGGTCGACGCCGGGCGACATTGGGTCGACGGGGCGACGCGCACGGACGTCGGCCCCGTGCTGCCGGCTTTCGGTCGGCTCCTGTGCGCGGCGGCAGTCGACGTGTTGCCTGCGGACGGCAAGCGCGAGTTCCTGTTCTACCGGCTGCAGGACGACGTCGACGTCTTCGTGAACCTGCCAGCACCGCTGCCTGGCGAACTGCGACTCGCCGCCGGAGACTATCTGCTGTGCTGGCGCGACGGCGCGCAGCGACTGCGGCGCGAGACGTTCGCCATCCGGAGTGGCGAGCTCACCCTTCTGCAGCTCCAACCCTGATTCCGCGAAGACGACGATGAGCTGGGCAGATCGAGCGAAGGACGCGCTGCGGCGCGGCGAGACCGTGGTGGTGCGACCGCGCGGCCACTCGATGCGGCCGAAGGTGCACGACGGCGATCGCGTGACGCTGGTGCCGTGCACGCTCGCCGACCTCGAGGTCGGTTCGATCGTGCTGGTGCGCGTCGGCGGCAACGACTACCTGCACCTCGTCACCGCGACCTTTGGCCAGCGCGTGCAGATCGGCAACAACCGCGGCCACACCAACGGCTGGGTCGGGCCGAACGCGATCTACGGCCGTGCGACCAAGATCGAGTCGTGAGCTGTCGCCACGCAGTTCCCTACGTGCGTCGCCCGAGCCCGAACCCGCCGAGCGTCACAGGATGCGCAGGCTGGTGAAGTCCGACAGGTACGCCGGCCCCTGCGGCGGCAGCACCAAGGACTGCAGGGCCCATTCCGTGCCACGCAGTGCGGCGACGTCGGGGATCACGAAGCCCGAACGCACGCGCAGTTCGCCGGCAGCGGGGGCGACCACTTCGAACGGCACCGCCGTGGCGGGATCGAGCCAGAGGTCGCCGAACGGCGGCAACGGCAGCGACACGTTCACTTCGGCCGACAACGCCAGCAGCGCCAACGCGCCTTCGCCGACGACCGCCTGGCAGCGAAACGTGCTGCCGGGGGAGGTGCCGATGGCGCCTTCCGGGAACATCGCTCCCGTGCGCAGCGTGGGCGAGCCGCGGAAGCCGACGATGCGGTTCGCGGTGCGCACGAAGGCGCCGCCGTCGAGCAGGTAGTAGCCGAGGTTCGCGATCGGCTCTGGCAGGTCGAGCGCTTCCAGGTGGCCCGACGCCACGCTGAACGCGACCGCCCGATTGCCGCTGACGGTGACGAAGCCGAACGACATCATCGGCTTCCGCGTCGTGCTCGCGCCGGTTCTCGTGCCCTGAGCGCGTCCGCCGGCCGCAGCCCGAGGGGGCCCGCCGGCGCCCGACGCTGCTGCCGGCGATGGTGGGGTGGGCGCCGCGGCGGCGGGGC
>JADCJE010000187.1 GCA_020247305.1 Phycisphaerales bacterium | reverse complement strand
GCACTTCCTGTCGATCAGCAAGGGCGGCAAGTTCGACGACGCCAAGCAGCCCAACGTCGGCGAGGCGGCGTACCCGTACACCGGGCCGTCGGGCCACGAGTGCATGCCGACGGTGCGCAGCGACGCGCGCGGGCCGTTCGGCCGCAACGTGCCGCTCGCCGCCGCGATCCGCGCCGCCGTGCGCGCCGCCGGCTGCGACACGCCGGTGGTGACCGCCGGCGGCATCTGCGACTTCGGGCAGGCCGAGGCGATCCTCGCGGGCGGCGACGCCGACTACATCGCCGCCGCGCGCCAGAGCCTCGCCGATCCCGATTGGTGGGAGAAGATGCGACGCGGCCGCGGCAGCGAAGTGCGTCGCTGCATCTTCACCAACTACTGCGAAGGCCTCGACCAGAAGCACAAGGAAGTAACCTGCCAGCTCTGGGACCGGGAGTTCGAGGGCGAAGAGGGCACGCGCGCGGCGCGGAGCGCGGATGGCAAGCGACGGTTGGTCGCGCCGCCGTGGCAGCCGGCGACGGCCGAGTAGCCGATCGCGCACGGTCGACCCAGCCGACCCGCACGCGTCAGCGAGGCCAGCGGCGAGTCTGCGTCCGGCGGCTCGCGTTGCGCGCCGTCACTGCGGCGCGTCGCCAGCGTCCATCGCCCAACGGGCCGCCTGCGTCGGGCGGTCGGTGCCGATGCGCGCAATGCCGAGTTCGCGCAGCGCCTGCCACGCTTCCGGGCGATCGGGCGCGCCCCAGAAGCGCAGCTCGCGGCCTTGGGCGCGCGCGCGGGTGGCGAGGATGGCGAGGCGCGCACGCTCGGCGGCAGTGAGTTCGTCGGTGCCGGTCCAATCGGAGACGCGCGACCATGCGTCGCTGATCCACGGCACGAGGTCGGCGGGCGGCGGCGGCACGGCGTCGAGGTCGACGAGCCGGCCGTCGAGCGCGCACCAGCGGTCGCGTTCGGCGGCGAGCAGCGCGCGCGGGCGGCTGCCGGAGAGGATCACGGTCACGGCGTTGCGTTCGACGCGGCCGTCGACGAAGCGCGTCAGCATCGGCGCGAAGTCCGCGAGCTCGGCACGCAGCGCGCGGTACACGGCGTCGCCGTCGGCCTTGATGTCGACGAGCAGCACGAAGGGCCGCAACGGGTCGCGCGACAGCGACTCGGCGCCGTGCGCGGCGACGTGCGCACGCAGCGGTTCGAGGTAGAGCGCGCGCAGCGTGCGGCCGGCGCGCAGCTGCCAGCGCTCATGGCCGACGCGCAGTTCGCCGCCTTCGAGGAAGACGTCGGCTTCGACGCTGCCGAGGCCGAGCGCGAGCGCGCGCTGCAGGGGTGCGGGCTGCAGGTAGTCGTTGTGGCCGTGCAGGATGGCGGTGGCGGCGGTGGTGGTGGCAGCGCCCGCCACATCACCGTCGCCAAGGATCGGATCGCCCGCCGCGCACGCAGAAATCGCAACTAGCGACAGCTGCAGCGCGAGCGACGGCAACGGCCTCATCGCCGCACGGTACGCCTCCCGCGATTCGTCCGGAATAGCGCGCCGACGACCTGCGTCGGACAGCGCGCACCTGACAAGGAACCACATGCACCACCACCTGCGTTCGTTCGCCGCCGCGGCGATCCTCTGCCCGATCTGCAGCACCTTCACGAATGCGCCCGAGCTGGCGTCCCAGGGCGACCCGACGCGCACCGCGCCGATCGCCGTCGCGGCGGCCGCCGATCCGTTCGTGCTGCCCGCCGGCAACCTCGAGCTCGCCGACGTCGTCGCGCGCGCCTCGGAGTACCTCGGCTGCAACGTGCTGATCCAGAAGGGCGCGCTGCCGGACGCCGGCAAGGCGCCGCTGACGCTGCAGCGCGGCCTCAAGACCGACCGCGCCGGCTGCGAGGAGTTCCTCGCCACCGCGCTCGCGCACTACGGCATGACGCTGACCTACGTCGACAGCAAGCAGACGACGATGGAGGCGCTCCACCCGAACGCCGCCAACGCCGAGCGGGCGCTGCAGCGGGCGACCCCGCGCACGGTCGACGAAGTGCTCGCGCGGCCCGACCTCGCCATGCCGGCGACGGTCGTCGTCGAGGTCAAGCACTGCAGCCTCGGCGAGGCGTTGTCGGGCATGCAGCCATTCGTCGCGCGCGGCAAGGGCATCGGCCTCGGCCTGACCGTCGGCCAGCTCGGCGACAGCAAGCGCCTGCTGATGGTCGGCCTGCAGACCGAGATCGCGCAGGCGCTCGCGGTGCTGCGCGCCGTCGACCGCCCCGAGGCCGCGACCGAGACGCTGCGCCGCGAACGCGACCGCGAGGTCGAGCAGCTGCAGCGCCGCATCGACGGCGTCGAGCGCATGCTGAAGGCGGCGAACAAGCCGGCCGACGGCAAGTGAGCGAGCGCGCTCAGCCGCGCGCCAGCAGGTTGACCAATACCCGCAGCGCGCCTTCATGCCCGCGGCGGAGCTGGCGGTAGAGCGCCAGCGAGCAGTAGACGAAGTCGCCGCGGCCGAACTGCGTGACGAGCAGCGCGCCTTGATGCGGCTGCTTGTCGCCGGGGTCCTGCATCGCCAGCAGCGGCGTCCACGCGGCGTCCCAGGTCTTGGGGAAGTTGAGGCCGCGCTCCTGCACCCAGCCGGCGAAGTCGGCTTCGCCGAGCGCGTGCGGCGACGTCAGCAGCGCATGGCGCGGCTGCAGGAACGCCACCGCCGCGTTCTCGTCGGTCACGCGCTCTTCGCCGACGGTGAGCGCAAACGGCGCGAGCGACGGCCGGCCGTCCTTCTCGTTCCACTCGCCGCTCTTGTGGTACATCGCGACGACGCGGCCGCCGCCGCGGCAGTACTGCTGCAG
>JADCJE010000186.1 GCA_020247305.1 Phycisphaerales bacterium | reverse complement strand
GACCGCGAACAGCAGGTCGCACAGCGTGCGCCGGCCGCGCCGGCCGCGCTGCGTCGGGTCCTGGCGCGTCAGCGTGCGCCAGTCGATGGCAGAGGCGACCGGCGCGGGCAGAGCCGTGCGCAGCAGCGGCACGGCGTGCGCTGGCTCGCCGAACGCCACCTGGAAGAAGTGGTCGTGATGAGAGGCCACATGGCAGTGGCATCTCGCAGGCCGGAACCGCGCCGAGTTTCCACCAATTCCGTCAGGCCCCGGCGCCCGTGCAAGCTGCTGCCGCTCCCGCGCCCGCTCACCCCGCGTCGTCGCCCTGCGCCGTCACCTGCCGCTCGACGAGCGGCGCCAGCAGCTCCTTCCACACGACCTGGTAGTCCGGGTGGCGGAAGAAGATCTCGCACGCGGTGCGCGATTCGAACGTGGAGAACAGCGCGAGGTTGTAGCCTTGGCGGTCGGCGGCGACGTTGTGCGCCACGCTCAGGCTGTCGACGCCGGGCATGCGCTCGATCAACTCCTGCAGCGCTTCGCGCGCGGCGCGAACGCGGTCGAGCGCGATGCCGGGCTTCAGCGCGAACAGGATCGTGCAGTGGAACATCCGCCGCGGATCGTGGCCGCGGCGGCAGGCCGGCACAACGGCTGACCGCGCGTCACGCGCCCTTGGCGACGCGCAGCGGGCGGCGGTGGTGCTCTTCCTGGCCCGGCGGGTGGCCGTAGCAGACCGATCCCTCGCCCTCCTCCCAGCAGAAGACGACGGCACCGCGCGGGCTCGTGCCCGGGAAGTGGATCGTCAGCGGGTTGGTGCGCAGCACCGAGAGGCCCAGCGCCTCCAGTTCGTGCTGGCAGGACCGGATCGCGTCGTCGTGCGCCCAGATGCGGGCGTCGAGTTCGGCCAGTTCGCCGCGCAGCCCCTCGGGCGTCTGGGCGGCCTCCAACTCCTGGCGGCGCTTGCCCAGGGCCCGGCGTTCGGCACGGCGCTCCAGCCACTCCGTCGCGATGGCGCGGACCAGGGGCAGGGCGCGGTTGGCTTCGTTCAGCGAGTAGGTGCGGATCATGGTCGGGGTCCTCCTGACGGAGGGGTCCGGACCCTGGGTGGGCCCGCGGCCCCGCGTTGCGGCGGCGGCGTTGCAGTCCGCCGTCGCATGTAGGTAGTGTGACGCGGCCCGGCGGTAACCAAGGGTTCCGTCCCGGAACGAGACACCATGACGCAACGCGATGTGATGGAGTTCGATGTCGTGATCGTCGGCGGCGGCCCGGCCGGGCTGTCGACCGCGATCCACCTGGCGAATCTGGTCGAGCGCCACAACGCGGAGGTGCAGAAGTCCGGCGTGGGCGAAGCCCTCGCGCCGCAGATCTGCCTGATCGAAAAGGCCGCCGAGCTCGGCGCGCACTCGATCTCCGGCGCCGTGCTCGACCCCAAGGCCCTCGACCAGCTGGTCCCGGGCTGGCGCACGGCCGAACCGAAGGCGCCGGTCGAGGCCGAGGTGCACGACGACTACGTGCTGTGGCTCGGCGAGAAGGGCGGCTTCAAGCTGCCGGTCACGCCGCCGCCGCTGAAGAACCACGGCAACTTCGTCATCTCGCTCAACAAGATGGTGAAGTGGCTCGGCGGCATCGCCGAGCAGAAGGGCATCCAGGTGTTCCCGGGCTTCCCCGGCGCCGTGCTGCAGCGCGACGGCAACAAGGTCACCGGCGTGCAGCTCGGCGACTCGGGTGTCGACAAGCACGGCCAGCAGAAGGGCAACTTCCAGGCCGGCGGCATCCTCGCCGGCAAGCTGACCGTGCTCGCCGAGGGCTCGCGTGGCTCGATGAGCAAGCAGCTGATCGCCGACCTCGGCCTGCAGGGCAAGAACCCGCAGGTGTTCGGCATCGGCGTCAAGGAAGTGTGGGAAGTGCCCGCCGGCCAGTGCCCGCCGGGGCTCGTCGTGCACACGATGGGCTACCCGCTCGACAGCAAGACGTTCGGCGGCGGCTGGATCTACGGCATGGGCCAGACCGAGGGCGGCAAGAACCTCGTCTCCATCGGGCTCGTCGTCGGCCTCGACTACCGCGACCCGACGATGGACGCGCACCGGCAGTTGCAGCGCATGAAGCTCAACCCGAAGGTCGCCGCGTTCCTAAAGGGCGGCAAGATGCTGCACTACGGCGCCAAGTCGCTGCCGGAGGGCGGCCTGTACTCGATGCCCAAGACCTTCGGCGACGGCTTCGTGCTCGTCGGCGACAGCGCCGGCCTGATGAACAGCATGCGGCTCAAGGGCATCCACCTCGCGATGCGCAGCGGCATGCTCGCGGCCGAGGCGGCGTTCGAGTGCCTGAAGAAGGGCGACTTCTCGGCGGCGGCGACGGCCGTCTACGACCAGAAGATGAAGGCCGACTGGCTGCACGACGAGCTGTGGCAGTGCCGCAACTTCCACCAGGGCTTCCACAAGGGCCGGCTGTGGGGCCTGCTCAACGCCGGTTTCGCGCAGTTCTTCGGCGGCAAGGGCGCGTTCTGGAGCGACGAGCTCAAGAGCGAAGCAGGCCACAGCTACATGCAGCAGCTCGGCGCGTACTTTGGCGGCAAGGGCAAGCCCGCGCAGGACAAGCTGCCGCAGGACGGCACGCTGACGTTCGACAAGCTGACCAGCGTCTACGCGTCGGGGACCATGCACGAGGAGGACCAGCCGTGCCACCTCGTCGTCACGCAGCCCGACCTGTGCGCGACGCGCTGCGTCGAGGAGTTCGGCAACCCCTGCCAGCACTTCTGCCCCGCGGCCGTCTACGAGATGGAGGCGAAGCCGGGGACCAAGCACGGCGTCGACCTCAAGATCAACGCCAGCAACTGCGTGCACTGCAAGACGTGCGACATCATGGACCCGTACCAGGTCATCAACTGGGTGACGCCGGAAGGCGGCGGCGGGCCGAACTACACGAACCTGTGACTCTGCACGTGCGGCGTCCCTTCGGGCCGCCGCACAGACGGGGAGAGACGATGCGAGGAACATGTGCAGCGATCGGTCTGATGCACTTCGTGAGCTGCGTCGCGCCGGCGCCAATCGAAGAGCTTCCTGCCTTTGCGCAGGGACTATCGATGGCCGTGCCAGAGCGTCCAAGCCCGCCGAATCTGCTCGATCGGAAGGCCTTTGGCCTGAGTTGCACCGACGAACTGGTCCCATACGCGCAACTGGACGGTACGCGTGACAGCCAGACGTGGTGGGGAAGAGCAGCAGAGTCGTTGGCGGGCCGGCTCATCCGGGTCATGCCGGATGCGTTCCTCTACTCGGAAGGAGTTGGCGAGGTCGCCGGAGTCGTGACGACGCACGTCGGCTTCGGTGTGTCGACCGGCTCGGCCTACGTTGTCGTGCCGACGCGACTCGTTGCCCTCCGCGCAGCGAGATCCAGGCTGCCGTTCGAACTCCATCCGCTGACATCGATGGTGCTTCGGGTGCGTGATCGGTCTGCAGCAGGGCAGTTGCAGGAAGGCGATACCGTCACTTCGCTCGGAGGTTGGGATCCTGCCGGCAAGCAGCCTTACGAACGGTCGAATCTTGCGCACCAACGGCTCGTGCTCGGCCCCGGTGACGAAATGGATGTCGAGTGGGTGCGGGCCGGTGTCGGCAGGATGTCGGCAAGGGTCAGGATGATCGACGTTGATGGTGGTTTCCGATCGCTTCCAGCCGCAGCGAAGATCTTCCAGGACTACGAAGCAAGGCACTACGTCGATGAAAAAGGCCAGTCAACATGGAGCTACTTCAACCCCTGGCATCCTTACGGGACGTGAGCAGATCGTCGCGGGTTGGGTGGCGCGTAGGAGGCCGTTGATCGCAGCAGCGTTCGTGTTCCTTGCCAGCGCCGCTGCGCAGGACGCGCCGCCTGGCCTCGTCCCGCGCACGTGGACCGTCGACGGCATCGAACGCAGTGCGCTCGTCGCCGTTCCGGCGCAGGCGCCGACGGCGGCGCAGCCAGCACCGCTGGTCTTCGTCTTCCACGGCCACGGCGACCGCAGCGCTTCGGTCTCGTGCAGCTTCCGCCTGCACGAACTGTTGCCGCAGGCGGTCGTCGTCTATCCGCAAGGCCTGCCGACGCCAGGGCAGCTGACCGATCCCGGAGGCAAACGCAGCGGCTGGCAGGCCGAGGTCGGCGACCAGGGCGATCGCGACCTGCGCTTCGTCGACGCGATGCTGGCGACGCTGCGCGGCGAGGCGGCGATCGACGACCGCCGCATCCATGCGACCGGGCACAGCAACGGCGGCGGCTTCACCTACCTGCTCTACGCCGCGCGCAGCGACGTCTTCGCGTCGTTCGCGCCGTCGGCGGCGGGCGGCGTGCGCCACCTGCGCGACGGCCAGCCGATCCCGCGGCCGCTGCTGCACGTCGCCGGCCGCGACGACAAGCTCGTGCCGTTCGCGACGCAGCAGCGCAACGTCGAGGCGCTGGTCGCGGACGCTGGAGCCGACGCCGGCGCGCCGTGGGACGCTGTGCCTGGCGCGACCGTGCATCGCGCCAAGGCCGGCATGCTGGTCGCAACGTGGTGGTACGACGGCGCCCACGCCTTCCCCGCCGCGGCGGCGCCGGCGATCGCCGCGTTCTTCCGCGCGACGCCCAAGCCCGAACCGTGGACGACGCCGCCGGCCGAACTGCCCGGCGTCGTGCAGCACGTCTACGAGAGCCGCGCGGCGCGCACCGCGGTCAGCTACCACGTCTACCTGCCGCCGGGCTACGAGGACGACGCCGACGGCCGTCGCTATCCGGTCGTCTACTGGTTGCACGGCAGCGGCGGCGGCGACGCGGGCCTGCCGTCGGTCGCGCGCGCGTTCGAGGCGGCGATGCGCCGCGGCGACCTGCCGCCGTGCCTCGTCGTGTATCCCAACGGCCTGCCGCAGGGCATGTGGTGCGACAGCGTCGACGGCCGCCGGCCGGTCGAGACCGTCGTGCTCGGCGAGATCGTGCCGCGCGTCGACGCGGCCTTCCGCACGCTGCCCGACGCGGCGCACCGCGCTGTCGTCGGCTTCAGCATGGGCGGCTACGGCGCGCTGCGCTTCGGCTTCGCGCGGCGCGACCTGTTCGGCGCCGCGGCGAGCCTCGGCGGCGGGCCGCTGCAGCCGGAGCTGATCGAGACGCCGCGCACCAACGAAGCGCGCCGCGTCGAGGTGCTCGACACGACGTACGGCGGCGACATGGCGGAGTTCGTCGCGCGCAGCCCGTGGCGGCTCGCGGAAGTCCATCGCGAGCGCCTGCGCGACGCGCGCCTGCTGATCGCCTGCGGTGCGGCCGACAACACGCTGCCGGCCAACCGCGGCATGCACGAACGGCTCGACGCGCTCGGCGTCCCGCACGCCTACCTCGAACCGGCGGGCATCGGCCACGAGCCGGTGCGCATGCTGCAGGCGATCGGGCCGCAACTGTGGCGGCTGTTCGCCGATTTGTTCGCATCCGGTCGTTGAGAGCAAGCACCGGGGTCGCCGCAGCCAAGGCGTCTGCGTGCCGTGACGCGGACGCCGTGGGCGCGGCCGGCCACGGTGGCCTCAGCCCCCTGCGCGCGTGCGCCGTCGGGCGTATGGGCGCATGCGGCCGCAGGCTCCATGGTCCTGGAAGGCCGCGCGCCCTGCGGCCCTTGCCATCGCCCACCGCGACCAGCGAGCCATCCCATGGACATCGGCTGCATCTGCCAACGTCGGGTCGACACGGCCCGCCCCGAAGAAACCGCGCACGCCGCCGCGCAGCGCATGGCAACGCGCAGCGTCGGCAGCCTTGTCGTCGTCGACGGCCGCGAGCGGCCGGTCGGCATGCTGACCGACCGCGACCTCGCGCTGCGCGTCATCGCCGCCGGCGTCGATGCGCGCGCGACGGCGGTGCGCGACGTGATGACCGGCCACGCCGAGACGCTCGCCGAGGACGCGTCGCTCGAGGACGCGCTCGCGGCGATGCGCGCCGGCGGCGTCCGCCGTCTGCCGGTCGTCGGCGGCGATGGTTCGCTGGTCGGCGTCGTCAGCCTCGACGATGTCGTCGCGCATCTGGCGCGCAATCTCGCGGTCGCCGGTTCGTTCCTGGAGCAGCGCACGCCCGAACGCATCGCCGCCGGCTGAGCCGCGGCCGCGGGCCGCGCGCGCTACGCTACGGTCGCCATGCCCTACCGCGTCTGGCTGCTGCTGCTCACGCTGGCGGCGATCGCCGCCAGCGCGATCGCGCCGTACGACCGCCGCGATTGGACGCTGGAGCACATCCCGACCGCGCTCGGGTTGCTGTTCCTCGTCTGGTACGAGCTGCGCCCAGGCGGTCGGCCGCTCGGCAACGGCCACTGCACGCTGACGTTCGCCTTCTTCCTGCTGCACATCGTCGGCGCGCACTTCCTGTACAGCCGCGTGCCGTACGACGCCTGGGGCGACGCGCTGCTCGGCGTGCGGCCTTCGGAGTGGCTGGGCGCCACGCGCAACCACTACGACCGCGCGGTGCACTTCCTGTTCGGCGTGCTCGCGCTGCCGCCGCTGTCGGAGCTGGTGCGCCGCCACGTCGCGCCGGGCCGCGGCTGGAACCTCGTGGTCGCCGTCGCCGCGATCGGCCTGTGCAGCAAGGTGTACGAACTGGCGGAGTGGCTGATCGCCGTGGCGCTCAGCCCCGAGCAGGCCGAGGCCTACAACGGCCAGCAGGGCGACATGTTCGACGCGCAGAAGGACATGGGGCTGGCGTTCCTCGGCTCGCTGCTGTCGAGCGCGGCGGTGGCGACGTGGCGGCACTGGCAGCGCGTGCGGGCCGAGCGGCTCCGGCGACTGCAAGGTCGCTGAGAGCCTGCGTCGCAAACAACGACGCGTGGCACACGTCCGCGCATCCGCGAATTCGCCGCCGAGCCTTGGCGGCGCCACCGATCCGCCTGCGCTCCACGGCTTCGCCCCAGCCGCGCAGCCACGCTCCAGATCGGCGCGCGCCCCGTGACGCAGGCTCAGGGCATCGGTGCCGACCTGCCGGCGCGCGCGTCACTCGCCGGCGGGCAGCCGCGCCCACAGCTTCGCCGCCTGCTGCTCGGCGAGGCGCAGGCGCTCCTCGCCCGTCGCCGCGAACGCCGCCTGCACGTGCGGGCGCAGCACCGCGAAGCCGCCGAGGTTGGGCTCGGGCGTGCCGCTCAGGCGGTGGCATAGCGCGCACTGGCCGCGGTGCGTCGTGTGCTTGCCGGTGCCGTAGTCGCGGAACAGGTCCTGGTCGTCGGGGTCGATGCGACGGAACGGCTGGCCCAGGCCTTCGCGCAGCCGCTGCCGCTCCAGCTGCCAGACGGCGAAGTCGAGTCCGTCGTGGGTGAACGTCGCGTTGGCGGCCGCGAGCGGGTCGCGGTTGCGCAGCGTCTGCACGCGCACGTCGAAGGCGAGCGGCGTGGCGCGCGGCGCGCCGTCGCGGTCGAAGACCACGAGGCCCTGCACCAGCACGGCCTGGAAGCCGAGCGGCACGGTCGGGCCGCGCTTCTTCTCTGCCTCGGTCAGGGCCGCCGGCAGCAGCGCGGCGAGCGCTGCCTCGCCGTCGGGGTGGCGCAGGAACAGCCGCGACCACAGCACGGTCTTCTCGGCGTCGAACAGCCGCGTCGAGCGGCGCACGATCTCGCGGTAGCCGTCGGCCTGGCCGCCGAGCTGCTTCGGCAGCTGCGCGGCGAACTCCGGGTCGGCGGCGGCGGCGGCGCGCAGCGGATCGGGCAGCGCGGCGAGCGCAGCGGCCGGCAGCGCGAGCGTTTGGGCGGCGCGCCGCAGCAGCGGCAGCAGCGCCGCGTTCTGCTTGGTGTCGAGCAGGCGCTCGGCGGCGCGCAGCAGGTCGTGCTGCAGCAGGGCGGCCAGCGCCGGCTGCCGGCGCAGGTTGGCGAGCGCGGCGTCGTCGCGGCAGAGCGCCGCGAGGTCGGCGGCGGCGGTCGCCTCGGCCGCCGCGTCGAGCCCTTCGAGCGGCAGCAGCCGGCCATCGCCGCCGAACCAGCGCGCGTCGTCGGCCGTGCCGGCGCGCTTGCCGTGCACCCAGCCGTCGGTCCACGCGATCGGCTCGCCGCGCGGGATCACGACCGCCACCTCGGCCGGCGTCTGCCGCTGCAGCCAGAAGGCGCGGAACAGGCGGTTGGGCAGCGCGTCCGCCGCCGCGTCGTACGGCGTGAACGCGAGCGGGTCGCGCGGCAGGCCGCGGTCCTGGCTGTCGGGCCCGTGGCGGCGGTCGTCCTGCGCCGTCAGCAGCGCAGCGAGAAGGGGGAGCGCGAGCAGCGCGTGCGCGCGCGGCGCGCGGCGGGCAGGGCAGCGAAGCATCGCATCAGCCTAACGTCGTGGCCGCGGCGCGGCGCGAGTTCGTGCCAGCCGACACCCGACGTGCATGCGCGCACTGCATGGTCGCACGATGGCTTCGACGCCTGGGTGACGCTGGACACCGCGTCGAGTGCCGAACGCCCACGCCTGCTGCACAGCGTTCAGCGGCGCGCGCGCACGCGCGTGCGGTGCACCAGCAACTCGACAGGGCCCGTCGTGCCCTGCGCGCGCACGAGGCCTGCGGCGAGGTCGGCGAGCGCGGCGTCGTCGAGGTCGAGCGAACGCGCGAATGCGGCGACGGCGTCGCCGGGGCTGTCGGCCCGCAGCAGGTCGCTGGCGAGTTCGCGCTGCACGTCGCGCAGGCCGGCGCGGCGCAAGGCGTCGGCGAGGGCGCCGTCGTCGGGGCCGGCGAGCGCCGCCAGCCGTTTGGCGGGCCAGCCGGCGGCCGCGGCGGCCGCGGCGAGCCCGGGCACCGCGTTCGGCGCCGGCAGGTCGAACACGGCGCGGCCGCCGGGGCGCAGGTTGGCGCGCGCGAGTTCGGCCCATGCGTCGGCGGGCAGGTCGGGCGCGGTGTTGGCGCACACCAGCAGCGCGTCGAACACGCCAAAGCGCGCGCCGCCGCGCAGCGGGTGGGCGAAGGCCTGCAGCTGCGGCAGTCGCAGGTTGGCGAGTTGGTGGGCGGTGCGCGGTTCGCCGACGACGACGAGGCTGCCGTCGCGCGTCACCGCCGCGGCGAGCGCGCGCGCCGTGGCGAGGCTGACGCAGCAGGCGAGCGCGCGGTCGCCAGGCCGCACGTCGAGTCGCGCGATCGCGGCGGGGGCCCAGGGTTCGGGTTCGGCGAACGCCATGGTTGGCTCAGCGGCTGGCCGCGCGCCGCGGCACCGCACCGCGGCGTCGCGGCGCGCACCGCGCGGCGCGGTCGCGCGCGCGGTCGTCGTGGCGCGCGTCCACCATGCCTCACCGCACCGCGGTGATCGCGCCGTCGTCGCCGAGCAGCGTGAACGCCGCGCGTCTGCCGACGGCGAGCGCGCCGTACGCGTCGGCGCGCACCAGCGCAGCGGGGTTCGCCGACGCCGCGCAGCCGAGCGTCCACGGCCCGGCCATCGGCACGAAGCGCAGGAAGTTGCGCGCCGCCAGCGCCATCGTCAGCGCCGAACCGGCGAGCCGGCCCTGCGCGTCGCGGACGACGCCGTCGTGCGCCCGCACCGGGATGCCGCTGAGCTGGTAGTCGCCGTCGGGCATGCCGGCGGCGGCGACGGCGTCGCTGACCAGGATGGTGCGGCCGGGACCGAGGATGCGAAAGGCGTTGCGCACCATCGCCGGGTGCACGTGCACGCCGTCGACGATCAGCGGGCACTGCACGCGTTCGTCGTCGAGCGCGAAGCCGGCGCAGCCGACGTCGCGGTGGTGCAGCGGCCCCATGACGTTGAACAGGTGGGTGACGGCGCGCGCGCCGGCGTCGACGCAGGCCGCGAAGCCATCGACCTTGTCGCAGTGGCCGAGCGCCACGGTGACGCCGGCCGCGCCCAGGCGCGCGGTCGCGGCGGCAGCGCCGTTGCGCGCGTGCGCGAGCGTGACGAGGCGCAAGCTGCCGGCGGCGGCGGCGAGCAGTTGGTCGACGCGCTCGGGCGTCGGATCGACGAAGCAGGTGGCGTCGTGCGCGCCCGAGGCCTGTAGGAACGGGCCTTCGAGGTGCAGGCCCAGCGGCTCGGCGCCCTGGCCGCTCCAGCTGCGGATCCACGCCGCGACCGCGGCGACCTGCGCCAGCAGCCGTTCCCACGGCGCGGTGATCAGCGTCGGCAGGAAGGCGACTGCGCCGCCGGCCCAGACCGCGCGCGCGACCGCGTCGAGCGCGTCGGGCGTCGCTTCGTCGCAGCTGCGGCCGCCCGCGCCGTTGACCTGCAGGTCGACGAAGCCGGGCAGCAGCGTGCCGCGCAGCCGCACGGCCGCGGCGGCCGGGGCGATGCGGTCGACGGCGGCGATGCGGCCGTCGACGGCGGCGATGCGCGCGCCAGCGACCATGCCATCGGGCAGGGCGATGCGATCGACGATCCACTCCGTGGCGTTCACGCGCACAACGGTAGGCCGTCGCCGCAGCGGTCGCCAGCGCGCCACCGCGGTCGCCGTCGACGAGAACGGCGGCCGCGCGTGCGGCTGGCCGGCTCCGAACGCGCGCACCCTCGGCGCCACCCGCGGCGCAGCGGCCGCGCGTGCCGCCGTCCGGCTTCGGATGTTCGCGCCGACGGCCACGCTGGCGCCGCGTCGGCCTGCCGCCCCCGTTGCGCCGGTGGCGGGCGCGGATGCGGCGACTACCATGCGGCGACCGCGATGCGCGTTCCCTCGTTGCTGTTGCTGCCGTTCGTGCTCGCTGGCGCGCTCGCCGGCTGGTTCGTCGGCGGCGTCGTTCCGGCCGGCCTCCGCGACCTCGCGCTGCACGCCGAGCCGTGGCGGCTCGTGCGCAAGGCCGAGGAACGGCTCGAGGTCACCCCCGCGCGCTGGACCTTCCTGCCGTACCTGTTCGGCGACTTCGACCTGCAGATGGACGTCGAACTCGCCGCCGACGCGCACCTCGACCTGCTCGTCCGCCAGGTCGAACCGCGCTACGTCGACGAGTACATGGAGCCGTTCGCCGGCCGCTGGTCGACGCTGCGGCTGTCGACGCGCGGGGACGGCCCGGCATGGCGGACGCGTGATGACGCGTTCGAGCGCATCGACGAGCCGGGCGTCGGCCTCGCGTCGGGCCTCGTCGCCACCGTCTGGGTGCGCGCCCGCGGCGCCGAGGTGACGGCCAACGTCGCCGGCAAGGACGTCGGCGTGCACCGCTGCGCCGACCGCTACGGCATGGCGGCGCTGGTCGCGCGCGGCGGGCTCGCGGTGGTTCATCGCCTGGAGATCGTGCCGGTGCCCGGGCCGTCGCCGTGGTGGTGGTCGCGCGGCGCGTGGACGGCGTTCGGCGCCCTCGGCGCGGCCGCCATCGCCGCCGTGGCGCGCGCGCGCGGCCGCAACGTCGCGTGGTTCCTGACCGCCGCCGTGCCGATGGCGCTGGTGGCGTGGCTGGTCGCGCGCGGCGCCGACCTCGAACTCGCGTACCCGGCGCGCCGCACGCTCGCCCTCGCGCTCGCCGGGTGCCTGGCGGTCGGCGCGCTGCGGTTGCTGCGCGGCTTGCCGCTGGTCGTCGGCGCAGCCGCCGCGGCGCTGGCCCTGGTCGTCGCGGCGCGCGGTTGGCGGCACGAGCACGCGGTGATCGACGCGCTGTTCGGCCCCGACGCCGGCAACCAGATCAGCGAGGCCTACGCGCAGATCGTGCGCGGACCGAGCGGCTTGCGCGATCGCGACGAGCCGGCGCCGCGCGTGTTCCTGCTCGGCGGCCAGTTGCTCTACGACCGGGGACTGCCCGAAGAGCGCCTCGAACCACTGCTGCGCCGCGAGCTCTACAACCGCACGGAAGTGATGCCGACAGTGATCGCGCTGCCGACGGTGGACGGCTGGGCGGTGCAGCAGTGGCGCCTGTTCGCGTGCTGCTACACCGGCCATCGCCCCGAGGTCGTCGTGCTCGGCGTGCCGCGCGACGAGATGGCCATCGACGCCGCGATCGGCGCGGCGCGCTCCGAACCGGCGGCGGTGCAGCGCACGATCGCCGACGCGCGCGCGTGGTGCGCGGCAAACGACTGCCGGCTGTTGGTCTACGCCGACGCCAACCTGCCGGGGAACCTCCTCGACGCGGTCAAGGCGGCGGCGGGGGCCGATCTCGTCGTCGGCCGCGACGGCGCGGCGGCGGTGGACATCGCGCGCCTGCTCGGCGAGCGCATCGAGCCGTGGCTGAAGAAGTGACCGACGGCGCGGCTCGCCTGCGCGCGCTGGCGGCGACGCTGGCGCGCGATCCGGGGCAGGCCGCCGGCGTGCGCGCGGCGGCGATGGCCTTGGTCCGCGCGCGCGGACTGGCGACGCCGGCGGAGCGCCTCGCCGCCGCCGAACTGCTCGTCGGCAGCGACGATCCGGCCGAGGTCGAAGCCGCGCAGGCGCTGGCGCTCGCGGCGTTCGGCGCGCTGCCGGCGGCGCGGCCGCTCGCCGCCGCCGCCTTCGACCGCCTGCGGTTGCTGGCCGGCGCGCCGCAGAAGTTCGGCACGCAGTGGCGCGCGCGCGACGGCGGCCGCGAACTGTGGCCGGTCGACCCGGTGACGACCGACAGCGAACGCGCGAAGTGGGGCCTGCCGCCGCTGGCGGAACTGCGCCGCCGCGCGGAGGGCTGACGCGCCGCCGTTCGCACTGCGCTGCGCCGTCGACGCGGCACCGCGCTGCGGCGTCGACGCGGCAGCGCGCTGCGGCGTCGGCCGCCGCGTCGTGGTCCGCAACGGCCCGGGGTCGGCCGCACCGCCGTCGCTGGCGCGCACGGCGGTGGCGGGCCACGATGCGGCGCATGCCGATCCTGCCGCCGACCGCCGAGCACATCGCCTTCGCAGCCGCCGCGCTGCGCCGCGGCGAACTCGTCGGCATGCCGACGGAGACCGTCTACGGGCTCGCCGCGTTGGCCAGCGATCCGGTGGCGGTGGCGCGCACGTTCGCCGCCAAGCGCCGGCCGAGCGACAACCCGTTGATCGTGCACATCGCTTCGGCGGCGGACCTGCCGGAGGTGGCGCGCACCGTGCCGCCCGCGGCCCAAGCGCTGGCAGCGGCGTTCTGGCCGGGGCCGCTGACGCTCGTGCTGCCGCGCCAACCGCACGTGCTCGCCGCGATCACCGCCGGCGGCGACACCGTCGCGGTGCGCGTGCCCGACCATCCCGTCGCGCTCGCGCTGCTGCGCGCGGTCGGCGCGCCGTTGACGGCGCCGAGCGCGAACCCGTTCATGCGGCTGTCGCCGACGGCCGCCGCTGACATCGACGCCGACCTGCAGGCGCAGTTGGCGTGCACGCTCGATGGCGGGCCGTGCCGCGTCGGCTTGGAATCGACCGTCGTCGACTGCACTGGTCCGGGGCCCGTGCGCGTGCTGCGCCCCGGCGGCGTGCCGCGGATCGCGCTCGCCGCCGTGCTCGGCCGCGACGTGCCGCTCGCCGACGTGGCGACCGCGGCGGCTGCCGGCCCGCGGCCCGCGCCCGGCATGTACGCGCGCCACTACGCGCCGCGTACGCCGCTGCGCCTGGCGGAAGCGCTCGGCGCCGACGACGCCGGCCTGTGCTTTGGGCCGCCGGCCAATCCGCGGCAGGTGGCGATGCCGGCCGACCCCGAGTCGTATGGCGCTTCGCTCTACCGCGTGTTGCACGCGCTCGACGCGCTCGGCGCGCGCGAACTCGTCGTGCAGCAACCGCCGCGCGAACCCGCCTGGGAAGCGGTCGCCGACCGCCTGCGCAAGGCGGCTGCCGCGGGCTGACCGTTGCCGCACGGCCGCGGCGCCGCCGTGCCGCGCGCCGGGCGGCATGGCCTTGCGCGCGGCAGCGTCCTACGCTGTGCGACCGCCGCATGATCGTCCCGCTCGTACTGACCCTCGCGCTGACGCTCGGACTGATCGTCTACGGCCTGTTCGCGTGGGAACGCATCGTCGCGCGCCGTCGCGCGTCCGATCCCGGCACGAGTTGAGGCAGCCTCGCCCGGGCGCGTGCCGCCCGACCCGACTGCGCGCCCGACGCGCCGCAGGCCCTCGGCCGCGACGCCGCGTGGTTCGCCGTGCGAGCCGCCGCGCCGGCGGACGTCGCGCGCGCGCTGGCGCTGCGCACCGTGCTGCCGGCCAATTGGCGCGGCGGCCTCGCCGACGTCCGCGAAGCGGGCGTGTTCGTGTCGCCGCCGGTCGACGGCTTCGTCTTCGTCGCCGGCGCCGACGTCCGCGCGCTCGCCGACGTCGAGGCCGAGGTCGCGCCGCGCCTTGCGTGCTTGTCGGCGCAGTTCGGCTTCGCCGCGTGGTTCCGCAGCGACGACGCCGCCGATGCGTATGGCTGGGCGTTCGCGCGCAGTGGCGAGGTAACGCGCGCCTACGCCTTCGCCGGCGAACATGGGCCGATCGCGTGGCTCGGCGAGGTCGACGACGCCGAGCGCGCGCTCGGTTGCCACGTCGACGACCCGCGCGACCGCAGCGACGACGACGTCAAGTGGTGGCCGGACCGCGCCATCGTGCACGCGCTGGCGCGCGCCTGGGCCGCCGATCCCGATGCGCTGCCGGCGCGCGCCGCCGACCGCGGGGCGGGACTGGTCGGTCGCATGGGGCCCGTGCCGGTCTGCTGACGGCGGCGCGCAAGCGCTTGCCGGCGTCGTCGCCGGCGCCGACCTGTCACCGCGGCCGCCAGCGACAAGGCTGCGACACCCGCCGCTGCGCGCGGCAGTAGCATGCCGCGCCCGGCCTCGACCGGTCCTCCTCCATGCGCGCCATCTCGCTCCGCACCGTCTCCGCCTTCGTGCTGCTCGCGTTCGCCGCCAAGCTCGCAGCCCAGGACCGGCGGCCGCTGACGCACGACGACTACGACCATTGGAAGTCGCTGCGCGGCCAGACCTACACGCAGGACGGCCGCTGGGTCGCGTTCCAGGTCGAACCGCAGTGGGGCGACGGCGTGTTGGAGATCAAGCAGACGACCGGCGACACGGCGTATCGCTACGACTTCGGCAGCGGCGCGCGCTTCTCCGCCGACGGGCGCTACGCGCTGTTCAGCGTCGGCAAGTCGAAGGTCGAGGAGCGCAACAAGAAGATCGACGAACTGCGCAAGAAGGCGAAGGAAGCCAACAAGCCGGCCGGCGAGGAGAGCAAGCCGGCGGAAGGCGCGGAGGAGGAGCCCGGGCCGCGCCGCGGCGGCTCGGCGGGTGCGGGCGGGCCGGGCGGGCGCGGCGGCGCGGGTGCGTTCGGCGGCGGCCGGCGCGGCGGCGGTGGCGCGCCGGCAGCGGGCGGCGGTGGCCCCGGCGCGGGCGGCGACGACGCCGCGTCCTCGCGCGATCGCGAGTGGATGCTGCTCGAACTGGCGACCGGCAAGGTCGAGACGCTCGGCAAGCTGAAGGCGGCGGCGTTCGCGCCCGAGGCGCCGCTGCTGTTCCTGCACAAGGAGAAACCCGAGGCGAAGAAGGACGAGCCGAAGACGGACGACAAGCCGGCCGAAGGCGGCAAGTCCGAGGCGGGCAAGTTGGAGGCCGGCGAAGGCAAGGCGGCGGCGGCCGCGGCCGAGCCCAAGGCCGCCGCGCCGGAGGCCGCCACAAGCGAGACCGGCGAAGCCAAGGCTGCGGCGCCGAAGGCCGGTGAAACCAAGGCCAGCGCAACGAAGGCGACCGAGACAATGGCCGGCGAAGCAGCGAATGCGGCGACCGCGGGCGCTGCGGGCGAGGCCCCGGCGGCCGAGGCCGCGCGCCGCCCTGGCGGCCGGCGCGGTGGTGCGGCGAGCGATCCGCTCGAAGCCAAGCGCCCCGAGGGCACCGAGCTCGTCGTGCGCAACCTCGCGACCGGCGAACAGCGCAGCCTCGCCGACGTCGTCGGCTACGGGCTGTCGCGCAACGGCAAGAAGATGTGGTACCAGACGTCGGCCAAGAAGCCGGCGAAGGAAGCCAGCTACGGCCTGTTCGTGCAGGCGCCGGACGGCGGCGCGGCGGTCTGCGTGCACGACGGCATCGCCCGCATCGGCAGCGCGCAGTTCGATCGCAGCGAGACGGCGCTGACCTTCACCAGCGACAAGGAGACGTTCGCCGACGACAAGCCGGTCGCCGACGTCTACCTGTGGGACGGCGGCACGGCGCCGGGCAAGCGCATCGCGTGGGCCGGCGGCCCGGGCATGCCGCCGGGCAAGCGGCCGGCGGCCGGCGCGTCGTTCACCCGCGACGGCTGGACGCTGACGTTCGAGGTGCAGGACGCGCCCGCACCCGAGCCGCTGCCGATCCTGCCGGAGGACAAGGTCACGCTCGACCTGTGGAACTGGCGCGACGGCCTGCTGCAGACGATGCAGCAGAAGCGCGGCAACGGCGAACGCAACCCGCAGTGGACCGCCGTGTATCGCCGGCAGAAGGAGGAACTCGCGGTGCTCGGCGACGACGCGCTGCGCACGCTGCGACCGATCGGCGCCGACGGCCGCTGGATGCTCGGCACGGACAGCCGCCCGTACGAGCAGGAGCAGATGTGGGACGGCCGCTACAGCGACGTCTACGTCGTCGACGGCCAGTCCGGCGCGCGCCGGAAGCTGCTGACGCGCTACCGCGGCAACGTCACCAACTCGCCGAACGGCAAGTACCTCGTCTGGTTCGACGCCAGCTACCACTGGCAGTGCCACGAACTGGCGACCGGCGTCACCCGCGACCTGACCGGCGCGCTCGGCGTGCCGTTCCACGACTACCAGGACGACCACCCCGAGCCCGACGCCGCCTTCGGCCTCGCCGGCTGGACCGAGAGCGACGCCGCGGTGCTGCTCTACGACGAGTTCGACGTCTGGCGGCTCGATCCGGCGACCGGCGCCGCCGCCTGCGTGACCGACGGCTTCGGCCGGCAGAACCGCACGCGGCTGCGCATCCAGCCGCTGCCGCGCGACGACGACAAGCTCGGCCTCGACGACGAACTGCTGCTGGCGGCGACCAACGTCGACACCATGGCCGAGGGCTTCTTCGCCGACTCGATCACGCGCCAGCAGCGGCCGCAGCGGTTGCTCTTCGGCGACAGGAACTACGGCGACGTGGCGCGGCCGAAGAAGAGCAGCCGGCTGTTCTTCACCCAGGGCACCTTCGCCGAGTTCCCCGACCTGTGGACCGTCGCCGCCGACTTCACCGGCGCGCGCCGGCTCAGCGACGCCAACCCGCAGCAGAGCCAGTTCCGCTGGGGCAAGGCCGAGCTCGTGCACTGGATCGACGGCGACGGCGGTCGCCGCAAGGGCGTGCTCGTCAAGCCCGACGACTTCGACCCGACGAAGAAGTACCCGATGATGGTCTACTTCTACGAGCGCATGACGCAGGGGCTGCACAACTACGTCGCGCCGGCGCCGGGCACGTCGCCGAACGCCGCCTACTACGTCAGCAACGGCTACCTCTGGTTCATGCCCGACGTCGTCTACGAGGTCGGCTACCCGGGCGCGTCGTGCGTGAAGTGCGTCGTCAGCGGCGTGCAGCACCTGATCGCGCAGGGCTTCGTCGACGAGAAGGCGATCGGCGCCGCCGGCCACAGCTGGGGCGGCTACCAGACGGCGTTCCTGGTCACGCGCACGCACATCTTCGCCGCCGTGGAGAGCGGCGCGCCGGTGTGCAACATGCTCTCGGCCTACGGCGGCATCCGCTACGAGTCCGGCATGTCGCGGCAGTTCCAGTACGAGATGACGCAGTCGCGCATCGGCGGCACGCCGTGGGAGTACCCGCTGCGCTACCAGGAGAACTCGCCGATCCACTTCGCCGACAAGGTGAAGACGCCGGTGCTGATCCTGCACAACGACCAGGACGGCGCGGTGCCGTGGACGCAGGGCATCGAGTACTTCACGGCGCTGCGGCGCCTGGGCACGGAGAGCTACCTGTTCAACTACAACGGCGAGGGCCACGGCCTGCGCAATCGCGCCAACATGAAGGACTGGACGCGGCGCATGGCGGAGTACTTCGCGCACCACCTGAAGGGCGAACCCGCGCCGAAGTGGATGACCGACGGCGTGCCGTTCCACGAACGCGACGCCGAGAAGCTGCCGTTCGCGGCCAGCTACGTCGACGCGCACGTGAAGCCGGCGCCGGCGCCGAAGGCCGCGGCGAAGCCGGCCGAGGCGACGGCGGCCGAGGCGGCGGTGGCCGATGGCCAGCCGGTCGCGGCGGCGGCCGTGGCCGCGCCGACGGCGGCCGCGGGGCGGGTCGCGGCGATGGCCGCGGGCAGCGCTGCAGCCGGCAAGCTCGCGCGCGGCGACGCCGCGCCGGACTTCGCCTGCGCCGACGCGACGGGCACGACGCGGTCGCTCGCCGACTACCGCGGCAAGCACGTGCTGGTGTGGTTCTACCCCAAGGCCGACACGCCCGGGTGCACGGCGCAGGGCTGCGGCCTGCGCGACGCCTTCGCCGACTTCATCGACCGCGGCTGCGTCGTGCTCGGCGTCTCGTTCGACGCCGCCGCCGCCAACGCCGCATTCGCGCAGAAGCACGGCTTCCCGTTCCCGCTGCTGTGCGACGGCGACCGCACGATGGCGCTGGCCTACGGCGCTGCCGAGACCGCCGAGGCCAAGGTCGCGCGCCGCGTCGCTGCCTTGATCGGCCCCGACGGCAAGGTCGTGCAGTACTGGAGCAAGGTCGACCCGGCGACTTTTGCCGCGCAGGTGCTCGCGGCGCTGCCGCTGTGAACGGCGGACGGGCCGCCGTCAGTCGGGCAGGCGGCCGACGAGGATCGCTGCCAAGCGCGCGGCTGCGACGACCTGCCCGTGGTCGTCGAGCACGAGGTCGCGCGCGCGGGCGCGGCGGATTCGCCGGTGGGGCGCGTTCGCCTCGGGCCCCAGCGCCGTGGCGACGCGGCCGTGGCGCGCGGCGACGCCGGTGATCGTGCGCGGATCGAGCCGCAGGCGCAGCCAGCGCATCAGGCCGTACGTCTCGACCAGAGCGACCTGCTCGCCGGGCAGCCAGTGGATCCGGCGCACGCAGCCCCGCAGCCACCACGACCACAGGCCGACCAGTCCGGCGGCCGTCGTCGCGATGCCGGCGCGCCCCGCCGTCGCCACCGCCCGCCCGAACTCGCGCCGCAGCGCCGCCTTGTCGGGCGCGAACGCGAGCGCGGCGACGAGCGCCGCCGGCGCGCCGACGATCGCGCTCGCGCTGACGTAGGCGACGTCGCGACCGGCGGTCTAGACGAGGGTGCGGTCGTCGCTCGGCGGCACGGGGCGGCAGACGACCCGGCGGGCGCGCCGTTGGCGGCGGCGCGCCGTTCGGGCAACATGCGCCGACCTACATGGCCAATCCCCGCGTCTACTTCGACATCACGATCGGCGACAAGCCGACCGGTCGCCTCGTCTTCGAACTCTTCGCCGACGTCGTCCCCCAGACGGCCGAGAACTTCCGCGCGCTGTGCACCGGCGAGAAGGGCATGGGCAAGTCCGGCAAGCCGCTGCACTACAAGGGCTGCCGCTTCCACCGCATCATCCAGCAGTTCATGTGCCAGGGCGGCGACTTCACGCGCGGCAACGGCACCGGCGGCGAGTCGATCTACGGCGAGAAGTTCAAGGACGAGAACTTCCAGCACAAGCACACGACGAAGGGCCTGCTGTCGATGGCCAACGCCGGCCCGAACACCAACGGCTCGCAGTTCTTCATCACCACGGTCGTCACGCCGTGGCTCGACGGCAAGCACGTCGTCTTCGGCAAGGTCGTCGAGGGCATGAAGGTGCTCGACGCGATGGAGGCGACCGGCTCGCGCTCGGGCAGCACGTCGGCCGACGTCGTCATCGCCGACTGCGGCGAGCTGAAGTGACCGCCGCGCCGGCCGCGCTCGGCCGGCATCGCCCCCGATGAACCGCCGCGCCGTCTTCTGGACGCTCGCCGCCGTCGCGGTCCTGGCCGCGGTGGGGCAGGCGTGGGCGCTGCGCTGGACGTGCGACGACGCGTTCATCTCGTTGCGCTACGCCCGGCACTTCGCCGAGGGCCACGGCCTCGTGTTCAACCTCGACCCGGCGGAGCCGCCGGTCGAGGGCTACACGAACTTCAGTTGGACGATGCTGCTCGCGCTCGCGGTGTCACTCGGGTTCGGCGACGGCGCGCTGGAGGCATGGGCGAGTGCCTGGGGCATCGCCTGCCACGGCGGCGTCGTGCTGCTGCTGGCGGCCATGGCGTGGCGGGCGTCCGGCGGGCGCGCGCTCGTGCCGGTCGCCGCGGTCGGCTATGCGGCGATCCACCACGCGGCGTCGCTGGCGCCCGCTGGGCTGGAGACGGCGCTGTTCGTGCTGCTGGTGACCGCGATGCTGCGCGCTTGCCTCGCGCTGAAGTGCGCGCGCGCGGCGTGGTTGCTCGGCTTCCTCGGCGTGCTCGCCGCGCTGACGCGGCCCGATGGCGCGATCCCGTGCGCGGTGGCGGGGCTGTTCGTGCTGCACGATGCCTGCCGCCGCGGCGACTGGGCGTGGCGGCGAAGCGACTGGCGGCTCGTCGTCGGCTACGCCGCGCCGTTCCTGCTGGTGTTCGCGCCGTACCTGCTGTGGCGGCACGGCTACTACGGCCACTGGCTGCCCAACACCTTCTACGCCAAGTCCGGCGCCGACCCGCACCCGGCGGCGGGCTTCGTCTACGCGCGCGACTTCTTCGTCTGCTACTGGCCGCTCATGCTGTGCTTCCCGCCGCTGGCGTGGTTCGCGCTGCGCAAGCCCGATCTGCTGGCGGCGATCAGCCCCTTCCTCGGCCGCCGGCCGTGGCTCGCCGTGCTCGGCTTCGTCGGCAGCTACCTCGCGTTCGTGCTGTGGGTCGGCGGCGACTTCATGTTCGGCCGGTTCCTGCTGCCGGTCCTGCCGGCGCTGCTGTTCGCGCTCGACCTCTTGTGCCTGCGCTGGCGCGCGGCGTGGTTGCCGCCAGCTCTCGCCACGATCGTGGCCCTGGGTTGCGTGTTCCGCGTCGAGCCGCCGGGCCTCGACGACCCGCGCAACGACGTGTCCGACAACCGCCGCATCTCGCTGCCTTGGATCGGCCCGTTCCGCGAGGCCTCGGAATGGCTGCGGCCGGTGTTCGCCGGGCTCGACGTGCGCATCGCCATCGCCGGCGGCCACGCCAACGTCGCGTACCGCTCTCGCGCGCCGGTCGCGATCGAGTGCGCGGCGGGCTTGACCGACGCCCACATCGCGCGCCTGCCGGTGCCGGTGCGCGGCAAGCGCGGCCACGACAAGCCGCGCGATCCGGCGTACCTCGAACGCCGCGGCGCGCACTTCATGCTGGAGACGAACTACCAGGGCGACTTCGGCGTCGTCGACACGTGGCGCGACGTGCTGTTCCCAGCGCCTCCGGTGGGCTTCCCGATGCGGCTCGTCACCTGGGACCGCGAACTGATGGCCGAACTGCGCCGGCGCCTGCCGGGGCTGCAGGCCGTCGACTTCGAGCAGTTCCTCGACGGCTACCTGAAGGACGTCGCCAACAAGCCGAAGGCGCAGGTGGCGGCCGACTACGCGAAGTTCACCGGCTTCTACTTCGCGCACAACGACGACCCGGCGCGCAAGGCGGCGTTCGAAGCGGCGCTGCGCTGAGGGCGCGAGCGCGGGCGGTCAGCCGCGGCGGCGAAGCAGCAGGCCGCAGAGCGCGAGGCCGGCGATGCCGAGGCCGGCGATGAGCCACACCGGCGCCGCCACGCCCCCGGTCGGTTTCGCGGCGGGCGGCGCCGCCGGCGTCGTCGCGCCGTGGTCGTCGTGACCGGCTGTTGCCTTCGCCGGCGCGCGCTCGTCCGCGTGGCCGTGTGTGCCATGCGCGCCGTGGTCCGTCGTCGTCGCCCCGCGGTGGCTCGGCGCATGCCCGTGCCCGTCGTCGTGTTCGGTCGCCGCCGGGCGCGGCGGCGCGGTCTCGCCAGCTGGGGCCGCGTGCGTCGGCGCCGGCGCGTCGTGGCCGTCGTGGCCATGGCCGAAGCCGGCGGCGTGGTGGCCGGCGGTGGGGGCGTGCGGCGCGGTCGTCGCGGCCGCGGCCGTCTTCGTCAGCCACGCAAGGTCGCCGGAGGCGACGTCGTAGACGCAGCCGAGCGCGAGCAGGCGGCCATCGTCTTCGGCGGCGCGCAGCAGGGCGCTGCGGGCGCGCGCTTCGGCGACGACGCGCTGCGCCTGCAAGCGGGCGGCGAGGTCGATGGCGGCGTCGCCGCTGGCCGTGCGCTGGGCCGCGACGACGGCGGCTTCGAGGCGGCGCGCGAGCGCGCGCTGGCTCGGCGACAGGTTCGGGTCGCCGACCGCCGTCGCGGCCGCGCGCAGCGCGTCGCAGCGCGTGTGGCCGAGGGCGATGAGCAGCGGCGCGCCGTGCGCGCGCACGGCGTGCTCGACGGCCGCGAGCGCGTCGTCGGTGAGCGCGCCGCCCGGCAGCCGCACGACGCAGACGTCGCCGAGGCCGAGGTCGAACAGGCGCTCGGGCGCGACGCGGGCGTCGGTGCACGCGAGCACGACCGCGAACGGCTGCTCGCCGTCGGCCAGCGCCTCGCGGCGGGCCGCCGTGGCGTCCCCGGTCGGTTGGCGTTCGCTCAGGAAACGCTGATGCCCGGCCTGCAGCACGCGCAGGGCGACGTGCGGCGGCGCGTTGGGCGGCGCGGTGCGCGCGGCGGCGGCCGCCGCGGCCGGTTCCTGCGGCAGCGGCCGCGCCGGCAGCCAGTCGACGACGCCCGAACGCAGCTGGCAGCGGGCCGCGACGATGCGGAAGCGCCCCTCGGCGGCGCGCTGGCGCAGCAGTTCGCTCTGGCGCAGGATCGCCTGCGCGGTGAGTTGGGCGTGTTCTTCCTCGCAGGCGCGCGCCCGCACCGCCGCAGCGAGGCGCAGGCGATCGACGGCGCGCACGGCCGGCTCGATCGCGGTGAGCACGTCGGCCATCGCCGGTCCGTGCGCGCCGACCGCCGGCGCGGCGTCGGCCTGCGCCAGCGCCGCGGCGATGGGCGCGCAGCCGTCGTGGGCGAGCACGACGCAGAGCGGCGTCGCCTGGGCCGCGACGGCCTGCTCGACCGCGGCGACCAGCTCCGGCGAGACCACGTGGCCCGCGGTGCGCGCGACGACCAGTTCGCCCAGCGCGGCGTCGAACACCAGTTCGGGCGCCGCCGGCGCGTCGGCACAGGCGACGACGACCGCGAGCGGGCTGGCGCCGCCGGCGAGCGTGCGGCGCGGGCCTTGGCCGACCGGCTTCGCGGCCGGCGTGCCGTGCACGAAGCGGTGGTTGCCGTCCTGCAGGGCGTGCAGCGCGGCGTCGGGCGTGCGCTGTACCTGGGCCGAAGCGGCGGCGGCGGCGAGTGCCGCCAGCAGCGCGGGCAGCAGGCGATGAGGCAGTTGCATGGGCGGTGGGCGGCGTCGGGGCCTTCGCATGGATCGGACGGCGCCGGGGTCCGACTGCGCCGGTCCCGGGATGCGCCGGTGCCACCGCCCGCGCCGGTCCGGGCGGCCCGTTGACCGCTGGCCGGGGCGCGCTACCTTCTTCGCCCTTCGTTCCCGGGCGCGCGCCGCCGCGGGGGCGCGGACGGCCGCCGCGGCAGGGCCTTCCGGACCGCATGTTCCGCCGCGCCGGGCCGCTCGCGCAGCCCGGCTACCGCCTCCCAGTCACAGCCCACGCTTCTTCCCATGGCCGAATCCAAGGACGTCCAGACGATCCGCACCTACCGCAACTTCGGTGTGATCGCCCACATCGACGCCGGCAAGACGACGTTCTCCGAGCGCATCCTCTACATCACCGGCAAGAGCCACAAGATCGGCGAGGTGCACGAGGGCGCGGCGACGATGGACTACCTCGAAGAGGAGCGCAAGCGCGGCATCACGATCACGTCGGCCGCGACGACGTGCTTCTGGCGCAACAACCGCATGAGCCTGATCGACACGCCCGGCCACGTCGACTTCACGGCCGAGGTCGAGCGCTCGCTGCGCGTGCTGGACGGCGCCGTCGGCGTGTTCTGCGCCGTCGCCGGCGTGCAGCCGCAGTCGGAGACGGTGTGGCGCCAGGCCAACCGCTACAAGGTCCCGCGCGTCGCGTTCGTCAACAAGATGGACCGCACCGGCGCCGACTTCTACAAGGCCGTGCAGTCGATGCGCACGCGCCTGCACGCCAACGCCGTGCCGTTGGTCATGCCGATCGGCAAGGAGAAGTCCTTCCAGGGCGTCGTCGACCTCGTGAAGATGAAGGCCTGCGTGTGGGCCGAGGACGACGCCCGCGAGATGACCGTGATGGACATCCCGGCGGAGCTGATGGACGAGGCGAAGAAGCGCCGCGACGAGATGGTCGAGGCGGTCGCCGAGTGCCACGACGACGTGCTCAGCAAGTTCCTGGAGGGCCAGCCGATCTCCACCGAGGAGATCATGATGGCCATCCGCAAGGGCACGCTCGACATGAAGATCACGCCGGTCTTCTGCGGCTCGGCGTTCAAGGACAAGGGCGTGCAGAACGTGCTCGACGCGATCGTCGACTACCTGCCGTGCCCGCTCGACCGTCCGCCGATGGAGGGCTTCAACCCGGAGGCCGACGAGAAGGTCGCCCGCCCGCTGCTGCCCGACCAGCCGTTCGCCGGCCTCGTCTTCAAGACGATCAGCGACCCCAACGGCGACCTGACGTTCATCCGCGTCTACACCGGCGAGATGAAGGCGGGCGAGCGTTACTACAACGGCCGCACGCGCAAGTACGAGCGCATCGGCCGCCTGATGCGCATGCACGCCGCCCAGCGTGAGCCGATCGACATCGCGCGCGCCGGCGACATCGTCGCCGCCGTCGGCATCAAGGAGTCGATCACGGGCGACACGCTCTCCACCAAGGAGGCGCCGGTCGTCTACGAGGCGATGGCGTTCCCCGAGACCGTCATCAGCATGTCGATCGAGCCGGAGTCCGGCGGCGACCGCGACAAGCTGGGCGAAGTGCTCGGCAAGCTCGTGCGCGAGGATCCGACGTTCAAGGCCAGCACCGACCCGCAGACCAGCCAGACGGTCATCTCGGGCATGGGCGAGTTGCACCTCGAAGTGAAGTGCAACATGATCATGAACGACTACAAGATCCCGGTGAAGGTCGGGCGGCCGAAGGTCGCCTACAAGATGACCTTGAAGGGACCGAAGACCGTCGAGGCCCGGCACATCAAGCAGTCCGGCGGTTCGGGCCAGTTCGCCGTGGCGCGCGTCAAGTTCAGCGTCGACCCCGAGGTCGAGGCGCTGAAGTTCATCGACGGCGTCAAGGGCGGCTCGGTGCCGCGCGAGTACATCAAGCCGGTCGAGGAGGGCATCCTCGCGGCGGTGACCGGCGGCGGCCGCATCGGCTTCCCGTTCTGCAAGGTCGTCGCCGAGCTGTACGACGGCCAGGCGCACGACGTCGACTCGAACGCGATGGCGTTCGAGACGGCGGGCATCCTCGCCTTCCGCCTCGCGTCCGAGAACAACTCGATCCTGCTCGAGCCGATCATGAAGATCGAGATCGAGGCACCCGAGGACAAGACGGGCGACGTCATCGGCGACCTCAGCAGCCGCCGCGGCATCGTCGAGGAGATGCTCAGCAAGCCGGGCGGCATCAGCGCCGTCACCGGCAAGGTGCCGCTGGCCGAGATGTTCCAGTACTCGACGCGCCTGCGCTCGATGACGCAGGGCCGCGGCACGTACTCGATGGAGCCGGCCAGCTACGAGCCGGTGCCGCCGAACATCGCCGAGAAGGTCCTCGCTGAGTACAGCAAGGGCTGAGCCGGCCCGCTCCGCGCCGCCCCATCCGCGCTGCGGACGGCGGCGCGCGCCGCGAAGGTCCGCCGATGCGGGCTGGCGGCGCACGCCGGCCGCATGCGGCCGGCCCGATGCGGCCGCCGCAGCGCGCGCCGCACCCCGCTCTGCGGCGCTGGCGCGGCCCACGCGCAAGCGCGCGTCGCGGTCAGCGCTCGGCGAGCAGGATGCCCTCGTGCGCGAGCGCCAGCAGCACGCATGGCACCGCCCCCGGCCCAGCGAGCGCGACGGGGGCGTGTTCGCTGCCGTCCTCGTACGAAGCGAACGCGCCGGCGCGGTGTTCGCCGGCTTCGTCGCGGTAGCCGCCCTGCAGCACGAGCAGGCGTTCCTCGCCGCGGTGCTTGTGGCGCGGGTAGCCGCAGCCCGGCTCCATCCTGATCAGCGCCAGCGTGCGTCCGCTCGCGCGGTCGGCGGCGTAGAACCAGATGCCGACGCCGGGATGGCGCGTCGTCTTCCAGGGGATCGCAGCGAGGTCCACGGCGTCACGGTAGCTGGCGCAGCGGCGTCGGCGCAATCGCCGCGCGCATGCCGTACCTTGCTCGCCATGGCTGCACCCCGCGAGCACTGGTCGATCGCGATCGACAAGGACTACCTCAAGTTCAGCGCTGCCCACTTCCTGATCTTCCCGGACGGGACGGCGGAGCGACTGCATGGGCACAACTACAAGGTCTTCGTCGACCTGCACACCGACCTCGACGAGCACGGGCTGGTCGTCAACTTCAAGGAGATCAAGCCGTTGGTGCGCGAGCTGTGCGACGAACTGGACGAGCACCTGCTGCTGCCGGGCGAGCATCCGGTGCTCACGGCGACGCGCGTCGGCGAACACTGCGAGGTGCGCTACCGCGAGCGCCGCTACCTGATCCCGCACGACGAGGTGATCGTGCTGCCGATCGGCAACAGCAGCGCCGAGAACCTCGCGGCGTGGTTCGGCCGCACGCTGCGCGAGTGCATGCGCAAGGCGTGGCCGTCGCTCGTCGTGCGCGAACTCGCGGTCGGCATCGAAGAGACGCCGGGCCAGCGCGGCATCTGGACGCTGCGCGAGTGATCGCGCCGGGCGGCGCCCGCGCGCGCCGACCTCAGGCGGCCAAACTCAGGCGGCCAAACTCAGGCGTTGGCCGAGGCGGCTTGCTGGCGATAGCCGCGCAGCCAGCGGGCGGGGTCGCCGTTGCAGTTGTGCACCGTGTGGCGCGTGCCGGCGGGGACCGTGATCTCGTCGCCGGGGTGCATGCGCACGATGCGTCCGGGCAGGTCGATCTGGGCCTCGCCCTCGATCAGGTGCAGCAGCACGTCGACGTCGTGCACGCTGTCGTGCCAGATCTGGCGCGGTGGATCGATCCAGATCTCGCACGAGTAACCGCGCTGCGCCCAGACGGGTTGCAGGCGTTCCCGTTCGCTCAAGTCTTGCCGCATTCCTGACCGGTGCTCGCTAGAAGCCGCGCGACGAACACGTTCGCCGCGGCGGGTGGTGGTGCCTCTGCTGCGGGCAGCCGTGCGGAAATCCCTCCGCCGCAGCCGCCATGGCGCATCATGCCGTACCGTAAATCGAAAGCAACCGCCCGCATCGGCCGGTGCGGCTTGCCGTGACGCAGGGTCCTAGTCCGGCCGAGCCGGCCGGTTCCACGCAGCGCGACCGTGCGCGATAGGGGGGCTGGCCGTGTCGGTTGCCCACGTGGGGCGTTGCCGTTCGCTGCGCGGGCAGCCAAGCCGGTGCAGCAGGGATCACGGTGAGCTGCCACCGCGCGGGCGGGGCGGGCTGGAGCTCCCTGAAGGAGGGCCCCCTGAAGAAGTGGGCACCTGAAAAGGACGAGGCTGGCCTCGCGGCCAGCCTCGGCGCAGCGGCCCGGTCGGGCATGGAACGACCGGCCACTGACGATGCCCATCCTCCGACCCCCGCCGGCGAGCGCGAGACGTGCCAACCAGCTCGCTGACTGGCTGGCTG
>JADCJE010000185.1 GCA_020247305.1 Phycisphaerales bacterium | reverse complement strand
CTTCGCCGTCTCTAGCCCTACCGCATGAGCGCGCGCTGAAGCCGCGATGAGATGCGTCCTGGGCTGGCTGCGCGACGACGTCCGCCGACGATCGCTGGCGCCGATCGAGGCATGAGTCGTATCCGGCATCTGCCACGCGCGGTCGGCAGACGGATCGCCAACGACGCGGCACGCGCCTGGAACCTTCCGCCGCGGAAGCGGGGATTGCCGATGGCATCCTCGCTCCCTGCGCCTACCCTGGTTCGCTCCGCGGGGAGGCACGGACCGAATGCGAATCCTCATCGTCGAATCAGACGTGCCCTCGGCGCAATCCCTCCAGCGCGGCCTCCGGGAGCAGGGCTACTGCGTCGACGTGGCGCTCACTGCCGCCGAAGCCGACGAGAACGCGGTCGTCGACCACCACGATGTGATCCTGCTGTTCAGCAAGCCGCCTGGGATCGACGGTCCGCGTCTCTGCCGATCCCTGCGCCAACAGAAGTGCCGCACCCCGATCCTCGTGGTGTCGAATGCTGCGTCGGCCGAGGCGAAGGTCACGGCCCTCGACGCCGGCGCCGACGACTGCCTGACGAGCCCCTTCGACATGGGCGAACTGCTCGCCCGCATTCGCAGCCTGCTGCGTCGTTCGCAGGCGTGCGAGGGCTCGATCCTTCGCGCGGGCGACCTCGTCCTCGACCTGGGCGAGCGCCGGGTGACGATGGGCGGAGCGCTCCTGACGCTGTCGGCCAAGGAGTTCGCGCTGCTCGAGTTCATGATGCGCAACCGGCGGCGCCTGCTGACGCGGACCATGATCAGCGAGAGCGTCTGGGAGACGGACGCCGATCCCAGCAGCAACGTCATCGACGTCTACGTCTCCAGCCTGCGTCGCAAGCTCGGCCGCGACGGAGCCCCGCGCTGCATCAAGACCGTGATCGGCTGCGGCTATCGCTTCCTCGCTCCGGAGTAGGCCGAAGTCCGCAGGGGCTGGTCGAACGACGTCGCGCAGCTGCCTCGACGTGTCGCGCCCGCGGTCGGGCCCGAGAGAAGATGGAACCACCGTCGTGCCTGGACAGGAACTCCGCCATGCACGCGGTCCGAGCCCCTCCGAGGGCATGCGCATGGCGAGGTGCCTCGCCCGGATCTCACGCCCGGTTCACTTCCTCCTCAGGACGGCCGCCTACATGAGGGGTGGCGCTGCGAGGCGCCGACCGCGTCAGGACCGTGCTGCTTCCAACAGCAGACTGCCGCGGTGCTCGGTCGACCCAGGAAGCGCGCGAACCAATCGTCGCCTACGCGGATCGGGCCGGGCTCCATCAACCATCACGAACCATCATGAGAACCCTGTACTTCACCCCGATCGCGGCCACGCTGCTGCTCGGCTGCCTGACTGCGCAGTCGACGACCGCCGAGGCGGCCAAGCGGCTCCCTGCCCGCTGCAAGGCGAGCCAGTTGATCGGCCTTTCGATCACCAACTCCCACGACGAGAACCTCGGCGAGATCCAGGACATCGTCATGGACGGCGCCAACCGCAACATCGCCTATGCAGTCGTCGGCTTCGGCGGCGTGCTCGGCATGGGCGAGAAGCACTTCGCGATGCCGTGGCGTCTCATCGAAGTCACCCAACGGGGCGCCGAGCAGACGCCACGCGCGACCCTCGGACTGGATCGTGCGGCCCTCAAGGCGGCCCCCGGATTCGACAAGGGCAGCTGGCCTGACATGGCCGATTCGACCTGGGCCCAGCAGGTCGACGACTACTACCGGCAGCGCAGCGAGACGGCGCGTCCCGAAGGGGCTGCGGAACCGCGGGGCAGCGCCAAGGACGGCTCGCGGGGCGTCGACCAGCCGCCGGGCAGCAAGCAGTTCCTGCACCGCCGGCTGAGTCGGCTCATCGGAATGAACGTCGTCGATGTCCAGCACAAGAAGATCGCCGACTGCGAGGACTTCGTCATCGACACGAACAACGCGACGATCGACGGCGTCCTGCTGAGCTTCGGCGGCGTGCTCGGAATCGGCGAATCGCTCGTTCTGCTGCCCGCGGACGCCCTCACGCTCGACCCTGTGAAGGAGGTGTTCGTGATCGCCTGCACGCGCAAGGACCTCGAGAGCATCGCGCTCAAGGACGGCAAGCTCCCGCCCCTGACCAACGAGGCCTGGCTGACGAGCAGCCGTGAACAAGTCGTGAAGGCCCGCAAGCGCCTCGTGCCGGAGAACGGCGACCTGATCCCGGTCGACGCCTCCGGCGCGAAGGGCGTCCAGTACGCGGACCACTTCGACGTCAAGGCCAAGGAGACGATCGAGGGCACGATCACCACCGTCGGCACGGTGCGCATCGGCGATGGCGAGGAGCAGCGGGCGCGGTGGCGCGTGCGGACGTCCGAGGGCCGCGAGGTCATCGTGTACGGCGCACCTGCGAGCTTCGCCGACCAGGAGAACCTCGGCCTGCGCACCGGGACCAAGGTCAAGGTCACCGGTTCGCCTGCCAAGTACGGCAGTCAGACCGTGCTCGTCGCGGGCACCATCGAGGCCGGCGGCAAGACGGCCACGTTG
>JADCJE010000184.1 GCA_020247305.1 Phycisphaerales bacterium | reverse complement strand
TTGAAGGTCGCGATCGAGACGAAGGACGCGGACGCCGCGCGGCGCACGCTGCACGGCATGAACGCCAAGCAGCTGCTCGCCGCGGCGGCGCAGCTGCCCGCCGCGCCGCGCTAGGAGTCTGCGCCACGGAACGCGCGCCGATCCGGCGCGCGTCCTTGCGTCGAGCGGCGCTGCGCCCAGCTTTGTCGCCGTTGCCGACGCGGCGGCGTTCCGAGCCTCCGCCCAGCCGCGAATCCACCCAACGGCTCGGCGCGCGTCCCAGCACGCAGACGCCAAGGCCGGCCGTCGCCGCGTGCCAGCGCCTCCCGTCGCGCTGCCGCCTGGCCTCGGCGGCGGCCTCGTTCGCATGGGGGCGATCGGCGCCGCGTCGTGGCGGCGGTGGCGGCCTGCCGATGACGCCGAGCGGCTGCCTCGACCAGGACGCTTCCATGCTGCGCATCGCCATCGCCTTCTTCCTCCTGCTGGCCGCTTGCGCGCGCGCCGAGTTGACGCTCGACGCCAGCAGCAAGGCGGCGATGGAGCGCTCGCTGGCGGCGATGGTCGAAGGCATGGACGCGGCGCAGAAGGAGAAGCTCGGCGACGCGGTCGTCGCGCGCCTGCTCGCCGCGGCCTTCCGGGAGCGCGACGCCGACGCGGCGCGCCGGACGCTGCACGGCTTGACCGCCGCGCAACTGCTGGCGGGCGAGTCGGCGGCTGCGCCCCAGTCGCCGGCGGACCAGTCGCCGGCGGCGGTGGCGGCGGCGGCGCAGCGCGAGGCGCAGCAGCGCGCCGAGCGCGCGGCGAAGCTCGCGGCCGACATCGAAGCGCTCGTCGCCAAGCAGACAGCGGCGGCGCAGGCCAAGGAGCAGCTCGCGCAGTTCCGCGTGCTGGCGTCGACGTTCGCGTTCGAGGAGTCCGACTTCGACCGCAGCCCGACGATCGAGCTGCGCGTGCGCAACGACACCGCGCACCCGATCGCGCGCGTCTACTTCGACGCCGTGCTGGCGACGCTGGGCCGGGCGGTGCCGTGGGTGGACACGCGCTTCAACTACGAGATCCCCGGCGGGCTGGAGCCCGGCGAGCAGGCGACGTGGCGCCTTGCCCCCAACCGCTTCGACGACTGGGGCCGGGCGCCCGCCGACCGCGACGACATGGTTCTCGCCGTCGTGCCGTACCGCGTCGACGGCGCGGACGGCAAGGCGCTGTACGACGCACGCCAGTTCGACGCCGACGACGACAAACGCCTG
Organism: Phycisphaerales bacterium; assembly: GCA_020247305.1. Lineage (GTDB taxonomy): Bacteria > Planctomycetota > UBA1135 > UBA1135 > UBA2386 > UBA2386. Next base: position 25,624 of record JADCJE010000184.1, on the reverse strand, counting down.
CGCAAGCTGCGCGCGGAGCAGCAGGCGCTCGCCGCGCTGCCTGCGGCCGCGCCGCGCTGAACCGTCGCTGGTGATCCGTCAGCGGCAGCAGGCGCAGGCCGTGCGCCGCTTCGAGGGCAGCGTCGCCCGCCAGCATGCCGTCAGCAACGCCGCGTCGCCGTCGAACGCGGCGCGCAGCGCGTCGTCCTGGCGGGCCATCAGTTCGTCGACCGTCGGGAACCGCAGCCGCTCGTGGAACGGGTCCTTGAGTCGCTGCACGAAGGCCGCGAAGCGCTCGCGGTGCGCGCACGCGAGCCAGTCGACCAGCGCGAAGGCCTGCAGCCGTTCGTCCGGCGTCAGGCTCGCGCCGTCCACGTGCTGCAGCAGCGCGTCGGTCGGGCCGAACGGCCACTTCTTGCGCGCATTGGCGAGTCGCGCGGTCCATTGGCGGTAGGCGGCGCGATCCGCGTCGCTCTGCACGTCGATGACCGCGACCCGCTCGCTGACCTGGCGGGCGTGCCGCAGCGCGAGGCCCTCGGGCACCCAAGCCGGCAGCAGATGGCCGAACGAACGGAAGCCGACATAGAGGTTGTGCGCGACGTGGTAGGCGAACGTCGCCGCCATCGCCTCTTCGTCGCGGCCGAGGTCGTTGCCGCCTTCGGCGGCGACGGCGAACACCATGGCGCCGAACGCGCCGTCGTGGCGGCGCGCCGCCGCCGTGGTCGCCGCGCCGTGGTACGCGGCGGTGTAGCGCGCGAGGCTGGCCGTGCGCGCGAACACCAGCACGGTGAACTTCTCACGCATGCCGAGGTGCGGGCCGACCCCGACGAACGTCGATCCGGCGGCGTCGCCGCGCGCGCCTTCGAACAGCGTCTGCTCGCAGTCCAGCGTCGACAGCGCCGCGGCGTAGAGGCGCTCCGCTCGCAGCGCCAGCAGGTGCGTGCGCAGCCAGCCGTCGAGCACCTTGGCCTTCTGCGGCACGCCCGGCAGCAGGCGCTGCAGATCGGCGAGTTCTCCGCGCAACTGCGCGACGAACGCGGGCGCGCCGGCGACGTCGGCGCCGCCGAGCGCGCAGCCGATGCGGAAGTGCGCCGTCTCCACCCAGCGCAGCGGTTCGTCCGGCAGCAGCAACCGCAGGTCGTCGCTGCTGTGGTTCGCCGAGATCGGGACCGGCCCGAGCGAGACGTAGCCCGCGCGGGCGAGCGCGCCGTCGTCGCCGGCCGTGTAGGGGTCGCTGGTCGCCGGTCGCGGCGGCGGCAGCATCTGGCCGGGCAGCGGGCACGCAGGCGCCAGGACGCTGACCAGGGCGACGACGATGGACAGGTGGGACAGGCGGGACAGGCGGGCAGGGATGGTCATCGGCTGGGTGCTCCGCCTGCCGCCACGCAACGGCCGTGCCGCGTTCGTTCGCAGCGCCTGCCGTTCCGGCGGCGGAACGGCCGGATGCCGCATGTCGCAGGTCCGGTGCATCGGCGGCGCCGGCGGCGAGCCGCGATGGCCGCGCGGCGCTCGCCTGTTCCGCGGCGGAAACGACAGCGCGCCGCGGTCCGTCCCCTGCGCAGGGGACGGCAACGGCGCGCACGTTTGCATTGCGTCGGCTTCGCGGCGTTCCGAGCCCGAGGGACGACCGGCTTCGCGGGTGCTGCGTGGCCGCGCAAGGGGGGGGCCGTCAACGGCAGCCCGCGAGCCCGCAGACGGTTCGCTCCGCGGGCGCTCAGTGCCCGGTGACGTGGAACGACTGCATGTCGGTCAGCGCGAAGCCGGCGGCGTCCGCCGCGCACGGCCACAGCGCCTGCGTGTACAGCGGGCCGACGCCGGGCGGCACGCCCAGCAGGCTGATCGGCAGATCGGCCGTGCCGAGGGCGTCGGTGACGCCGACGAAGGTTACGAGGCTGCCGGAGCCGGGGAACAGGTGCAGCAGGCTGCCGCCGCTGTTGATCAGCAGGCCAATCGGATTGAAGAACCAGTCGACCGCGAAGATCGCCGGCGTCAGCGGCGCGCCGTTGCGGATGCGCAAGCCGAAGTTGGCGTTGCCCGAAGCCATCGGCGCGCGCGTTTCGTACACCGGCGTGAAGCCGCCGCACGTCGCGCTCGGGCCGGGCTGGCTGGCGGCGCGGCCGAGGAAGGCGAGACCGGTCGGCGCTGCGGCGCCGTTTGGCAGCGCGGGCGCCACCGCCGTGGTGACGTCGCGCATCAGCGGCCCGGCGCAGACGTAGATCGGCCGCAGGCCGGCGGGGTTGGGCTGCGTCGTCTTGTCGATGCAGACGTCGCCGGCAACGCCGGGGATGCCCAGCGGTCCGATCGGCGGCGCCAGCAGCGCGCCGCCGATGGCGACGTTGGTCACGACGCCATTGAGGTCACAGGCGAACAGCGAGTTCGTCACGCTGTCGTAGTCGAGGCCGCTGATGCCCGGGCCGACGAAGGGCAGCGCAAACGGCGGCACGACGATCGGCGTGCCCGGCGCCGGCGTGACGCCGATGACGATCCCGGGCGCGGCGACGAGGAACATCACGTTCGCGACCGGGTTGAGCGCGATGCCCGTGACGGGGCCGCCGATCGCGGCGATCACTCCCGGCGCGATCGGGAACGGCGGGATCGCCGGTCCGGCGAACGCGAAGCTCGGCGACGGGCGCGAGGCCAGGATCTGGCCGTTGGTGAACCAGATCCGGTTGACGAGGCCGTCGTAGGTTGCGTCGCCCGGCGGCACGTTGCCGAACAGCGGCGGCAGGAAGACGCCGACCGGGTAGCCCGGGTCGGGCGGCATCGGCGCCGGCACGAGCCGCGAGAAGACCTGGGTCTCGAAGAACTGGCCGGTGCCGGCGGGCAGCGGGTCGTAGGCGACGACGTGCTGGGCGGTGGTGGCCGCAGCGAAGACGAACGGCATCAAGGTGGTGAGGCGCATTGGCGTGTCCATGGGTTGGAGACGCCTGCGAAAGGACGGTCGCGCGGCGAACGCACGCGGCTGCGCACGAAAATCACGCGGCGCCCTGCGCGCGGTCGGCCGGGGGCGCGAACTCCGGCGGTCGCCGCGGTCCCGGCGGACGCGCGGCGGCCCAACGGCGCAGACAGGTCCGACCGCGCGCCGCACGACGCCGCCCCAACCGTCGCCGCGATCGCGGCGGCGGCGCGCAGGCGCCGGCGGGGCTTCGTGCCGTGCAGCACGAGCTACCGTGCGTCCTGGACGCCACCCGCGCGCACGGTGCGCACCGCGGGACGAACCGCTCCGGCGTCATCGAGCGAAGCGGACGGCACCCGCGCGCACGGTGCGCGCGCCCGTTGCTCGCCGGGCGAAATGCCGTGCCAGCGCGCGAGCGCGAGGCGGCTATCGCGCCATCCGCAGCGTCAGGCACTTCGCCGCATCGGGCGGCCCGACCGGTCGGTCAGCGCGGGTCCGGCTGCGGCATCTTCTCGTGCGCGTTCGTCGGCATCAGGTGCCGCGAGTACGGGCCCCACATCGGCCAGACGCCGAAGACCAACTGCAGCGGCCACGTGACGGCGTCGAAGGCGACGCCGCCGACGATCACCGGCGCGCCGACGATCGCGCGCAGGCCGACCGCCTCGGCCTCCGGCGTCGGTTGGGCGAAGCAACTCGGCAAGCCGAACACCCAGCGCGCCGTGTGCACGGTGCCGCACGACGGCAGGCTGGCGAGGGCGAGCGCGGCGGCGCCGAGAACGGGCAGTCGGTGCAGTCGGGGCATCGGGCGGATGAGGGGGCGGGTGTGCGCGATGGCATCGACGGTTCGCGGGCGGCGGCTTGAGCGCGGCGTTCTTCCTTGCATGCGTCATGCCGCTGCGACAGCCAACGTGGAATCCCATCCGCGATAGCAAATGGAACGGAACCTGATCCGTCCGGATGCCGTCGGAAGGTCGGACCGGCGCGTCGATCGACCCGTCGGCGGTCGCGGCGTCGCACTGTGCGGCGTCGTCGGCCGGCTTGCCTGTCCCCTCACACCCCCTCCGTCCCATGCAACTGCATGCCGCCCTCGCGGTCGCGCTGTTCGCCAGCGCCGCCGTCGCCCAGATCACCATCCCGCCGCACTTCAGCGTCTACAACGGCTTCAGCCGCGGCTTCAACTTCACCGCCCAGACGTCGTTCGTCATCATCAGCCTCGACCTGCCGACCGACGCCAAGCAGACCGGCGACACGGCCAGCTACCTTGTGCGCGTCAATGGCGCCACGGCGCTGTGGAGCATCGGCAACGCCGGAGCGATCGCGTCCAGCATCGTGGTCAACACGGGCGACGTCGTCGACGTGATCGGCAACTGGTCGCCGGCGGCCACCAGCAACTTCTCGGCGCGCAACTCATACGGCTCGGGCGCGGCCGGCGGCGGCGCGGCGCCGTACGCGACGCTGATCGAAGGCGTGCCGCACACCCTCACCCGCACCGGCTGGCAGTGGGACATCGGCGCGCCGACCTGGGTCAGCACCGGCGGCACCGGCGCCTACCTCGCTCCGACCACCGGCCAGATCGGCCGCGTGAACGTCTTCACGTCGTCGGGCGGCAGCGGCACGGTCATCGCGACCAACACCACGCTCGGCGCCGGCTGCGTCGCCAGCTACGCCTCGGTCTACGAGAACTTCGCGGCCGCCGCGGGCTTCGACCTCGCCAACACGGCGATCACCATGCTGCCGACCGGCTCGGGGTACATCGTGCTGCCCGGCACGTCGGCGTACATCGCCCCGTCGGCGACGGCGACGACGCTGACGCTCGGCGACGACGTCTCGGCGCCGGTCGCGCTGTCCGCGCCGTTCGCGTACCCGGGCGGCACGACGACCTCGCTGTCGGTGTGCTCGAACGGCTACGTGTCGGTGAACCCCGCCGGCAACGGCACCGCCTGGACGCCGGACCCGAACGCGTTCCTCAACGCGGCCAACACCGGCTGGTGGAGCTGGCACGACTACAACACGACGCTCGCGGGCAGCGGCCAGGTCAAGTTCGAGGAAGTCGGCAACCTCGCCTGCGTCACGTGGGACGGCGTCTACAGCTACGGCACCGCGTCGCCGGACACCTTCCAGATGCAGTTCGACACCGCGAGCGGCGCCGTGCACCTCGTCTGGGGCGCGATGGGCGTCGCCGGCAACGGCTACCTCGTCGGGTACTCGCCGGGCGGCGCGTCGGCGAACCCGGGCAATCGCGACCTGTCGGCGACCGTGCCGGCGACGATCGTGCTCGGCAGCGCGGACATCCTGCCGCTGGCGCTCGCCGCGACGTCGCGTCCGCTCACCAACGCGAACTGGAACCTGACGGTCAGCAACGTGCCGGCGACGGGCGTCCTCGGCGTCGACGTGTTCGGCCTGAGCGACCCGGGCCTCAACGACCTGTTCTTCCTCGGCGCGCCCGGCTGCGGCCTGCGCGCGGCGCTCGACGTCACCAATGGCTGGCTCGTCAGCGGCGCGACGCACACCTACAGCCTGTCGATCCCGAACAACCCGGCGCTGTTGAGCTTCAACCTGTTCACGACCTCGGCCGTGTTCCAGGTGCCGCAGATCAACGCGCTCGGCGCGATCACCAGCAACGGCGTCCAGGGCAAGATCGGCGACCTCTGATCGTCCGTGCCGTGGCGGCGCGCGGCTGCAGGCCGCGCGCGGTGCAACGGGACGTCCGGCCGCAGCCTCCGCATGGAGCCTGCGGCCGGCGTCGTTTGGGGGCGATGGCAGCGGCGCGATGGCCGCTGGCTGTCCCGCGGCGGGACGCGGGCCGGGCGAGGCGCCTTCGCTGCGGCGGCGAACGTGGTTCCCTTCCTGCGGAACGGCATCGCCGTTCGGAAGGAAGCATGCGCCACCCCGCCCTGATCCTCGCCGCCATCGTCCTGACCCACGCCGTCGTCGTCGCGCAGACGACCGTGCCGCTGCCGCCGCACGCGAGCACGTACACCGGCTACACGCGCGGCCTGCAGTTCACCGCGCAGACGGGCTGCCACATCACCGCGCTCGCGCTGCCGCCCGAAGCGCGGCAGGCCGGCGACACCGCCAGCTACCTCGTGCGCGTCAACGGCGCCGTGGCGCTGCGCAGCGTCGGCAACCAGGGGTCGATCCTGACCAGCATCCCGATCGCGCCCGGCGACGTCGTCGACGTGCTCGGCAACTGGTCGCCGGCCGCCGCGAGCAGCTTCACCGCGCGCAACTCGTACGGCACGAACACGCCGGGCGCCGGCGCCGCGCCCTACACGGTGGCGATCGCCGGCATGCCGCACGTGCTCTACCGCTGCGGTTGGCAGTGGGACATCGGCGATCCGGCGTGGACGCCGAACGGCGCGACCGGGTCGTACATGCCGCCGGCCTCGGGCCAGCTGGGCCGCGTGCTGGTGACAACGTCGCCGACGCCCGCCGGCACGCTCGCCAACAACGCCGTGCTCGGCCAGGGCTGCGCCGCCGCCTACAACTCCTTCTACGCTGCGCTGCCGACCGCGACTGCGGCCAGCGCCGCGCTCCAGGGCGGCACGCTGGTGCTCGCGCCGCACGCCGCCGGGTACCAGGGCGCGTGGTTGCCGGGCACGGCGAATGCGTTCTTCGCGCCGCCGGTCGCGCCGACCGTGCTCGCCTGCGGCGACGACGGCGTCGTCGCGCTGACGATCGGCTCGGGCGAGTTGCCGACGCCGCAAGGGCCGCAGTCGCAGCTGCTGGTGAGCGGCAACGGCATCGTCGCGTGGGGCGGCGCTGCGATCGACCACCCGGGCACCACGAGCTACGCGCCGAGCCCGGCCGCCATGCTCGACAGCGCGCTCGGCGGCGTCTACGCGTGGCACGACTACAACGCCAGCGAGCCCGGCAGCGGCGCGATCGTCGCGCACGAAGCCTACGGCGTCCTGTACGTGACCTGGAACGGCGTCGAGAGCTACGCCGTGCCCGAGACCAGCAATCCGAGCACGCTGCAGTTCCAGTTCGAGCTCGCGACCGGCGTCATCCGCATCGTGTTCGTGCACGTCGACGGCAATGCCACGAGCAGCTTCGGTTCGTCGTACCTCGTCGGCGTGACGGCGCCCGGGCCGTCGGCCAACGCCGGGTCGCTGGCGTTCGCCGCGGCGACGCCGGCGCAGTTGCGCACGCAGGATCCCGAGGTGCTGCCGCTGGCGCTCTCCGGCCGCACGCGGCCGATCACCGGCGCGGCCTGGGACCTGCGCCTCGCCAACGTGCCCGCCAACGCCACCGTCGGGCTCGACGTCTTCGGCCTGAACGATCCGGCGCTGCCCGACCTGTACTTCTTCGGCGCGCCCGGCTGCGGGCTGCGCGCGTCGCCCGACGTCCTCGTCGCCTGGCCGGTGACCGGCGCGACGCGCACGTTCAGCCTGTCGATCCCGAACAGCCCGGCGGTCGTCAACCTGCACGTCTACGCGACCTCGCTCGTTTTCCAGCAGCCGGCGACGAACGCGCTCGGCGCGATCACCAGCAACGGCGTGCGCGGCAGGGTCGGCGACCTCTGAGCGGACGCGAGAAGTACGGAGCGGCGGCGCGCGGTCGGTGACGCGGACCGCCGCCTGCGGGCTGCTGCCCGTGCCATTGGCGCCGCTGGCCGCGGTCGCGCTGGCCCGGACGCCAGTCCTTGGCCGACTCCGCCTGATCGCGATGCGGCATGGCGCATCGCAGGCGCGGCGCAGGCAGTTGTCTGCCGAGGAGGGACGGCTAGGTTGGTCGCCGTCGCGCACGCCTGTGCGCGGCGTCTCGTCCCTTCCTCCGACAACCTGAGAGTGTCCATGCACCTTTCCCTCCGCACCCTGTGCGCGGCGACGGCCTTCGCCGTTGCAGCCAGCGCCCAGTGCTTCTCCGTCACGACGACCACCGTGGCTGGCAATGGCCAGAACGGCACGATGTTCGACATCGTGAACACGTCGACGACCGCAATCTCCATCGGCAGCTTCGACCAGTGCTTCTTCAGCGCCGGCACCTCGGCGTTCATCGAGATCTACACCAAGCCCGGCACCTGGAACGGCTTCGAGAACGCCCCCAGCTCCTGGACGCTGGTCGGCTCGACCACGAACTTCGCGCACGGCATCGCGCCGACGCTGGATGTGCTGCCGATCCCGGTCAACGTCACCATCCCGGCCGGCGCGACGCAGGGCTTCTACATCACGGGCGACGTCAACACGACCGTCGCGTACACGAGCGGTGTCAACCAGCTCGGCACGGTGATCGGCTCGGACGCCGCCCTGCAGGTCACCGGCGGCGTCGGCAAGAGCTACCCGTTCGCGGCGACGTTCGGCCTGCCGACGGCCGGCCGCCTCTGGAACGGTCGCGTCAACTACTGCCCGGTCGGCACGGGCACGGTGGTCGCCACGAACACGACGCTCGGCGCCGGCTGCGGCGCCAGCTACACGTCGTTCTACGAGCACTTCCTGACGACGCCGTCGATCGACCTGTCGAACCGCGCCTTCGCGATGCTCAACACCGGCTCGGGGTACGTCGTGCTGCCGTCGACGACTGCGTTCGTGCCGCCGTCGGCCACGGCCACCAACCTCGGCCTCGGTGACGACACCGAATCGCTGATCTCGCTGTCGGCGCCGTTGCCCTACCCGGGCGGCTCGACGACGGCCCTGAACGTCTGCTCGAACGGCCACGTCTCGACGGCGAGCAACGGCGCGGTACTCGACTACACGCCGACCCCGGCCGAGTTCCTGGGCTGGACCAACCCGACGTGGGCCGTCTGGCGCGACTTCATCTGCAACGCCACTGGCAACGTCAAGTTCGAGGAAGTCGGCGGCACCGCCTACATCACGTGGGACGGGGTCATCGGCTACGTCGGCACGACGCCGGGCACGGTGACGAGCACGTTCCAGTTCCAGTTCGAGCTGGCCACCGGCAACGTCACCTTCGTGTTCCTGAGCATGGACACGGTGTCGATCAGCGGCTACGCGGGCGGTGAAGGCTGGGTCGTCGGCTACTCGGCCGCTGGCGCCAACGCCAACCCGGGCAGCACGGATCTCTCGGCGCTGTCGGCACTGAACCTCGGTGGTTCCGACGTGCTGCCGCTGACGCTCGCCGCCAGCTCGCGTCCGAAGACGGGCACCAACTGGGACCTGTCGGTCAGCAACGTGCCGGCGGCCGGCGTCATCGGCATCGACGTGTTCGGCGTGACCGACCCGGGCATCAACGACCTGTTCTTCCTCGGCGCCCCGGGCTGCGGCCTGCGCGCGTCGCTGGACGTCACCAATGCGTGGTTCGTCGCCGGTGCGACGCACACGTACAGCCTGTCGATCCCGAACAACCTCGCGCTGCTGAACTTCAACCTGTTCACGACGTCGGCGGTGCTGCCGGTGCCGGCGCCCAACGCGCTCGGCGTGATCACGGCGAACGGCGTCAACGGCAAGGTCGGCGACCTCTGACCTGCCCCCGGGCGGCGGCGCGGTCCGGGTGATCCGGGCCCGTCGCTCCTGGCGACGACCGGCCGCAGCGTCCCGCGTGGACCTGCGGCCGGTTGCGTTTGCGGCCGGGCTGGCGCGCGTCGCGATCGGTTGCGCCGTCCGTTGCGCCGTCCGTTGCGCGCACGGCAGCCGCGCTGGCCGCGGCCCTGGGCGCGCCTACGATCGCGGCATGAGCCACGATCCGTTCGCGCGCCTGCGCATCGAGTACGGCGACGCGCCGCTGCCGTTCGAAGCCGCGCCCGCGGCGCCGTTGCCGCTGCTCGCGCAGTGGCTCGACGAAGCCGCCGCCGCCGGGGTCGGCGAGCCGAACGGCATGGCGCTCGCGACCGTCGACGCCGACGGCCAGCCCCACTGCCGTGTCGTGCTGTGCAAGGGCCTCGACGAGCGCGGCATCGCCTTCTTCACCAATCGGCAGAGCGACAAGGGCGCGCAACTGGCCGGCAATCCGCGCGCGGCGGCGACGTTCTGGTGGCCGGCGCCACGCAACCGGCAGGTCCGGCTCACCGGCCGCATCGAGCTCGCCGCCGACGCCGAGTCCGACGCGTACTTCCACGGCCGGCCGCGCCGCGCGCAGTTGTGCAGCGCAGCGTCGCCGCAGAGCCGCGTCGTCCGCGACCGCGCCGAGCTCGAAGGCTTCGTCGACGCGCTCGCCGCGCGCGTCGGCGACGGGCCGGTGCCGCGGCCGGCACATTGGGGCGGCTACCGGCTCGTGCCCGAGGCCGTGGAGTTCTGGCAGGGGCGAGATGGCCGCTTGCACGATCGACTGCGCTACCGTCGCGCGGCGGCTCGCGGCACGGCGGCCGGCGAAGCGGCGGCTGGCGGCGCGTGGTCGCGCGAACGTCTCGCGCCGTAGCGCCCCGCCGCCGGGCGCGGCGCGCGCGCTTTCTTGCCCGCGCGCGGCGGCGTAGGGTGCGCGCATGACGCCGCTGCGCCCCGTCGCCGTCCTCGTCCTCGCCGTCTTCACCGGTTGCGCCGCGGCGCCGACCTCGCCGCCGGCGTCGGCGACCTCCGCCGCGCCCGCCGCTCCGGCCGCAGTCAAGCTGTGCAACGGCGTCGACCTCGCCGGCTGGCACGCCGACGTGCCGGCGGCCGACGGCGGCGCCAAGATCGCGCCGTCGTTCGGCGTCGAGAACGGTCTGCTCGTCAGCTACGGCGTGCCCGAGGGCCACCTGATCACCGACGCGGTGTACGCCGACTACCGCCTGACGGTCGAATGGCGCTGGCCCGGCGAGCCGGGCAACTGCGGCATCCTCGTGCACAGCTCGAAGCTGCGGCGGCTCTACGGCCAGTTCCCGCAGTCGATCGAGTGCCAGCTGCACGTCGGCAACGCCGGCGACTTCTGGTGCATCGGCGAGGACATCGCCGTTCCCGACATGGTCGCGCGCCGCGGCCCGAAGGAGAAGTGGGGCGCCGACGAGCAGCACGCGCGCCGCATCAAGAACCTGACCGACGGCAGCGAGAAGCCGCTCGGCGAGTGGAACGAGATGGTCATCGAGTGCCGCGGCCGCACGGTCACCATCCTGGTCAACGGCCAGCTGGTGAACCAGGGCACGGACTGCACGGCCGACCGCGGCCAGATCGCGATCCAGGCCGAGGGCGCGCGCTGCGAGTTCCGCCGGCTCGACCTGCAGCCGCTGTGAGCGGCGCGCGCGTGGCCAGCGCGGTGGTGCGCCGCCGCTGCGGTGCGCGCACACCCGCGCGCCGTCAGCGCCGCCGCGTCGGCGCGGCGGTGAGCGCGGCCTCGGCCTCGGCGCGCTCGCGCACGCGCGCGCACATCAGGTCGCACAGCCCCTGCGTGCGCGCGTCGGCCAGCGCATAGACGACGTGCAGGCCGTCCTTGCGGCGGCTGACCCAGCCCGCCGCGTGCAGGATGCCGAGGTGCTTGCTGACGTTGGCGAGCGACAGGCCGGTCGCGGCGACCATTTCGCTGACGTTGCGTTCGCCGGCGAACAGTTCGGTCATCAGCGCGAGGCGCGACGGCTCCGACAGCGCGCGGAACTGCTCGGCGACGCGTTCGAGCATCGCGGGCGTCATCGTCGGTCGTTTGCTCATGGCGTGTCGGCTCCGGTCGCGGCGGGCAGGTCCTTGCGCGCCGCCCACTCGGTCCACGACCCGGCGTACCACCGGACGTCGTCGCGATCGAGCAGGTGACGCAGCACGAAGTACGCGTGCGACGCGGCGTGGCCGGTGCGGCACGACACGGCGACCGCGCCAGCGCCGCGCGGCAGCAGCGCGTCGTAGGCGCTGGCCAGTTCGCTGCGCGGCGCCAGCCACTGGCCTCCGGCCGTGCGCTGCAGGTCGCTCGCGAGCGGCCGGTTGCGCGCGCCGGGGATGTGGCCGGGCCGTGCTTCAGTCGACGTCTCGCCGCGGAACGCCGGCGCGGGCCGCACGTCGAGCACGCGCACCGTGCCCGCCTTGCGCCCGGCTTCGAGCGCGTCGGCGGTCAGCGTGAAGTCTTCGGCCGGCGCGCGCGGCGCGTAGGTCGCCGGCGCGATCGCCGTGCGCGCGGCCGTCAGCGGCCCGCGTTCCGCCGCCCAGCGCAGCATGCCGCCTTCGAGCACGGCCAGCGCGCGGTGGCCCAGGCGCAGCAGCGCCAGCGCGGCGAGCGTCGCGTCGTGCGGCTTGTCGTCGGCGACGAGCACGACGGGGCGGTCGGCGGTGAGGCCGAGCGCGCCGAAGGCCGCCGCCAGTTCACCGTCCGGCCGCAGGAAGTGGTCGCGGTCGCCGGCGCGCACGCGCAGCGACGGCAGGTCGAGGCGCACGCTGCCGGGCACGTGCAGCGCGTCGTGTTCGGGCGCGCTGCGCACGTCGAGCACTGCGACGTCGCGCAGGCGTGCGCGCAGCCACGCGGGCGAGACCATCGTCGGTTGCGTCAGCGCCGCCGGATCGGTGGCCCACAGCGACGCGGCGGCGCGCGGGCTGCCACCGCCGAGGAAGAACGTGCGCACCAGCGGCCAGCTGGCGGCCGCGGCCTTCGCCGACGCGGCGTCCATGCCGTCGCGCAGCGACGGCGGCCTCAGCACGCGGGCGACGAACGCGTCGAGCCCGCCGTCGAGCACGAAGGCGTTGGCGTGGCCCTGGCGGCGCAGCTCCACCCACGCCTGCGCCGGATGCGCCGGCCCGTTGCTGCACAGCACGACGCGCGCCGGCGCGCGCGCCAGCAGCGCCGCGCCCGCTGCGCCGACGACTGCGGGCACCGACAGGTTGACGGCGCCGGGCAGATGCCAACTGGCGAACTCGTCGGCGGGCCGCACGTCGACGACCAGCACGTCGTCGCCGGCGAGCAGCGCCCGCGCGAGTTCGTCGGGGTCGATGTGGTCGGCGCCGGCTTCGATGTCGTGCAACCACGCCGGCGGCGTCGTGGCGGTGGCAGCGCCCGCGGTCGCCGGCGCGGGCGCGAGGCGGCCGAAGGCCACGGCGACGACGACGGCGAGCAGCATCGCGGCGACGGCGAGCAGCGGCCGGACGCCGTCGGCGGGCGCGTTCGCGGGCGGGTTCATGCCGACCTCCGCTGCGCCCACGTTTCGACCTTGCCGGCGACGACGAACGACACCAGCGCCACGGCGAGCAGCGCCAGCGCGCCATTCATGCCGGAGACGCCGAGCTGTTCGGGCAGCGCGCCGACGGCGCACGCGCCCGCCTGCAGGAAGCCGCCGAGCTGCGGTTGCACGCCGGCGAATGCGATGCTGCCGAGCCCGGCGCCGAGCAGGAAGACCAGCGCGTCGAACTTGCCGCTGGCGACGCCGACCGCCGCCGTGCCCGGGCACCAACCGCCGGCGACGAAGCCGAGGCCGAACAGCAGGCCGCCGACCGCCTGCGGCCAGACGATCGACGGCGGCACGAACAGCGCAGCCAGATCGACGTAGCCGAGCGCGGCGAGCAGCTGCAGGCCGACCGCCGCGGTCGCCATGGCGCTGAACATCACCTTCAGCACGGCGAAGTCGCGCAGGTAGAAGATCGCCGTCAGCTTGCGGCTGCTGCCGAAGCCGGCGCGTTCGAGCCAGAAGCCGAAGCCCAGGCCGACGACGAGCGCCATCAGCAGGCCGATCGGTTGGTCGAGCAGTCCGTGCGCGTAGAGGTTCATCGCCACTCCTTCCTGACGAGCGGGGCCAACGCGAACGCGGCCGCGAAGCACGCGCCGGTGAACACGAAGCCGCCGGTCTGCAGCATCGCCCCGCCGGAGAGCGCCTGCCCCGACGTGCAGCCCGACGCGAAGCGCGCGCCGAGCCCGGCGAGCGCGCCGCCGGCGAGCGCGAGCAGCAGGCGCAGGCCCGCGGGTGCGGTCGGGCCGCGTTCGACGGCGAGCGCGAAGCGCCCGGCCGCGCGCGCCGACAACAGGCCGCCGGCGAACGTGCCGAGCAGCATGGCGACGAGGTAGTGCGCCAGCGGGCTGCCGTCGGCGAAGAAGCCGGCGAGCCAGCTGTTGCCCGCGACCGCGGCGGGGGCCACGGCGTGCGCCGCCGTCGCCGCCACGCGGGTGATGCCGCCCGACGCGCCGAGGCCGGCGCCGAGCACGACGTACGAGAACAGCAGCGTCAGGCCCAGGCCGACGCCGGCGAGGTAGGGGTTCCAGTAGGGGCGTGCCATGGGGTCTGCCTCAGCAGCCCGCGCTGCGCTTCTTCGGCGCGGCGGCGGGATTGGTCGGGGTGGTTGCCGGTGCGGTCGCGGCGGCCGCGTTTGCCGCCGGCGCTGCGTTCGCGTCGACCGGGCCGCCGATCGCCGCCGTGCGGAAGTAACCCTGCAGCCCGCCGACCAGCACGCGCAGCGAACGCTCGGGCTGCTGCGCCAGCAGCGCGCCGGCGACGGCGAAGGCGGTGGTGCCGTCGCGGTCGACGAGCACGATGCGCCGGCCGGCGGGCAGCGTCGCGAGGTGCGCGGCGAGCGCGTCGGGCGCGACGTTGGCGCTGCCGGGGATCGACCATTCGGCGAACTGCCATGCCGCGCGCACGTCGAGCACCGCGTATGCGGCTGGTTGGTCGAGCAGCGCCTTCTGCAGCATCGGCGCGTCGATCGGCTCGGGCAGCGCGATCGCGCCGCCGGCGGCGGCCGGCGCTGGCGCGGCCGCGGCGGTGGTGGTGGCCGCGCCCGGCGTCATGCGGCCCTTCGTCGGCAGGCCGGCGGCGATCCAGGCGTCGAGGCCGCCTTCGAGCGAGCGCACGTGGCGCATGCCGTGCCGCTCGGCGAGGCCGACGGCGAGGCTCGACCGGTACGCCGAGTTGCACACCATCACGACCTCCATCTCGGTGCCGAGCGCCTTGGCGAAGCGCTCGTGCTCGGTGACCGGGATGTTGCCGACGTCGCCCAGGCGCAGGTCGCCGTACTCGTCGGCGGTGCGCAAGTCGACGATGACGGGTTCCTTGCCGGCCTGCATCAGCGCGTGCAGATCCTGCGGCGTGATGCCCTTGGTCGCGCGCACCACGAGGCCGCCAGCGCGCCACGCTGCGGCGTCCGGCGTCATGCGGCCGGCGACGAGGTCGTAGCCGATGCGGCGCAGGCGGAAGCTGCCTTCCTTCACCTCGGCGTCGTCGCCGACGAGCAGCAGCTTCGCCGTCACCGGCACGACGATGCCAGTCCAGGTGTCGAGGCGGCCGCGCAGATGCACGTTGACCGAGCCTTCGACGTGGGCCTCGGCGTAGGCCTTCTGGTCGCGCAGATCGACGATCCACGCGCCCTCGGCGAGCAGCGCCTTGGCGGCGTCGGCGGCGACGAGCGCTGGCAGGACCTCGCTGCGCTCGACCAGCGGCGGACCCTTGCGGTTCCTCTCGACATTGAAGGCGAAGTACTGCGGCGCGACCGGCTGGTGGCTGAGGATGTTGGCGACGAACGACGATCGCGTCGGGATCTGCAGGTACGGGTTGGTCTGCTTCTCGCGACCGATCGTCGACACCGTTTCCGGCGACAGGTGCGCGCCGCACAGCGAGCCGGCGCCGTGGGCCGGCAGCACTTCGGTGGCGTCCGGCAGGCCCTTGAGCCGCTGCACGCTGTCCCACGACTGCGCCGCCAGTTCGGCCGGCGGCACGTCGAGCAGGTCGGGTCGGCCGATGCTGCCGATGAACAGCGTGTCGCCGGTCAGCGCGAAGGCCGGGTCGACCTTGCCGTCCGGGACGTGCACCAGGAACGTCATCGTGTTCGGCGTGTGGCCCGGGGTCAGCCAGGCTTCGATCGACACGCCGCCGAGCTGCACGCGGTCGCCGTCCTTGAGCGCCCGGTGCGGGAAGGCGGCGTTGCTGGCGGCGCTGAGCGCGATCTCGGCGCCGTGCCGGTGGGCGAGTTCGGTGTGGCCGGCGACGAAGTCGGCGTGCGGGTGCGTCAGCAGGACGCGGGTGATCACGGCGCCGGCCGCGGCGGCGTCGCGCTCGTAGTGGCCGACGTCGCGCTGCGGGTCGATCACCGCCGCTTCCTTGCCGGCCACCAGCAGGTAGCTGAGGTGCGAGAGGCAGCCGAGCTGGTACTGGCGCAGCGACCAGCCGTCGCCTTTCCGGTCGTAGGTCACCTGCGGCGAACTGGCCTCGTCGCCGTGGGTGGTGCGCTCGGCGTCCTGGCCGGCGAGGCCGGCGGCCAGCAGCATGGCGGTGACGGCGGCGCGGGGTGCGGTGGTGGTCATGCGATCAACTATATGGTTGATCGGCAGAGCAGCCATCCGGACTTGGGTGTAGGCACGCGAACGATCGCCGCCGCCGTGCCGGCGGCGGGGCTCAGCTGGCCGTCGCCAGCGGCGGCGTCCCCGCTCCGTGGCGGGCCAGCTCCTCACGGGCGCCGGCCAGGGCGAGCCGCAGGTGGCTGAGGTCGACGGCGAGATCGTCGCAGCTGCTCTGCAGCGCCTCGCAGCGGCCCTGCAGGGTCGCCCGGACCATCGGCGGTTCGTCGATCGCCCAGACGGCAGCGGTCTGCGCCTCGGCGAGCTCGGCCTGGGCCGCCGCCAGGGCAGCGACCATGCGCCGTTCCTGCCGCCGGAAGCGCACGATCAGGCGCGCCAAGGCGGCGCGGGGCGGCGGCGGCTCAAGCGCTGGCGGCATGGTCGCCTCCGTCGAAGTCGGGCATGCCCGAGAGCACGCGGCGCAGCGAGGCGGCGTGTCGCCGGCAGGTGCGCAGTTCCGCCCGCAGGGCTGCCGACGGCGCGTCGCCATGGCTGGCCGCGGCGTGCACGCGCGCTTGCGCCAGCGCCAGGCTGTCGGTGGCGCGGGCGAGTTCCGCCAGCAGGCGGGCCATCAGATCCGAACCGGCGCACGCAGCGCCCTCGAACGGCTCGTAGTCCATGGCCGTGCAGCGTCCGCGCGGCGATGAAGGGCGTGCCAAGCGCGCGGCAAACGTGGCCGGGCGCCGGCCGTCGGCCAGCCGGCACGGTCCGCGCCGGGGCCACCGGGCGGGGCCACCGGGCGGCGGCGCGCCACGCGCACGCAGGGCCCCAGGCTGGGCCCCGCAGCCGGCGGATCAGTCGACCCACTCGGCGACGAACAGGTTCGTCTCGCCGGGCTTGGCGTGGTAGCGGTTGCTCGCCCAGACGAGGTGCTTGCCGTCCGGCGAGAACATCGGGAACGAGTCGAACTCCTCGCTGTTGGTCACCTGCTCCAGGCCGCTGCCGTCGGCGTTGACCAGGAAGAGGTTGAAGCGGCGCGCGGCGCTGCGGTCGCCGGTCTTCGCCGCCTGCTCCATGCCCTTCACGTTGCTGGCGAACAGGATCTTCCGGTCGCCGGGCAGGAAGAACGGCGCGAAGTTGGCGGCGCCGTTCCTGGTGATCTGCCGGAAGTTGCCGCCGTCGCGGTCGCAGACGCAGATCTCCATGTTGGACGGCCGCACGATCTGCTGCGTCAGCAGCTGGGCGTTCTCGCCCGCCTGCTTGGCGTCCTTGGGGAACGCCGAGCGCAGCACGAGCTGCTTGCCGTCGTGCGAGAAGAACGCGCCGCCGTCGTAGCCGGGGCGGTTGGTGACGCGCCGCACGTTGCTGCCGTCGGCGGCCATCGTGTACAGCTCCAGGTCGCCGTCGCGCACCGAGGTGAACACGAGGTCGCCGGTCACCGGGCACACCGTCGCCTCGGCGTCGTAGCCCGGCGTCTTGGTCAGCTGCACGAGGTCGCTGCCGTCCGGCTTGGCGCTGAAGATGTCGTACTCCTGGTGCACGGCCCACTCGTAGCCGCGGCCGGTCAGCTTGACGACCGGCGGCGCGTCGCCGGTGTGGTGGGTCGAGCCGAAGACCACGCGGCGGTCGCCCTTCTGGAAGTACGCGCACGTCGTGCGGCCCGTGCCGGTGCTGATGCGCGTCTGCTGCCCGGTGGCGAGGTCGAGCATGTAGATCTGGTCGGCGGGCATGGCCGCGTCGCGCCGCTGGA
This sequence comes from Phycisphaerales bacterium, assembly GCA_020247305.1. Lineage (GTDB taxonomy): Bacteria > Planctomycetota > UBA1135 > UBA1135 > UBA2386 > UBA2386. The sequence continues at coordinate 7,961 of JADCJE010000184.1, read as the reverse complement.
AGATCAGCTTGGCGCCGTCGTGCGACCAGTAGGCCTCGGCGTTCTCGCCGTCGAAGGTCAGCTGCCGCACGTTGCGCAGGTGCGGTTCGTCCGCCCGCGCGTCCACCGGCTTGCCGGCGCCGAGCACGAACGGCTGCGCCGCCGCAGCGGGGCCGTCGGCCGCGGTCGGCGCGGCGCAGGCGGCGAGGACGATGGATGCGAACAGCGAGGACGTGCAGCGCATCCGCGCATGCTGTCGCCATCGCCGCGCCAGCGCAACGCTGCGGCGCGCCGCTCGGTCATGCCGTCGTCACGCCGCCGTGGCGAGGCGCAGCGGGGCGCGGCGGGGGTGGCTGCGCGCAGCACGGGCTCGCGCGCTGGCCAGGCTGCGTTTGCGGCGCGGGCTCGTCCGGCGGCGTCATCGCGCCCGCGGCGCGCACTCGCGTGGCGGCACTGTCGCGTCCGCGATGCAGCGACGCCGCGTTCGCGGACGGCGCGGGCTCAGCTCGTCGAGCCGGCGATCTGGCCGACCGCGCCGGCGTCGACCTCGGCGAAGCCGAGCACGCGACGCTCCGCCGGCGTCAGGTCCGGGAACGACGCCAGGAAGTGGGCGCGGTTCTGCTGTACGAAGGTGCGCACGCGCCGCAGCAGCTTCTCCGGGTCCTGCACCTGCAGCAGCCCGGTGCGCGCGATCGCCGCCTGCGTGCCGCGCGCCGACAGGCGGTCGGCGTCCTCGGGGACGAGGCGCTCGTCGTCGAGCCAGAACTCGGCGCGCACTTCGAAGAACGTGATCAGGTTGCGCAGGTGCGGCAGCGTGATTGCCGAACGCCCCTTGCTGATGTCCGTCGCCGTCTGCGGCGAGACGTTGAGGGCGCGCGCGAGGTCGCGCTTCTTCAGCCGGCGCTGCTCGAGGAGGGCGGTGATCTTCTCGTGGATGAGAACCATCGGTGGCCTAGGATAGCGGTCGCGTGCGCGCTGCTCATCATCGTTCCCGGCAAAGCGGTCCGATGGCGTTCCTTGGCTTGGCCTTGGTCGCATGTTTGGCAGCGTGCGCGAGCGAAGACCTCGCGCCGACGATCTGGCCGCCGGCCGACTTTCGCGTCGTCGTCGACGAACGCGCGCAAGCCGGCGACGGCCGCCGCCGCATCGAGGTTGCCGCCGATGGCGTGCTTGTGTACGCCATCGCGGCAGCGTCGCTGCGCACGGCCGACGGCGCCGTCGCGCTGCCGGCCTTCGACGGCCTGTCGGTTTGCCAACTCGTTCCCGAATGCACGCGCTCGCTCGCTCGCAAGCTGGATCGGTTAGGGATTCGCAGCCTGCGCCAGCGCGGTGACGACGGGCCGACCGGCGCTGGCGCGGCGACGCTGGTGCTGCGTTGGCGCGCGTTCGGCGCCGAGCGCGTCGTCGAAGTGTCCGCCGCGCCCGACCCCGCCCTCGCCGCCATCCTGCGCGAGCTCGACGGCTATCTGCCCGCGGGCGAAGCCGCGCTCGGCAGCACGGCTGCCGTCAGCCCGCAGGACGCGGTGCTGTCCGGCGTGCCCGCGCCGGTCGTCGATCCGCGGCAGGCGATCGCGTTCTGGCGCGCGCGCGGCGGCGCGGCGCCCGACGACGACGGCCCGCTGCTGCGCGCCTTCGCCGTCGCCTGCATGGAGTCCGAGCGCGCGCTGGCGCTCGAACTGCTGGCGGATTGGCGCGCGCTCGCAGCGCGGCGGGTGGCGGCCGGGCGGCCGCTCAGCAGCGAACCCGCCGTCACCGACGCGGCGCTGCTGCAAGCCGTGCCCCCGCCGCCCGGGGCCAACCAGTAGCTGATCGCTTGATTGTTGGTGCCCGGTGCGGTTGCGCGCGCTGGCCGTCTTGGGGCGCGGCCCTACCCATAGGGCAACTGCAGCCGCAACTTCGGCCGCGATTTCTGGCGGCCCTCGCGGGGCGCGGCCGGTCGGCGGGTTGCGGCCGAGGATGTGGCTACGCCAGCCGCGGCTGGGCGGGTCGGCGCACGCGCCATTGGCGGTGCGGGCCGGGCAAAGTTGCCGACAACAATCAAGCGATCAGGCCCGGTGATGTGCCGGCGGCCGCGATTGCGGCGAGCGCGCGCCCGGACCGGCCATCGTTGGCCGCTGTCAGCCGTCGTCGGCCTTCGTCAGCCGTCGGCCCGCGGGCGCGGGCGAGCGCAGGGGGCGCCAGCGCACCGTCCCGAGCGGACGGCGCGCGGCGCGCGGGGCTCACTTCGCCGGGGCGAAGGCGAGCATGCCCGACATCTTGCCGAACGACAGCCACGCGCCGGCGCCGTCGTCGGTGGCGTGCAGCAGCATCTGCAGGCGCTTGCTCTCGTGCTCGCCGCTCTTCAGCTCGAGCTTCGTCGTCATGACCTTGTCGCCCGCCTTGAAGTTGAGGCTCCAGGCGAGGTCGTCACCGATCGTGAAGAACACGTCGTAGGTGCCGGCGGGCAGCGTCACGTCGCCGCACTTGCAGTCGATCGACGTGGTGAACTTGCCGAGCGGGGCGTTGGCGGCGGTGCGGTTGACGCGCTCGCGCGCGCGGCCGCCCTTCTCCTTGTCGGCGATCGCCGTCATGGTCTTGCCGTCGGCCCAGGTGATCGACGTGTAGTCGAGCGACATCTTGGCGTCGCCGATCGTGATCGACTGGGCGAGCGCCGGGGCGTTGCCGTTGGTCGAGCCCATCTTCTGGGCGAAGGCCGGCGCGCACAGGGCGGCGGCGAGAGCGAACGAAAGGAGCTTCTTCATCGGATTCGTTGGGGTGGGGGTGGGTCGGTCGGAAGGCTGGGCTCCCGACGGGCGGGCAGTCTACGCGCGCCGCGGCGGCGATTCCGTCGCCGGTCGCACTTCGCCGTCCAGCCAGCGGAGATGCAGTTCGGCCGCGACCAGCAGGTAGAGGCCGTGGCCGAGGTCGGCGCGGCCGCTGCGGTGGCGGTCGATGGCGGCGGCGACCCCGCCCGGGCGCAGGTGCGGCCGCTGCCGGGTGCGGGCCTCGGCCAGCAGATCGAGCCAGGGCAACTCGCCGCGGAACCAGCGGTCGAGCGGCAGCGCGAAGCCGCGCTTCTGCAGGCGCAAGACCGCCGCCGGCAGGTCGGGGAACGCCGCGCGCAGCTTCGCCTTGCCCAGGCCGGCGGCGCCGTCGGCCAGCGCACTGTCGGCGACGTCGCGGTCGAGGAATGGACAGCGCGTCTCGACGCCCGCGGCGAGGCCGGCGACGTCGACCTTGGGCAGCAGGTCGAGGCGCAGGTAGCCCGCCAGATCGTCGGCGCGCGCCGCCAGCATCCGGTCGCCGGCGGCCGCAGGTTCGCCGCGCCGGCGGCCGCGCCAGCCCCGGCGCCTCGCGACGTCCGCGGCGAGCACGAGGTCGGCGAAGCCGGGCGGCGTCACCGCCAGCAGCGCCGCCGCCGGATCGGCCGCCGCCGCGGCGCGCAGGCAGCGGGCGGCATAGCCGGTTCCCAGGCGCGGAACGAAAGGCGAAAGCCACGGCAGGCGCGGCAGCCAGCGCAGTGCGCGGTAGCGGCGGTAGCCGAGGAACAGTTCGTCGGCGCCTTCGCCGCCGAGCAGCACCTTGCCGCCGTCGGCGGCGACCGCCGTGCACAAGGCGTGCACGGCGAGGATCGACGGGTCGCCGAGCGGCATGCCCGCGGCGGCGGTGAGCCGCGGCAGCGCCAGCAGCGCGTCGGGGCCGACGTCGACGGTGCGCAGCGGCAGTCCGCAGGCGGCGGCGACGGCGGCGGCCGCCGCGCGTTCGCTGCCGTCGCCGCCGACTGCCTGCGCCTGGTAGGCGGGCAGCGGCCGGCCGAGTTCGCGCAGCGCCAGCGCGAGGCAGCTGCTGTCGACGCCCCCGGACAGCGCGAGTGCGGCCGGCACGGTCGCCGTGCTGCTGCGCGCGACGCTGGCGAGCAGCGCCGCGCGCAGGCCCGTCCGCGGCGGGGCGGCCGCGCCCGCCGGCGCCCCCGCATGAGCCCCCGCCGGCGGCTGCAGCGGTCCGCACCAGCCGAAGGCCGCGCTCGCGGTCGACAGCGGCACGCCGCGCTGCGGCACGGCGACGAGCCGCAGGTTTGCCGCGAGCCGCAGCGGCGCGTCGTGCTGCCAGCCGCGTTGGAACCACTCGGCGAGGCGCGGTCGCCGCCAGCGCAGCGGCAGGCCGAGCGCGCGCAGCGCCGCCGGCGTCGAGGCGAAGGCGACGAGGCGCGGTGCGGCGCCGGCGGCGCCTTCGACGACGCACCACAGCGGCTTCTCGCCGAAGCGGTCCTGGCCGAAGACGAGTTCGCCGCTCGCCGCGTCCGCGACGGCGTAGGCGTGGTGGCCGCGCAGGCCGGCGAGGGCGTCGACGTCGCGCGCGGCGACGGCCAGCAGCGGCAGCCACGCGTCGTTCGGCGGCTCGCCGCGGCGCGCGGCGCGCGGCCGCAGCGCGGCCCATCGCGCCGCCGCGTCGGCGACGTTGCCGTTGAGCACGCCGGTGAAGCGGCCGCCGCGCAGGACGACCGGCTGCCGGCTCCTGGCCCGCGTGATGGCCAGCCGCGCGCAGCCAAGGCGCCACGGCCCGGCGACGGCGACGCCCGCGCCGTCGGGGCCGCGCAGCTGCATCGCCGCCAGCGCCTGCTGCATCGCCGCATCGGGATCGCGGCCGCGCGTCCGCAGCCAGTCCGTCCGCGCGCCGACGATGCCGCACATCGCGCGACGGTCAGAGCCGGCGGTCGCCGCGCGCGCGTTCGAGGTAGGCGACGAGCCGCTGCCACTGCCGGTGCAGGTCGTGCTCGGCGACGCCGATCGGCTGCTTGAAGAACGCGGCGAGGTGCGCCATCGACCCGTGTTCGCCGCGGCGCTGCGCGAGGTCGGCGAAGCGCACGAGGTCGAGGACCAGCGGTGCGGCCAGGATCGCGTCGCAGCCCTGCCACGTGAACTGCAGCGACATGCGGAAGCCGAGGAAGCCTTCGAAGTGCACGAAGTCCCACGCGGTCTTCAGGTCGTGCAGCGACGGCACGTAGTCGATGCCGACGTGCGTGTGCAGCGGGTAGCCGAGGATCGACGGCAGCAGCGCGTCCTTGGTCGCGACCTTCGACTGCTTGTTCTCGGCGTCGGCGAGCACGCGGCCGTCGCGGTCGCCGAGGATGTTGTAGCCCTGCCAGCTGAGCACGCGCAGGTTGCGGATGGCGAACATCGGCGCCAGCGCGGACTTGACCAGCGTCTCGCCGGTCTTGCCGTCGCGGCCCATCCACGGCGTCTTGCTCGCCGCGAACGCCTCCTGGATCGCCGGCAGCAGCGCCGACTCGCTCGGCGTGAAGTGCACGAACGGGAAGCCCAGGCGCGCGGCGGCGTAGGCGTAGAGCGCCGACGGCCGCACGGCCTTCTGGTCGTCCTTCGCGAGCGCGCGCTCGAATGCGGCGAGCGTCTTGTGCGCTGGCGACGGCCGCAGCGGCGGCTCGGTCGACGTCAGGTTGACGCAGACGACGCGGTCGAGCTTGTGGCGGCGCTGGAACGCGCGCAGGTCGCGCTCGATCGCCGCCATCTGCTGCTTGAGCGGCGTGCGCTTCTGCGCGCGGTCGGCGAGGCTCGCGATCGTGCGGCCGGGGTTGGGCATGACGCCGGTGACGACGTTGCGGCTCGCGGCGGCGAGGTCCTTCTTCAGCTTGCCGATGAGTTCGGGCGGCAGCGAGCCGGTGACGCCGTGGATCTCGGCGGCGGCCTTCGCGTAGTCGCTGCGGCGGATCTCGTGGCCGCCGAAGACCATGCCGTCGATCGCCTGCCACGGGATGCCGGCGGCGGCCGGCAACTCGGTCGCGAGCCCGGTCGTGCCGGCGAGCTTGCGGGCGATCGCCCGCGCGCCGACGACGACGGTGGTCGCGAGGCCGCCGTAGGCGCCGAACAGCCAGACGCCGAGGCGGCCGGCGGGAGGGGTTTGCTTGGGCTTCGGCAAAGTGGGCGCGGGAGGATAGCGGAACGGCTTGGCGTCTGCGTCACGAAAGGTCGCGCCGTGGGCGAGCGTGCGCGCGCCAAGCGGTCTGCCGTCCAACCGCCGCGAGCACGCCGATGTGCCCCGGGGTCGTCGGCGGCGATCCGGCCGCGTACCCGCCCGCGGGGACGCTTCGGCCCGCGCGGCGCCGCTTGGCGGATCGCCGCGCGATGGACAGCCCGCACAGCGCCCGCGACACTCGCGGCGTGCTCGCCCCGCAGTCCGCCCCTGCCGCCCGTCGCCGCTGGCTGCTGCCGCTGCTGCTGGCCGTCGTCGCCGTGCTCGGCGGCTGGTGGTTTGGCGCGCGGGCGCAGGGCGACGACCGCGAACTGCCGGTCTACGTCGCCGGCGGCGAGCGCATGGCCGCGGGCGCCGAGGTCTACCGGCGGCAGGCCGGTGCGGGCTACGACGCCGACAAGAAGCCGTTCACCTACCCGCCGTTCGCGGCGCTGCCGTTCGTGCCCTTCGCGCAGCTGCAGAAGGGCTGGCAGGCGCCGCTCTGGTTCGTCGTCAACTTTGCCGTCGTCGCGCTGCTGATCCGCTGGCTGCACCGGCACGCCGTGCGCGACGGCAGCGGACTCGGGCCGCCGCGGCCGCTCGTGTTCTGGCTGCTGGTCGGCGTCGTCGGCGGCCGGCACGTCGCCTCGGTGTTCACCAACCAGAGCCACGACCTGATCGTCGCCGGCCTGCTCGGCCTGTGTGCTGCGGCCTGGATGCGGCAGCGCGCCATCGCCGGCGCCTTTGCCGGGCTCGCGGCGGCGTTCAAGGCCACACCGTTGTTGCTGCTTGGGTTGTTTGGCCTGCGCCTGCGCGTGCTCGCCGTCGCGCTGCTGCTCGCCGCCGCGGCGCTGGCGACGCTGGCGCCCGACTGGCTGTGCCCGCGCGGCGACGGCAAGGCGTGGGCCGTCGCGTGGTACGAGTTGACGCTGCGCGGGCTGGATGCCGGCGCGGCGAAGGCCGAAGGGGCCTGGAGCAGCCACAACATCCTCAACCAGGGGCTCGGCGGCACGCTGACCCGCCTGTTCCAGCCGCTCGACGCGACGTCGACGTTCACCGTCGGCGAGCCCGGCACGGCGCTGGTCGCGGTGCTGCCGCCGACCGTGTTCCGCGTCGTGCTGCACGGCGGCCAGTTGGCGGTGCTGGCGCTGCTGGCGCTGGCCGCGCGCCGCGGCGCGCGCGCCGTCGCCGTCGCCGCCGATCCGGCCGCGATGCAGCGCTCGGTCGGCCTCGGCGAGGTCGGCGCGTTTGCCTGCGGCATGCTGCTGCTGTCGCCGATGAGCAGCAAGTCGCACTTCTGCGTGTGGCTGTTGCCGGTCGCGTTCCTCGCCGAGCGCCTGCTGCGCGGCCGCCGCTGTGTCGCCGCGCTCGCGCTGTTTGTGCTCGCTGCGGTCGTTGCGCTGTTGGCGAAGGACCTGCTCGGCAAGCGCCTGGGCAACCTCGTGCTCGCCTACGGCAACGCGACGTGGGCGACGCTGCTGCTCTTGCTGGCGAGCGTCGCCGCGCTCGGCGCCGAGGCGAAACCCGCCGGAGGCGCGCGATGAAGGTGTCTGCCGTGGCGGCGCTGGCGCTGCTCGCCGCCTGTGGCGCTGCAGCGTCGGGCAGCGGACTCGTCGATGGCCGCCTGGACCTGCCCAAGCACCTGCGCGAGGTCTCCGGCCTCGTCGCCGTCGACGAGCGCACCGTCGTCTGCGTGCAGGACGAGAAGGGTGCCTTGTGGTTTGTCGATCTGCGCGGCGAGGCGACGGTGCGCAGCGAGCCCTTTGGCCCGGCGGGCGACTATGAAGCGCTCGCGCGCGCCGACGGCGCGTGGTGGGTGCTGCGCGCCGACGGGGTCCTGCTGCGGCTCGCCGCGCGCGACGGCGGCCACCGCATTGCGCGCGAAGTCGTCTTGCCCGGCGGCCATCCCGATTGGGAAGCGCTCGCCCACGACGCCGACGGCAAACGCCTGCTGGCAATGCCCAAGGTGGTCGCCGGCGACGGCAAGGACGCGCGCGACCGCCGGCCTGTGTACGCCGTCGATCCGGCGACCGGCG
>JADCJE010000183.1 GCA_020247305.1 Phycisphaerales bacterium | reverse complement strand
GAACGCGCAGCCGTCGCAGTAGTCGCTCATCTTGTCGATGTACGCCGAGCCCGCGACGTAGGGCTTGGTCGTCATCAGCTCGCCGACGCCGTAGGTCGCCATCGCCAGCACGTTGGGCTCGACCACCCAGTCGAAGGCGTCGACGTACGCCGCCCAGAACCAGTCGGTCAGTTCGCGCGGCGACACGCCGAGCAACGTGGCGAGGTTGCCGAGCACCATCAGCCGCGTGATGTGGTGGCTGTAGCCCTCGCGCCAGACGTCGCCGACGACGGTGTCGAGGCAGTTCATCCCCGACGGCGCGCCGCCCCAGAACGTCGCCGGCAGCTTCAGGTCGGCGTCGAGCGCGTCCTGCGTCAGCTTGGCCTTGCCGACGCGGCGCAGGCCGTCGGTCGCCTCGTGCACATGCCGCACGAACTCGCGCCAGCCGAGGATCTGCCGCACGAAGCCCTCGCGGCTCGGCAGCGGCAGGTCGGCGGCGAGCACGTCCTGCAGCACGCGCGCCGGCAGCACGCGATGCAGGTTCATCACCTGGCTGAGCCGCGTGTGGAAGAGGCCGGTCGAACGCGTGGTCATCGCGTCCTCGTACGGCCCGAACTGCGGCAGGCACTCGCGCAGGCCCCACTGCCACAGCCGCTCGGCATCCTGCTTGCTCGCCGGCAGGCGATCGAGCCGCAGTTCGCCGGGATGCTTGGCGAAGTCGCGCGCGACGAGCTCGCCGACTTCCTGCGTGATCGCGTCGGGCCGGAACACCGGCTCCTGCGGCGCCGCCGGCTCGCCGCGCCACGGCTTGCGGTTCTCGGCGTCGAAGCTGTACTTGCCGCCGAGCGGCTTGCCGCGCTCCATCAGCACGCCGGTGCGCTGCCGCACCTGCCGGTAGAACGCGTCCATGCGCCACGGCGGGCCCTTGCACGCGGCGAAGTCCTCGGCGGTCGACAGCCAGCCTTCGTGCGGGACCTCGACGAGCGCGCCCGACGCGAACAGCGGCGCCAGCTCGGCGCGCAGCTCGCGCTCGGCCGGCCGCTGCACGCGCAGCGGGCCGAGTTCCTTGGCCAGCGGCGCGAGCGCGTCGGCGTAGCCGCCGTCGGTCGCGACGTGGCGTACCAGCACGCCGCGCGCCTGCTGCTCCAGCGCGAAGTGCCGCAGGTTGGCGAGCACGAGCGCGAGCTTCTGCTGGTGGTACGGCCGGCGCGCCGCCTTGGCGCGGCTCTCGACCAGCACGATGCCCAGATCGCCCGGCGGCTCGTGCGCCAGCGGCCCGATGCCGTCGTGCAGCTGGTCGTAGGGCACGAACAGCCAGCGGCGGCGCGCACGGCTCTTGGGCGCGCTGGCGCGCAGGGCATCGACGAAGGCGGGCATGGGAGCGGGGTTCGCTGCGGTGACGGCGCGGATGCGAGCGATGTCCGTGCGGGCCGCACGGCCACTGACGACGGCCCGCGCCGGTCGGCTACAAGGGCGAGCATGCCGGTCCACGCCACCCGCGTCACCTTGCCCGCCTTCGCCGCGCTCAGCGGCGCCCTCGCCATCGCCGCCGCCGTCGGCGTGGCGACGTGGACCCTGCTGCGCGACCGCGCGGTCGCGGTGGCCGGCGCCGACGTCGCGCCCGCGCCCGCCGATCGCACCGCCGAACTCGAAGCCGAGGTCGCGCGCCTGCGCCAGCGCCTCGCCGACGCCGAGAACGAACGCGCCGCGGCGCCGCCGCTGCCGGCCGCGGAGAGCGCCGCGCCCGCCCCCGCTGCGGCCGCAGCCGCGGCGCCACCGGCCGTCGCCGGGGCGGCGTTCGCCGACGCGCGCTACGCCGACGTGCTCGCCAAGATCGACTGGGCGAAGATCGGCGAGGTCACCAAGGAGATGCAGCCGATGCTCGTCGAGCTGCTGAAGCAGGCGGCGGAGACCGGCAAGCCGTCGACCGAACTCGCGCTCAAGCTGCAGGAGCTCAACGGCAAGCTCGTCGCTGAGGTGCCGGCGATGATGCAATCGGGCGCGCCGGGCTTCGGCCCCAACGGCGCGTACACGCACCCGCTGTTCGTCGCCAACTCGCTGGCGGCGACGCTCGCCGCCGGCGGCAAGACCCTCGACGCCAGCCAGCTCGGCGCCATCGACGGGCTCGTGCGTTCGTTCGCCGCCGAGAACGAAGCGCTCACGGCCGCCCCGCGCGGCTTCGAACTGGAGCGCCTGCTCGCCGAGGCCGAGATGAAGGACCGCTTCTTCGCCGAGGTGACGAGCCGGCTGACGCCGGACCAGCAGGCGATGCTCTACCCGCGCGACATGGCCGAGTACGACGGCGCCAACCTGTTCGGCACGGGCCTGATGATGCGACCCTACGCCGCCGCGATCCCGGCCAAGGATCCCGCCGACTTCGCGCGCCTCGCCACCAACCGCATGACCGAGGACCTCGGCCTCGACGACGCGGCGGCGACCAGGGTCCGCGGCATCCTCGCCGCCTCGGCCGCGCGCGCCCCCGAGGGCTTCGCGATGCCCGTCGACGCCACCGAGAAGACGATGCGCATGATGCGCAAGGGCCGCGCCGCCGCCGCGCTGCGCGCGCAGCTCGACGCGATGCGCGCCATCGAGCGCGACGGCGGCCTGTCGCCGGAGCAGTTGGCCAAGCTGCGCAAGGCGCAGCAGATCCTGGTGCCGATCCCGCGCGACTGACCGCGCCGGCGCGGCGCGCCCGTGCGCCAACCGCTTGGACTGGCGCACCAGCGACTGCGCTGGCCGCCGCCCGCGCTCAGCGCGGCGCCAGCGCGTACGGCGCGTGCACGTCGAAGCCGAGCAGCGGCGCGATCGCCGCCGGCTCGCTGAGCACCGGCCCGGGCATGCGCGCGTACGGATCGTCGGCGGTGCCGGGCACGCCGTCGGCGCCGGCGAGGCCTTGGGCGAAGACGGCGACGAACGCGTGCGTGCCGACCTCGTCGATCACGACCGCGGCGAAGCGCCGTTCGCGCAGCGCCGCGGCCGTGCCGTCGAGCAGCGCTGCGACCGCCTGCTGGCCGCGTGGCGACAGCCCCTGCAGGCGGCTGCGGTCGACCAACGCCGCGAGGTCGAACATGCCGTCGGGCAGCTTCGGCAGCAGCTGCAGCAGGTCGAAGACCGCCTGCCCGTGCGCGCCCGTGCCCTTGCCGGCGCGCGTCGACACGTGGCCGTGGCCCGGGATCCACACCGGCCCGGGCTGGGCCTGCACGAACGCGCGCAGCTCGTCGTGCGCGCGGCGGTGCGCCGCCGACGGCAGCAGCGTGCGCGCCGGGTCGCGCGCCAGCGCGCGTTCGCCGAGCCAACCGAACTGCGCCAGCAGCACGGCGAGGCCGAGCCACTGCGCGCGGCCGGGCAACCGTGCTGCCGCCAGCGGGCCGAGCACGCACGCCGCCGCGAAGCCGTACATCATCACGTTGTCGAAGCCGCCGACGTGCAGCCGCGAGAACCACGACGCCAGCAGGCCGCCGGCGCCGAACGCGGCGAGGTAGAGCGCTTCGCGCCGCGCCGCGCCGCCAGCACGCCACTGCTGCGCGCAGCCGACCAGTGCCAACAGCACGAGCGGCGTCATCGGCAGCAGGTCCTCGGTCCAGAAGCCGAGCTTGCGGTCGCCGACCCAGCCGTGGCGCTGCGGCATCTCGAACAGCCAGAACGTCGACCAGCCGTCGCTGCCGAGGTGCAGCGCGCCGACCGCGGCGGCCATCAGCGCGACGCACGCCGCGCCAAAGCGCAGCCCGAGCCGCCAGTCGAGGCACAGCGCGCCGACACCGACCGCCGGCAGCCACATCAGCGCCGTCTGCTTGGCGAGCAGCGCCAGCGTCGCCAGCCCCGCCGCCCACAGCCACGAGAAGCGCCCGCCGTGGCGCAGCGTGTACGTGGTGATCGCGCACAAGAAGACGAACAGCGTGTCGTTGCGCGCGAGGTCGAACCACCACGCGAGCCACCCGTAGCCGGCGAACCACAGGCCGCTGGCGACGAAGCCCGGCAGGAAGCGCCCGCTCGCCATGCGCACCCAGTGCCCGACGAGCATCGCCGTCGCGACCGTGCAGCCGAGCGACACGAGCCGCAGCGCCGTGATGCCGTCGAGGCCGAACGCGATGCCGAGGCCGCCGAGCCAGAACAGCAGCGGCGCGTACAGGAACGGCACGTGCTCCGGCGAAGGCGCGCAGTACAGCGGCAGGCCGTGCGCCACGCGCCACGCGTGGTCGGCGAGCGCGCCTTCCATCCACTCCAGTTCGTGCGGGTACGGCAGCCGCTGCGCGACCGCCCAGGCGAAGCCCGCCAACGCGACGACGCCGGCGGCGAGCGGCAACCACCACGCGCGCGCGATCGCGGTGGCGGCGGCGGGCGGCAGCGCCCAAGCGCGCGCGGCGGCGCGGTCGTTCGAATGGACGGAGGCCGGCATCGGATCGGCGGCGCAGCATAGGCGGCGCTATGCTCGCTCGCCCGATGGCTCGCTCCGCCTTGCTGCCCGTCGCACTGTTCGCCGCCGCCGCGCTCGGCGTCGCCTGGGCCACCGGCTGGTTTGGCGACGAAGGCCACGCGCCAGCACCCGACGCCGCGCCGATCGCCAACGACGGTACGGCCGCACCGCCGCCGCCCGCGAACGGCAGCGCCGAGGCTGCGGGCGGCGGCCGCGCGCCCGCGCCAATGGCCAGCGCCCCAACCGCGGCCGCGGCCCAAGCGCCGAAGGACCCGCTCGCCGACCGGCCGACCGCCTGCCTGCGCGCAGTCGACCGCGACGCGGGCGGGCCGCTCACCGGCGTGCCCGTCTATCGTTGCAAGGACGGTTCGGCGATCGCGTTCACCGACGACCGCGGCCTCGCCCCGGTGCCGCTGGTCGGGCCGGAGCAACTGGCGCTGCCCGCGCCGGGATACCTCACCCGCATGGTGCCGACGCGCCTGGGCAGCAGCGAACGCGAGCCGCAGGACGTGCCGATGGTGCGCGACGTGTGGTCGATCGCGCGCACGCTCGCGCTGCGGGCCGCCGATGGCCGCCCCGTCGGCGAAGCGCGCGTGCGCATCCAGCCGGTGGCCGCGCGCCGGCACATCCCCAACCCCGTGCCCAACGCCGACGCCGCCGGCCAGCGCGCGTGGATCGAGAACGGCAACGTCGCGCGCATCGGCGTGCCGAGCGAATTCGTGCCGGCGGCGGGCGCAGTCGCGCCGGTGACCGTGCGGACCTGCGCCGACGGCAGCACGCTGCGCTTCGAAGCCGACGGCGAATATGCGGTCGTCGCCGCGACCGCCGACGGCCGGCTCGCGCGCGCGACGTACCGCGCGACGGCGACGCCGCGCACCGGCGGCCCGGACGTGGCGCTGGCCTTCGCGCCCGGCGCGGCGCTGCGGGGCCGCGTGGTCGACCCGGCCGGCCGCCCGATCGCCGGCGCGACGGTGACGGCCACCAGCGAGCAACCCGACCCGCCGACGGCGACGAGCGGCGCGGACGGCGCGTTCGTGCTGGCGCCGCTGTTCGCCGGCGAACCGGCGCCGCTGCAAGTGCGCCACGGCCTGCATCAGCCCGCCGTCGTCGACTCGCTGCGCGCGCCGGCCGACGACGTCGTGATCACGCTGACGCCGCTGCCGCAGTCGCCGCTGCGCGGCCGCGTGCGCACGCGGCCCGGCCTGCAGCCGCTGGCGCAGGCCGCCGTGGTGTGGCAGCCCGAGGGCGCCGACCCGGTCGCCGCCACCACCGGCGCGGACGGCGAGTTCTTGCTGCAGGCAACCGGCAAGCAGCCCGCACGCCTGACCGTCACCGCCGTCGGCCACCTGGCCTACACCGAACTGGTCAACCCCGGCGCACCGTTCGCCGACTACGACCTGTGGCCGGGCAACGCCGACGCGCGCGTCACCGCCGGCGTCAGCGCGCTGCTCGAAGGCGTGGCCGTCGACGCCGCCGGCGCGCCGGTCGCCGACGTCGACGTGCAGTGGACCCCGGCCCAACCGCCCGCCGCCGCGCTGCCGACCGGCCGCCGCGTGCTCGCCGGCGGCGCGGTGCTGCTGCCGCGCAGCGTGCGCACCGGACCCGACGGCAGCTTCCGCCTGGAGACGATCGCCTTCGGCCCCGGCCGCCTGCACGTCGCCGGCGCGCCCTTTCGCGGCGTCGACGCGACCGCGGTCGCCGGCGCCGCCACGAACGGACTCCGCATTCCCCAATGACGCCGCAACCCTGGCAGCAGCTCAGCAGCGAGACGCTGGTCCACTACAAGGTCTTCCACGTGCGCAAGGCGCGCCGCCGCTCGCCGCGCACTGGCGCCGAGATCGGCATCTTCCTGCTCGACACGGCCGACTGGGTCAACGTGCTGCCGATCACCGACGACGGCCACGTGGTGATGGTCAGGCAATGGCGGCACGGCTGCGAGCGCGTGACGCTGGAGATCCCCGGCGGCCTGATCGACGCGCACGAAACCGACCCGGCGGCCGCGGCGGCGCGCGAACTGCGCGAGGAGACCGGCTACGAAGCGGCCGCGATCGAGCGCATCGGGGTGATGAACCCCAATCCGTCGATGATGTCCAACCGCTGCTTCAGCTACGTCGCGACCGGCTGCCGCCGCGTCGGCGAACTGAAGATGGACCCGGGCGAGGACATCGAGGTCGTCACCGTGCCGCTCGCCGAACTCGACCAGCGTGTCGCCGCCGGCGAGATCGAGCACGCGATCGTGCTGGCGACGCTCGCCTTCTGGCGCGCGCACCAAGCCCGCCGCGGCAGCGCCGGCTGAAGCCGCCCCGGACGAGGCGGCGACGCCGGACCAGCCGACACCCGACACCCGGCGACGGGCCGGGCGGTCGACGACGGCGACCCTCCGGCGGCGACCATCGTGAGCACGCGCTGGCGACGCGCCTGCGGGACGCGGCGGAACCGGCGGGTCCGGGCCTTCCGCGCCACCCCCGCGGCCGGCAGGATGAGCAGGCGAGCGGCCACGGACGCGCGCCGTGCCGCGTCGCTCATGCCGGCGGCGCGCGCCCGCCCGCCGCCCGCCGCCTGCGCCACCCACTGCCCCCGCGAACCTGATGCCTCGCCCCCCGCTCGCCGCCCTGCTGCTGTTCGCCGCCGTCGTCCTCGGCCTGTCGCTCTGGTGGCTGCTGGGCGATGTGCCGCCGACGCTGCCGCCAACCGATGCGGGCCCGGCCGCGAACGCGGCGGCGGACGCGGACGCGCAGGCCGCCCCGGTGCAGGGCCTCGCCGACGGCGGCAACCTGCCGACCGGCGACCGCGCCGCGACCCGCCGCAGCGACGACGTGCTCGACGACCCCGAGATCCGGGCCGGCCTGTCCGGCTTCAAGGGCCGCGTCGTCGACCACCAGAAGCGGCCGGTCGCCGACTGCGGCGTGCGCCTCTACCGCGGCGCGCTCGACAGCGTGCTGCCGCAGCAGATCGACCTGTTCGCCGCCGCGATCGACAACCCGCCGCAGTTCGTCGCCGGCGAAGTGCAGACCGACGCCGAGGGGCGCTTTGCGCTGACCGGCGTCTGGCCGCGCGCGTTCTACCTGCTGTTCGCCGGGCTCGGCACCGACGCGCCGGTGCACCAGATCGTCACGCAGCATCCCGCGCCCGGCCAGATCGTCGACCTCGGCGACATCGCGCTGCCGCTGGCGGGCGTCCTCACCGGCGAAGTGACCGACGACGACGGCGAGCCGCTCGCGGGCGCGCTGGTGCGCGCGGCCGACCTGCCCGGCACGCTCGCGTCGCTGTTCCCCGCCGAGCGCATCGACCCCGAGGGCGCGCTGCTGGTGCGCGAGCCGCAGTTCCCGATGAACGTGGTCGAGATGCCGCGCTGGGCCAAGGACCTGTTCGACAAGCTGCCGATCCCGACCGCGTACACCGACCCCGAGGGCCGCTTCCGCCTCGTCGGCGTCGTGCCGGGCAGCAACATGCTGGCGACGACGATGGCGGGGTTCCTGTCGGACGTGAAGCCGAGCGTGCCGGTGCGCGCCGGCCAGACCAAAGACGTCGGCCGCATCAAGCTGCGCCGCGGCGAGGAGCTGGTCGGCAAGGTCGTCGACGGCGACGGCAAGCCGGTCGCCGACGCCGAGGTGTTCGCCGGCTCGACGCTGGGCATGGCCCCGGTCGACCTCGCCAGCCGCATCGCGCCGACCAACGCCGAGGGCCGCTTCCGCGGCAGCGGCTTCGGCCCCGGCAAGGTCACCGTCGCCGCGCGCCGCGGCAAGGGCCACCCGTGGACGCTCGCCGAGCCGCAGCCGATCCTCGGCGAAGTCGTGGTGACGCTGCCGACGCTGTATGCCGTCGACGTCACCGTGACGCTCGCCGACGGCAAGCCGGCGAAGGACGCCCGGCTGCAGCTGCTGCCCGGCAAGCCCGGCGAGGGCGCGGCGGAGATGTTCCTGCTCGGCGTCAGCCAGCCCGTCGAGCTGCGCGAGCGGCGCAAGGCCGTCGGCGAGGGCCGCTGGCGCATCGAGAACCTCGCCAAGGGCGTCTACACGCTGCTCGCCGACGCGCCGGGCCACGCGATGGCCAGCGCCCGCATCGACATCGTCGACAAGAGCACGAGCGCGACGCTGACGCTGCCAGTGCCGTACGCGTTCACCGTCGCCGTCGTCGGCCCCGACGACAAGCCGATCCGCAACGCGATGGTGTACGCGCAGCCGCGCGGCGACGGCCCGCTGGAGATGCCGGTCGCCGTCGGCCGGACCGACGACAAGGGCGTGCGCAAGGTCGAGTCGCTGCAGGCCGATTCGCTGCGCGTCACCGCCGAGCATCCGAAGTGGGGCGCCGCCCACGGCACGGTCGAGAAGGATGCGAGCGTCACGCTGCGCATGCAGGCCCCGGGCGCGCTGCGCGGCATGCTGCGCGAGAACGGCGCCGCGCCGAAGCCCGGCGAGTTCACGATCACGCTGGAGAAGCGCGGCGGCGACCGCGGGGCCACCGAGCAGGTGCCCATCCTGCTGACGCCCGGCCTGGACGGCGCCTTTGCGAGCCCGGCGCTGCAGCCCGGTGAATGGCGCGTGTCCGCGATCCCGGCGCTCGACGCGCTGCGGTCGCCCGGCGGCATGATGGCGATGGTGCAGACGGCGTTCCTGTCGCGCAACATGCCCAACGTCACCGTCCGGGTCGAGAGCGGCATGACCGCCGATGCCGTGCTCGACGGCGGCGAGAAGCCGGTCGAAGGCCCGACGGCGACGCTCGCCGGCTCGCTGACCGTCGACGGCAAGCTCGGCGTCGGCTACGCGCTGACGGCGAACGGCAACAACCGCATGTTCTCGGCGCGCGTCGACGAACGCGGTCGCTTCGACTTTGGCACGGTGACCGCCGGCGCGGTGCAGCTCAACGTGCTGCCGCCGGCCGATCAGGCGACCTTCGGACCGATGGAGACGCTGTGGTCGAACCGCGTCGAGCTGAAGGAGGGCGAAGCGCGCGAGCTGCCGATCGAGGTGATGACCAGCTCGCTGTCGGGCGTCTGCATCGACACCGCCGGCCAGCCGGTCGCCGGCGCGCTGGTTCGCGCCGAGGGCCGCATCGCGGCAGAGGGCGCCACGCCCGACAAGGAGCCGCGGACGACCAACGCCTCGACGTCCACCAACGCCCAAGGCCAGTTCACCTTCGAGCGCGTCGCCGCCGGCACCTGGCGGCTCGACGTCCGCACCCGCCGCGGCGGCGCGCGCGGCGAACTGGCGGACATCCAGGTCGCCGCCGGCGCGCCGGTGGTCGGCCTGCAGCTCGTCGTGCTGCCGACGATCACGGTGAAGGGCCGCGTCGACCTCAGCGCGCTCGGCGCCAACCGCCGCTGGGCCTGGGTGCAGTCCCAGCGCGTCGTGGAAACCGGCGACAAGACGAACGCGCGCGGCGGCTCGGGCTTTGGCATCGACAATCAGAGCGGCGAGTTCTCGACCAGCGATCTCACCCCAGGCCGCTACGCGCTGACCCTCTACTGCGGCAGCGACGACAGCACCAGCCGGCACTCGCTCGGCGAACTGCTCGTGCCCGCTGGCGGCCTCGACGGCGTCGTGCTGCGCCCAGGCCCGCAGATCGAACCGCGCGTTCGGTGAGGGGTGTCCTGCGCGCGCGATGGCGTCGCGGCGCAGCAGGCCCGGGATCTCATGGCTCGCCTGCAGATCCTGAGCGCCTCGCCTGCCCCCACCCGCGCCGCAGCGCTCAGCCCAGCTCGCCGGCGAGCTTCTGCGTCAGCGCAACGCGCAGCTGGCCCACGAGGCTCGCGCGCGACGCCGTCTCGACCCCAACCAGCATGCCCTTCTTGAACGGCACCGGCAGGCGGCCCTGGCCGGTCAGCAGCAGCCCCAGCAGATAGCCGAGGTGCGGCTCGTGGCCGACGGCGGCGATGGCGTTCGCACCCGACAGCGATTCGCCCTCGAACAGCTGCAGCGCGAGGCTCGGCGCGGCGCTCGGCACGAGTTCGGCGCAGACGCGCACCTCGCCGGTGAAGCCGACCGCGGCGCAGAAGATCTCGCACGTCTGCCGCGCGCGCAGCAGCGGGCTGGTCAGCACGAGGTCGAGCGGCTGGACGACTGCACGCCAGGCGTCGGCGGCCTTGCGCAGGCGTTTGCGGCCTTCGTCGGTCAGCGCGCGGTCGGCGTCGGCGCCCGATGGCGCCGCGTCCTCGGCGATGCCGTGGCGGAGCAGGTGGATGTGCACGCGGGCAGCGAAGCAGGCAGCCGCCGCCGCTGCAATGCTCGCCACGGCCGGGGCCTGCGCGCTTGCCCGCGCCCGCCACGGCGATTGCCCGCGGCAGAAGGCAGCTGCCTGGGCGCGGCCAGCCCCCGCGGCGTGCGGAGTCGGTGCGGAACCGCGGACTGCGGGAATGCGGTGTGCCTGCGAAGCGCACCGCCGCTCCCGACGCCAACCGCCGTCCTCACCCCGCGTGCGCCCCGTGCGCTCCGCACGTCTGCTATCGTCTCGCGCGTGTCCGCCGCTCCGACCAGCAAGGCCGCGCGCCAGCACGGCCGCCGCGAACGCCGCACCGCCGGCGGGTCGAACGCCCGCGCCATCGCCGCAGCGCTCGCCGTCGCCGCCGTCGCCGCGCTCGCGGTCGTCGGCTACCGCAGCTGGGCCGGCGGCCGCGTGACGCTCACCTTCCTCGTCGCCGACGCCGCGCGACCGGCGCCGACGCTGCAGTTGACGGTCTTTCCCGACGTGTCGGCGGTCACCGCGCCATCGCCGCCGCAGGCGCTCGTCGAACTCACCCTCGCCGCCGACGCAACCTTGACGCTGACCGCCGGCGACATGTCGAGCAACGCGTCCGGCCACGCGGTCGTGCGGTACCGCGGCGACGGCGTCGGCGCCGGTTGCGTGCACGTGCAGGTCGGGCAGCCGCTGCCGGCGATCGCGCTGCAGCCGCCGGGGATCGCGCGCGGCCGCGTCGTCGCGCCGAACGCGGTGTGGCTCAACGGCTGGCGTTGCGCCAGCCTGCGCCCCGTCGCCGACGCGGAGGTCACGGTGATGACCGGCAGCGGCGTCGGCATCGACCTCGGCGTCGCGCGGACCGCAGCCGACGGGACCTTCACCATCGCGGGCCTCGACACGACGCGCCACGGCCTCGGCGTGCGCGTGCGCGCCGCGGGCTGCGCGCTCGCCCATGCCGCGCTCGCGCCCGACGGCGTCGGCGTGCTCACGGCCGGCGATGTCGCGGTGGCCCCGGGCACGCAGCGGCAGGGCCACATCGCCGCGCCGCCGGGCTTCGACTGCAGCTGCCTGCTGGTGCTGGCCCGCGGCCTGCCCGGCGTGCAGGCGCGGCCCGCCGCCGACGGCAGCTTCGCGCTCGACCACCTGCCCGATCAGGTCGAGCCGCGCTTGCTGCTGCTCGGCGTGCCGCCGACGCTGGCGCACCGCGAAGCGCGCGCCGCCGCCAACGCGCCGGTGCGCATCGATCTGGTGCCGGGCGCGACGGTGCGCGGCCGCGTGCGTTCGGCCATCGGCAAACCCGCCGCCGGCGCGCTGGTGTGGGTCGGCGACCAGGAGGCGGTGCGCGCCGACGACGACGGCTGCTTCGAACTGACGAGCCAGCTGCCCGGCGAGGTCGCCGTGCAGGCGCAGTGGGAGTCCGGCGAAGGCCGGCGCCGACGCCGCAAGTGGCTCGCATCGCGGGGCCTGCAGCTCGCGCCCGGCGCCACCGTCGACGGCGTCGAACTCGTCGTCACCGACCGCTGAGCCGCCGTACCCATGAACCACCCAACCTCGCTGCTGCTCGGCCTGTTCGCCGGCGCGCTCGCCACCCTCGCGGCGACGCCGACCGCGCCCCTGCGCGCCGACGATGTCGTCGATGTCATTCGCGGCGCACAGGATCCGTCGCCGCGCCCGGCGCAGGCCCCGGCACCCACGCCGGTTCCCGAGCAAGCGCCCGCGCCGGCGAAACCGGCCACCGCCGAGGCATCGCCGCAGGCGACACCCTCGACG
>JADCJE010000182.1 GCA_020247305.1 Phycisphaerales bacterium | reverse complement strand
GCTCGCCGGCGACGTCACCGCGCTGCGCAGCTGGCTGCAGGACTACCGCACCGGCGCCGTGCGCTTCGTCAAGGACGGGGTCGTCGACGACGCCGCGCTCAAGACGCTCGACGAGCGCATGCAGAAGGTCGCGCAGTGGAACACGCTGCCGGCAGCACAGCTGCTGTTCGAGCTGGCGACCGTCGCGCCAAAGCCGGGCGGCGGCGGCAACGCCGGCGGCGCCGTCGAACTCGTCGACTTCCAGCGCGAGCTGCAGCCGTGGCGCGTGCAGGCGATGGCCAGCCAGCATCTGCGCACGATGACCGGCGACGGCATCCTGCCGTGGCTGCTCGGCAAGCTCAGCGCCGCCGGCCTGCGCGCCCAGACCAAGAACAAGGACCAGATCGAAGCCGCCGCGACGCTGCGCGTGCTCGGGGGACACCCGAGCGTCGAAGCCCAGCTCGAACTGATGAAGGCCTGCCGCTCGATGCCGCCCGAGCTGCGCGTGCAGGCCGTCAACGCGATGGCCAAGGATCCGACGCTCGACCTCGTGCCGACGCTAGTCGAGCTGCTGAAGGACGCCGAACCCAACATCCGCATCGCCGCCGCCAACGCGATCGGCAGCGCACTCGCGCCGCACGTCGACGAGACGCTCGGCAAGCAGCCCGACGCCGCGGTCGCCAAGGCCCAGGCCGACGCCAACGCGCGCCTCGAAGAGCTGCTGGTGCGCGACCAGACGTGGCAGGTGCGCAGCGCCGCCGCGTTCGGCCTCGCGGTGCAGAAGTGCAAGTGCGTCATCCCGCAGCTCATCAAGGGCCTCGAAGCCGAGCTCGGACGCAAGAAGGACCCGTGGGCGATGGACGTGCGCCTGCACAAGATCCTCGAAGGCCTCACCGGCCAGAGCGTCGCGCGCGGCGGCATCGAGCCGTGGAAGCAGTTCTGGGCCAAGGAGGGCGCGTCGTTCGCGGTGCGCACGGTCGCTGACCAGAAGGCGCAGAAGCCCAAAGAGAACCGCTACGCCAGGTTCTTCGACCTCGAGGTCGAGTCCGACCGCGTGCTGTTCGTCGTCGACTTCAGCGGCTCGATGGCCGAGCCGGCGACGATCACGGGCGCCACCACCAACGCGCAGCCGACCGCGGTCGGCACCAAGGCGCAGCTCGTCGTGCAGGAGCTCAAGCGCCTGATCATGTCGCTGCCCGACGGCGCGCTGGTCAACCTCGTGGTGTTCAGCGACACGGTGCGCATCTGGCGGCAGGAAGGCGGCCGGCCGGCGCTGGTCAAGCTCGACGACACCGCGCGCGACGACCTGCTCGGCAACTTCCTCGACACGCTGCGGCCCAACGGCCCGACCAACCTCTACGACGCGCTCAACAGCGCGCTCGACTTCGGCGGCCGCGGCCTGCACGACAAGTACTACGCCGCCGGCTTCGACACGCTGTACGTCATCAGCGACGGCGCGCCGACCGTCGGCGAGGTCGTCGACAAGGAGGAGATCCGCCGGCGCGTGCGCGAGACCAACCGTTTGCGGCGGATCGCTATCCACTGCATCACGTTCGGCAACAAGAACGACACCGACTTCCTCGGCCCGCTCGCCGAGGAGAACGGCGGCCGCCACATCCACGTGGAATGAGTCGTCGCGCCGCTTGCGCGGCGACGCTGGTTGCGATTGCATCTCTGCCCCCCGATTCCAAGCCCGGCCATGAGCATGCCCGCACCCCAACCAATGTCCGGCGAAGCGTTCGCCGTCGAACGCCTGCGCGAGAACCCCGACCTCGACTACGCCGAACTGCGCCGCCTCGCCAACGAGGCGGGCATCTCGATCCAGCCGATCCAGTACGGCCGCGCCCGCAAGCAGCTCGCCCTGCCGGCCCTGGCCAAGACGGCCCGCCCGGCGGCACCGGCGGCGGCCAAGGCCCCGGCGGCGGCGGCCCGGACCGACAACGACGACGGGATGGCCGACGGCGGCGACGTCGACGCGGACACTGACGCGACCGACGCCCGCGCCCAGGACGCCGGCAGCGCGCCGGCCGCTGCGGCGGGTGCTCCGCGCCGCCGCGGCTCGGACGCGTTCGACTTCCTGGTCAGCGAGTTGCGTCGCGACAGCACGCTCGTGTATGGCGAGCTGCGCGCCGCGTGTGAGCAGCGCGGCTGGAAGATCGCGCCGATCATGTACGGCCGAGCCAAGGCCGTGCTTGGCCTCGTGCCGGTCAAGCCGCGCGGCTCGGGCAAGGCCGCCACGGCCACCGCAGCCGCCGCTTCCGCCGCCGCGAGCGCGCCCGCGCGCGCCGCCCTGCCGCGGACGCTGAAGCAGGTCGAGTCGGTCGCCGCCGATCGGTTCCAGCAGCAGCTGGACGACGTCCGCAACGTCGAGCAGCTCGTCGCCATCGTCAAGCAGATCGACGCCGAGCGCCGCCGGCTGCGCGAGCTGCTCGAAGACATCGCCGCCCGCATCGACGAAGCCCTGGGCTGATCGCTGGATTGTTGGTGGCTGCCGCAGCGGCTGGCGCGGCGAGGGATCGGGCGCGCCCATCCCTGTAGGGCAACGCCAGGGGCCGATTCGGCCGCGATTTCTTCGCCGGCCGGCGGTGCGCGGGTCATCGGCGGCTGCGCCACGACCCCGCGCCCGGATCGCCACGAGTGCGGACGGCGCACCGGGCGGATCGCTTGAAGGTGGATTCTGGCGGCGGCGCGTCCGCTGCCGCGCCGGCAAGCCCACGGCACCGCGCCGCAAAGTGCCACATCGCACCGTGCCGCGCCGCGCCGCACCGCACCGCGCGGTGCCGCCGCCGGGTTGCCGGCAGCCCACGCCCCAGCACCGTGCCTACCCGTGCGGCGGCGCCAGCGCGGCGACGGCGCATTCCGCCGAGCGCGCCGCGCCCTCGAGGGTCGCCGGCAAGCCGGTGTCGGTCCAATCGCCGCAGACGAACAGGTTGGCAGGTCCGTCCGGCAGGCGGCCAGGCGCCGGCCGCGCCGCGTCGCTGCCGACGGCGGCCACGAACGTCGCGCGCTGCTCCTTGCGCACGCGCACCGTCGCACCGGCGAGCGCCGCCTCCGGCACGTAGGCGGCGAGCTGCGCCAGCGCGCGGCCGGCGATCGCGTCGACGGTCTGGCCGTCGAGCGAACGATCGCCGCCGGACAGCAGCGCGCACTGGCGCGGGTCACCACCGGGGGTGCGCAGCACGAAGTGGAACGGCGCGCCGTCGACCAGCGCCACCACCGGGCCGTCGTCGGGCAGCGGCGGCGCCGTCGGCGCGAGCGTGACGTACGCACTGACGATCGGCGAGCCCTCTAGCCGGCCGAGCGGCTCCGGCAGCGACGGCAGCGCCGCGCGCAGCGCGAACCACGGCAGCGCCGAGACGACGATGTCGCCGGGGCGAAGCACGATGCGTTCGCCGTCGGCGAGCACGATGGCGGCGACGGCGCGCGCATCACCGCCGTCGCGACGGGTGGCGGCCGGCTGCGCGCCGCGCGCGCCGACAGCCAAACTCGTCGCGGCAGGCGAGCTTTCGGCAGACGCCGACGTCGCCGCCGGGGCCGCTGCACGCGCGCCATCGCCCGCAGCGGCCGTCGCCGATGCCATGCTCGCTGCCGCCAAGGACGCCGACGCTGGCGCTGACGACGACGGGGGTGCCGCCGTTGCCGTTGTCGTTGCTCTCGTCGACGCCGTTGCCGCCGCCGCCGTTGGCAACGCCGATCGGGCCGCCGCCGCCGCCGCTTCCGCCGCCGCCGCTGCCACTCCCGCGCCCGCCGCGAGTTCGAGCGCGTGCACGCGCGCGCCGCAGCGCACCGCGACGCCGGCGGCGGCGAGCGCCTGCGGCGCCGGGTCGCCGAACACTTCGCCCCACGGCCGCGTCGGCAGCCAGAACGCCGCGCGCGCCGCGCTGCCGGTGAACGCTTCACGCAGCGTCGCCAAGAAGTCGGCGGCGGCGCACTGTTCGGGCTCGACGTTCATGATCGCGCGGCACAGCGGTCGCCACAGGTGCGCGTCGGGCGCGCCAGTCTGGCGGTGCCGCGCCAGCCACGCGGCGAGCGTGCGGTGCTTCGCCGTCGGCAGCAGCGACATGGCCATGCCCCACAAGGCCCGCAGGCGCGCACCCCACGGCATGCCGAAGGTGCACAGCGCCAGCGGCAACGCCAGCGGCACCGGCAGGCGCGACAGCCGCAGCCACAGCGTGCGGCCGCCGGGGGCGCGGTAGGCCATCGCCAGCGCGCGGTCCTGCTGGAACAGCCCTTCGGTGCCGAGCCGCCGCAGCAGCGCGCGCGTGCTGCGGTAGCAGCCGAGCATCGCGTGCGGGCCGTTGTCGAGGTGGCGCTCGGCGGCCTTGTCGAACGACGAGAACGCGCGGCCGCCGAGCCAGCCGCGCGATTCGAGCAGCGTGGTGCGGTAGCCGCGATCGGCGAGGCCGAAGGCCGCCGTCAGGCCGGCGACGCCGCCGCCCAGCACGTAGGCGGCGGGCGCGTTCGCGGGGGGCGTCGCGCGCGGCGCGGCGGCGGGCCCGGGCGCAACGGCAGCAGCTGCAGCAGCAGGTCCGGTGGTGCCCGCGCGCGGCGGTGCAACCACAGCATCGGTCGCGCCGGTCGCGCCGCGTGCGCCGGTCGCGCCGATCGCGCCACCTGCGCCGGTCGCGCCGGTCGCGCCGGTCGCACCGCATGCGCCGATCGCGCCGGTCGCGCCGGTCGCGCCACCTGCATCGATCGCGCCGATCGCGCCGCCTGCGCCCGCGTGCAACGCCGCCGGCGCGCGCCCAGAGGCCGGCGCCGCAGCCGCCTCGCTCCCCGCGCCGCGCGCAGCAGCCAACGACGCCCCGCCCGTCGTCACGGCCGCACTCCGGCGAACACCTGCAGCGCCAGCCAGACCTTCTTGGCCTTGCCGACGCGCACGCGCGCGCCGCGCAGGTCGGCGTCGGGGGCGCGCAGCTTGGCGAGCAACGCGCCGTACACCGCGCCCATCACGCGCGCCGGCACGAGCGCGCGGCGGTCGGCGCGCGGCAGGCGGCGCAGCGCGGCGTGCGCGGCGGCGAAGTGGCCGGCGGCGGCTTCGGCGAGCTTGGCGCGCACGCGTGCGATCGGGCCGCCCGGGGCGTAGGCCGCCGCCGGCCCCGTCCCGGCGAGCCAGCTGTGCTCACAGCCGGCGGCGGCGAGCCAGGTGGCGGGCACGTAGCAGCGGCCGCCCTCGGCGTCGCCGCGCAGGTCGCGCAGGATGTTGGTGCGCTGCAGCGCGTGGCCGAGTTCGTCGGCGTACGTGCGCGCGTCCGGCGACGTCGGGCCGAGCACGTGCAGGCACGCGAGGCCGACGGCAGACGCAACGCGGTAGCAGTAGCGCGCCAGTTCGGCGTCGTCGACGAAGGGCCGCGGCGCGAGGTCGGTGGCGACGCCGTCGAGCAGGTCGTCGAGCGGCCCCGGCGGCATGGCAAAGCGCGCCATCGCCGCCTGCAGCGCGCGGCCGACGGGCGTCTGCGCGCTGCCGGCGGCGGCGGCGTGCAGCTCGGCGCGCCAGAACGCCAGCCGCCCAGCGCCCGTCGTGGGATCGGGCGCGTCGTCGACGGCGTCGTCGGCGACGCGGCAGAAGGCGTAGATCGCCGTCATGCCGGCGCGCCGTTCGGCGTCCATGCAGGCGAAGCCGGCGAGGAAGTTCGAGCCCGAGCGCTTGGTGACGTCGGTGGGATCGAGGTCGGCGCTCGGCGGCCGCAGCACGGCGACGTTCATTGGCGGCCTCCGGTGCGGGCGGCGCGGCCTGCGGGCGCGGGCGCGCAGCCGGCGGCCGGACGCATGCGAAGCGTGGCAACGCGTGCCTTCCTCGTCGCGGGCGCAGGCGCGCGCACGCCGCCGCCGATCAGACGCATGCGAAGCGTGGCAGCGCGTGCCTTCCTCGCCGCGGGCGCAGGCGCGCGCACGCCGCCGCCGATCAGACGCATGCGAAGCGTGGCAGCGCGTGCCTTCCTCGCCGCGGGCGCGGGCGGGCGCACGCCGCCGCCGGCCGGACGCATGCGAAGCGTGGCAACGCGTGCCTTCCTCGTCGCGGGCGCAGGCGCGCGCACGCCGCCGCCGGCCGGACGCATGCGAAGCGTGGCAACGCGTGTGTTCCTCGCCGCGGGCGCAGGCGCGCGCACGCCGCCGCCGATCAGACGCATGCGAAGCGTGGCAGCGCGTGCCTTCCTCGCCGCGGGCGCGGGCGGGCGCACGCCGCCGCCGGCCGGACG
>JADCJE010000181.1 GCA_020247305.1 Phycisphaerales bacterium | reverse complement strand
TCGGCGGCCGCGCGGTAGCGGTCGAGCCGCGCGCTCTGCACGACGACCTCGCCGTCCCAGTCGAGCCCGAGCCAGCGCAGGTCCTCGATCGTCTGCGCGGCCGCCTCGGGCTTCACGCGCGGGCCATCGATGTCCTCGATGCGAAGCAGTACGCTGCCGCCGCGCGACCGGGCCGACAGCCACGCCAGCAGGAACGTCCGCGCGTTGCCGAGGTGCAACGCGCCCGTCGGGCTCGGCGCGAGTCTGCCCACCACAGGCCTTCTGAGTGCAACCGTCATCGCCGCAAGGCCTCGTTCTACGCATCGACGCCAAGGTCTGCCACGTCGAGCTCGACGGCGAACGCCGGCAACTGCCGCTCGCCGGCAAGCTGTTCGAGGACAAGGGCCACGAGCGCAGGCCGCTGGCCGTCGGCGACCGCGTGGTGCTCGACGCCACCGGCATGGCGATCGACGCCGTGCTGCCGCGCAGTTCCCAGCTGCACCGCCGCGCCGCCGCCGAGGGCGAGGAACAGGCGCAGGTGCTCGCCGCCAACATCACGCACGTGCTCGCGGTCGCCAGCGTCAAGGAGCCGGCGTTCCAGGCCGAGCTGGTCGACGGCGTGCTGGCGGCGGCCGCGCGCGAGCGCATCCCGGCGACGCTGGTGCTGAGCAAGGTCGACCTCGCCGAGGACCTCGCGGCGACGTGGAAGCGCGCCTACGCCGACGCCGGCGTGCGCGTGCTCGGCACCTGCACGGTGCCCGGTCGTTCGACCGAGGCGACGCTGCGCGAGCTCGGCGATCTGCTGCGCCAGAACCGCTCGGTCGTCGTCGGCCTGTCGGGCGCGGGCAAGTCGTCGCTGCTCAACGCCGTCGTGCCCGGCGTGCAGCTGCGCACCGGCGACCTCAACCACATCCGCCAGGGCCGCCACACCACGACGCACACCGAGCTGATCCCGCTGCCCGGCGGCGGCCACGTGCTCGACACGCCGGGCGTGCGCAACTTCCACCTGTTCTGCGTCGGCAGCCAGGAGCTGCAGTTCCTGTTCCCCGAGATCGCGCTGCGGCTGCCGCACTGCGAGTACCGCAGCTGCCTGCACGACGGCGAGGCGCGCTGCGCGGTGAAGGACGCGGTCGAACGCGGCGAGATCGCAGCGAGCCGCTACCGCAGCTACCACACGATGCTGCAGGACGCGCTGGCGGCCGAACGACCGGGGCCGAAGGCGAGCCGGCAACCGGCGCGCGGCGGCGGCCGCCGGCGTCCCGGCAGGCGCTGACCGCAGCCACGACCTGCGCGCGCAGCGGACAGGCACGCCGGCACCTCGGCGGCGCGTTGCGCCCGCTCAGAGCCTGAGCAACAATCGGTTTCTCCGGCTCTGCGTGGCCGCAGTAGCGGCCACCAGGGGCAATCCGAGAGCCCGTACCTGATTTCTTCGCGGGCGCTCAGCGGCGCGGCGTGAACGCCGCGACCAACGCGACGCAGGCCTCGTCGGCGACGAACGCCGCCGCGCCCATGCCGTCGAGGCGCGCGGCGTCGCGCGGGCCGAGCGGCACATCGCCGATGTGGCCGCGGCCCGACCACAGCAGCACCACGCGCTGCGGCGCGTCGGGCAGCGGGTGCACGACGCCGGCGGCCAGTTCGACCACGTCGGCGACGGCGGAGACGTGGTCGCGCGCGACCATCACGTTGCTGTCCTCGCACGGGCCGCCGAGCAGTTCGCAGCGCACCGCCGCCTCGCCGGGGAAGTCGATGCGCTGGCGGCTGTGCGCCAGCACCACCTCGCGGCCGTCGACGTCGAGCCGCACGCCGTTGCCGCGCACGAGCCACATCGCGCGGTCGATGCCCGGCAGACGCGAGAACGGCCCGTCGCTGGCGATCTGGGCGATGCTGACGCGCCAACGGAACGCGCCGGCGAGCGTCGCGCCGGGCGGATCGATCGCGACCTGCCGCGTACTGCCGCCGCCGTTCGCCCACGGCATCGCCGGCTGCGCGGCGCACGGGATCGCCGTCACCACTGGAGTCATCGTTGCCACGTCGCCCAGGTATAGCCCCAGGCCGCCAACATCAAGAGCAAGCCGTAACCGGTGACGCGCCAGATGGGCCAGCGCAGCGCCAGATCGGCGAACGAGCGGCCGCGCAGCAGGCAAAGGGCCGCGTGCGCGCCGACCAGCAGGCCGACGGCGGCGAACGCCGCCCCGAACGGCTGCGTGGCGAACGCCGCAACGACGCGGCCGTGCACCAGCAGGCAGGCGGCGGTCGTGCAACCGCACGCCGGGCACGGGATGCCGTACGCCAGCGGCCAACCGCAGGCGTCGAGGCCGAGTTGCTCGTGCGTGCCGTGGCCGCGCGGGTCGGGCTGCACCCGCGCCAGCGCGGCGAAGGCGATCGACGCGGCGGCGACGGCGGCGACGGCCCAGGCGCGGTCGGCCCACGGCGCGATCGGCCCGTCGGCGACGGGGATCGTGCGCGACGGCGCAGCGGCGAACGGATCGGTCACGGCCGGCAGCCTACGGCCGGCGCAGGCCGCGGCAACCGGTCGCCGGCTCAGCCGAAGTCGTACACGTACGCCATCTGGTCGCGGCGCAGGATGGCATAGTCGAGGCGGCCGAGCAGCGCCAACTCCGGGTCGGCGAGGTCGAGGCCGCGCAGCACCGGCTCCTGCATGATGAACCACTTGCGGCCGCCGGGTCGCGACTCGTAGTCGCCGGGTTCGATGCGGCCGGCGATCTCGAACTGCGTGGGGCCGCTGTAGAAGGCGCGGATGTTCGACGTCTTGTTGGCGTTGTTGGCGAGCCGCCGCTGCGTCTCGTCGCCGGCGACGTCGAGCAGTTCGTGCGCGAGCAGCACCTCGCGGACGTTGACCATGACGGTCGGCGTGCGCACGACCTCGCGGCTGCGCAGCGACACCAGCGTCGCGTCGTGCACGGCGAGGAACGTGCGCGCGGTGTCCTCCAGCATGTTCGACAGGCGCTTGGTCTTGTTCGGCAGCCGGCCCTTGATCAGGAACACGGACGTGAGGAACAGGTCCTCGACGAAGGTCGGGGCGCCGGCGCGGCCGGACGACTGCGGGTCGGGGGACATGCGGATCAGCGGGTAGCGTCGAGGGCGCGGCGCACTTCGCCGGCGAGGTAGAACGAGCCGGTGACGACGCGGGGCCCCGGCCGCCGGCGCAGTTCGCGCAGGCCGGCCGCGGCGTCCGCCGCCACCGTGCACGGCACGCCGCGCGCGGTGAAGTACGTCGCGATCACCTCCGGGGCCTCGCTCGACGTGCCCGAGACCGCGGTGGCAACGACGCTATCGGCGGTGTCCGCCACGGCGCTGAAGGCCTCGCGCCAGCGTTTTCCCGCCGCCGAACCGACCAGGAAACTCGCCCGACGCCCAGGCCACCGGCGCCGCAGCTCTGCCGCCACCGCGCGCAGCGACTGCTCGGTGTGCGCGCCGTCCAGCACGAGGACCTCGCCATCGGGCTCGGCCCGCACCTCGAAGCGGCACGGCAGTTCCGGGCGCAGCACCGGGTCGAGCCGCAGCGGCCGGCCCGGCAGCACGTGCGCGAACGCTGCGGCCGCCAGGGCCAGCGCCGGCAACTCGAAGGCCGCCGCGCCCGGCAGGAAGAACGGTCGGTCGTCGCCGTCGGGCAACCACAGCCGGCCGCGCGCGCCATCGCCGTCAAGGCGCACGTCGCGCAGGCCGAAGTGCTCGCCGAGCACCCGCAGTTCGGCGCCGACGGCGGCGCAGTGGCCGCGGATCGCCGCCAGCGCCTCGCCCGCACAGCCGGTGAAGCCGACGCCGCCCGGCCGCACGACCGGCGCCTTCTCGCCGGCGATCGCTGCGATCGTGTCGCCGAGCACGTCGGTGTGCTCCAACTCGATCGTGGTCACGATGCTGGCGTCGACTGGCAGCGCGCTGGTGGCGTCGTGGCGGCCGCCGAGGCCCACCTCCCAGATGGCGAGGTCGACCGCCTGTTCGCAGAAGTGCTGCGCTGCCGCCAGCGTCATCGCCTCGAAGAACGTCGGCGGCCGGTCGCCCGCCGCCGCCAGCACGCCGCGCAGGATGCGTTCGAGGTCGCCGACGGCGATGTCGCGGCCGTCGACGCGGATGCGCTCGAGCAGCGTGGTGACGTGCGGCGAACTGTAGAAGCCCGGCCGCAGGCCCGCCGCCTGCGCGAGCCGCGCCAGCAGCGCGCACGTCGTGCCCTTGCCCTTGCTGCCGCCGACCTGCACCGCCGGCCGCGGGCACGGCAGCGCGCCCGGCCGCTGCAGGAACGCGCGCATGACGGCGAGGTCCCACAGCCGCGCGTCGGGGCGCGTGCGTTCGTAGTTGACCAGCTGGCTGAGCAGCGGTGCGAGTCGTTCGGCGGCGGGATCCACGCGAGCTTTTTCGCCGCCCCACTGGCGGGACGGCTGCGGCGCGCAACACTAACGACCCGCACCCCTACCAGGTACCCGATGACCGCCCGCCCGCCGTTGCTGCTCGCCGCCGTCCTCCTCGCAGCACCGCTGCTCGCCGTGCCGCTGCTCGCACAGGGCGGCGAGCGCCCCCGCCGCGAACGCCGCGAGGCGCCGGCGGTCGAACTGCAGCACCTCGACTTCCGCACCACCAAGCTGAAGAGCGATGCGGTCAAGGCCGAGCTCGACATCGGCGTCTACCTGCCCAAGGGCTACGACGACCCGAAGAACAAGGACGTGAAGTGGCCGGTGGCGATCTGGCTGCACGGCATGTGGGAGGACCCGCTGCGCTTCCACACGCGCGGCGGCGCGGCCGTGCTCGACCGCTGCATTGGCGACGGCACCATGCCGCCGTGCGTGTTCGTCGCCGCCAACGGGGGCCGCACGTCGATGTACGTCAATCGCAAGGACCAGCGCTGGGAGGACCTGATCACGGTCGACCTGCTGACGTTCCTGGGCAACAACTTCCGCGTCAGCGACAAGCGCGAACAGCGCGCGATCCTCGGCGTCAGCATGGGCGGCATGGCCGCGCTGCGCATCGCCTTCAGCAAGCCCGAACTGTTCGGCGCGGTCGGCGCGCACAGCTCGGCGGTGTTCGAGGAGGATCCCGAGAAGCTGCCCGAGCGCATCCGCAGCGTGGCGTCGCGCATCGGCCTCGACGAGGTGTTCGGCAACCCGATCCAGAAGGAGCCGTGGCAGAAGGCCAACCCGCTGTGCCTCGCGCAGGCGCTCGACCCGAAGGCGCTCGCCGGCCTGCGCATCTACTTCGACGCCGGCAGCGACGACCGCTACGGCTTCGCCGACGGCAACGCGCTGCTGCACAAGGTGCTCGACGAGAAGAAGGTGCCGCACACGTGGCGCCTGATCGAAGGCGGCGGCCATTCGTGGGGCGCCGGCTTCCAGGACCAGACGCTGCCCTACTCGTTCGCGATGGTCGGCGCGATGTTCGCCGGCAAGCCGGCGCCTGCCGCCGCGGCCAAGGACGCCAGCACCGCCGACGGCAAGGGCGCTACGGGCGACGGCAAGTGAGCCGCCGGCAGGCCGACGGCGGCCGCTGAGGCGGCAAAAACCGGGCGAACGGCGCAGGATCGGGCGCAGCCTTGCCGATCGACGGGACTAGAGGAGGTGCGACGGCCGGGCGAGGGCGTCTCGGCGGCCGGCGGCGAGGCGTATGTTCCAGCTCGAACACCGGGTGCGCGTCTTCGTCTTCCAGGTCCTCGACCGCCGCGTCGAGTACCTGCTCGTCCGCCACAAGCCGATGCACGAGTGGCCGCTCGGCCCCGTGGTCGGACCGGTGACGCCGGGCGAGCAGTTGGAGCAGGCGATCCGCCGCGAGGTGCAGGCCGAGACCGGGTTGCGGCGGCCGATCCACCTGCTGGAGCTCCAGGCGCCGCAGAAGGACCTGTTCGGCGACATGGGCGTCGTCGACTGGCCGTTCGCGTGGCAGGCCGGCACCCCGGACGACCCGGTCGCGCGGCTCAGGCCCGGGCCGATGGTCGGCGAGCTGCACTGGCTGCCGTTCGACGTGGCCTTCCGCGAACTCGAACTGGCGGCCGACCGCGACGCGCTGGTGCGGTTGCAGCTGACGCTGCAATAATCCGCATCCGTTCGGGAGCACGGCGCGTATACCCGTCGTCTCCCACCCCCACATGAGCGACGCCCCCAACAACAAAGCCGGCGAACCGCTGGCCGACGGCCGGCTGCCGAGTTCGTCGATGCGCAGCTACGCGCTGCTGACGCCCCAACTGAAGGAGCTCTACATGGGCTTCTACAAGGCGACCTACGGCAAGTCGAAGATCGAGCTGAAGGTCAAGGAGTTCATCGCCATCGCCGCGGCGCTGACTTCGGGCTGCAAGGGCTGCCTCGAAGGCCACCTCAAGAAGGCCAAGAAGGAAGGCGCGACCAGCGAGGAGATCGCCGAGGTCATCGCGATCACGCTCGGCGTCAACGCCGCGACGATCGTCGACCGCTCGGACATCGCCAACTTCCACCTCGGCGGCCTGTTCGAGAAGCCCGAGGGCGCGTGACGCGGCGGCGCGGCGCGGCGGAAACGACGCCGCGAACGCGAACCGCGCAGCGCCCCCGCTCGTTCGAGGTCGAACCCACGACCCCATGAACGCCGACGGCAAGTTCCGGCTGCTTCCGCCCATCCCGCCCGCCATGCGCTTCGCGCTCGCCGGCGCGGTCGTGGCCTTCCTCGCCTACGCGATGTGGGCGCTGGAGCCGGCCGACGCGCCGCCGCTGGTCGCCGACGCGCCGACGTCGACCGTGGCGATTCCCGTGCTCGACGACGCGATCCTCGCCGGCGCGCGCGACGACACGCGCGAGCACCGCATCCTGCTCGAACCCGAGCCGCTGCGTCATCTGCTCGCCAAGGCCATCGACGTCGGGCCGACGGTGGCCGCCGCGCTCGGCCGCCCCGACGCCCCGACGCCGATCGAGCAATTGCGCGCCAAACCCGCGGAGTTCCGCAAGCGCTGGCTCTGGTACGAGGGCCGGATCGAGCAACTGTCGGGACCACAGGAGGGCCACCCGCTGCGCGGTTACGCGCTGTACGAGGCGACACTGCGCCTCGCCGACGGCGCGGCCGTGCTCGCCGCGTTCTCCCTGCCGCCCGCTGACAGCCTGCGCGTCGGCGGCTGGGCGCGCGTCGAAGGCTACTTCCTCAAGCTGCGCGACCTGACGTACCCGACCGCGATCGACCAGGCGCCGCTGCTCGTCGGCCGCAGCCTGCAGTTCGACTACCCCGACTGGCCGGCGGTGACGCAGCTCGACCCGGCGATCCTGGCCAAGGTCGACGACTCCAGCTTCTGGCCCGGCGACCTCGCGTGGCGCACCGTCGACGAAGACCAGGGCGAGGCGCTCTGGCACCTCGCCGCGTTCGTGCGCGACACGGCGACGACCCGCTCGCTCGCCGATTGGCGGCGCGTCGGCACGCTCAACTACGCCGACGCCTACCGCAACCTCGTCGACGGCAAGGTCGCCCGCGGCACGCCGATGCGCATCTTCGGGAAGCTGATCAAGAAGTCGGTCATCGCAGCGCCGCCCAACCCCGCCGGCATCGAGGCCTGGACGGTCGGCTGGGTGCAGGTGCGCGACTTCGCGGGCGCGCTCGTGCCGATCTGGGCGCCCAAGCGCGTCGCACTCGAAACGGGCGCACAGTTGGAAGTGCGCGGCTTCTACTACCGCTGGCTGGCGTACGAGACGATCCAGAACGAGCGCAAGCGCATGCCGCTGTTCGTCGCCGCCGACCTCGACGTCTACGACCTGGACACCGGTCGCACGAGGGCGTCGATCGGCAGCTGGCTGCTCGGCGCCTTCGCCGTGTTCATCGGCGTCGTGCTGTGGTCGCAGCGCCGCACCGCGCGGAGCGCGCTGGCGCACAGCCGCGACCTCGACGCCCGCCGCCGTCGCCAGCGCGAACGCGAACGCACGGCCGCGGCCGCCAGCACGACGCCGCCGACCGCCTGACGCCGCGCGCGCCGGCGCGCCGCCCGGGATCAGTCGCCGCGGCGCACCGTCGCTGCGCCGAGCGCAGCACAGGCGGAGCCGACGAGGATCGTGAACGGCACCCACAGGCCGAACTGCGCAAGGGTCAGCAGCTGCAACTTCGCCTCCGCGGTCAGGTCGGCCGGCAGCTTCGGATGCACCTTGCCGTAGTGCGTGCCCCAGCCGTTGCGCACGTCGAGCCACTGCACGACGGCGACCGGCGCGCGCGCCAGCAGGCCGTAGACGAGCGTGACGAAGAACACGCGCGGCCAGACGAACAGTGCGAGCAGGGCGACGGCGGGCGCGGCGTAGGCGACGCGCGTCATCCACTGCTGCAGTTCGGCGCCCTGCATCTGCGTGC
Organism: Phycisphaerales bacterium; assembly: GCA_020247305.1. Taxonomy (GTDB): domain Bacteria; phylum Planctomycetota; class UBA1135; order UBA1135; family UBA2386; genus UBA2386. The sequence goes on along the minus strand of JADCJE010000181.1, from coordinate 3,452 downwards.
CGATCCACGCCGCCGCGCCGACGACGGCCGCGGCGCCGGCGAGCGGCACGGCGAAGGCGGCGAGGAACGGCGGCCGGCTGCCCATGTGCGCCGCGCGCCGACCGAACAGGAACCCGAACAGCGGCACCAGCCAGACGATGCCGAACGGGCTCCCCACGCCACCGGCCTCGGTGCCGAACCACTTCGGATGCCACTGGTTCAGTTCGCCGAGCGCGCGCGCGACCGTCATCAGCAGCGTCACGATCGACGCGACCAGAACGAGCCGGAAGAAACGCACCGGAACGGGTTGCTCCGCCATGCCGGGCATCGTCGCGGAGCGGACGGCACGGCACAAGCGAGCGAGGCGAACGCCGGCACGGCACGCAGCAACGGTCGGCAACTCGGCTGCACTGGCGCCGCCCCGCCCCGTCTTGCCTGTTCGCCTGCGTGCATCCTCTGCCGGCTGCTTCTGGTCTCCGCGGCCTCCGTGCGCGCCTTGGTTGGTTTCCGGCCTGAAGCCGAAGAACCACAGAGAGCACAGAGGACACAGAGAAGAACCACGACCAGCACGAAGGCGTGCATGTGGTTCGCAGCAGCAGCAGCAGCAGCAGCAGCAACCAACCCAGTTACGGCACTGCCGCCGTGCCTCGACGGCCCCGCCTCAGCCCAGCTGCGCCCGCAGTCGTCGCGCCGCCGCGAGCCCGGCCGCCACGTGGACGCCGTGCCAACTGAAGTCGCGGCCGTCGCACCGCACCACCCGCGCGTCACCGAACGCGCGCGCGTTCGCCAGTTCCTCGCGCTGCGCGTCGTCGAACGTCCACGGCTCGCTCGCCAGCAGCACGACCTCGACGCCGCGGCCGACCGCCTCCTCGGGCGCCATCTCCGGATAACGCGCCGCCGCGTCGGCCGCGACGTTGGCGAAGCCGGCGCGCGCCATGACGTCGTGCACGTACGTGTCGCCGTTCACGGTCATCCACGGCTTGCGCCAGATCGCGTAGTACGCGCGCAGCGGCGGCAACGCCTGGGCGGGCGCCGTCACCGCGGCGCCGACCGCGGCGGCCAGGGCAGCGCCGCAGCCGAGGGCCGCCGCCAGTTCGCCGAGGGCCGTCGCGGCCTCGGCCACGGTGCGCGGCGTCTGCGCCAGCACCGGCACGCGCGCCGCCAGCCACGCCAGGTCCTCGGCGCGGTTCTCCTCGGCGTTGGCGAGCACGAGGTCCGGGGCGAGCGCCGCAATCGCCTCGCGCTTGGGATTCTTGGTGCCGCCGACGCGCGCGATGCCGACCAGCGCCGCCGCGGGTTCGACGCAGTAGCGCGTGCAGCCGACGAGGCGGTCGCCGGCGCCGAACGCGCACACCGACTCGGTCGTGCTCGGCACGAGGCTGACGATGCGGCGCGGCGGCGCAGCGCTCACGGCCCGCCGCGCAGCGACTTCGGCACGATGCTCCAGACACCGAGCCCGAACCAACGCCGCAGCGTCGCGAGGTCGTGGCCGTGCCGGTGCACGCGATCGTCGCCATCGTCGCGGTGCTCGACGCCGACCGGACAGGCGGCCCGCCGCGCGCATTCGTCGGCGCATCCGCCCTGGTGGCGATGGCTGGCGCAGGCGGCGAGATCAGGCTTCGGCGGCTGCGCCTCGGACTGCGCCGGACAGGCGTTGACGCAGGGGCGGTCGCAGAGGACGCACGGCTGGAAACGGTCGGCGAGGTTGCCGTCCGCGATCGCGCCGAACGGGTGGCCGACGCAGAGGATCGCCGCGCGCACGCGCACCCACGGCCCGTATTCGGGGTGCAGCAGCAGGCCGCTGACCGGCGAGACGACACCGAGCCCCGCGGCTTCGGCGAGGCGATCGGCGTGGATGCGGCAGCCGGCGTCGAAGCGGACCGCCGTCGCCGGGATGCCGCACGTCGTCAGCGTCGCCGCGAAGTGATCGACTGCGCCCGCGACCATGGCAGCGATGCCGCCGCCGTCGCCGCCAGCGGCGACCTGCCGCTCCGCCAGTCCGCGGCCGCCGCTGCCGAGCACGAGCACCGTGCCGCAGGCCGGCACCAGCGCGTCGATGCGGCGTTCGCGCGGTTCGCAGGCGTCGAAGCGCGCACGGTCGACGAGGCCGAAGAGGTTGAGGCCAGCGCCTTCGGCGTGCAGTCGCAGTTGATGCAGCAGTTTGAGCGGCACGAGCGATCGAGGCGCGGCGGCAATCCAGCGGCCACCACTGGTGTGGCGTTTTCGGCTGCCGCCGCCGCCAAGGCAAGCCCTCCCTGCACCCAGGTTGGCTGCCTTGCACGGGTCGGGCCCGTTCGTAGACTGCCGCGGCCCCGTGCGGGGAAGTCCGGTGCGAATCCGGCGCTGTCCCGCAGCTGTCACCGCAGACGAACGTCCAACGGCCACTGGGATGCCCCGACGGGCGTCCTGGGAAGGCGGACCAGTAGGCCGAAGCGGAAGCCAGAACACCCGCGCGGAGCCGACCCCCGCGGTCGTTGGTTGGTTTCCACGAACGGCGCGCAAGACGCCGGTTCGCCAATGCATCGTTCGCTTCCCTTGGGGCGACTGCCGCGCGCAGTCCGCCAGTTCTCTCTCTCTGTCTTCACCGTGTTCGCCGCGGCGGCCCCGGCGTTCGGCCAACAGCCTGCCGACGGCTACGTCGGCGGCGCCCAGTCGCTGCCCACCGGCACGTCGCTGGCCACCGTCGCCCCGGCGGGCCTGCTGACCTTCGACGGCGTCCAGTTGCAGTGCACGCCGAACGGCCAGCCGACGCAGACCCTGCTGACGCTGCCGACGTTCCGCTTCGGCTCGTTCCTGCTGCCGGTGGGCAGTTCGCACGCGCTGCTCGGCGTCACCGGCCTGACCGGCGGCGATGCAATCTGGCTCGTGCCGGTGCAGGGCCCGGCGCCGAGCCAACCACTGGCGGGGCTGGCCTTCAACTACGACGCCGCGCTGCTCGACCCGCAGCACGCGCTGGTCTCGGCGCGCACCGGCGGCTTCGCCGCGCCGGACAACGAACTGTGGGTGCTCGACCTCGCCACCGGCGCCACGCAGTTGGTCGCCAACATTCCCGGCGCGTCGGGACCGTTGGCCATCGGCGCTGCGGGCGACGTCTACTACGCCACCGGCTTCGCCGGCTTCCCGACGCCGCCCGGCACGTGCAGCGTGTACCGCCTGCCGCGCCAGGTGGTCGCCGCCGCGATCGCCGGCCACGCCGTGCTCGGCCTCGCGCACGCCCAGGTCGTGCGCAGCGGACTCGACGCCGCCGCGGACCTCGCCTTCGACGACGACGGCGACCTGCTGTTCGTCGACTGGTTCAACAACCGCGTCAGCGAGATCAGCGACGCCGAAGGCAGCCAGCCGAGCCTCGTGCCCGTCGTGCTCGACTTCGGCTTCGGCCCGCTCTTTCCGACGAGCGTGCAGTTCCTGCCGGGCGCGCAGAACGGCGTATTCGAACCCTTCCAACCGGCGAACGGCGCGCTGCGCGTGCTCGC
>JADCJE010000180.1 GCA_020247305.1 Phycisphaerales bacterium | reverse complement strand
TTCCGGCCCGGCTCCCCCATGAAACCGCCAGCACCCTTCCGGCATATCTTCTGGCAGACGTGGCGCGACCTCGTGTTCGTGCACTGGGCCGTCGACCCGGCGGTCGTCGGCCGACTGCTGCCGCCCGAGCTGGAGCCGGAAACCTTCGAGGGCAAGGCGTACGTCGCGCTCGTGCCGTTCTTGATGACCGGCATCCGCTTCGTCGGCCTGCCGCCGATCCCCGGCACGTCGCGCACGCTGGAGACCAACGTGCGCACCTACGTGCGTCGGCGCGGGGCAGCCGCCGAAGAGATCCCGGCCGTGTGGTTCTGGAGCCTCGAAGCCGAGAGCACGCTGGCGGTGCGGGCCGCGCGCTGGGGCTTCGGGCTGCCGTACTGCAAGGCGACGATGCAGTACGAGCGCGCGACCGCGAACGATGCCGCAGGCCGAGCGCTCGCGACGCGCATCGCGCGCAGCGAACGGCTCTGGCCGCAGCCGACGCCGGCGCGCTCGCTGGTCGACGCCGCATTCGCGGCCGACGCGCCGTTCGCCGCGGCGCGGCCCGGCACGCTGGAGCACTTCCTGGTCGAACGCTACGCGCTGTACGCGCAGCGCGGCCGCGCGCTGCTGCACGCCGAGGTGCGGCACGCGCCCTACCGGATCCGCGCCGGAGCGCTGCGCGCGGTCGATCCAGGCCTCGTCGTCGCCGCCGGCGTGCCCGCGGCGGCGCTCGGCGCCGCGCCGATCGTGCACGAGGCGCAGGACGTCACCGTGCGCATCGGCGCGCCGCGGCGGGCGCGGTAGGGCACAGGGCGCAACCTACGGCCGCATCACGGCCGCGCATCGTGCCGGAGCATCGCTGCGGCGACGGGCCTGCGCAGCGCAGCGTGCGCGCCGACGGCAACATCACGTGGGACGGCGGCATGGTGTCGGTCGGCGAAGCGTTGGTCGGCGAGACGAGCCCCTGCTGCTGGCCTACGCGCACGGGCTCTGGCACGTGCAGCTGGGGGCGCTGCGGCTGGGGATCCTGCTTGCGCGCTCGCGGACGACCGTGCCGGCGGCAGGCGGTGTCACCCATGTGCCCGGACAGACGGGGCGCCCATGCGCCGGGTGGCAGCGGCGAGGCGTCGCAGTTCGTCGCGCAGGAAGCCTGCGTTCGGGTCGGCGTCGGCCGTCGCCGCGAGGTCCCGAAATGCGGTGCCCCCCGCGGCCGCGTCGCCGGCGGCGACGAGGATCGCGAGTTCGGCACGACGGCGGGTGTACGCGTCGCGCAGGGGGCTCGCCCCGGCTTCGGCGAGGCGCGCCCGCGCCGAGGCGACGTCCCCCTCGTAGGCGGCAGCGAAGTAGGCGGCCTCCGCGCGCAGAAGGTGACGCAGCGCCGGCGGCGCGCTCGCTGCGGCCATCGCACGGGCGTGGGCGGCCGCGGCGGCAGCGTCCTCGCGGTCGAGCGCGTGCAGGTAGGCGAGGTAGCGTCCGAAGCCGGCGTCGAACGTCCCGTCGTCGCCCGGGGCAAGGATGGCGGCGAGGAAGCGCTCGTCCCAGTCGCGCGGACAAAGCCCCGCGCCGTACGCGCCGCTGGTGGCGAAGAGCGTCGCGTGGCGGTCGGCAACGGGACCGCCGCGCAACAGCAGGCGTACGCGCTGCCCGTCGGACGCCGGTCCCCCGAACCGGTTGGGCACGCTCGTCAACACGCCGAGCGCCAGCGATGTCACCGCGTACAGCATCACGCCGCCCGCCAGCGCCTTGACCGCCCCGTCGCGGGCCCAGGTCGTCGCGGCGAGACCGAGCCCGAAGTACGGCGCCATCGCCACCGCGCCGAGGATCACCGAGGCGATCGGCCCTCCGAGCGCGGAGACGAGCAGCGCGCGGCGCGGTCCCCCGCCGTCGCGCGACGTTCCATATGCCATCCCCGCCATGCCGCCCACCTCCCTGACGGAGCGCACCCACCCGACGTGGAGCCGCCCGTTCGGCCCCCGCTCGATACGGATCGGTCCGGCAGTGAAGCGGAACATCCGCATCCGCATCAACCTCCCGGCAACGAGGCGCCCCGCCTCGTGGGTGACGAGGGCGAGCACCATCGCGGAGAGGTTGGTGACGAGAAGCGAGGGGACGCGGACGGAGAGCGGCAACGTGAGGTTCGCGCGGCATGACGGGCGGCGGGACGCGTCCAGCTACGTCCAGGACACGACGCACGGATGGAGTGCGGCGTGCGTGAGGCGGAGGAGTTCGCCGGCGACCCCAAGCTTCTGCGTGGAACAGCCCGGGCAACGGTGGCGTGCGGGATTCGGCGGCAGCGGTCGCCCACCACCGTGGACGACCCTCGCAAGCCTGCCCCCGCTGCGCGACCCCGTCAGCCGCAGCGCAGCCGCCTGCAACCGCCGGGCCCGGCCCCGCGATGCGTCACCGGGTGCGGCCGCGGCGGGCGACGGGCGCCCATTCGGCAGTCAGTAGATCCCGAGCTGCAACATGAGGCCGTTCGACGCGACGAGTCCGAGCGGATTCACGCCGGCCGTCAGCGCCGCCGCCTGGGCGTGGAGGACCAGGCCGGAGAGCGCCGGGTTGGCCGGCAGCGACAGCGTCGCCGGCGTCGGCGATCCGGCCAACGTCACCGCCTGCACATTGTCCAACGACGCATACAGGTGGCAGCCGGGCATGCCGAGCGGCCCGAGATCGATGCCCGGCAGGTACTGCGTGAAGCCCAACACGAGCAAGCCGAACACGGCCGACGGATCGGCGCCGCTGATGTCCATCCCGAAGACGGCGCCGAGCTTCGGCCGCGATCCTTGCTGGGCAGTGAACTTCAGCGGTGCGCCGCCGCCCACCGGCGTGCTGAACGGGCCCTGGCTCAGGTCCGTCGGGCCAGGATCGGCGCCAGGGCCGCCGCTGGTGAAGCCGACGAGGCAGTTGTGCGACTGGTTGAGGACGTTGCCGCCCCAGGAAAGCCGGAATGTGCCGTTGCTGCGCAACGTGATCTGGAAGCTGTTGCCGGGGGCCGAGCCGTACTCCGGCACGTCAACCCACGTGATGTGGGCCTCCGTGCCGGCGACGACATCGAAGAAGATGCCGCCCGTCGACGGCGCTCCGGGCGGAAAGAGATCCATCCAGAGCCCGCAGATGCTGGCCGGGTCGTTGACGAGCCGGAACGGATCGCCGTCGCAGCAACGTGGATCGGTGTTCGACCCGCCTTGCAGCCAGATGAAGCCGTTGCTGCTGATGTCGATCGCCGTCGTCACGCCGCCCGGGTAGACGAAGGAGAAGGGCAGGCCGAACGGCCCTTGCACGTCGTCGTCGCCGAGGGCCAGCGGCGCCGTGTAGCCGGTGAAGAACCCGGTCGTCGGCATCGCGGTGTACGCGCCGCCGCCGGTCGGCGTGAACTCCAGCGCCGTGTTGGCGAGGTCGAACGGGTTGACTGTGTCGAACACCTCGTAGGCGGTCGCCGGCTGCGGACAGCCTGCCCCGAACGGTTGCGATGCAGCAAAGCTGCAGCCGGCCTTGGGCGCGAACAGATAGCCACCCTGCCCGTTGGGAACGTAGGTCCAGACGTTCATGGCCAGGTCGAACGAGCCCAAGAACTGGAACTCCTCGCACAGCGTCGGATTGGCCCCCGAGTCGATCGGGGCCAGGGTCGCCTGAAGCAGATCGACGATGTTCGCGGCCGCGCCAGCGCCCTGGCTGACGCCCGTCAGCGCAACCTGCGTCACCGGCGGCTGCGCGGATCGGATGTTCGGGTCGTAGTACGTGATGAACGAGCCGTCGGCGTACAGCTGCAGCTGGAACGTCATCGGCGCCGACTGCGAGAACTCGGGGACGGCGTCCCAAGTGATGACGGCACTCGCCGGGACGCCGCCGGCCGCCGGAATCGTGTTGAACCAGACCGCGCCGCCGGCGCCGGGATCAAGGTCCATCCACAGCGGCGCAATGCGCGCCATCTGCGTGACGAGCTTCATCACGTTGCCGCTGCAGCACCCAGGATCCGAGCTCGTGCCGAGCCAGACGAAGCCGTTGCTGCTCACGCTGACGACCGAGGTGGTACCGCCGCCCGGCATGGGGAAGCTGAAGCCGAGCGGCAGTCCGACGGCGACCGAGTCGTCGGTCAGCGCGAGGTTGGCGCCAAAGCTCGGCTCGTAACACGGACCGCTGCTGGCGCCCTGCGCCGTGGCGACGGAGGCGACCAGAACCACGGGCAGCGCGCGCGCCATGATCGATTGCGCTCGACCGCGACCGCGGCGTCGGATCGCCCGGTCGGAGGCGGTTGCCACGACGGGGCCGGTGGCTGCTGCGGGAAGGTCTTCTGAACACGCCAACATGGTCTTCATGGCATGAGTCTTCATGGTCTGAGCCGACGAAACAGAGGAGGTGGTGGTTGCCGAGGCCGGCGGCGTCGACCCCCATGCGTCAGGCGTCGTCTGGGCTCGCGAAGTGCCATGCCGATCCGGAGATTCGTGGGCGGCGGCGGCCCAATCACACGGCACGGCGCATGACCGACGCGCAGCCCCGGCGCTGGCCCCAAGGCACAGGCTCCCGCGGCGCGGCATTTCGGCCCTGCCCGAAGGCAGCGCGCCATCGACTTGGCCCCTGGGCCACGGACGGCCGTGCCACCGGAGGCGTCCCGCGACGCAGACGCCTAGTCGCCGTGCCCGCGCTCTTCTTCCCGAACCGGCACCGCCGCCCCCGCCGCCGGCTTCGCCTCCCGCCGCAACAGGAAGAACCACAGCGGCACGAACAGCACCGCCAGCACGGTCGCGGCGATCATGCCGCCGAGCACGCCGGTGCCGATCGAGTGGCGGCCGGCGGCGCCTGCGCCGTCGGCGACCACCAGCGGCACGACACCGAGCACGAACGCCAGCGAGGTCATCAGGATCGGCCGGAAGCGCAGCCGCGCCGCCTCGATCGCGGCGTCGCGGACGCTGCGGCCCTCCTGCTGCAGCACGACCGCGAACTCGACGATCAGGATCGCGTTCTTGGCGGCGAGGCCCACCAGCGTCAGCAGGCCGATCTGGAAGTACAGGTCGTTCTCCAGCCCGCGCAGCGCCGTGGCCGCGAGCGCGCCGAACACCGCGAGCGGCACCGCCAGCAGCACGGCGACCGGCAGCAGCCACGACTCGTACTGCGCCGCCAGCAGCAGGAAGACGACGACCATGCCGAGCAGCAGCACGAGCGACGCCTGCGAGCCGGCGGCGATCTCCTGGTAGGTCTGGCCGCTCCACTCGTAGGCGTACCCCTCGGGCAGCTTCGCCGCCTCCTCGCGCAGCACGCGGATGCAGTCGCCCGTCGAGAAGCCCGCGCCCGGCGCGCCGGCGAGCTGCACGGCCGGGTAGGCGTTGAAGCGCGAGACGAAGTTGGGGCCGTTGCGCCAGCTCGTCGCGACGAGGCCCGACAGCGGCACCATCGCGCCGCCGCGCGCGCGCACCTCGAACCGGCCGATGCTCTCCGGCGCCGTTCGCGCCGCCGGCTCCGCCTGCAGGTTGACGCGGTAGATGCGGCCGTCCTTGACGAAGTCGTTGACGTACAGCGACGACAGGAACGCCTGCATCGCCATGTAGACGTCGCCGATCGGCACGCCCATGCGCAGCGCCCGCTCGCGGTCGAGGTCGAGGAACACCTGCGGCAGCGTCACGCCGAGGTTGGTCGACAGGCCGGTGATCTCCGGCCGCTGGCGCAGGCGCGCGACGAACGCGTCGCTGACCTTGGCCAGCTCGGCGACGTCGGCGCGGCCGCGCTGCTGCAGCTGGAACTCGAAGCCGACGCGCGTGCCGAGGCCCGGCACCGGCGGCGCGTTGAAGCCCAGCACGACGCCGTCCGGCTCGCCGCGCCAGCGCAGGTTGAAGCCGACCAGCAGCGCGCGCAGGCGCTTCTCGGCGACCTTGCGCTCGGCCCAAGGCTCCAGCGTCGCGAACATGGTGAACGCGTTGGTCGCGGTGGCGCTGCCGGCCAGCAGGTTCTGGCCGCCGAGCGTGATGACGTTGCGCACGCCGGGCGTCGCCAGCAGGTCCTTCTCGACGCGCGCGGCGAGCGCGCTCGTGCGCCCGAGCGAGGCGCCCTCGGGCAGCACGCCGGCGACGAGGAAGTAGCCCTGGTCCTCCTGCGGCACGAAGCCGCTCGGCAGCGCGCCGAACAGCTTGAAGGTCGCAAAGCACAGCGCGCCGAACACCAGCACGCCGACGACGGCCATGCGCAGCAGGCCGCGGACGGCGGCCGTGTAGGCGGCCGTCGCGGCGTCGAAGACGCGGTTGAACCAGCCGAAGAAGCCGCGCCGCGGGCCGTGCGCAGGCTTCAGCAGCAGCACGCACATCGCCGGGCTCAGCGTCAGCGCGACGAGGCCGGAGATCGCCACCGACACCGCGATGGTGATGGCGAACTGCTGGTACATCTGGCCGGTGATGCCGCCGAGGAAGGCGACCGGCACGAACACCGCGCACAGCACCAGCACGATCGCGATCACCGGCCCGGTGACCTCCTGCATCGCCGCGATGGTCGCGTCGCGCACCGCGAGCTTGCGCTCGTGCATCAGGCGCTCGACGTTCTCGACGACGACGATGGCGTCGTCGACGACGATGCCGATCGCGAGCACGAGGCCGAACAGCGTCAGCGAGTTGATCGTGAAGCCGAGCGCCAGCATGCCGGCGAACGTGCCGACGATGGCGACCGGCACCGCGCACAGAGGCACCAGCGTCGCGCGCACGCTCTGCAGGAACAGGAAGACGACGAGCAGCACCAGCACGACGGCTTCGAGCAGCGTGTGCACGACCTCCTCGACCGACACCTCGATGAACGTCGTGGTGTCGTACGGGGCCGTGTAGCCGATCCCGGCGGGGAACGACTTCGCCAGCTCGTCCATCGTCGCGAGGATCTGCTCCTTGACCGCGAGCGCGTTGGCGCCGGCCTGCAGGTAGACGATCAGCAGCGTGCCGGGGCGGCCGTCGAGGCGGCCGAACAGGTCGTAGCTCTGCGAGCCGAGCTCGACGCGGCCGACGTCGCTCACGCGCACCACCGAGCCGTCGGCGCCGGCGCGCAGGATGATCCCGGCGAACTCCTCGGGCGTCTCCAGCCGCCCGCGCGAGATGACCGGCACCGTCAGCTGCGCGTCGCCCTCGTTGGGCTCCTGGCCGACGCGGCCGGCGGCGTACAGGCCGTTCTGCTCGGAGATCGCAGCGCGCACGTCGGCGACGGTCATGCCCTTCTGCGCCAGCCGGTCCGGGTCGAGCCAGACGCGCATGGCGTAGTCCTTCGCGCCGTAGCAGACGACGTCGCCCGCGCCGGGCACGCGCTTGAGCGTGTCGACGATGTTGGCGGTGGCGTAGTTCGACAGGTAGAGCTCGTCGAAGCGCGGGTCGCTGCTCTGCAGCGACAGCACGACCAGCATGTTGGTCGACGTCTTCTGCACGACGACGCCCTGGCGCAGCGCCTCCTGCGGCAGCTTGGGCTCGGCCAGCTTGACGCGGTTCTGCACGTCGACGTTGGCGAGGTCCTGGTCGGTGCCGATCGCGAACGTCGCCGTCGTCGTCAGCTGGCCGTCGTTGGTGCACTGCGAGCTGAAGTAGATCAGGTCCTTGGCGCCCGACAGCTGCTGCTCGATCGGCGCGGCGAGCGACTGCGCGACGGTCTCGGCGCTGGCGCCGGGATACGTCGCGCGGATGCGGATCGTCGGCGGCGTGATCTCGGGGAACTGCGCGATCGGCAGCGCGACAATGGCGAGGCCGCCGAGCAGCAGGATCAGCAGCGACAGGACCGACGCGAAGACCGGCCGGTCGATGAAGAAGCGGGAGATCATCGCGGCCTACCTGCCCTGCTGCGGCTGCGCGGCGCCGGGCGCAGCGGATTCGGCGGGCTTCGCCGCGGCGGCGACCACCGGCCGGCCGGGCACGAGCTTCTGCACGCCGTCGACGACGACCTTGTCGCCCGCCTGCAGGCCATCCTGCACGATCCAGGCGTCGGCGTGCCACGCGCCGAGCCGGACGGGCCGCACCTGCGCCTTGCTCGCGGCGTCGACGATCCACACCGACGCGCCCTCGGCGCCGATCGACACCGCGCGCTGCGGCACGAGCAGCGTCGACGGCCGCTTCAGGCCCGACAGCGTGGCCGTCACGAACTGGCCCGGCACCAGCTTCTCGTCGGCATTGGCCAGCCGCGCGTCGACCTCGACCGCGCCGGTCGCCGGATCGACCTCCATGCCGAGGAAGCGCACCTCGCCGACCGCCGGGTGCTCGACGCCGTCCAGCGTCGTCACACGCACCTGCAGCGCATTGCGGCCGCCGTCCATCGTCAGCCGGCCTTCGGCGAGGCCGCGCTTCCACGCCAGCATCTCGCGCTCGCTGAAGCGGAACACCACCTGGATCGGATCGAGCTGCTGCACGACGGCGAGCAGCGCGTTCTGGCCGGCGTCGACCAGCGCGCCGACGTCGCGCAACCGCTTGCCGATGCGGCCGTCGAACGGCGCGCGCAGCGTCGTGTAGTCGAGGTCGAGCCGCGCCTTGCCCTCGGCCGCCGTCGCGGCGTCGAGCGCCGCCTGCGCCGCGAGCAGCGCCGTGCGCGCGTCCTCCAGCTCGCGCGCGGCGGCCGCGTCGGCGGCGACGAGCCGCTGCTTTCGCTCGACGGCCCGCTGCGCCTCGTCGCGCTTGGCGGTCGCCTGCGCCTTCTGCGCCGACGCCGCGGCCAGCGCCGCCTCGAACGGCCGGCGGTCGAGCTGGAACAGCACCTGGTCCTTCTTCACGAGGTCGCCCTCGGCGAAGCCGATGGCCACCAGCTCGCCGGCGACGCGGGCGCGGACCTCGACGCGGTTGTTGGCGCGCGTCTGCGCGACGCTGCGCGTCGACAGATCGATGGTCTGCGGCTGCAGTTCGAGCCACGCGACCTCGGCGGGGCCGGGCGGCGGCAGTTGCGGCGCGGGCCGATGGCAGGCGGCCAGCAGCGCGAGGCCGGCGAGGGACAGGCGGGCTTGGAGCTTCATTGCTTCGACTCGGCGGCGGACGGTTGCGGGCGCGCGGCGAACGAGCCGCCGAGCGCGAGGTGGAGGTTGAGCCGCTGCTGCAGCAGTTCCTGGCGGACCTGCAGCAGGGCGCGCGCGGCGCGCGCGTGGTCGGTGTGGATCTGGTCGACGTCGAGGATCGACGCTTCGCCCTCGGCGTAGCGCGCCTCGGCGGCGTCGCGCGAGCGCAGCAGCCGGCGCGCGGCGTCGGCGAGCTCGACCTCGCGTTCGCGCAGCACGCGCTCGTTGCCGAGCGCCGTCTCAACCTCCAGGAAAGCGCGTTGCGCCACCTTGACGTAGGCGGCGAGCGCTTCCTGTTCGGTCGCCTGCGCGATGCGCACCTGCGCCTGCCGCTCGCCGCCGTCGAACAGCGGGCCGAGCAGGTTGGCGCCGAGGTTCCAGACCGCCTGCTTGGGGTCGAGCAGCGACGACAGGTCGCCGCTCGCCGTGCCGCCGCCGGCGGTCAGTGCGACGCGCGGCAGCTTGGCGGCCTTGGCGGCGCCGACGCGCTGGAAGGCGGCGGCGACGCGGCGGTCGGCGGCGACGACGTCCGGCCGGCGCTCCAGCAGCTCCGACGGCAGTCCGACCGGCGGCGGCGGCGGCAACGGCGGCAGGCTCGCGCCGGTCTCGACGTCGGCGGCCGGATAGCGACCGAGCAGCGCTTCGAGCGAGCGCAGCGCCGCGTCGACGCCGCCGCGCGCGGCCAGCACCGCATCGCGCGCCGCCGCGGTCTGGCCCTCGGCGAGATCGAGGTCGGTCGGCTTCGCCTCGCCGACCTCGACGCGGCTGCCGGTGATGCGCAGCAGGCGCTCGCGCTGCGCGACGAGCGACTGCTCGAGCGCGATCTGCTCGCGGCCGGCGATGGCGAGGAACCACGCCTGCGCGGTGCGCGCCGCGATCGACTGGCGCGCGTACTCCAGGTCGGCGGCGGCGGCGACGACGTCCGCGGCCGCCGCGGCGCTGGCCTTGGCGATGCGGCCCCATACGTCGATCTCCCAGCTGATGCTGAGCCCGAGGTCGAAGCGGTCGGCCGGGCCGGCGGGCGTGCCGGAGTCGCGGCGCGAAGCGCCAAACGCGGCATCGACCTTGGGCGCGAACGCGCTGTCGGCGAAGCCAGCCTGCGCCAGCGCGCGGTCGCGGCGCGCGACGGCGGCGGCGAGGTCGGGGTTGTTGCGCTGCGCTTCGTCGACGAGGGCCGAGAGGCGCGCGTCGCCAAAGGTCGCGAGCCAATCGTCGGTGACGCGGCCGGCGTCCTTCGCTGCGGGCTCGCCGGCGGCCGGCGGCTCGGCGCGGTCGGCCTCCGCGAACGTGCCGCGCACCGGCGTCGGCGCGCGTTCGAGCGGCGGCGGCGGTTCGGCCGGCGCGCCGCACGCGCACGGCAACAGGCAGACGGCGAAGGCGACGGCGCGGGCGACGGTCGGCATGGCGAGCGCGCGAGTATGGCCCTGCGCGCCGGCGAACGCAGCACTGCGGCGGCGGATCGACTGCGCGGCGGCCGTGGGCGCGGGGGCAACGGCGCCATCGGATCGGCGGCGAGCTCCCGGCCGCGCAGGCGCGCTTTCGGCTCGCGGACGGCAACCTGCTGCACTGCAACTCCTGGGCGCTGCTTGCTGCTGTGCTCTTGGTGTCTGGCCTCTGCGTCCTCTGTGCTCTCCGTGGTTCCTTTCTGCTGCCGCTGCAGAAGCAGAACAACCACAGAGGACACAGAGACCACAGAGCAGAGCAAACGGAGGGGCAGCAGCAGAACTACCGGCGACTGCGGTGCGTGCCGGGCGACTTGGCCTTTCGTGACGCAGACCCCTAGCGCGCGAACGCCGCGCGCACCTCGGCCAGCGACAGGCGCTGCAGCGCCGCCTCGCCGCGCGGGCCGGCGGGCGCCTTCATCACCAGGAAGCTGTCGCGGGCCTCGCACACGCCGCACCGGCCGTAGCGCACCGCGACGACCAGCAGGCGGTCGCCGCAGGCATCGCAGACGCGCAGGTACACGAAGCGGCGGCGGCGGACGGCGGCGCGGCGGCGCACAACGAGGTCGTCGACGGGGATGTCGTGCGTCACCTCCGGCGGATGGCCGGCGAGGCGCATCAGCGAGCGCCAGTGCCGGCCGTGCGCCGGGATGTTCGGGCCGAACAGGCGGTAGGCGGCGACGTGCGCGGCTTCGTGCGCGAGCACCATCGGCAAGTGCTCCGGCGAACGCGCCAGCAGCGTCGGGTTGAGTTCGATGCGGCCCTGGCGCTGGAACGCGCGCCCGGCCGTCGTCGTCAGGTTGTCGTTCCAGGCGACCTGAACTGCGATGTCGACGACGCGCCACTCCGCCATCAGGGCGGCGACGGTGCGCGCCAGTTCGTCGGCGGTCGGCAGCGGCATGGCGGCATCGAAGCAGGCACGGCGGCGCATGCAAAGAAACGGACGACCGCAACGACTTGGCGCCGCACACCCGGCCTTGTTCGTACGCCGGCCATGCCGACCGGTGCATTCCGCCGCGATCGCCAAGAAAGCGGCGGAAAACCTGCGGGCTGGCGCCGCAAATCGTGCCTTGGAGGCTGCTGCCCTGATCGACGCGGCCGCGCCCGTGCAAACGCCACCGCCGCGATGCGGCCGAAGGCGTCGCGCAAGCGCCGCCGCGCCGACGGGACAGCGCCAACGCCAATCCTCCTTCGCCAACCCGCATGCGTCACCTGCCCCTCCTCGCCCTGACGGCGCTTCCCCTCGCGGCCCAAACCCGCGCCACGACCCTGATCGGACCGCCCGCGCTCGGCGGCACCTGCTACGTGCGCCACGTGCTGCCGGCGGGGACGTTCGGCAACATCGCCGGCTTCCTGTGGTCCGGCCCGTTCGCCGGCGCGCTCCCGGTGCCGCTGCCGGGCTTCACGGTCAGCGGCCTGCTGCGCGTCGACCCGACGGCCTTCCAGTTGCTCGGCATCACGCTGACCAACGGGGTCGACCTGCCGACGATGCCGCTCGCCGTGCCGGTGACGGCGGCGCTGATCGGCAGCCAGCTCGACTGCCAGTCGTTCGACCTCGACGCGACGTCGACGATCCGGCTCGCCATCAACGACGTGACCGTGACGGTGATCCAGGGTCCCGATCCGGCGCTGAACCTGCAGTCGATCCCGCCGGGCACGTTCCTGATGGGCTCGATGCTCGGCAACGCCAACGAGCAGCCGGTGCACCAGGTGACGCTGACCTACCCGTTCTGGATGGGCAAGCACGAGGTCACGCAGGGCCAGTTCCAGGCGCTGCTGGGCAGCAATCCGAGCCAATTCGCCGGGACGCCCAACGCGGCGCTGCGGCCGGTCGAGCGCGTGAGCTGGTACGCCGCGCGCCAGTTCTGCCAGGCGCTGACCGCCGCGGAGCAGGCCGCGGGCCGCGTGCCCACCGGCTACGAGTACCGGCTGCCGACGGAGGCGGAGTGGGAGTACTGCTGCCGTGCGGGCACGACGACCGAGTGGAGCACGGGCGCGAGCATCAGCATGAGCCAGGCCAACATCAACGGCGCGCTCGCCAGCCCGACGTGGCCCACCGGCCAGACGGCGGTCGTCGGCAGCTACCCGGCGAACGCGTTCGGGGTGCACGACCTGCACGGCAACGTGGCGGAGTGGTGCCTCGATTCGTTCGTGGCGTACACCGCCGCGGCGCTGGTCGATCCGTTCTTCGCGGGCGGCTGGATGCCGCCGATCCGCGGCGGCACGTGGCCGGTCTACAACGGCGCGGCGAGCTGCCGCTCGGCGATCCGCGGCTCGTACGGCAACGGCCTCGCGGTGCCCGAAGTCGGCTTCCGCTACGTGCTGGCGCCGATCCGCACACCCTGACGGCGGGCGGCGGCGCGGCCGTCAGGTGCGTTGCACGCGCGCGCGCGCTTCGCGCAGCGCGAACGGGTAGGTCAGGCAACCGAAGCTGACGAGCGCGACGATCCAGGCCGCCATGATCAAGTCGCGCTCGACCGTGCGATCGTCGACGTAGTTGCCGCCGATCCCAAGGCCGCCGGCGGTGAACAAGCCGAACCAACCGAGCACCAGGAACAGGTTGCCGAGGAACCCGAGCCCCTGGTCCGCCGCGGGCTTGCCGGCCGCCGCATCGGCCGCCTTGCCGGTGAGCTGGCGCGCGAGCTGGTCGACGGTCTGGCGATCGACCTGTGGGTTGCGCAGCGCCTCTTCGAGCAGGCGGACCGTGTCGGCGCGGCGTTTGTCCGCCGACCGCATGGCGGACTGCGCGATCGAGTAGCCGAAGATCACCAACAGGATGAGGGCGATGCCTTCCATGGACGGATGCCGCGACGCAGCGAGGGCTTGAACCGACGGCGCGGCGGGGTGCGCCGGCCGGCGCGCATTATTCGCCGTCGGCGCGCGAAAGTCGCCCGAGCGGCCGCAGGCCGAGGCCGGTCAGCAGGTGGTCGGGCTCGCCGTTCCAGACGAACTCGCTGTCGGCGATGGCGCAGCGGGCGTTGTGCCGCCAGACGAAGGGCCAGCCGAGCGCCCGGGCGGCCTCGTGGTCGGGTTCGCGGTCGCCGACCATGACGACCTTGCGCGCGCCGGCGGCTTCCTGGGCGAGCCGCAGCATGTCGGTCTTGGTCTGCACGCCCGGGCTGTCGAGGCAGAACTGCCAGTCGGTCAGCGCCGCGAGGCCCTGGCCGTGCTGCATCGCGCCCATGTAGACGCGGCGGCAGTTGCTGGCGAGCGCGACCTTGACGCCGATCTCACGCAGGTGCGTCAGCATCGGCCGCACGCCGGCGAACAGGTAGTCGACGCCGCGGCTCACTTCCTCGACCTCCATCGGCAGCACGACGGACCGCAGGTCCTGCCAGCGGTGCTTGTGCGGCTCGGGCAGGAACGGCGCCCAGACGCCGGCGTCCTTCATGCCGACAACGGCCTCGGCCTCGGCGTCGCTCGGCATCGGTGCGGCGATGCCGTTCTGGGCGCAGAAGCGCTGCAGGCCGGCGCGGATGACCGGCGACCACCAGCGGAAGGTGTCGTGCAGGGTGCCGTCGACGTCGAAGACGACGAGGTCGGGCGGGATGTGGGAGCGGAGCAGGGCCACGGTTCAGAAGTACTCGACCTGGGCGAAGTCCATGACGTCCAACTCCTGGACCAGCCGGTCCAGGTCGCGCTGCACCGCCGCGCGGGTCGCCTCGGTGACGTCGCGCGGCGCTTCGATGCGGACGACGAAGCGCCGCAGCGTCGCGTCGTCGAACGAGCGCGCGCGCACCCGCAGGCGCAGCAGCATGGCGTCGAACGGCATGCGCTCGCCGTCGAGCGTGCAGAAGCCGTCGCCGCGCAGGGCCACGACCGCGCGGCCGGCGCTGTCGTCGAAGGCGCCGCCGCGCGACGGCTCGTCGCTGGCGCACGCGGCGGCGAGCAGCGCGGCGGCGACCAGGGCGCGCAGCGCCGGCTTCATTGCGCGGCGATCCCCTGCACTTCGATGCGGGCGGCCGGGTCGAACAGCGAGACGACCTCGAACAGCGCCATGCCGGGGTAGTGCTTGCCGCAGTGCTTGCGCCACACGCGCCCGAACTCCTTGCGGGCGGTGGCGTAGTCGTCGCGGCTGGTGACGTAGAAGTTGAGCTGCACGACGTCCGCGAACGCCATGCCGGCGTCGCGCAGGATCAGGCCGATGTTGGCCAGCGCCGTGTCGAGCTGCCCGGCGACGTCGCCCTTGTGCACGATCGCGCCCGCCTTGTCGTAGCCGCACTGGCCGGCGAGGTAGAGCGTGCGCGCCGGACCGTGCTCGACGAGCCATCCATGCGCGAAGCCGACCGGGTCGGCGAGTTCGGACGGGTTGATCGGACGCTTGCTCATGGCTCGGGGACGGCGGCGCGCGGACGGCGGCTCATGGACGATCGGGCGGCAGTTCGCGCAGGATGGCGCGCACCGGGCTGCTGTCGCCGCCGACGATGCGCAGCGGCAGCGCGATCAGTTCGTAGTCGCCCTCGGGCACGCCGCGCAAGTCGAGGTTCTCCAGGATGGCGACGCCGCCGGCGTACAGCGCGTGGTGCCCCGACAGGTCCTTGCTGTCGGCGTGGTCCATGCTCGGCGTGTCGATGCCGACGAGCACGACGCCCGCGTCGGCCAGCGCCTTGGCGGCCGCGGGGCCGAGCGCGGTGAAGCCGTGGTTCCAGACGCGGTGGTCGTGCGCGTCGCTGGTGCGCAGCAGCACGCGCTCGACGCCGCGCAGCTTCGCCGGCGGCAGGGCGCTCGCCGGCACCAGCGACGGCGCGCCCTCACCGCGCACGGCGAGGACGCGGCAGCGGCCCATGTAGGCGTGCAGCGGCACGCTCGCCATGTCGCTGCCGGCGACGTCGTAGTGCAGCGGCGCGTCGGTGTGCGTGCCGACGTGCGTCGAAACGCGGATCGTGCTGACGTTGCACGACGCGCCGCGCTCCTGGCGCGCGACCCACTCCTGCGTGAACGGCGTGTCGCCGGGGAAGGTCGCCGAAGCCGGCTCCAGCGGCTCGCTGATGTCCCAGTAGCGCATCGCGGTCACCCCGGCTTCTTCGCCTGCGCGAGGAACGGCAGGTGCTCGCCGGCGTCGAGGATGGCGCGGATCGCGCGCACGCACGCCACCACCTCGTCGTCGGTGTTGTAGAAGTGCGGCGCCACGCGCAGGCCGGCATCCGGGCGGAAGTCGACGACGATCTCGCGCGCCGACAGCGCCTGGCAGACGGCGTAGCCCTCGGGCACGTCGAGCGCGACGTGGCCGCCGCGGCGGCTGCCGTCGCGCGGCGAGCGGATGGCGAGTCCCTGGCGGCCGGCCTCCTCCACCAGCAGCTTCGTCTGCCGCATGCTCTTCTCGCGGATGCGCGCGACGGTCACCTCGGCGACCGTGGCGATGCCCTCCTTGCCGGCGTACAGCGCCGGCACGTTCGGCGTGCCGGTGGCGAAGCGCTGGCCGTCGTCGCGGTAGTCCTGGCCCTTGGGCGAGAACGCGAACGGCTGCTTGTGCGCCGCCCAGCCGGTGAAGCTCGGCACGAGCGTGCGGGCGACGTCGGGGCGCACGTACAGGAAGCAGTTGCCCGGGCCGCCGCACATCCACTTCAGCGCGCCGCCGACGATCGCGTCGACCGCGAGCGCGTGCGCGTCGAGCGGCACGATGCCGCCCGAGTGGAAGACGTCGAGCACGACGAACGCGCCGTGCTTGCGGGCCTGCCGCACGATCGGCTCGACGTCGGTGATCGCCGAGCTGCGGAACATCACGTGGTCGATCGCGACCAGCAGCGTCTCGTCGTCGATCGCCGCGGCGACCTGCTCGCCGTCGGTGGCGATGCCGTCGGCCGCCGGTCCCACGCGCACCAGCCGCGCGCCGTGCGCCGCGCGCGCTTCGTAGATGTACTGGTCGCTCGGAAAGTTGCGGTCGGCGTAGACGACCTTGTTGCGGCGGCCGTCGAAGCGGAAGCACGACAGGATCATCTCCTGCGCGACGGCGATGTTCTGGTGCATCGTCACCGTGCCCGTCGGCAGGCCGAGCACGTTCGCGACGAGGTCGCCGACCTTCTCCTGCAGCGACCACCAGCCGTCGCCCCAGCTGCGCACGCCCCGCGTGTCCCACTGGTCGAGGAACTGCTGCACGCTGGCGCGCGCCGCCGCCGGCATCGCGCCGAGCGAGTTGTTGATCAGGTAGTTGCTGCGCTGCGTGATCGGGAAGCGGTCGCGGTAGGCGAGCAGCGGGTCGGCGGCGTGCATCGGCGAGGGCTGGGTTCGGGATCAGAAGCGGAAGGCGAGGCCGACGACGCCCGAGTAGTCCTCGAACGAGAGGTTGATGCCGACGTCCTGGGTGTCGTGCCGCGACCACTCCAGCCCGACGAACAGGGAGCTCGCGCGGAAGACGTCGAACTCGACGCCGATGCCGGCGCCGTACGCGACGCCGCCGTCGTTGAGCGAGCCGGTGGCCGCGCCGAGCCGCTCGTCGGCCCAGTAGTACTCGTAGCCGGCGAAGACCTCGCCGTAGAAGCGGCTGCTCGCGGACAGCCCGTAATGGCCGCGGAACGTCGGCAGCAACGCGAACTGGCCCGAGTCGAAGACGTAGTCGACGGCGCCGAAGTCGTCGTCGATCTGGCGCGTCGCGCCCTTTGCGCGCAGGCCGATTTCGACGTCGCTGAAGTACGGGATCGGCCGCGCGACCTCGAGCCGCAGGCTCTGCTGCGTGCCGTCCGCGGTCTCGGACTGGCCGCCGTCGCGGACCTTCAGCGTCGACAGGCCCGCACCGGCGGCGATCCGACCGCGCCAGCCCTCGGCCGAACCACACCCCTGCAACACGGCCGCAGCCGCCAACACGATCCAAACGACCGACTTCATGGTGATGATCCTCGACCCG
Organism: Phycisphaerales bacterium; assembly: GCA_020247305.1. Taxonomy (GTDB): domain Bacteria; phylum Planctomycetota; class UBA1135; order UBA1135; family UBA2386; genus UBA2386. Next base: position 15,529 of record JADCJE010000180.1, on the reverse strand, counting down.
CCGCGCGGCGCGCCGCGCCCGGCTCGCGGGACGGCGCCGCGCGCGGCCGGTACGGGCCTCGCGGCGAACCTGACTGACTGCGCGCGGCCGCGGACCGTCCGCGGCGCGTCGGCGGATCGTGGCCCGCGCGCGACCCTGCGTCCAGGCCGACGCGGCGCCGTGCGCGCGCCGCCGCCGGCTCAGGCGCAGCGCGCCGTGACCTCGCGCCGCACGGCGGCGAGCAGCTGCGGATCGGCGCCCAGGCGCACGGCGGCAGCGAGGTAGGCCTCCGCCGCGTCGCGCTGGCCGCGCAGCGCCTCCGCCTGCGCGAGGTGCAGCAGCGGCGAGGTGTCGTGCGGGGCGAGGTCGTGGGCGCGCAGCAGGCAGGCGTGGCCGTCGGCGACGCGGCCCTGCGTCAGCAGCAGCACGCCGAGGCGGTTGTGCGCCTCGCTGCAGCGGTCGTCGCAGGCGATCGCCCGCCGCAGCGCGCGCTCGGCGCGGCGCACGCGCCCGCGCTGGTGCGCGACCAGACCCAGTTGGTGCCACGCCTCGGCCGAGCGACGGTGCGCGCGCACGAGCCGGCGCGCCTCGGCGGCCGCGAGGTCGACCTGCCCCATGGCGAGCGCGCGCTCGCCGCGCTGCAGGCCCGACCACAGGCCGGGCTGCGCCAGCACTCGCAGGAAACGCTGCGCCTGCCCGACGAACGTCGCCGCGAGGCCCGCGGCGAGCGCGCGCTGCAGCGCGAGCGTCGCCGCGCCTTCGTCGGCGAGCAGCATGCAGGCGCGCGCCCGCTCGAAGTGCAGCATCGCCTGCGCCGGCTCCTTGGCGAGCGCGCGGTCGACGACCGCGAGCGCGGCCGCGGGCTGGTCCTCTTCGAGCAGGAACGACACGACGAGGCGCGCCACCGGCACCGGCAGGTCGTCCTTGCCGACCAGTTCGCGCACGATCGCGCTGCGCGCGGCGTGGTCGGACAGGCGGTCGCACGCCGCGGCGAGCTGGGCCAGTGCCGCGCTGCTGGCGGCGCCGTGCGCGCGTGCGCGGCCGACGACGTCGCGCACGTCGTCGTAGCGGCCGAGCTGGAAGGCCTGCGCGGCCGCGCGTTCGACGAGGTCGGCGCGGCCCGGCGCGAGGCGCGCGGCGCGGCAGGCGGCCGCGGCGGCGTGGTCGTGGGCGCCGGCGGCGAGCAGCAGCGCGTCGATGCGGGCCAAGCGGTCGGGGTCCTCGCACGCCGCCGCGAGCCGCGCCAGTTCCACGGCGCACTCGCCGCGGCGCTCGCCGCGCCGCAGCAACGCGGCCAGGAACTCGCTGACCGTCGGCTGGACCTCCGGCGCGCCGGCGGCGAGGTCCAGGCACGTGCGCACCGGGCGCAGCACGTCGTGGTCCTCGGCGGGCAGGTTCGCTTCGCGCTTGAGCAGTTCGTCCTTGAGCACGAGCCACCAGCCGAGCGCTTCGCCGGCGAGCGCCGGCAGCGGCTGCGGCCGCCATTCGAGTTCGAGGCGGTCGACGATCTCGAACTCCAGGCGCGGCAGCATCTCCAGCGGCGCGCGCGGATCGAACGGGATGTCGCGCGCGAGCCGGACCTGCTGCGTGCGACCGTCGATCAGCCGCCAGTGCAGGGTCCCGGCGCCGAGGATGCCGTCGCACAGCCAGCGCGCGTCGCCCTGCTGGTGCACCTGCGCGAGAGCCCCCGGCTCGAACAGTTGTGCGACGCGCAGGAAGCGCCGGCGGCCGTCCGCGACGCCGAGGAACGGGAAGAAGCGCGCGCCGCGGTCGCCGTCGCCGTTGAGGCGCGCCACGAGCAAACGGGGCAACTGCCGCGCCAGCACGTCGGGCGGCGCGGCGCCGACGACCGGCAGCGTGCCGTCGGCGACGGCGAAGGCGAAGACCACGGGCCCGGACATGTCCGGCGGCTATCGGTACGGCGACCGCGGCGGCCTGCGGCTGCGCGGAACGCGCCGCGCCACCGCCGCTTGCCGATCAGCGCGGCGTCGCCGGCTGGGTCGCGGACGGCGCGGCGGGCGCCGGCGCCGGCTTCGGCTTCGGGGCAGGCGGAGCCACCGGCCGCGCCGGCAGTTCGTAGACGTGCGGCGGCTTGCCGTCGGCGCCGTACAGCGTCACGTGCACGGCGATGCCCTGCAGCGCGCCATACGCGGTCGCCTGCGTCTCGCGCGCGATCCACTCGGCAAGTTGCTTGCCGTTGGCGCCGCGCACGGCGTGGGCCGCCACGCAGCGGCGCACGACGCCGCCCTGCCGTTCGATCCGCGTCGTCGCGGGCGCGGTGAGATGAACCTGGAAGGCCGGGCGCGCTGCGACCGGCCGCTGCTGGCGCAGGACCGTCGCCTGCGTTTGCACCTGCCGGGCTATCCATGCCAAGGCGAGGCAGCCGGCAACGCCGATGGCCAGGATGGCGTAGGGACTCTTCACGGGGTGTTCTTCGGCATGCGGCGACCCGAACTTTGGTCGGCGCCATCGCACCGAGCGGTCGACGCACGGCGAAGATTCCCTCGCCGCGGCTATTGCCTTGCCCGGCCGCTCCGGTATGCATCGCGCAACCCCCTTCCCCGGGGACCCTTCCGAACCGACAGCCATGGGCAAAATCGTCCGGTGCCGCGAATGCGGCGAGGTCTACCGCGAACTCGAGCAACTCGAGGACCTGCGCGACAACGACAGCGTCTGCATCAAGTGCAACAACACGATCGAGGTCGCGGACTGGGACCGCGTGCTCGCGTCGTACGAAGACGAAGACGAGGCGAGCGACGAGGACGAGGACGATTGGGACGAGGAGGACGACGAGGACGACGAGGACGAGGGCGATGAGTCCGCCGACAGCCTCGACGACCTCGACGAGGACGAGGAAGACGAAGAAGAGGAAGAGGACGACGACGACGAGGACGACGACGACGACGACGACGACGAGGATGAAGACGAGGACGAGGACGACGGCGACGACGAGTGAGTCGTGACGCCGCGTCCCGTGTGACCTCCTGCGATCGCGGCGCCGCGATCGCCGCGCCGCGATCGCCTGCGTCGACCGCCTGGCCGTGCGGCGGCCCATCCGCCGACCCGCCCCCACCGTGCTGGATCCACGGGCGGGGCCCGCGGTTCGCGCCAGCGGGCAGCCAGGACCGTTGGCGCGGTGCGTCCGCCTGACCGTCCCACCGCCCTGATCGCTGGCGGATCGTGGCCACGGCCTCCAACAGGGTGCGCCAAGATGGCAGCGCGGGCCCCGGGACGCGCCGCCAACTTGGCAGTTCGCGGCCGCGGTCGCGACCGGGCTGGCCGCTTGGGTTTGTCGCAAACCGTTGCGCGAAAAGCACTTCTAATCGAACGGCTGCGGCGGCACAGCCATTGCTTGACGGGCGCGCCCGCGCCGGCACCCGATCCCGCCCGCATGCACCAGAGCTTCCGCGTCCTGCTGGTCGAAGACGACGACTCGCTGAGGTCCTGCCTCAGCGAGTTCCTGGCGTGCCAGGGCTGGGACGTGGCGGCGACCGCCTTCGCGCACGACGCCGTGCGCCTGGCGCAGCAGCAGCGCTTCGACTTCTCGCTGCTCGACTTCCACCTGCCCGGCACCACCGGCCTGCAGCTCTTCCAGCAGCTCGCCGCCGTGCGGCCGCTGCCGGCGATCCTGATGTCGGGCCTTGCCTCGGCGGAAGAAGCCGCCGCGGCGCAGCACGCGGGCTTCTTCGCCTTCCTGCGCAAGCCGCTCGACCTGGCCCGCCTGCGCGGCGCCCTGCAGGGGCTGATCCAGGCGCACTTCGGCGGCCCGCTGGTGCTGCGCCAGGTGGCGCTGCGCCTGCCGCCCGCCCCCCCGACCGGACCTGCGCCGCGATCGAACCGCTGAAGCGGCGCGCGCGGCGACGCACTTCCCTCCCAACCCCCACGATCGAGAGAACGAGATCCATGTCGAAGACCAAGACCATGACCGTGACCCCCCTCGGTGACCGCGTGCTCGTCAAGCGCGTCGCCGCCGACGACAAGACCAAGGGCGGCATCATCCTGCCCGACACCGCGAAGGAGAAGCCGCGCGAGGGCATCGTCGTCTCGGTCGGCAACGGCAAGCTGCTCGACAACGGGTCGCGTCAGACCATGTCGGTCAAGAAGAACGACCGCGTGCTGTTCTCGTCGTACGCCGGCTCGGAGATCAAGCTCGACGGCGAGGAGCTGCTGATCCTCGGCGAGGACGAGATCCTCGCGATCATCGAGAACTGATCGCGGCCCACCCCACCCCGAACACCCCACCAGAGAGCATCCCCATGGCAGTCAAGAAGATCGCGTACGACCAGGAAGCCCGCGAGCGCATGCGCGACGGCGTCAAGCAGCTCGCCCGCGCCGTCAAGGTCACGCTCGGCCCGCGCGGCCGCAACGTCATCATCGAGAAGTCGTTCGGCAGCCCGACGGTCACCAAGGACGGCGTCACCGTCGCCAAGGAGATCGAGCTGGCCGGCAAGTACGAGAACCTCGGCGCGCAGCTGGTGAAGGAAGTCGCGTCGAAGACGTCGGACGTCGCCGGCGACGGCACGACGACGGCCACGGTCCTCGCCGAGGCCATCTTCGAGGAAGGCATCAAGAACGTGACGGCCGGCGCCAACCCGGTCGCCATCAAGCGCGGCATCGAGAAGGCGGTCGCCAAGATCGTCGAGTCGATCAAGAAGGTGAAGATCGACGTCAAGGGCAAGAAGGAGATCGCCCAGGTCGGCTCGATCGCCGCCAACAACGACGAGGAGATCGGCAACATCCTCGCGGACGCCATGGAGCGCGTCGGCAAGGACGGCGTCATCACGGTCGAGGAGGGCAAGAGCCTCGTGACCGAGGTGAAGTGGGTCGAAGGCATGCAGTTCGACAAGGGCTACCTGTCGCCGCACTTCGTCACCAACCAGGAGAAGATGGAGGCGGTGCTGGAGAACCCCTTCATCCTCATCAACGAGAAGAAGATCTCGTCGATCAAGGACATGCTGCCGCTGCTCGAGAAGATCGCGCAGAGCGGCCGTCCGCTGCTGATCGTCGCCGAGGACATCGAGGGCGAGGCGCTGGCGACCCTGGTCGTCAACAAGCTGCGCGGCATCTTCAAGTGCTGCGCCGTCAAGGCGCCGGGCTTCGGCGATCGCCGCAAGGCGATGCTCGAGGACCTCGCCATCGTCACCGGCGGCAAGGCCATCTTCGAGGACCTCGGCATCAACCTGGAGTCGGTCACCACGGCCGAACTGGGCAGCGCCAAGAAGGTCGTCGTCGGCAAGGACGACTGCACCATCATCGAGGGCGCCGGCAAGGCGAAGGACTGCCAGGCCCGCATGGAGCAGATCCGCGCCGAGATCTCGCGCACGACGTCGGACTACGACCGTGAGAAGCTGCAGGAGCGGCTGGCGAAGATCGCCGGCGGCGTCGCGCAGATCATGGTCGGCGCTGCGACCGAGGCCGAGATGAAGGAGAAGAAGGCCCGCGTCGAGGACGCGCTGCACGCCACGCGCGCGGCCGTCGCCGAGGGCATCGTCGCCGGCGGCGGCGTCGCGCTGGTGCGCGCGGCCAAGGCCCTGGACGGCCTCGACCTGCAGGGCGACGAGCGCATCGGCTGCGACATCGTGCGTCGCGCCGTCGAGGCGCCGATGCGCCAGATCGCGGCCAACGCCGGCGTCGACGGCTCGATCGTCATCCAGACCGTCCGCGCCAACAAGAGCGAGACGTTCGGCTACAACGCCGCGACCGACACGTACGAGGACATGATCAAGGCCGGCGTCGTCGACCCGGCGAAGGTCACCTGCGCCGCGCTGCAGAACGCCGCGTCGGTGTCGACCCTGCTGCTGACGACCGAGGCGCTGATCACCACCGTGCCGGAGAAGAAGGCGGCCGGCGGCGGCGGCCACGACCACGACCACGGCGGCATGGGTGGCATGGGCGGGATGGGCGGCATGGGCGGCATGGACTTCTGAGTCCGACGCCCGAGCCTCCACGGCCAACGACGGCCCGTCGGCGCCCCGCGCGCCGGCGGGCCGTCGCGCTTTCCGGCGGCTGCGCGCTTCCCGCGCCGCGCGCGCACCGAGTCGCATCGCCGCGCCGGTACCATCCCCGCACGATGCCCGCGCGCCCCTGCGACGAACCCGGCGACCGCCCGCTGCTCGCGGCCTTCCTGTTCGGGCTGTCCGCGATCTTCGCGCTCGTCGCCGCGACGCTGCTCGTCGTGCTGCTGCTGATGGCCGCCTGCGGCGCCGCCGCGACGTGGCCGGCCTACGCCGCCGTCGCCGCGCTGCTCGCCGCCTCGCTGGCGCTGCGCGCCCTGTCCCGGCTTTGCGCCGACGAGGGCGTGTGAGCGAGTCCTTCGCCTGCCGCGTCGGCTGCGGCGCCTGCTGCATCGCGCCGTCGATCCACACGCCGTTCTTCGGCATGCCCCACGGCAAACGCGCCGGCGAACGCTGCGTGCACCTCGACGCGCACAACCGCTGCCTGCTGTTCGGCCGGCCCGAGCGGCCGCAGTGGTGCGCCGACCTGCGCGCCGAGCCGACGATGTGCGGCGCCAGCGACGCCGAGGCGATGGCGATCCTGACGGAGCTGGAACGGGCGACGCGGCCGTAGCGCGCCTACGTCCCCAGCAGCCGCAGACAGAGCTCCTTCACGTCGGTCGCCGCGACCCGATCGCGCGCCAGCCGCCGGTCGCTGCACAGGAACACCGGCCCGGCGGCGGCGTCGTTGTACAGGCGGCCGTGCGTGCCGCCGACGATCGACGGATCGGTGCCGATGACGTCCATCAGGTAGCGGAAGCCGAGCAGCTTCTTGGCGAGGTTCTTCGCGACGCGCAGCCGCGGGAAGCGCAGCTTCGGGTCGACGAACAGCTCCGTCGGGTCGTAGCCCGGCTTGCGGTGGATGTCGACCGTGGTGGCGAAGTCGGGCCGGCGGCTCTCGTCGAGCCAGTAGTGGTACGCGAACCAGCAGCCCGGCTCGGCGACGCAGACCAGCTCGCCGCTGCGCTCGTGGTCGATGCCGAGCTCGCGCTGCTGGCTGCGGTCGAGCACGCGCGCGACGCCGGGCACTGCCGCGAGCAGCTTGCGCACCGGTTCCAGGTCGGCGGCGTCGCGCACGTACACGTGCGCGCACTGGTGGTCGGCGACGGCGAACGCGCGGCAGGCGCCGCAGTCGAGCAGCTGGCCGTGGCTCGTCTCCTGCACGCGCAGCAGCCCCTTCTCGTGCAGCACGCGGTTCAAGAACACCGGCTTCGTCGCCTTCTCGATGCCGTACTCGCTGAGCACGACGACGTGCGCGTCGCGTTCGCGCGCCGCCGCGATCAGCCGCGCGCACTGCGCGTCGAGGTCGCGCACCGCCTGCACGCTGCGCGGATCGTCCGGGCCGAAGCGCTGGTGGTCGTAATCGAGGTGCGGCAGGTAGGCCATCACGAGGTCGGGGTCGTGCTGCTGCATCACGTCGAGCGCCGACGACGCGATCCACTCGGTGCTCCTGATGCCGGCCTTGGGCCCCCAGAAGTCGAACAGCGGGAACGCGCCGAGCCGCTGCTGCACGTCGCGCTGGAAGTCCGCCGGCTCGCTGTAGAGGCCGGGCTTCTTCAGGCCGTTGGCGTGGTACTCGGGCCGCGGCGTCAGCGACCAGTCGACGCCGCGCGCGTACATGTTCCACCACCAGAACAGCTTCGCCGTGCGGGTGCCGTAGCGCGCCTTCGCCGCCTCGTAGAGCTTCTCGCCGTGCACGAGGCCGTTGTTCTGCCGCCACAGCAGCGCCTGCGCGTGGTCCTTGAAGTACCAGCCGTTGGCGACGGCGCCGTGCTCGCGCGGCAGCAGGCCGGTCAGGAACGTCGCCTGCACCGTGCACGTGACCGCCGGGAACACCGTCGTCAGCGGCGCCGCAAAGCCGTGTTCGCCGAGCCCGCGCAGCACGGGCGCGTGGGCGAGGTCCTTGGGCCGCAGACCGACGGCGAGCACGACGAGCAGCTTCACGGCGGCCAGTGTGCCCCGCGGCGCCAACGCGCGCCACGACGACGACGCGCCACTCAGCGCGCGATCGTGACGACGCCGACGCGCTGCGCGAGCTTCGTCTCGCTCACGCTGCCGTCCGGCCAGCGGACCTCGACGACAGCGCCTTCCGCCGCCGCCGGGAACCACGCGCGCGGCTCGCCCTGGCCAAGGCACCCGCCGCCGGCGTGCACTTCGCGGACCTGCCGGCTGCCGTCGGCGCCGCGCAGCGCGACGCGCGCGCCGATCGCCGACGGGTTGCCGTCAGGCCCCCGCAACCGCACGGCCAGCGCCGGCGGCGGCGTGCGCACACGGAAGGCGCGCAACGGGCCGTCGTTGGCGGCCGCGAGCCACTCCGGCGCGCCGTCGGCGTCGAGGTCGGCGAGCGCCACGGCCTTCTGGTCCTCGGGCAACACGATGCCCGAACGCGCCGGCTCGACGGCCTCGAAGCGGCAGTCGCCGAGCCCGCGCAGCCAAGCGCCGAGCCCGCCGGCCATGCGCCCGGTCTCAGGCTCCGGCGACCATGAGTTGTGCGCGAGCACGAGGTCCATGCGGCCGTCGCCGTCGAAGTCGGCGGCGACGAGGCCGTAGCCCGGCGCGAGCTGCGCGCGGCGCGGCAGCGGCTCGGCGACGAAGCGCCCGCCGTCGTTGCGCCAGACGACGTGCTGCAGCTCGTCGCAGCGCAGCTCCAGACAGCTCGCCAGCGCCTCGCCGCCGTAGATGTCGGCGAGGTTGGCGCGCGCGAACGCATCGTAGGTCGGGAAGCGCTGCCGCACGAACGGCATCGCCTGGCTGCTGCACGACAGGCCGCGCACGGGCAGCATCGCGTCGCCTTGCTGCTTGCCCTCGACCACGTCGAACGAGCCGTTGCCGTCGAAGTCCTTGGCGTACAGCCGCAGCGGCTTCTTGGCGCTCGCCTTGTACTTGCTGTTGAGGCCGAGGTTGCCGGCCGCGAGGTCGACGTCGCCGTCGCCGTCGAGGTCGGCGGCGACGAGCGAGTTCCACTGGCCGTGCACGGCAGCCAGCCCGAGCGCCTCGGTGCGGTCGACGAAGCGCGAGCCGCCGTCGTTGCCGAGCACGCGCAGCGGCTGCCACTGCGCGGCGATCGCGAGGTCGAGCCAGCCGTCGCCGTCGAGGTCGGTCCACTGCGCGGCGGTCACCATGCCGAGCGCGCCGCCGCCGGGCAGCCGTTCGCTCGCGACGTCGACGAAGCGCCCGCCGTCGTTGCGCAACAGCACGCTCGGTTCGCTGTGCGGAAAGCGCCCCGGCTGGACGCGCGTGCCGACGAACAGGTCGAGGTCGCCGTCCCGGTCGAAGTCGGCGGCGGCGACGCACGACGACGAGCGCCGCACGTCGGGCAAGGACGCTGCAGTCGCGTCGACGAAGCGCAGGCCGCCGTCGTTGCGGTATAGGCGGTCGCGCAGCAGCTCGGTGCGTTCGCCGGCTTCGATGCCGCCGCTGGCGACGTACAGGTCGAGGTCGCCGTCGCCGTCGGCGTCGAACCAGCAGGCGCCGAGGTCTTCGCAGTCGGCGTGCTGCGACCACGGGCCCGCGATCGGCGCGAAGCCGCCGCCGTCGCGGCCGTGCAGGAGCGTGCCCGGCGCGCCGGCGGCGCCCGCGAGCCACACGTCGACGCGGCCGTCGCCGTCGGCGTCGCCGCACGCAAGACCGGGGCCGAGCCGCGACAGCCGGTGCGGCAGCAGCGGCTGCTGCGCGAAGTCGTCGAAGTCGCGCTCGGCGTGCACGGCGGGCAGCGCCGTGGCGACGAAGAACGAATCCGCGGCGGCGGGCGGCGCGGGCGGCGCCGCGGCGGCGGCGCCGTCGGTGCGATCGCCACCGCTGTTCCCCAACGCCACCACATCGGCCGCCTCCGCCAGTTCGCGGCCCTCGCCCCCGAGGACGCCGGCGCCGGCTTCCGTCACCGTGAACCAGCGATCGGCCAGCAGGCCCTCGAACTGCTGCACGCGGCCGCTCGGCCAGCGCACGACCAGCCGCTCGATGCGCGCCGCGTCGCCGAGCCCGAAGTGCTCGACCGGTTCGCCGGCCGACATGTAGCCGCGCGTCGGCGACACGAGCCGCACCTGCGTGCGGCCGCCGGCGGTCATCTCGATGCGCGCGCCGACGCCGAAGCGGTTGCCGCCGCTCCCGCGCAGCGACACGAGCGCGCGGCGGCCGTCGCTGCCGCGGTTCTCCCACAGCCCGGTCGGGCCGTTCATGGTGTTGGCGATCACGTCGAGGTCGCCGTCGCGGTCGAGGTCGCACACCACGGCGCCATGCGCGACGCTCGCTTCGTCGAGCCCCCACTCGGCGCCGACGTCCTCGAACTGCAGGTCGCCGACGTTGCGCCGGGCGACCTTCTTCTCCGGCACGCTCGGGATGGCGCGAAACAGCGCGAGCGCCTGCTGCTGCAGGCCCTGCCGCCACAGCCGGTCGAACTCCTCGCCGGTGTCCGGGTTGTCGGTGAAGACCGGGATGCCGTTGGTGGCGTAGAGGTCGAGGCGGCCGTCGTCGTCGAGGTCGCACAGCCGCACGGTCCACGTCCAGTCGGTGCTGGCGAGGCCGGCGAGGTGCGCGGCTTCGTGGAAGCGGCCCGTGCCGGTGTTCACGTACAGCGCGTTGCGCATGTACTGCTGCGGCCGACTGTGCATCAGGAACCAGCGGTGCTGGTCCATGCTGCCCATCAGCATCTTGCCCCAGTAGTGCGACGTGCTCGACATGTCGGCGACGAGCAGGTCGAAGCGGCCGTCGCCGTCGACGTCGCCGAAGTCGCTGCCCATGCCGAAGAACGCCGTGTTGGGCAGCATCACGTCGGCGCATTCGACGAAGCGGCCGTCGCCGCCGTTGCGGTACAGCAGGTCCGGCGACTGGAAGTCGTTGGCGACGTACAGGTCGAGCCAGCCGTCGCCGTCGACGTCCCACCACACGACGGACAGGCCGTTGCCTTGGTCGCGGATGCCGGCCTCGTCGCTGACGTCGACGAAGCGCCCGTAGCCGTCGTTGCGCAGCAGCCGGTCGCGCTGGCCGGCCTGGAACGGCGCCGGCGCCCCCTCGACGAGGAAGTAATGGTCCTCGTAGCCCGGCGGCACCGTCTGCTTGCCGTCCACGCCGCGCGGGAACACCCGCGGCAGCGGCGGCGCCAGCTGCTCCTTGGTCTTGCGGATCGTGCGCGGCAGCGTGACCTCGGCCTTGATCTCCTCGGGCAGGTTGCTGCGCAGCACGCGGTTGGCCAGCACGTAGCAGTCGAGGTCGCCGTCGCGGTCGTAGTCGGCGAACGCACAGCCCATGCTGGCGGCGACGAGTCCGAGGCCGAACGGCCCCGCCTTCTCGACGAACGTGCCGTCGCCCTGGTTCTGGTACAGGAGGTTGGGCGACTCCAGGTTGCAGACGTACAGGTCGAGATCGCCGTCGCCGTCGACGTCGGCGAACGTCGCCGCCGTGCCCCACGCGTCGCCGCCGTCGAGGCCGCCCGCGGTCGCGGTGACGTCGACGAAGCGCATCGGCGCCGTCTGGCGGAACAGCTTGTTGGGGCCGTCCTGCGAGACGACGTACACGTCGGGCAGGCCGTCGCCGTCGTAGTCGCCGACCGCGAGGCCGGCGCCGGAGTAGACGTAGGCGACGACGTTCTCGCGGCGCAGCAGGTTCTGGTGCTGCAGTCCGGTCACTGCGGGGTCGAGCTTCGCAAAGCGCGGACCCGGCACGGCAGCGCGGGCCGGCAATGGCGCTGCGGTCAAGGCCAGCGGCTGCGCCGGAGGCTGGTCCTTGCCGCACGCGGCGAGCAGCGCCAGCAGCAGGACGGCAGGGGCGGCAGTCGGGCCGGACAGAAACGCGCGCATCGGCCGACCATCATGCCGCGACCGGGCGCGGGATGCCGGACCGCGCGGCGCAAACGTGCGGCCGTCCGCTCCGCCGCAGCCGGCAAGCCCGCGGCGTCCCCCTCAGGGCAGGATCACCCCGAGGGCGACGCGGTGGCCGACGGAGCCGCCCTCGACCGTCGGGCAAGACGCCGACCGCGCGGCGATCCCTCAGGGCACGAGTGCAGGGGCGAGCACGACCCGGAACCCGAGACCGCTGTTCGCGGTGGCCGGGATGGCGCCCCACCGGCTGGCGGACCGGCTGAAGATCGATTGGTTTGACCAATTGCCGCTGCGGACTACGCGGATGGGCAGATAGGTACCCGTCACAAACGGATCGGTCTCGGGAGCGGGCGTGTAGTAGATCATGTTGTCGAGGCACCACTCGTACACGTTGCCGTGCATGTCGTGCAGACCGAACGCGTTCGGCGCGTAGCTGCCGACCACCGCCGTCTGTCCGAGCGTGTTGTCGCAGTTCGCCTGGGTCGTGGTGAGGCTTGTGCCCGTGTGCCACTCCGTTGTCGTGCCCGCACGGCAGCAGTATTCCCACTCGGCATCCGTCGGCAGGCGGTACTCGTAACCCGGCGGCACACGGCCAGCGGCCTGCTCGGCTGTCGTAAGCGCCTGGCAGTACGCGCGCGCGTTGTTCCAGGACACCTGTTCGACCGGCCGCTGCGGCGCGTTGGGGTAGCTGCTGCCCTGGAAGAAGCTCGGGTTGCTGCCCATCACCGCCTGGTACTGCGCCTGCGTCACCTCGTGCTTGCCCATCCAGAAGTGCGCCGTCAGCGTCACCTGGTGCACAGGCATCTCTTCACTGTTGCCGTAGTTCGACCCCCTCTGGTACGTCCCCGGCGTGATTGGAACCATGCCGAGCGTCGTACTGATGTTCCCAGGCGCCGGCGCCAGAACAACCCGGAAGCCGATGTTGGAGGACTGGAAGGTCGGGTAATCGCCGCTGCGATAAGCCGACCGGCAAACCTCCACGGAGTCGCCCCAACTGCCGCCTCGCACGATGCGCAAGTTGCCCGAAAATCGGAAGGGATTGAAGCTCGGCAGCATGAAGTAGTCCGTCGTCCCGTCCCACGAGTCGTAGCACCACTCAGCGACGTTGCCGTGCATGTCGTAGAGGCCAAAGGTGTTCGGCGCGAAGCTGCCGGCCGGCGCCGGCTGGGTGATGTTGCACCCCGCCGTCGTCGCCGTCATCCAGAAGACCGCGTCGCTGCACGCGAGGTTCGGTGCGAAGCTGAACTCCGTCGCCGTGCCGGCACGGCAGCAGTACTCCCATTCCGCCTCCGTCGGCAGGCGGTACATGTAGCCGCTCGGCACGCGCCCCAGGGCGTCTTCGCGGGCGGTCAGCGCCGCGCAGTACGCCATCGCGTCGTACCACGTGACGTTCTCGACCGGCAGCGAGCCCGAGTTGGGGTAGGCGGGCCCCTTGTGGAAGCTGGGGTTGGAGTTCATCAGCGCCACGTACTCGGCCTGCGTGACTTCGCGCTCGCCCATCCAGAACGGCCGCGTGATCGTCACATTGGTCACCGGCGTGGATACGGCCTGGTTGAAGTGCGGCGGCACGCCGACCGGCTCTGGCGAACCGATGTTGAACGAGCCGGGCGCGATGACGGACATGCCGGGCATCACCAGCGCCGGCGCCAGCACGACGCGGAAGCCGAGGTAGAGTCGTCCGTTGGTCTGGGCTTCGGCCGCGCGCGACGTCGATCGGCAGCGGTCCAGGAAGCTCTGGTAGCTGCCGCCGCGGTGGACGCGGTAAGCCCCGCCCAGGGTCACCGGGTCCTCCCGGTTGTTGCTCGGGTAGTTCACCAGCGCGTTGGTCTGGACGTCGGAAGTGTCCACGCACCATTCCGCGACGTTGCCGTGCATGTCGTAGAGCCCCCACGCGTTGGGCACCCCGGTGCCGCCGAACTTCGGGTCGTAGGACCAGCAGTAGGAGTTCGTGGCCTGGTCGGCGAAGTAGACCGCCTCCGTGCACGTCAGAGTCTGACCGGCGTGGAACTCGGTCGTCGTGCCGGCACGGCAGCAGTACTCCCACTCCGCTTCCGTCGGCAGGCGATACTCGTACCCGTGCGGCACGCGACCGGCCGCGCGCTCCATCGCAGTGAGGTTCTGGCAGTACGTGACCGCCTCGTTCCACGTGACGTTCTCGACCGGACGTGGCTGCCAGGTGGGGTAGGCCGCCCCCGTGAAGATGCTGGGGTTGTAGCCCATCACCGCCTGGAACTCGCCCTGCGTGACCTCGTAGCGGCCGATCCAGAAGGGCTGGGTGATCGTCACGAGACCGCCAGCCACCTCCGAGCCCTGCACGAAGTGCGGCGGCGCCATGACCGGCGCCGTCGAACCCATTTGGAAGGTGCCGCGGCCGATGGGCACCATGCTGTTCAGCACCTGCGCCGAGGGTCCGGACTGCACGGTCAGCGACACCTTGTTGCCCGACAGTTCGATCTCGAACGACGGGCCGATGTCGAACGACTGGCAGATGACGTTGCCGCCGAGGACGGATGCGCTCCCGGGCACGTTCAGATCCATGATCGGTGGTTGGACGCCGTTGGAGATCTGCAAGCCGAGCATGACGAAGCTCAGCGGGTCGACGCGCAGCAGTCCGTTGATGCCGGTGCCGGGCAGCGCCACGACGTTGGTGTATGGGCCGGACCACAGGAAGCCGACGATGTGACCGGCCGGGTTCCCCTGGATGCGGTGCTCGACGAAGCAGGATGAGCCGAGCGCCGGCTGGCCGAACAGGTGCGTGGTGCGCAACTGCGCCGCCAGCGGCGAGGCGAGGGCGAGGGCGAGGGCCGCGGCGGGAAGCGTGGATGCGTAAAGGGTTTGTGAGACCATGGTTGGATCGGCGGACGGCGGACGGCGGACGGCGCCCCGACCGGGAGCGATGACAAGGAAGGAAGCGGCGACCACCGCACAACCACACAGGCGGAGGCGCAAAATTGCCCTGATGTCGCGGTCGCCGGTGCACGCCTTCGCACACCGCCGGGCGCACTCGGCGCCTCCGGCGGGGACTCCGCCGGACGCCGACGGGCACTGCGCGCGCGACCGGACTCGTCGCGCGGCGAACCCTCAGGGCGCGCGAACTGGGGCGAGCACGACCCGGAATCCGGGCTGGCCGTTCGCGAAACCGGGCGAGAAGTACCAGCGATACGTGGACCGGAGGCAGATGGGCGTGACGCCCCAATCGCCGCCGCGGATCACGCGATCGGGGCCGACTGTCACAAACGGATCCATGACTGCGCCGGGCACATACGACGCGAAGGAATCAAGGCGCCACTCCATCAGTAAGCGTCCCGGAAGGCGTCAAGGTGGTTGTCGCCAGAAGTCGTTGGTTGCTGATCCCGCGGCCGCCTCGCCTGCACGCTGCTCGCGAGGATTGAGGAGACCTGTTCGGTGCGTTGCCACGTCCTGCAGTGACGGGACCAGCGGTGCGGATGGATCCCCTGTGCGCCTTGGCGCCGCCGCCGATTGCCAAAGGCGGCAGGCCGAGCGGCGAAAGCGCACGCGGGTGCGGGTTCCGCATGGTCGCGGCCGTCGCGATCTGGCCGTCGTCGGCACGGCTGGGACGAGTGGCTGCAGCGGGCGTTGGGAACCGTGGTCCTGGCCGGCCCGAAATGCGCGGGAATCCGCCGGATGCTGGCGGCGGTCC
Organism: Phycisphaerales bacterium; assembly: GCA_020247305.1. Classification (GTDB taxonomy): domain Bacteria; phylum Planctomycetota; class UBA1135; order UBA1135; family UBA2386; genus UBA2386. The sequence continues at coordinate 83 of JADCJE010000180.1, read as the reverse complement.
AAGCACGGCGAACCGTGCCGCCATCGCGCCGCCCGGCCGGTCTTGCCGCCGACGCTGCTGGCCTCCGACCCCGCGCTTCCGTA
>JADCJE010000018.1 GCA_020247305.1 Phycisphaerales bacterium | reverse complement strand
TGGACCTACGTCTTTGGCATTGCGCCGCGAGCCTCTGGGCTCGCCCGCTCCTGCAGCTTGGTGGAAGGCGATGCTACCAGAACCGCCACCAAGGTCGCGCTGGCAACGGCAACATGAAAAGGGACCCCAGTGGCAGTCCGAAAAGGGACCCCCTCCCGGGCGCCGCGGAGGGCGCGGGGGGACACCGGGGAAGGTGAGAGTCGAGGCCCGAGCGCTCCCCGGCACTGCGATCGGACCAGATGCTTCACTTGTCCTGGGCTCCCCTGCCGCGTCCGGCCCTCGCCTTGGCGGCCTTGAGCCGGAAGCTGTCGCCGTCGGTCTTGCGCACGGTCGCGTGGTGCACGACGCGGTCGATGACGGCTGCCGCCGCGGTGGCATCGAGGAAGTCCTCTGACCACCTGGCGAAGGCGAGGTTGGTGGTGACGATCAGGCTGCGCCGCTCGTAGACCCGCGTGATGAAGCCGAACAGCAGGTCGGCGCCTTGCTTGTCGAACGGCACGTAGCCGAGTTCGTCCAGGACGACGACATCGAAGCGGGCGAACAGCTCGAGTTTCCGCGACAGGCGTCCATCCTGCTTGGCTTCGACGAGTGCGTTGGTGAGTTCGGCGGCCGTGATGTAGCGCACCCTGCGCTCGCGCTGGCAGCAGGCGATGCCGAGCGCGATCGCGAGGTGGGTCTTGCCGGTGCCGACCGGACCGACGAGCACGACGTTGCCCGCCTTTTCGACGAAGCCGCACTGGAACAGCTCGGCGATCGACTCGCGGTCGAGGCTGGGTTGGGCCGCGAAGTCGAACGTGTCCAGCGTCTTCAGGATCGGGAACCGCGCCTCCTGGATGCGGCGTTGGATGCGCCGCTCGCGACGGCCGGTGACCTCGAGACTGACGAGGTCGGCGAGGTACTCGGCATGGCCTTGTCGCTTCTTCTGCGCGTCCTCGGCGCGTTGCTGCCAGGCGCCGAGGATGGTCGGCAGCTGCAGGTCCTTGAGATCGGTGGCGAGATGTGGTGGCTCGACGATCTTGCTCATCGCGCTGCCTCCGTGATCTGGTCGTAGACGTCGAGGCGCGGTGCTGCGACCTCGATGCTCGCGAGGCGCGAGTCCTCGATCCGGGTCGGCGGCACGCGCTCGTGCGAGCGTCGTAGCAGGCAGAGCCGGATCGTCTCGAATCGCGGCGAGCCGGAACGAAGGGCTTCTTGCGCGGCCTCGGCGACACGGTCTTCGCCGTGCTCGCGGATGAGTCGCAGCACCAAGACGTACTCTTGGTGGCCTTTGCGGGTCGCTTCGCAGAGCGCCCTGTGCAGCGACTCGAACACGGGTGGCAGCGGCCACTGCAGCAGCGCCGTGGCCTCGGGCACGGCACGAGACTTGCGCGCCAGGAGGTCGAGCACGTGGTGCGGATCCAGCACCAACGCACCGCGGTCGAAGGACCGCTGCGAATCGGTGACGATCTCGCCGTCCGCGACGATGGCCACGCGGTCGGCGAACAGCTTGACGACGACCGGCTTGTAGGCGCACTCGATCGGCACCTGGTAGCGCACGCCATCGATGACGATCTGCGCGAACTTGTCGACGACGCGCGTCGTCGTCCGGCACGGCTCAGGCATCACCGCCGGCAGCGGCCGAAGGTGCTCGCGCTCGGCCGTCAGTGCTTCGGCCACCGTGCGTCCGTCCGGCAGGCGACGGCGCGCCGTGTCGGCAGCCAACTCGCTCCGAATCAACTCGTTGAGCGCCGCGAAGCTCGGCACGTCGGGCATCGGCAAGAAGCAGTTCTGTCGCACGAACTCGACGCCGCCTTCGACGGATCCCTTCTCCCAGCCCTTGGCCGGCGCGCAGTAGTCGACACCGATCGGAAACGAGCCACGGAACGCCTGGAACCCGTCAGTCTCCTCGCGATCCGTGCCGCGGAGGACGCGACGAACTGCAAGCGACGTGTTGTCGAGCACGATCCGGTCCGTCAAGCCGCGGAAGCACTCGAACGCGTGGTTGATGCCATCGAGCAGGCACTCCAGCCGCTCGACCGGGTAGGCCTTGGCCGCGTACGCATTGCACGCCGGCAACGCCGCGACGAAGTAGAAGACCCGCGTGACCTTGCCCGCGATCTTGGCGACAGACTGCCCGAAGTCGCCTTCCATGGTCTTGCCCGGCAGGTGCGTGCGGTGCACGAACACCTCCTTGGGGAACAGGTCGCGCCGCACCCTGGCGATGTAGCCGTTGCGCTGCCGCTCGCGGACGTCGCAGCCCTGCTGCAACAGCAGCACGCCAACCCGCTTGTTGGTCAGGTCGGGGTCGGTGCGCAAGAGCGCCTCGATCCGCTCTCGGAACGGGTCCATCCGGCTCGACCGCTTGGTCGGCCGGCGCTTGGGTGGCGCCGCCTGCTGCAGCGCCCGCCGAACCGTCTTCACGTCGATCTGGAACCGCCTCGCCAGCTCCTTCTTCGGGACGCCGTCGACTTGGTGTGGGTGGCGAATCTCTGCCCACTGGGTCATCCTGAGCACTCCTGGCCCTCCTGGCTGCGACCGGTTGTTTGGAAACCCGATCGTGGCTGGAAGGGCCGGTTTGCGCCCTCCGCGGCGCCCGGGAGGGGGTCCCTTTTCAGACTGCCGCGGGGTCCCTTTTCATGTTGCCGTTGCCAAAAGCGCTTGCGCACTGCCGCCGCACCCAGAGGCCACGGTGCTGCGTCAGCCGGGCGCACGGGGGTGAAGCCATGCGCTGAGTTCGCGGCCACTTGGTCATCTACACCGAGCGCCACGCCTACGGCTTGGAACTGGACGAAGCCCTGCGGTTCGCCGGTTCGCCGGTACACCGGCACGCCTGCCGTCCGGGCCACCGAGAAGGTGTTGCGTCGCCTCGCCGCACCACTCGTCGAGCGTTTCGACTTTTCGACCCGGCCGCCCCAGCCGGGTTGCTCGCCGCTCTGGTCGAGAACCGCTTCGGATCCTCGGGCTCGAGCCCAGGACGATGATCCGCAGGGCGACGCGCCGGTGGGGATCGCGTCGTCGGCGTGCTGATCCTCGCTCCCCTCGCGGGCGTGCTCACGGCCTCGGCGCGGCCCACGCCGGTCGCTACGGCTCGAACACGATGCCGACGTCGCCACCCCACCGAGCTGCGTGCTGGCCTGGGCTCCAACCCGCGCGCCGCTCCGGAGTCCTCGGCGCCGACCGCGGCAACTAGTCTCCCGCGATGACCACGCCGGACCAGGAACGCACCCGCCAGCTGCTTGCCGAAGGCACGGCATTGCGCAGCCTCGCGCGTTCGCTGCTCGGCGGGCATGCCGATGCGGAGGATCTCGTCCAGGACACCCTCGTCGCGGCGCTGCAGAGCCCGTGCACCGACGTCGGCCGGCAGCCCTGGTTGCGCGGCACGCTGCGCAACCTGGCCCGGATGTGGCGCCGCACGGCGGCGCGGCGCACCGCCCGCGACGTGGTGGCCGCCGCCGCCGCCACGCCGGGCGACGGCGATCCCGCCGCCATCGCAGCCCAGGCGGAGGCGATGCGCGAGGTCGCGGCGGCCGTGCACACGCTGGAAGAACCGTTCCGCACCGTGGTCGTGCTGCGCTTCTGGCGCGGGCTCTTGCCGGAGGCGATCGCGGTGCAGCTCGGCGTGCCGCGCAACACGGTGCGTTCGCGGCTGCAACGGGGTCTCGAACGGCTGCGAACGCGCCTCGACCAACACTTCGGCGACCGCCGCGGCTGGCAAGCGGCGCTGCTCCCGTTCGCCACCCAGGCGCAAGGCGCCGCCGACGCCGCGCTGGCCGCAACCGGCGCCACGGCGACGAACACGACCTTCGGAGTCCTCTTCATGACCAAGATCCACGTCGCGCTGGTGACCACCGCGCTCGTCGCCGTCGGCATCCTGCTGTGGTGGTTCGATCGCAGCGCGGCCACGCCGCCGCCGCCGGATGCGGGCGCGCGCCGCGAAGTGGCCGAAGCACCTGCGGCCACCGCGGTGGTCGCAGCTGCGGTCGGAACGGACCCGGCTGCCGGCGCCGAAGCAGCGCTCGCGGATCGAACGGCCGCGGCGCCGGCCGACGGCCTGACCGTGCTCGGCAAAGTGACGAAGGCGGGTGCGCCGTGCGCCGACTTGGTGCTGACGCTGCAGTGGTTCGACGGAACGGAGACGACCGGCTCGCCAGCCATGGCACAAGAAGTGAGCAGCGACGCCGCCGGCCAGTTCGTCTGGCGCGGCCCTGCGCGCACGACGACCGGCATGGTGCGCGCCGTGCGCGCGGGGCCCGCTGCCGACGCCAAGGTCTGGTGCACAGCGCAACTCGTGCACGCAGGGCAGCGCGAAGCCGAACTGGCTGTCGAGGTCCTAGCCCTCGATCGCACGCTGTTCGGCCGCGTGCACGATGTGCACGGCGCGCCGATCGCCGGCGCCGAGGTCACCGTCAACGGCTGGCGCGACGTCGCCACGTTCAGCGATGCCGACGGCCGCTACGAACTGCAGGTGACGGGACCGCCGTACCCGCTGCTGGTGCAGAAGACGGGCTATCGCGAACGCCTGTTCGACGCCTACGTGGTCGATGGCAAGCAACGGAACGAACTCGACATCGAGCTCATGCCCGGGGCGGCGTTCACCGGCCGCGTCGTCGACGAGGCCGGCCAGGCGATCGCCGGCGCCAAGGTGCAGGCATCGGGTCTCGCGCGCGGCGCCGAGACCGACGCCGCGGGGCAGTTCGTGTTCGGCGGTGCGGCGCCCGACCAGGACCACGGCATCACGGTGACGAAGCCGGGATTCCAGCCGACGACGACCTTTGCGAGCCCAGGCGGGGCGCCGCTGCAGATCGTGCTGCGTCCGGGGCTCACCCTCACGGTGCGAGTCGTCGGCGACCGCGGCGAAGCCCTCGACGGCGTGCGCGTCGGCGTGTCGAGCGGTTCCTTCCGGCCGATGGAGAACCGCGGCTACACCGATGCAGAAGGACGCCTCTGCATCCCGGACCTGCCGGCGAAGCTCCTCGAGCTCCTCGCCGTCAAGGACGGCTTCGTCGCGGCGCGCCGCGAGGTCGACGCTCCCGCACAACGCGGCGAGCTCGTGCTGGTGCTGCGCCCCGGCCGCACCATCGCCGGCCGCGTGCTCGACCCGAAGGGCCAGCCGATCGTCGGCGCATCGGTCTACTGCCGGACAACGGCATCGGAGGGCGAGCCACGAACGGTCGGCAGCCGGGCGACGAGCGATCGCGAAGGTCGCTTCACCATCCGCGAACTGCCGCCGGAGCCCTGCGCAGTCCACGCCCACCACACCCAGTTCCGCCGAGCTTCGCTGCCGGTCGTGGCCGGATCCCCGACCGAACTGCTCGTGCGCATGGAGCCGGCGGCGAGCGTGGCCGGCCGCGTCGTCGATGGCCGCACGGGCGCGCCGCTCCCCGCGTTCACCATCACGCTCGCGGCGGATCCCGCAGTGCACCCGCTGCAGAACGTCGATCCGGTGCGCTTCGCTGCCGCCGACGGCTCGTTCCGCCTCGAGCACTGGCAGCTGCAACCGGGCGTGCCGCTGCTCGTCGAGGTTGCGGCGGCGGGCTACGCACCGCAGCGCATCGCCAGCGCGCCGCAGGTCGGTGCCGAGCAAGACCAGCACCTGATCCGCCTCGACGCCGGCACCACGCTGCGAGGGGTCGTGCGCGACGCTGTGACCGGGGCGCCTGTTCGAGACGTCGAGGTCGTCGTGCAATCGGGCGACCCGGAGGACACCTCCCGCCGCGCCTACGTGACCGCGAGCCAGGATGGCCCCAACAAGACGGTGGCGTTCACGGACGCCGAGGGACGGTTCGAGCTGACGTGCGTGCCACCCGGCGAGAACCGCCTCGTGCTCGCGCATCGCGACTACCCGAAGCGAACGTTCGGCCCGTTCGAGGTCCAAGCCGGCGTGCCCGTGCTCGAGGTGCAGCCGACGCTGGCGCCCGGCGCGACGTTGCGCGGGCGCGTCACGGGCGTGGCCCAGGTCGCCGGCAGCAAGCTCGCCGTGCAGACCTTCGGCGACAAGACGATCGACTGCGTGCTCGGCGCCGACGGCAGCTTCGAAGCGCGCGGCATCACCGCTGGCAAGGTCTCGTTGTCGTTCGCACCGACAGAGGGAACGTGGCACCTGATGCAGCTGGAGGTCGGCGACGGCGACGTGTCCGGCATCGTGTTCGCGGTGCCGCCGCCCGGCACCGGGTCGATCCGCGCCACGGTCACAGGCTTGCCGCGCGGTCGGGGTTCCGTGGAACGGCTCGGCGCGGCGAAGGGACAGTGCACGACCGTGCGCACGTTCGGGTATGCGGACGCGAACTTCGTCGTCGAAGGCCTGGCGCCAGGCCGCTACGAAGTCGAGGCCTTCTCGCCGGACGTTGGCGGCAGTGGCAGGGCCGAAGTCGACGTCGGCACCGGCGCTGTCGCGGTGACGATCGACGTCGTGCGCCGGTGAGGCACGGGCCGCACGGCACCGCGGAAACACCGCCGGCGCGCAGGGGCCAGTGCGGTGCTAGCCCAAGTTCCGCAGTTCGGCATGTCGTGAGACTGAGAAGCAACGACTTGCGTCGATTAGTTGTCACTACACGACGACGCCTTCGAGTGCCTTGGGTATGGCGAGCCGTCGCGGGAGATCGATG
>JADCJE010000179.1 GCA_020247305.1 Phycisphaerales bacterium | reverse complement strand
GCGAGCGCGGCGTCCCTACAGCGGGATGTTGCCGTGCTTCTTCGGTGGGTTGGTGTCGCGCTTGCTGCGCAGCAGTTCGAGCGCCTGGATCAGCATCGGGCGCGTTCGGTGCGGTTCGATGACGTCGTCGACGTAGCCGCGCGCCGCCGCCTGGTATGGGTTGGCGAACTTCGCCTTGTAGTCGGCGACGAGCCGCTTCTCCTCGGCGACGGGATCCTTGGCCGCCTGGATCTCGCGGCGGAAGACGATCTTGGCCGCGCCCTCGGCGCCCATCACGGCGATCTCCGCCGACGGCCAGGCGAGGTTGAGGTCGGCGCGGATGTGCTTGCTGTTCATCACGTCGTAGGCGCCGCCGTAGGCCTTGCGCGTGATCACCGTGATCTTCGGCACCGTCGCCTCGCAGTACGCGTAGAGCAGCTTGGCGCCATGGGTGATGATGCCGCCCCACTCCTGGTCCTTGCCCGGCAGGAAGCCCGGCACGTCCTCGAACGTGACCAGCGGGATGTTGAAGGCGTCGCAGAAGCGGATGAACCGCGCGCCCTTGAGGCTCGCCTTGATGTCGAGCACGCCGGCGAGGTGGTTCGGCTGGTTGCCGACGATGCCGACGGCGCGGCCGCCCAGCCGCGCGAAGCCGACGATCATGTTCTTGGCGTAGCGGGCCTGCACCTCGAAGAACTTGCCGTCGTCGACGACCTTCTTGACCACCTGCCGCATGTCGTACGGCTGGTCGCTGGAGGCCGGCACGATCGTGTCGAGCGCCGGATCCATGCGGTTGGGGTCGTCCTCGGTGGCACGGAACGGCGGGTCCTCGGCGTTGTTGAGCGGCAGGTAGCCGAGCAGCTCGCGCAGCTGCACGAGGCAGGTCGCGTCGTCCGGCGCGGTGAAGTGCGCCACGCCGCTGACCTCGCTGTGCACGCGCGCGCCGCCGAGATCCTCGCTGGTCGTGTCCTCGTGCGTCACCGTCTTCACCACGTCCGGGCCCGTGATGTGCATGAAGCTCGTGCCCTCGACCATCAGGATGAAGTCGGTGATCGCGGGCGAGTAGACGGCGCCGCCGGCGCACGGGCCCATGATCGCGCTGAGCTGCGGCACGACGCCGCTGGCCAGCGTGTTGCGCAGGAAGATGTCGGCGTAGCCGCCGAGCGACACGACGCCCTCCTGGATGCGCGCGCCGCCGGAGTCGGACAGGCCGATCATCGGCACGCCCATCTTCACGGCGAGGTCCATGACCTTGCAGATCTTGGCCGCGTGCGTCTCCGAAAGGCTGCCGCCGAAGACCGTGAAGTCCTGCGCGTACAGGTAGACCGGCCGGCCATCGATCCGCGCGCTGCCGGTGACGACGCCGTCGCCGAGGATCTGGTTCTTCTCGCTGTCCATGCCGAAGTCGCGGCAGCGGTGCGTGACGAACCGGTCGATCTCGGTGAACGTGCCCGGGTCGACGAGCAGGTCGATGCGCTCGCGCGCGGTCAGCTTGCCCTTCTGGTGCTGGGCGTCGATGCGCTCCTTGCCGCCGCCGAGCAGCGAGCGTTCGCGCAGGTCCTGGAGCTTCTTCAACGGATCGGTCATGGATGCGGGTCCTCGACGAACTCGGCCAGCACGCCGCCGAGGTACTTGGGGTGGACGAACGCGACCTTGCAGCCGTGCGCGCCCGGGTTGGGCTTCTGGTTGAGCATCGGGGCGCCGAGCGCCGTCATCGCGTCGATCTTGACCTGGCAGTCGCCGACCTGGAACGCGAGGTGGTGGATGCCCGGGCCGCGCTTGTCCAGGAACACCGCGATCGGCGAGTCCGGCGAGGTCGGCTCCAGCAGCTCGATGCGTTGCGTCCCGGCGAGCAGGACGGCGACCTTGACCTTCTCGGTCGGCACCTCGTCGACGGACTGCAGCACGAGGCCGAGGCCGTCGGTCCAGCGGGGCAGCGCTTCGGCCAGCGAACGGACAGCGATGCCGATGTGGTGCAGGCCGGCGACGGCGGGGTCGGATGCCATGGCGGTACAGGTCGCGGGAAAGGGCGCGGCATGGTAGCCATGCGCCTGCTGGCGGCCAGTTCCAGCCCCGCAACCTGCGCCGCCCCCGCCGCCACCGTGCCCGAACTGCCTGAAGTCGAGACCGTGCGCGCCGGCGCCGAGCCGCACCTGCGCGGCCGCCGCCTGCGCCGCTACGAGCAGACGCGCCCCGACCTGCGCTGGCCGCTGCCGGAAGCGGCGCTGCGCGCCCTCGTCGGCCGGACCTGCACGGCGGTCGAGCGGCGCTCGAAGTACCTGCTGCTGCGCTTCGACGGCGCCGGCGCGCCGGCGGCGATCGTGCACCTCGGCATGACCGGTCGCCTGCTCGTCGACGCGCTCGCCGGCACGACGCCGCGGCCGGAGTGGCGCAAGCACGAACACTGGCGCATGGACTTCGGCGATCGGTTGGTGCGCTTCGTCGATCCGCGGCGGTTCGGCGCGCTCGACGTCGCGGACGCCGCCGACCTGCCGACCCACCCGCTGCTGGCAGCGCTCGGCCAGGAGCCGCTGCAGCCCGGCTTCGACGGCGCGTTCCTGCGCCGCGTCAGCCGCGGCAAGAAGGCCAACGTGAAGGCGCTGCTGATGGACGGCCGCATCCTCGTCGGCGTCGGCAACATCTACGCCAGTGAAGCGTGCTGGCGCGCGCGCGTGCGGCCGCGCCGCGCCGCCGGTTCGCTGACGCTGGCCGAGTGCGACGCGCTCGCCGCGGCCGTGCGCGAGGTGCTGGCCGCGGCGATCGCCGCTGGCGGCACGTCGTTCCGCGACTACGTCGGCGTCGACGAGGACGCCGGCTTCTTCGCGCGTGAACTCGCGGTGTACGAGCGCGCGGACCGGCCGTGCCCGCGCTGCGGCGCGACCATCAAGCGCGCCGTCGACTCTGGGCGCAGCACGTACTGGTGCAGCGGCTGCCAACGCTGAGGACCAGGAACGGCGTCACCGCGCGGACGGGCCGCGCGCACCGCCTCAACTCGCCTCGGCGATGCATTCGCAGTGCGCGCAGCGGGTCGCGAACGGCACCAGTTCGAGCCGCGCCGACTGGATCGGCCGGCGACAGCCCTCGCAGCGTCCGTACTCGCCGGTCTCGATGCGCGCCAGCGCGTGCTCGACCTGCTGCAGTTCGACCCGGGCGGTGGCGTCGAGTTCCTCCAGCACGTCGCGGTTCTCGATGTCGATCGCCCGCTGTTCGGGGCTGGCCGACAGCGGTTCGTCGCGGCGGTCGAGGTGGCGGCCGACGCGTTCCTTGCGGCCGACGAGGCGGTCGCGCAGTTCGACCAGTTGCACGCGGAATCTACGGGTGTCCATGCTGTCGCTCCTGGCGCGGGCACACCGCGCCTGTGCGACACCATCGTCCATTTCCGGGCCGCCGTCGGCGGGCCGTGGTGCGTAGGCACGGACGGATTTCCACCGCAAGGTTCGGCCGCGTCCGGCGGTGGCGCGGGCCGTGCGCCGGTCACACGGCGAAGCGCACGAACCAGAACAGCAGGACCTCGGTCTGCGTCGGCGACGACTTCACGCGGAACAGGCCGAACGCGGCGCGGAAGGCGCTGCGGGTGCGCGTCTCGCGCGTCGTCTTGTCGGGGATGTAAGCACTCTGCGAGTTCATCAGCAGGCCGAACGGCCCGACCGACCACGACTGCGCGAACGTGCCGCCTTCCTCGCAGAACAGCAACGGGACGCGCGTCGAACCCGCGCGCTGGTAGTCGTACAGCGCGACGTCGGCTTCGTGCGCCGGACCGTCGCCGCGGCGCACCGTCCACCGGATGCGCCCGCCGGCCTCGCCGCGCGCGACGATGCGCTCCGTGAGTTGCCGCACGTCGGGCGTCGGCTCGCCGTCGACGGCGTCGATGACGTCGCCGCTGCGCACGCCCGCGAGCCACGCCGGCGAACCGACCTCGACGTCGACGACCACCACGGCCTGCCGCGGCTGGCCGTACATCGCCGCGCAGACCTCGGCGGGGATGCCGCGCAGCGTAGCGCCGGCGTAGGCGCGCGACGGCGTCGGCGGGATGTCGAGGTCGATGCGGCGTTCCTCGGTCGCGCGGACGACGACGCGGCCGACCGCGAACTCGATCTCCAGCGGCTGCTGGCCGCGCAGCACGCGCAGCGCCAGCTTCGCGCCGGGCGCGACCTTCGCGATCGTGGCTTCGAACTGTTCGCGATAGACCACCTCGACGCCGTCGATCGCCTGCACGACGTCGTTGACGAGCACCCCGGCGAGCCCTGCCGCGGACTCCGCCGCCACCTTGGTCACCAGCATGCCCGTGTACGGCCGCACGCCGCGACGCTCGGCCGCCTCCTTGCCGAGTTCATCGACGTGGACGCCGACGTCGGCGCGCTCGCGATCGAACTCGCGCACGACGCGCAACCGCGTGTCGGCCATGGTCTCCAGCTTCCACGTCGTCACGTCGCCCGACGGCCCGCGGCGCGTCGCCATGGTCACGTCCTGCGGGCCGAGGAAGATGCGATCCGGGGTCGATCGGCAACCGGCGAACGCGGCGAGCACGAGCAGGAACAGCTGGCAGGGCAGCGCAAGGATTCGTGGCATCGGAGTCCGATCGGCGGGCGACAGCGGCGGACGCTGGCGCGACCGGCGCCGCGCCGACGCGCTCACGCGCGCGGCCCGGGCGGCTCGGGCAGCCCCAGCCATAGAACGGCATAGGACGCCGCCTGGCAGCCGGCGGCAAGCCACAGGACGCCCGGAAAGCCCACGCCGTCGAGCACCGGGCCGGCGGCGAGCGCGAACAGCCCCACGCCCGCCTGCATGAAGCAGCCGCGCCAACTCATCAGCGCGTCGAGCTGGTCCGCCGGCGCTGCCGCGGAGACGAGCGCCTGCAACGGCCCGGTCCGCGCCGAAGCGACGACGGCGACCAGCGCGCCGACGAGCGCCAGCACCGGCGTCGGCGGCTCGGTCGCGAGCGTGAGGAAGCCCGCGACGAGCGCGAGCGACGAGCCGAGCACGAAGCGGCGCTTGCCGAGCGCGTCGCTGACGCGGCCGAACAGCGCGCTGCCGGCGACGGCAGCGAGGCCGAGGCCGATCCACACCGGCATCTGCCCGTCGCGCGGCAGCCGCCCGGTGGCGTCGAGCCAGGTCGTCGCCAACTGCACCGTCACGAAGAAGGAACCAACGTGCAGCAGCGTGGCGACGAGGCCGGCGACCGCCTTGCCGTTGCGCAGCACGGCGCCGAGCGCGCCGCGGCCGCGCTCGGGCGCGCCGGCCGGCAGCGCGCGCACCGCCCACCACAGCGCCAGCGCGCCGACGCCCGCCTGCGCCGCGAAGATCGCGCGCCACGCGCCGGCCGACGCGAACGCAACCGACAGCGGCAGGCCGACCGGGATCGCCAGGAACATGCCGGCGTTGAACCGGCCCATCGCCGCGCCGCGACGGCCATAGGGCGCCAGTTCGGCGACCAGCGCCGACGCGGCGGCGTAGGCGAGGCCGACGGCGGCGCCGGCGGCGGCGCGCAGCGCCAGCAGCCAGCCGAGCGGCCCCGGAACGAGGTGCAGCGCGCTCGCCGCGACGAAGCCCGCCAGTCCGACGACCAGCGCGCTGCGGCGGCCGATGCGGCGGGCGAGCCGGTCGCACAGCAGCGCGCCGACGGCGCTGCCGAAGCCGGCGGCCGCGAGCAGCGGCCCGCCCGCGCCGCCGACCTCGGCGCGCACGAACGGCAGCAGCGCGCCGAGCACGTTGGTGTTGAGGTTGAGCGAGAACGCCGCGAGCGAGAGGGCGGCGATCGCGAGCGCTTCCCGGCGCGCCGGCGCTCGATCCTCCGCGTGCGTTGGGTGCGCTGCCACGACGGCGCGATCATCGCCGCCATCGCGCGCGCTGTCTCGCGTCGATACCGATTCCATGGGCGGTTCCAGCGCGCCGGCTTCCGCGCCTTGCGCGCCCGCGTATGGTTGCGCACGCGTGACCGCCCCGCCCTCGGAGTCCAACCCGTGAAGATCGCCATCCTCGGCGGCGGCATCTCCGGCGCCGCCCTCGCCCGCATGCTCGCCGCCGACGGCCACCGCGTCGTCGTGCTGGAGAAGGCCGAGCGCGCCGGCGGCCTGTGCAGGAGCCGCCGCTACGGCGAGTTCACCTTCGACGAAGCCGGCGGCCACATCGTCTTCAGCAAGGACAAGAAGGTCCTCGACTGGCAGATCGACCGCTGCGGCGGCGAGGACGGCGTCGTCAAGACGGTGCGCAACACCAAGATCCGCTGGCACGATCGCTGGGTGCCGTACCCGTTCGAGAACGGCGTCGGCAACCTGACCAAGGAGGCGATCGTCGACTGCCTGGCCGGCTACATCGAGGCCTTCGCGCAGCGGCGCGCGGGCGCGCCGTGCCCGCCGAACTTCGGCGACTGGATCCAGTGGCGCATGGGCGCTGGCTTCGGCCGGCAGTTCATGGTCCCGTACAACGAGAAGATCTGGAAGCGCGACCTGCGCACGATGGCGAGCGACTGGGTCGCCGGCCGCGTGCCCGAGGCGCCGATCGAGGACATCGTCAAGTCGGCGATCGGCATCGACACCGAGGGGTACACGCACCAGTCGGTGTTCTGGTTCCCCAAGCACGGCGGCTTCGAGCAGATGGTGCGCGGCACCGTCGCCGGCGGCGGCTTCACGCTGCAGTGCGGCGTCGCCGCCGAGCGCGTCGAGCGCGCCGGCAGCGGCTACAAGGTCAACGGCGAGGCCTTCGACCTCGTCGTCAACACCGTGCCGCTGCCGCAGGTCGAAGGCGCCTTCGCCGACATCCCCGAGCCGATCCGCGCCGACATCCGCGCGCTGCGGCCGATCTCGCTGATCAACCTGATGATCGGCGTGCAGCTCGACGAGCCGCTGCCGCCGCTGTCGTGGATCTACCTGCCGTTCCCCGAGCAGGGCCCGACCAACCGCGTCACCTACTTCAGCAACTACTCGCCGCACAACGCGCCGGCCGGCCACGGTTCGTTCCTGGCCGAGGTCACCCACCGCGGCGACCTCAAGCCCGACGCCGCCTGGCTGAAGGGGGTCGTCGGCGCGCTCGGCCGCGCCGGCATCCTGCAGCCCGAGAAGGTGGTGCTGCTGGAGTGGTGCGACAACGAGTACGCCTACATCGACCAGGACCTGGAGTTCGCCAGCCGCATCTCCCGTGTCCGCAGGTGGTTCGACGAGAGCGGCTACGTCACGTTCGGGCGCTTTGGCCGCTACGAGTACCACAACAGTGACCAGTGCGTGCAGCGCGCCATGCAGGTGCACGCGCACATCCGGCAGCTCGCCGCATCCGGCGCGCCGGCCCCGCTGCGGCTGCCGTGACGCAGCCCGGCGCCGCCGGCACAGCGCATTTTTTTGGCGGGCGGAGGGAACCTGGCGGGCGGCTGCCCGCGTCCAAGGGGTGTTCTGTGCGGGCCATGCTCCTGCACAGGGCTCTTTCCTGTTCTCCGGACCACGCCGCGGGCACTCGGACGCCGAGACGGCATCGCGAATCAGAGGGGTCTGTTCCTGGGCGAAAGCCCTAGGTGCAGCCAGCCAGTCAGCGAGCTGGTTGGCACGTCTCGCGCTCGCCGGCGGGGTTCGGAGGATGGGCATCGTCAGTGGCCGGTCGTTCCATGCACGACCGGGCCGCTGCGCCGAGGCTGGCCGCGAGGCCAGCCTCGTCCTTTTCAGGTGCCCACTTCTTCAGAGGGCCCTCCTTCAGGGGGCCCTCCTTCAGGGGGCCCTCCTTCAGGGAGCTCCAGCCCGCCCCGCCCGCGCGGTGGCAGCTCACCGTGATCCCTGCTGCACCGGCTTGGCTGCCCGCGCAGCGAACGG
>JADCJE010000178.1 GCA_020247305.1 Phycisphaerales bacterium | reverse complement strand
GCGGTGTGCCCGGCGGGTGCGATGTGGGCCGCGAACGGGCGCAGACGGGCGGGAGTGACCGGCTGTACGAGGGCGCGCGGGTGCGGCTGGATGGCGTGGATCTGTTCCGGGTGGTCAGGGACCGCTGCTTGTTCTTCCTATCCCCAAGTGCACGCCGGTCTCGTACCACCCCCACGCGCTGCTGAGCACCTTCGCGTCCTCGATCGGCAGCGCGAAGTCGGCGTGGTCGGGATACAGCTCGGCGAGGAAGCCCGCACGCGGCGCGTCGGGAAAGGCCACCTTGCGGCCGACGATGGGCGCAAGCAGTCGCTTCGACGCGGCCTGGAACGCCTCGCGGAAAGCGCGCTTCTCGACGTAGCCCGCCTCTTCGCCCGGATCCTCGAGCTGCACGCGCAGCTCGGCAAGGATGTCGAGCCCGGTCACGAAGCGATCGGTCACGAGCAGCGAACGTCCCTCACGCAGCCACGCCGCGGCCTGCGCCGGCGGCACGTTCCGGTCGACGGGTTGCGCGCTGTGGCGAAGGACGGGCTCGGGGCGGTGCAGGGCGGCTGGCATCGGGCGGTGCAGGGCAGGCGGGGAACGCGACGGGACGGTGTCGTGTGATACCGCGGGCGACCGCTGGCTACACGTGCGCATCGCCATCCGTTCGGGGGATCGGAGCCGCGACGGCGATCGGGTCTTCACCGGCTCCGAAGCCAGCACCGTGCGCGCGGCGAACACCGGCGCACGCCATAATGCGCCGGTGCAGGACGATTGGCGCACGACCTCGTGGATCCTCGACCAGATGGTCGACGGCGACGACGCCGCGTGGCGCCAGTTCGTCGAGCGCTTCCGCGAACCGCTGCGCCGCCTCGCGCGCCGCACCGGCCTCGACGACGGCGAAGCTGAGGATGCCGCGCAACAGACGTTGCTGGTGTTCCAGGACGGGCTGCGACGCGGCACCTACGACCGCGATCGCGGCCGGCTGTCGGCGTGGTTGTTCGGCATCGCCCGCAACGAGATCCGCCGCGCCAGCCAACGCTCGCGTCGCCGCACGGCACTCGGCCTCGCCGGCGGCGAGCCGTGGCCGAGCGAAGCCGAGGCAGCGGACGCCGAGCGCGACTGGCACCGCGACTGGCAGGAACAGGTCTTGGCGCTGGCGATGGCGCGCGTGCGCCGCGAAGTGCAGCCGAACACCTGGGCGGCGTTCGAACGTGTGCAGCTGCATGGCGAGGAGCCGGCCACGGTCGCCGCGGCGCTCGGCATCAGCCGCAATGCCGTGTTCGTCGCCAAGCATCGCGTGCTGAGCCGACTGCGGGCGATCGAGGCCGAACTCACCGAGGTGCGGCGCGAGGAGTCGCGGCCGTGAGCGAGTGCCCCGAGGTCGAAGCGCTCGAGCGCTGGTGTGCCGGCGGCGAGGACGCGGCGCTGGCTGCACACGTGGGCCACTGCGCCGACTGCCGCGCCCTGGCCGACGAGTTGCGCGCCAACCTCGCCGCGACCGCGCGCTGGGGCAAGCTGCCACCCGCCGACGACGAACCCACCCCACCCACGATCCCCGGCCTGCGCCTGGACGGCTGCATCGCCAGCGGCGGCCAGGGCACCGTCTGGCGCGGCGAGCAGCTCGCCACCGGCCGCGCCGTGGCGGTGAAGACCATCCGTCGCGCCGCCGATGCCACGGCGCGCGCGCGCTTCGCCCGCGAAGCCCAGCTCGGCGCGTCGCTGCGGCATGCCAACCTGGTCAGCGTGCTCGATGCCGGCGCCACCGGCGACGGCGTGTTGTACCTGGTCATGGAGTACGTCGACGGCGAGACGCTCGAGGCGGCGCGCCAACGCGCCGAGCCCTCGGTCGACGATGCCCTGGCCTGCTTCCTCGCGATCACCGACGGCGTGCGCTTCGCCCACCAGCACGGCGTGCTGCACCGCGACCTGAAGCCAGGCAACCTGCTGCGCACCCAGGACGGCTCGGTGCGCATCCTCGACTTCGGCCTCGCCAAGGCGCTCGCGGCGGTGCAGCCCGATCCCCATACGACGCTCGACGGCACCTTCGTCGGCACGCTCGCCTGTGCCGCGCCCGAGCAGCTGCGTGCGGACGGCACGCCCGGCGACGTGCGCACCGACCTGTTCCAGCTCGGCGTGGTGTTCTACCGCTACCTGACCGGCGACTGGCCGCACCCGCCCGAAGCCGATCCGCGCGCGATGCTGGCGCGACGGCTGCACGACGCCCCGGCGCGGCCCTCGCGCCTGCGCCCGGACCTGCCGGCCGACCTCGACACCGTCGTGCTGCGGTTGCTGGCGCCCGAGCCGGAGCGTCGCTACGCGACCGCGCACGAGCTGTGGACCGATCTCGAACGCTGCCGCACCGGCCTGCCGATCCTCGCTCGCGCCGACGAGATCCAGGTGCGCATCGGCCGCCTGCTGCGCCGCTATCGCACCGCCGCGATCGCCGCCGCCGTGGTCGTGGTCGGGCTCGGCGCCGCGACGTGGCTGGTGCTCGGCTACGCCGCGCGCGCCGAGGCCGACCGCCGCACGATCGCCCGCGAGTACGAACGTGCTGAGGAAGCGCTCGGCATCCTGCAGCGCGCGATGGACGCGTTCGAGGCCGGCCCCGCGGGACCGAAGACGCCGATGGTCGACTTCCTCGACCGCGTGGTCACCGAACTGGAGCAGCGCCCGATCGCCGATGCGCGGGCCCGCGCCGACCTGCTGCTGCGCGCGGCCGACCTCTACAGCCGCATCGCCGATCCCGCGCGCGCGGCCCCGTTCGTCGCTCGCGCCCGCGCCGTGCTGCACGCCGCCGGCGACGTCGATCGCACCACCGACCTCGACCTGCGCAGCCGCGAACTGCGGCTGCTGGCCTTGTCACCGCGCCCCGATCCGGAGCTGCCCGCAGCGCTGCGCGCGCATCGCGCCGCGGTCGCCGCGCACCATGGCGAGGATGCCGCAGCGACCCTGCAGCTCGACGTGTTGCTGGCGATCCAGGGATCGGGTTCGGCAGCCGCGCGGTCGCTGCAGCGCTTGCGCGCGATCGCGCCGCGCATCGCGGCGCTGCCAGCGGGTCCCGAGCGCGATCGGGTGCAGGGCCAGCACGACTTCGTCGCGGTCATGATCGCGGCGAACGCCGGCGCCCATGCCGAGGCGCTGCAGCGCGGTCACGCACTGCTGCAGCAGCCGGTCGGGCCGCTTATGCCGATCGCGTGCGACGGTTCGCGATCCTGCAGGTGGTCGCCCCGGCGGCGCTGCAGACCGGGGAACTCGAACTCGCCGACGCGCTCAGCGCCGAGCTGGCCGCTCGCGCCGAGGAGCTGGCACTGCCCGACGATCCGCGCCGCGCCGACGCTGCGTTCGTGCGCGGCCTGTGCCTGCTGCGCACCGACCGCAGTGAGCAGGCGGCGCCGTACCTGCGCGACTACGTGGCAGCGATCGATCGCGGCCAGCTCGCCGAGCCCCAGAAGCTGGCGGTGGCCTGCGTGCAGCTCGGCTGCCAGGCGCGGCTCGATGCGGACCACGCGGCCGCCGTCGAATGGCTGTCGCGCGCCCGCGGCGGCATCGCCGATCCGGCGCGCGCCGACGAACTCACCACGGTGGAACAGATGCTGGCCGATTCCCTGCTGCGGTTGCAGCGGCGCGACGAGGCCCTGCCGCTGCTGCGTGCGGCGAGGGAGCGCACCGTCGCGCGGCACGGCGAGGATCACGCCACCGTGCGCGAGCTCGATGCCATGCTCGAGCGCGCTCGATGAACGCGATGCCGCAGCGCGGGCCGGTCGTTCACTGGATCTCGAGCAGCAGGGCGTTGGTCGCGGCAATGCCGTGGATGCCCGCCGGGTCGAGGCTGAACACCTGCAGCACCGTGAAGTTGTTGGCGCCACCGAACGAGAACTGGCCGAACCACGAACCCGCGCCCGGCAGCCCGGGCACGCCACCGTTCGGCACCGCGAACAGCGAGAACGGCTGCGCCATGTCGACGTAGACCGTGGGCCCGAACACGCTGTTCGGCACCAGCGCCTGCTCGCCGACCATCAAGAACAGCGGGCTGCCGCCGAGCAGTCCACCCGCCAGCGCCGTCAAGGGTGCGTCGCAGCCGCCAGCGATGCCGAACATCAGCGGCACGATGTCGCCGGAGCCGGGACTGCCGATGCCGATCCGCTGCAGCGTCGCGGCGCACAGCAGCTCGATGTGCATCACCTGGGGCAGGAAGTTCGTCGGCGGAGCCGACGGGACGAGGTTGTTCGCCGCACTGACGAACACCATGTGCCGCCCGTTCCACGACATCGCCGGCAGCAGCGACTGGCCGTCGCCGTCGACGCCGTTGGTGCGCGACGCGACGAGCACTTCGCCGGTGTCGATGTCGGCCACGTAGACCTGCGCGATGGGGAAAGGCGGCGGCAACAGCTCGCGCAAGGCGACCCGCGTCGAGAACACCACCCGCCGCGTGTTGTCGAGGAACCGCGGCGGCACGAAGTCGGTGCTGGCGTCACTGACCGCCGGCGCCCCGAACGGCGAGATGGCGAGGTAGCGCGTGGTGCCCAGCAAGCGATCGCGCACCAGGAACGGCGGCCCCTGGGGCGGCAGCGACGGCGTCTGCGCGAGGTCGGGCGAGAACGACGAGAACACGACGAAGCGGCCGTCGGCGGAGATCGACCCCGGGCGCTGGCTGTTGGCCGCACCCTGCACGCCGCCGGTGCCGACCGAGACCCGTTCGGTCACCCCGGTGACCATGTCGCGCAGGAACAGGTCGGCGCGCGCATTGGTGTCGCCGGGCACCAGGTCCGCATGCAGCGACGAGAAGCAGACGAAGCGCCCGTCCGCCGAGAGGTTGCCGGTGCCGAAGTGCGCGGTGCGCGGCGTGCCATCGGTGGCGACGATGACGTTCTGCAGGCTGCCGGTCAGCCGATCAAAGCGGTACAGCGACAAGCCGATCGTGTTGCCGCCCGGCAGGTCGGTGGCGTTGGACACGAATGACGCGTAGCGGCCGTCGGCCGAGATGCCGAGCGCCGTGCACTGCGTCCCGTTGGCGAAACCTCCCGCCGCGTTGCGCGTCAGCACCTCGAGCGCGCCGGTCACGGTGTCGCGCACGAACACCTGCTGCTCGGGCGAGCTCAGGGTCGGATGGTTGGCAGCGAGCCCGTGGAACTGCACGAAGCGGCCGTCGGCGGACATGTGCAACGGCTCGGCGGTGTTGAGGCCGTTGCCGAGTCCGATGCCCACCACCGTCAGCTGGCCGGTCTGCAGGTCGCGCAGGTAGATGTCTTCGCGGTTCGGCACCGGCGTGCCGACCCCGACGTTGGTCGCGGTGGTCGTGAACACCACCCGGCGGCCGTCGTCGGAGATGCGCGTGTGGGTCGCCTCCCGGTCGAGGCTGGCGCCGGTGACCGTGGTCGCCACCCGCTCGATCGGGTTGGCGAACAGTTGCTGCGCAGGCAGCGAGGCGGAGAGCGCCGCGAGCGCGGCGATGGCAAGGGAACGTCGGGACATCATGGTCTGGCTGTGGGCGGCACCGATCACGGCGCCGGCCGCAGCCAGGTTGCAGGCAGGGCGCCCGGTCTTTCACGCAACCGGGAAAACGCGGCAGGCCGCCGCCCGGCCGGCGGCGGTGCGAGCCACGCCCATCCACCGCAAGGTCAGGCAGCGAACCGCGGCGGAGAGCGCGCCGGCGGCCGCAGTCGTCGCCCGCGCTCGTCTCTGCCGCCCCATGCGGTCCCTCCCCGGCAGCCGGCTCCTCCACTACGACATCCTCGGCCCGCTCGGCGCCGGCGCGATGGGCGAGGTCTATCGGGCGCGCGACTCGAAGCTGGAGCGCGAGGTGGCGATCAAGGTGCTGCCCGCCCACTTCGCCGCGGACGCGGAGCGGCTGAAGCGCTTCGGCCGCGAGGCGACCACCCTCGCGTCGCTGAACCACCCGAACGTCGCGCAGATCTTCGGCGTCGAGGCGGTCGACGGCCTCTGCTTCCTGGTGCTCGAACTCGTGCCGGGCGAGTCGCTGGAAGATCGACTGAAGCGCGGACCGCTGCCGATCGCCGAAGCGATCGAGGTCTGCCGACAGATCGCGGAAGGGCTCGAGGCCGCGCACGAAGCGGGCGTCATCCATCGCGACCTCAAGCCGGCGAACGTGCGCCTCACGCCCGACGGCAAGGTGAAGGTGCTCGACTTCGGCCTGGCCAAGCCGGCTCGCTAGCCGGGCGAGACGAAGGGCTCGACCGACAGCGTGCTGTCGACGGAAGAAGGCCGCCTGCTGGGCACGCCGACCTACATGGCGCCCGAGCAGGCGCGCGGCAGGCCGATCGACCGGCGCGTCGACGTCTGGGCCTTCGGCTGCGTGCTGTACGAGTGCCTCGTCGCGCGGCGTGCCTTCGCCGGCGAGACGCTGACCGACGTGCTGACCGCGGTGATCGAGCGCGAACCCGACTGGACGCAGCTGCCGGCCGCGACGCCGCCACGCGTGCGTTCGCTGGTGCTGCGCTGCCTGGTGAAGGACGCGAAGCTGCGGCTGCAGGCGATCGGCGAGGAGCGCATCCTGCTCGCCGAGGCCGACGGGCGCAGCGACCCGGAGCACGGCGGCGCGGCGCGGTCGCACGCGGGCTCCTCACGGCGTGGCTGGCTGCCGTGGATCGCCGGCGCCGCGATCGCCCTGGTCGGCGCGACGTCGCCGTGGTGGTCGCCGGACCTCGGCCGGCGCACGGCAGCACCGCGCAGCAGTGCGGCCACCGTCCGCTTCACGATCGCGCCGCCGCCCGGCTTCGGGTTGACGGCGAACCTCGTCCGCCGAGCGAGCCTCGTCGTCAGCCCAGCGGGCGACCGGATCGCCTTCGCCGCCGAGAAGGACGAGCGGAGCCACCTGTGCGTGCGCGACGTCGGCAGCTTGACGGCGCGGGTGCTCCCCCACACCGAGGGGTGCTCCAACTTCTGCTTCTCGCCCGACGGCAAGTGGATCGCGTTCCTCGCGGATTCCCGGCTCCAGAAGATGCCGGCGGACGGCGGCCCGCCCGTGTCGTTGTGCGACACTGCCGTCGGGGGCGGCAGGATGGCGTGGATGGGTTCCGGGTGGTCCGGGACCGCTGCTTGAAACGCCTATCCCCGCCTTCGCAAGAACAGCCCGGTGCCCAGCTCGGCCGCTACAAGCTGCTCGAACAGATCGGCGAAGGCGGCATGGGCACGATCTGGATGGCGGAGCAGCGCGAGCCGGTGAAGCGCCACAGCACGCGGAAGTGCACGGTCAACCGCAGTCCCGAGTCGAAGCGCTGTACGAACGCCACTGCACCAGCCCGCGGTCGCGGGACACCCGCACGACGAGCCGTTCAGTCAGCGACGGCGCCGATCCACTCGTGCCCGGCCGCCTGGCCACCTGCAGCATCGGCTTGACAGAATCCCGGCCGCTTCGTCGCATTCAACTCGTGCCAGAGCCTGACCCGGACACCCGAGTTCTGCTCGTTCGCTGGCACGGCGGCGACGCTGCGGCATTGGCACTACTGGTCGAACTCCACCTGCCCTGGCTGCAGCAGCACGTGCGTGGTCGCCTCGGCGAGTTCCTCGCCCGACACGCCGAGCCGCAGGACTACCTGCAGGACGCCGTGCTCGACTTCCTGCGCGACGCGCCGCGCTTCGTGGTGCGTGACGAGAACCAGTTCCGCGGCCTGCTGGTGCGGGTGGTCGAGAACACCCTGCTCGATCGCAACGAGTGGTTCCGCGCCAAGCGCCGCGACATGGCGCGGAACAACCCGCTGCCGAGCGACAGCGTGCTCGCCCTCGATCCGGCATTCCAGCGCAGCGAGACGCCGAGCCGGGAGGTCGCTGCGCGCGAGCAGCGCGACTGGGTGCGGCTCGGCCTCGAAGTGCTGTCCGCCGAGGATCGCCGGATCCTGGTGCAGCGCGAATGGGAGGATCGTTCGTTCGCCGAGATCGGCGCCGAACTCGGCCTCTCGGAGGGGGCGGCGCGCATGCGTTGGGTCCGTGCGGTCGGCCGCCTGGCCGACGTGCTGCGGGACCTGCGGCAAGGCATCGTGCCGGCCTCGGCAAAAGGCGATGGCGACTCGTGACCAGCCGGCTCGAGCGGGCGATCGCGATCCACGAACAGTGGCTCGCCGAGGCACGGCGGCGACCGGTGGCCGCGTTGCTCGCCGAGCATCCCGATCTGGAGGAGATCCTGGCCGCGTTGGTCGTCGATGCTGGCGAGGTCGAGCGGGCGATCACCTTGCTCGACGGGGCGCAGTGCGAACTCGGCGATCATCGCCTCGTCGCCGAGCTCGGTCGCGGCGGCATGGGCGTCGTCTACCGCGCGCGGCAGTTGTCCCTCGACCGCGACGTGGCGGTCAAGGTGCTGGCGAACCACGTGACCAGGCAACCCGAGGCGGTCGCCCGCTTCCGGCGCGAGGCCACGCTCGCCGCGTCGCTCGAGCACCCCAACATCGTCAGGATCCACGGCATCGGCCAGCAGGGCGATACCCACTACTTCGCGATGGAGCTGGTGGAAGGCGGGCCGTTGACGCGGCTCGACCCGGCGACCGGCGAACCGCGTTCGGTGCGGGGCACCGTCGAACTGTGTGCCCGGATCGCCGATGCGCTGGCTCATGCCCACGGCAACGGCGTGCTGCACCGCGACGTCAAGCCGGGCAACATCCTGCTGCGCGCCGACGGCGAACCGGTGCTGACCGACTTCGGACTCGCGCGCCAGATCGAGGATCCGGGCATCACGCGCAGTGGGGCGTTCGCCGGCACGCCCTGGTATGCGTCGCCCGAACAGCTGGTCGACAGCGCTTCGGTCGACGCCCGCAGCGACGTCTGGAGCCTCGGCGCCACGCTCTACGAACTGCTGACCGGGCGGCGGCCGTTCGACGGCGACTCGGCGACGGCCGTCGCGGAACGGATCCGGACCAGCGAGCCGGTGGATCCGTTGCGGCTGGTGCCCGACCTGTCGAGCGACCTCGCGGCGATCGTCGGCAAGGCGCTCGAGAAGGCCCCGGAGCGGCGCTACCCATCGGCGGCGGCGTTCGCCGCCGATCTGCGGGCGTTCCTCGAGTTCCGTCCGGTGCTGGCGCGTCGGCTCGGCTGGCTGCTGCGGTCGGCCCGCTGGCTGCGGCGGCATCCTGGCTGGCGGGCGGCGCTCGTGGTGCTGACGGTCGCTGTGTTCGTGCTGCCGGTGATCGTCTCGCTGGCGGTCACGGCCCAGCGCGATCGTGCAGTCGAGGCCGAGCAGCGCGCGCGGGAACGGGCCTATTCTGCGAACGTCGCAGCGGCGGTCACGGCGCTGACCGCGGGCCATGGCTTGCAGGCCGCGCAGCGACTGGCGGCGTGCCCGGAGGATCTGCGCGGCTTCGAGTGGCGACTCGTCCAGCAGAGCCTCGATCGTTCGCTGTGGGCGACGCGGATCGGCGCGCACCGCGTGGTGGCGGTGGCGCTCGCCGCCGATGCGCAGCGCGTGGTGGTCGCCGACGCCGCCGGCGAGGTGGTGCTGCTGGACACCGTGTCCGGCGCGGTGCGTTGGCGGCAGCCGGCTTCGGAGGCCCGGTTCGGCGACGTCGCCGCGGTCGGCTTCGCGCAGGACGGCGGCGGGATCCTGGTCGCCCATGCGACGGGCACCCTGCGGCGGTTGGCCATCGCGTCGGGCGAACCGACGAACGTGGTCGAGGGGGCGGGTTCGGCGGTCGTCGCGATCGATGCTCGCGGCCGCCACGTGGTGCGGAGCGTGGCCTCGGGGCGGCTCGAGCGGTTCGACGCCGCGCTCGGCGATCCCCGGCAGTTGCCGCTGCCGGGAGCGTTCGAGCGGCTGCACCTCGGGCTGGTCGGCGATGGCACCAGCTTCGTCGGCTCGCCGCAGCTCGGTGGGTTCGTGTTGTGGGACGCGGCGACGGAGCAGATCGTGCGGCGTTCGAGCGGGTCGTCCCCCGAACGACTGGTCACCGACGATGCCTTGTCGCGCATCGTCGGCTTCGATGTTCTCGCCGGGTTCACGTGGTGGGATCGCCCCTCGGACTCCGTGCACCGCATGCACCACGGTGCCCGCCAGGTCGCGAGTTTCGAGGTGGCGCCGGACGGGCGGTGGCTGTGCGTTGGCAGTCGGCGCGGCGAGGTCCTGGTGTTCGATCTCGACCAGACCCGCCTGGTCCGCACCCTGCTCGGCAACGATGCGTCGGTGGAGGCGATCGCCGTCGGGGCCGGTGGTTGGATGGCCACGGGAGCCGCGGACGGCACCGTTCGCTTCTGGAACACCTTCGCCGACGCCGGGGTCGGTGAGGTGGCGGGAGTCGGCTACCAGGCTTCGTTGTCGGGTGCGAGCTTCGGCCGCGGACTCGCCGTGGATCGCGCCGGCACGCTGTTCACCGGCGGTCTCGACGGGACCGTGCGTTGCCTCGAACCGCGGTCCGGAGCGGTGCGCTGGCAGCGCCAGTTCCCGCACTGGATCAACGCGGTCGCGACGGCCGACGATGGCGCCTACGTGCTGGTCACCTGGCACAATCGACTGCAGCGCCTCGCGGCTGCGGACGGTCGACCAATCGGCGAGTTCCTGTCGATCGCTGGCATGACCTACATTCGGCGGATGGTGGTCGCGCCCAACGCAGTCCGTTGCGCGCTGCTCGACGACGCCGGGCGCGTCGCGATCGTCGACCTGCAGAGCGGGGCGATCCAGGGGCCGGTCGGAGTGGCCACGCTGACCGACCCGCGCACCGGCGGCCTCGCGTTCGGGCGCGACGGTTCGTTGTGGGTCGGGGACGACGGGCTCATTCGCCGTCTCGACGGAACGACGCTCGCGACGGGCGCGGCGTTCCGGGCGGACGCGAGCGTCACGGCGCTGACATGCGAAGAGAACGACACGCTGCTGGTCGCCAGCTGGGACTTGGCGGCGCGGCGGGGTCGCCTGGTCCGGTTCGCTCCGCAGGGCGAGGTGCTCGCCGCGTCCGAGCTGCCGAGTCTCGGGACCGCGATCGCGACCTTCGATCGTCGGGTCGCGGTGTCGCGCTCCGACGGCCGACTGTCTTTGCACGATCGGACCGGGCTGACGTCGATCGTGGAGCTGCCGCAGCCGGCCGTTGCGCTGTGGAACGTGGTGGCGCACGCCGACGGGCCCTGGCTCGCCGTGCAATGCCACGACGGCGACCCGCGTGTGCTGGCCGCCGACGAGGGCGAGCCCGACGTGGCCCTGCGCCGGGAGCGCGCCATGCGCTCTGCGGCGGTGTACCTGGCGTCCGAAGCCTTGTTGCCGACCGGGTGGTCACCCACCGCGAGGCAGTTGCTGCTCGCTCGCCCCGGGTTGCCCGACGACCTGCGCGCGGCGGCGATCGAGGCCCTGCCGCCACCGGCGGCTTGGCGGCTGCGCGACATCGCGCTGTACCTCGGGTTCGCGGCGAGCCCGGACGACGAGACCCGTCGCCGCCTCGTCGAGGTGCAGGCGTGCCTGCTGGAGTCGTTGCCGACCGTCGATGCCCCGCATCGTGCGCCGCACCAGGTGGTGCTCGCCCTCGTCGCGATGCGTCTCGGCGAGAGCGAGGCGGCGCTTCACCGGCTCGACGGCGCGGAGTTCGATGCGCTCGATCCGTGGTTCGCGGTGGTCCGCCAGTTCAGTTGCTGCCTTGCCCACGTGGACCGTGGTGCGCGCGAGCCGGCCCGTGCCGCACTGGCGGCGATGCAGTCGGCGTTCGCGTTGTGCGAGACGCCGCCGCCGGCGCACCTGCTGCACGAGGCGGTCGAACGCGTGAACCGGCTCCGGTGAACAGCCGGAACCGCACGGTTGCTCCCCAACTCGCAGCGCTCACGGCGCGTGGATCGTGACCGCGAGCGGATCCGTCAGCCGCAGGCACATACCCGTGTCGAGCGCGATGCCCTGCACGACGAGGCCCTGGCCGATCATGCTGGCGGGCAACTGGAACGACACGCTGCCCGGGAACCCCATCGCGTCGACGACGATCCCGGGCACGCCATAGAACGTCCCCGTGCCGCACAGCAGGCCCGCGCCGAGCGTCAGGCCGGCCTGCGGTGCCGAACCGACGAACACCGTGAGCCAGCCCAAGCCATACGGGCTGTCGAACGCGAAGCTCGTCGGCTGCCCAGCGACCGGGAACTGCGTGCAGCGCAGGCGCAGCGAACTGCCACCCTGCATGCCCTGGCCGAAGCGGTCGTTGCCGGCGGTGTAGTACCAGGTCTCGCCCGGGAACGGGGTGCTGCCGCTGCCGCCCTGCATCACGAAGCGCTGGCGTTGGCTGTCATAGGCGAAGCCTGCCCCTTCGCGGACCGCCGGCAGCGACGTGCTCGGCACGCGCTGGATCCAGGTGTCACCGTCGTACTCCCACACGTCGTTCAGGTGGCTCGCGCAGTACTGCCCGCACTGCGGGTTGCCGTAGCCACCGGTCATCACGACGACGCCGCGCGCCGGGTCGTAGTCCATCTTGTGCTGCCACCGGCGCGGCGGCGACTGCGTCGGCGTGCGCTGGATCCACTGCCAGCCGAAGGTCGCAGGCGTCATTTCCCAGGTGTCGCCGAGGAACTGGCCATTGGCGTCGGCGCCGCCGAACACGACGAGCCGGTTGCGCCGCTGGTCGAAGGCCATCGCGTGGCTCTGGCGCGGCGGAATGGTGTTCGGCACCAACATCTGGTTCCACTGCACGCCCGGGAACGAGGTCGTCAGGCTCCAGGTGTCACCGAGCGTGCTGCCGTTGTAGCCGCCGAACATCACCATGCAGTTCCAGTTGCTCGCCCACACCATGTCGTGGCCCATGCGCGGCGGCGGTGCGCCGTAGACGACGGTGTTCAGCCATTGCGTGCCGGAGAAGCGCCACGTGTCGTTGTGGTAGGTGGTCGGATTGACACCGCCGCCGAACAACATGGTGCCAATGCCCGGTGCGTAGCAGATGGCCGGCTGCGAGCGTGGCGTCACGGTCGCGGACGCGCCGAGGTTGGTCCACGTCGAGCCGTCGAACGTCCAGGTGTCGTTCTGCGGTCCGAAGGGGCCTTGCCCGGGGCCCAGCACCATGCGGCCGGTGTTCGCCTCGAACGCCATGTCGGTGTAGAGCCGTTCCGTTGGCTGGTTCGCCAGCGGCGGCATCAGCTGCCAAATCGGCGTCGGCGACGTGGAGTCCATCACGAACAGGTCGTTGAAATTCTGTGTCAACCCGGTTCGGCCCCCGAATAGCATGTTGGTGCGCCGCGCCTTGTCATGAACCAGGGTGGCGAGATAACGCAAGCTAGGGGCCTGATTGGGGAACGTGTTCCATTGCGCGTGCAGTGGTGAGCTGAACTGCGCGATGCTGGTCTCGGAAGGCGCGGAGTGCACGACGAGCCGCTGCAGCGAAGCGTCCCACGTCATCGAGGTCCGTCCCAGGCTGGGAGAGGTTGGTACGGCCCCTGTCATGGTCACGGACTGCCATGCGCTCCCGTTCCACGCGCACATGCCAAACCAGTCAAGCACATAGGTCAAGCCGGTCGTCGGTACGTACACGGCGTTGGATCTGTTCTCGATTGGCCAATGTGTGAAGGAGCCTGTCGAAACCCATGCCGAACCATCGAATCGAAAAGTGATTCCCGGCACCGAGGAGTAGCCAGGCCAAGCAACAGGTGCCTGCCATGAGATTGGTCCAGGGTTGGTGCCACCGTGCCAGATCACCGTGCGGTGCGTCTGGACCCCAAAATAGGGATGCGGGGGCAACGCAGCAAGGGACGGCCCCTGCACAAAGTCTTCACCGTCCCACTTCCAAACGTCTACCCCCGCCGGTTGCCAACCACGTCACGCCGCGAGCCGGATCGTACGTCATGGTCGAGGTGTCGCTCACTTGAGGACTCGTTGCCGGCGTGCGCCGGATCCACGTCGACCCGTCGTGTTTCCAGGTGTCGTTCAGTGGCCCGGTGCCATCGTGGCCGCCGAACACCACCATGCGCCCGCGGCCTTCATCGAAGGCGGCCGCGTGCCAGTAGCGCCCGCTCGGAGTGGCGTTCGGGCTGGCCCAGGTCGGGCCCTGACCGACGACCGATGGTGCCAAGGTGGTCGCCGCCAGGGCGAAGAGAAGGAGCGGAGCGGATTGTCTGCGCATGCCCTAGGCAGCGGCAGCGCCTTGGAAATCGCACTCGCCGCTCGACAGGGTTCAGGGTCATCGCCGCCAGCGCGTTCGCGCCGCCCGAACTCGCACACGCAGCACCGCTGGTCGTCGCCACAGCCGGGCACGGCGTGGCGTAGCGGGCGAAGCATGCCGAGGGCTGGCCACCGGCGGTGAGGAACCCGCCACCGGCGGCGCCCGCCCGCTGCCTCGATCAGCGGATGACGAAGTTGAGCGCGTCGCTGAGGTCGACGAAGCCGAGGCACTGCGAACCGACGATCGTGAAGCCCTGCACGGCCAGCGGGATGCCGACGAACTGCGGGTTGTTCGGCACGGTCCAGCTCAGCGGGTTGTTGAAGTAGACGTACTGGTCGACGCCCTGCACGCAGTTGCAGCCCAGCGCGTTCAGCGGGATGTAGCCCGGCACGCCCGAGATCACCGCCGACGCGGCGCCGTTGCCGACCGTCACGTTGATCGTCTGGCCGATGGCCGGCGTACCGGTCGCGCTGATCGACAGGCCGCCGCAGCTGAGGCCCTGCGGCACGAAGAAGTTCGCGTTGCCGGGCGCGTAACCGCCGAAGTTCTCGAGCCGGAACGTGTTGGTCGCCTCCTCGGTGAAAGAGATCACGTAGCGCGGCGACATCGTGTTGCCGCCGCTGTAGTCGGCGCAGATGTTGATCTGCGAGAAGTTGGTGGCGGTCGAGGTCTGCAGACCGGTGCGCTCCTCGAAACGGAACGAGTTGCTCGCCGGCAGGTAGGCGACCGTCAGGGCTTCCACCTGCGCGGGGTAGAGGTTCTGGCCGATCGTGCGGGTGACCACGAACCGTGTGCCGTCGGAGTCGACCTCGGGTTCCTTGTCGTCGGCACCAGGAATCGGCGTGTTCACGGTGAATACCGCCTGCACGGCGCCGGCGTTCGTCATCAGCTTGCACATCACGTCGCGCGGCTGCCCGAGCGTGGCGGCGCTCTCGTAGGCGACCGGCCAGTAGCGGGTGCCGTTCGCGTCGATCGGCGAGCCAGCCGAGGGGGCGCTCTCCTCGTTGACAGTCTGGGCGATGCCGAAGTTGCTGGCGCCGATCAGCACGCCGTCCCAGCGGACGAAGCGGCCGAAGATCTCCTGGTCGAACGGCGCGCCTTGGTAGGTGCGCTGCCACGTGACCAGCCAGTTCGCCGGCTGGCCGTTGCTCTGGCCGCACGACTTGCTGATCGACGGCTTGTCGACGCCGTTGTTCCAGGTGTCGATCAGGATCGGCAACTGCGTGGCCAACGTCCCGTTCGGCGCGACCAGCTTGTGGTAGATGGTCGTCGCGCCGCTGAAGATGTTCGGGCGCTTCATGAACACGACGCAGTAGTAGCCGTTGCCGAAGTACGGATCGCTGCCGACGTCGGGCGAGAAGGTGTTGCCCGGCATGCCGACGACGCCATCGCGCTCGATGTCGAAGAGGTTGCCGAGGGTCCCGTTGGTGTTGATGATGCGGCCGACGACGTACCACGTGGCGAACCCGGCGATCTCGCTGACGAGCAGGAAGTTCTGAGCGTAGTTGTTCCCGGCGACCGCGATCTTCGTGTAGTGGGCGCTGGTGAAGTCGATCGCGAAGTCGGTCTGCACAAGGTTGAGCGCGTTGTCGAACATCACGCCCCAGACGTCGGTGTCGCCCGCGCTGTAGTCGCGCTGGTAGACGATCAACGTGCGGCCGCCGATGCCGCTGGCCTGGATCGTCGCGACGTCGGAGTCGTGCTGATACTGGGCCTGGCCGGACGCGATGCCGAACCAGAAGTTCAGCACCGGATCGAGCACGATCGGCAGCTGCGCAAGTTCGACGAAGCTGGCCGGGATCTCCATGTGCGCGGTGTCACCGGTCCACGTGATCGCGAGCGGCAGCCGCTCACCCTTCGCATCGACCGCGATGGCCTTCGTGTCGTCGACGTGGCCGAACTCGTTGCCGAAGCGGATGCCGTTGTCGAGAAGAGACGGTTGCAGCTCCCCGGAGATGCGCACGTCGACGGCGATCGCGCCGCGCGACGGCAGCGTCTCGAACACGAACGACTGCTCGAGGCTGTCCAGCCGCGTCTCGACCACTTCGGTCAGCGCGCCGCGCGCGGTGCGTACGGTGCCGGCCGATTCGACCGGCTGGCCGGCGGGCAGCAGAAGCGCCTGGCCGCCGACGGTGGCCTGCGCCAGTTCGAGGCGGAGCGGGAAGTTGCGGGGCGCCTGGCTGCCGAAGAACGGGATCGTCGTGAAGCCGGTGCCGTCGAAGCTGCCCTTCCAGGCAGTGCCGAGGGCCCACAGCGGGCCATCGGCGCTCGGGCGGTCGAACAGCACGCGCTGCTGCGGCCGGTTGCCGGCGCGGTGCGCGAGCGCGCTCGCTTGTTCCGGCGTCAGTTCCGGGGCCGACTGGACCACTGCTTCCTCGGCGAGCGGGGGCGTGGTCGGGGCAGGGCGGGTCGGCAGGTCCTGGGCCGGCAGTCCGGTCAGCAGTGCCGCGAGAGTCCAGAGGAGGTTCGTTCGCATGGGATCAGGGAGGAGAGGTCGCCGGTGGCGGACCAGCGGATGCCCTCGACCCTCTGCAGCGGCATGCGCACGGGAATCGCACGGAATCTCGGCAGTTCGCGCGCCCGGCGGCGCGTAGGAAGTCCAAGCACCGGTCCCGGACCACCCGGATCCCTCCACCGCGAACCTGCCCCCCTGCGTGCGACCCCGTCAACCCGGCCGCAACCGCCCGCACGCACCGATCCCCGGTCCCATTCCGCCGCGTTGCCGCCGCGCGAGCACACCGTTCCCCCGCAGCGACCGCCCAGCGGTCGCAACTTCGCCGCACACCGTCACTCCGAAGCG
>JADCJE010000177.1 GCA_020247305.1 Phycisphaerales bacterium | reverse complement strand
GGCCCCCGCGGCCCGCGCCGCGCGCGCAGCTGCCAGGGGCGCGGCGAGAGCCGGCGTCACGGCTGGGGCGCGGCCACGCCGCGGCGCGCCCGCGGGTCGACGAACGTCGTGCCCGCCGGCACCGACGCCAGACGCGAATGCACGGCCTCGAAGTGCGGCCGGCCCTCGGCGTCCGGCCCGCGGAAGAACAGCGTCGCCGCCGCCGTCGCCGGCACCGTGCGGCGCAGCAGGTCGACCAGCGGATCGACGCGGCGCACCGGCACGTCGCGGCCGTCGGCGCGCAGCACCAGGAGCACGGCGCGGCCATGGAACCGCGGCAGGTGCTGCTGCAGTTCGGCTTCGACCGCCGCGAGGTGCGCGGGCTCGGCGCCGGCCGGCACGCCGACGACGACCATCGGCGGCGCGACGTCGTCGCGGCGGCCGAGCAGGCACAGCTGCGTCGGGCCGACCGCGCCGCCGGCGGTGGCCGGCGCGGCGGCAACATCGAGCGCGGCCGGCGCCGCGACTGCGGCCGGCGGCGGCGGCGGCGCGACGACCGGCTTGGGATGCAACTGCTGCGCCTTGCCCGCGCCGGCTTCGAGCAACACCTTGTCGGCCTGCTTGCCGACGAACAAGTCGAGCAACCGCGCGACGTGGGGCGATGCGCCATCGGCGCCCGGCCAGACGATCGTCACCGCTGCGCCGGCGAGCGACGGCAGGGCCGTCGCCAGCTTCGCCAGCGAGCGTTCGACGGCGCGCTCGATCTGGGCGGCGTCGCGACCTTCGAGGCGCGCCTCGACGCGCAGCCCGCCCGGCTGCTTGTGCACCGCGAGCAACGTGGGCATCAGCACGTCGACGGTGTCGCCGTCGACCACTTCGAGCCGCGCCACGCCGGCGTGTTCGAGGGTCGTGCAGACGCCGCGCAGCAGCGTACGCGACAGCGCCGCGCTCCCGCCGACCTGCACGCGCACCGACTTGCCGTGCAACTCCGCGAGCTTGCCTGGCAGACGGCGGTCGATCGCGCGCAGCAGTTCGGCCGGCTTGCCGGCCTCGCTGTCGAGGGTCACGGTCGTGGTCGCGCCGTCCTGCGCGAACGCGCACGGGTCGGGCACGAACGGCTCGCGCAGGTCGCCGCCGAAGGTGCACGCCAGCGCCGCGGGCTGCAGCGCGCCGGTCACCTCGCACAGCGCCTTGCCGGCCTCGGCGTCGAGCGCGAACCCGGCCGGCCAGTCGAGCACGATCGCCTTGCCCTTGCAGGCCGCGGCGTGCGCCGGGGCCTCGGCGACCAGCGCAGCGAGCGTCTGCGCCGTCGTGCGGCCGTTCGGCTGCAGGCGCAGCGTCGGCTCGGCGCCGGCGACCAGCGCCAGCAGCGGCGGCCACGCCACCTCGTCGCCGAAGTCGACGCGGACGGCGCCGTGCTCGCGCGCCCACGACAGGCACCGCGCGCGCGGACCGCCCGCCGGCCGCGACAGGTCGAAGCGCACGAACTTGCCCTGGCAGGCCGCGGCGTGGTCGGGCAGCGCCAACTCCAGGGCGTCCTGCGTCGTCTCGTCGCTGTCGGCGCACTGCACGGCGATCGTGAGCCGGTCGCCAGCCGTCGTGCCGCGCACGCGGTCGGTGAGGTCGAGGTCGAAGAGCACGCGCTCGCCGATGGCGCCAGCGCGGGCGCCCGCGAGCAGCAGCAGCTCCGACAGCTTCCCGCGCAGGGCCGCGTCGGGGCGCGCCGCGCCGGTGAACACGAGGCGCACGCGCCTGCCCTTCGCCGCCGCCTGCAGCGCCGGCAGGTGCGGCGCGAGCGCGAGGTCGAGGTCGGCGGCTTCGAGTTCGCCCGTGGCGACGTCAGCCTGCACGCCGGCGGACGAGTCGGTCGTCGCGACCTGGACCTCCGGCAGCTTGCCCTCGGCGACCTTCTCGTCGCCCATGCCGCGCTGCACGACGACGAGCAGCGGCTTGCGCGGCTTGAGCAGTTCGGCGACGAGGTCCTTCACCGCGCTGCCGATCAGCGCCTCGCCGCCAAAGCGCACGAGCACCTTGCGGTGCCGCAGGCTGGCGGCGGCCGCGGCGCAGGCGGCCGTCAGCGGCGCCTTGACCGCGTCGGCGACGGCCTTCTTGTCCATGTCGTCGACGTCGACCTGCAGCACGACGGCGAACTCGCCCTCGCCCGGCAGCGCCGCGACGCGAACCGGCCCGGCCGGCGGCGCCTCAGCTTCGATCGCCTCCAGGGTCGGCAGGTCGTCGGCCACCGGCTCCAAGGTCGGCAGGTCCTCGGCGATCTCGTCCTTGGCGGCGCGTGCCGGCCGCTTGCGCGGGAGTTCGTGGCGATTCTTGGTCATGGGCGAAGCGGGAGAGGGGGCAGCAGACGGTACCGCAGCCGGTCGCTCCGCTGAAGCGGCGAGGCGCACGGGTGTACACCCCTCACCGCCTGCCGTCTGCCTTCTGCCGCCTGCGCCGCTACATGTCGCCGATGTGCCAGTCGAGCCGGTTGCTGACGATGATCTCCGCCAGGTTCTGGCTTGGGGCGTAGCCATAGGCCTGGACGTAGACGTGCAGGCCAAGCAGCGCCATCTGGCTGGGGATCGGCAACGCGTACTCGTAGCCTCCCGCCACCGGCGAGACGGGCAGGCCGAGGATGTCGGCAGAGTGCCGCAGCACGCAGCCCGACATGCCGAAGCCATCGAGCGGCAACGGCAGCGGAAACTGGCCGATCGTCGCCGTGCTGAAACCGGCGGTGACGGCGGTCAGCGGCGTCGGCGCGTTGCTGATCCGAGCCCGGGCAATCGCGCCAAGAATGGGGCTGCTTCCCGATTGCGGCGTGAACTGCAGCGCAGGGCTGCCGCAACCGACGCCGACGGTCGTGGCAGCCGATGGCGTGCCGCCAAGCACGGCAGTCGCTGCGCCGCTCGTCTGGCCAAACGCCAGCAACTGGTTGCGGGCCCCGTCATGAGCGATCTTGAAGCCAAAGAGCGACACCCCGGACGGAAACCAGGACGACCACGACCCGCCATCGAAGGCCCGCATGATGTTCGCGTTGGCAGCACCGTCGGCCAAACCGGCGATGCGCGGCCCGAACGGCGTGGCAGGCATCCAAGCAATCTGCAAGGGCGCGGCAGTCTGCGTCTTCGAGGTGTGCATTCGCACCCTCCCGATCGGGCCTGGACCTGGCGCGAGGTAAGAACCAGTCGCCCCCCAATCGACCCAGGTCGGATCCCCGATGTCCCACTGCCAGCCACATCGGTTCAGCGTGTGCGCAACACCCTCGATGACCGTCTCGAAGGGCGCCGCGCCACCACCCGGGACGGCCGCACCGACCGAATTGCGCGCGGTACTGGAACCCGCGCCGGCCGGCGACCAGTTGCCGATCACGTCGACTGCGTCACCGACGTTGATGCTGATTCCGAGCGCAATAGGGCCACCGTTGCCGACGCTGCGGAGCACCGTGTTGCCATTCACACGGACGAGGTAGCTCGCCGTATCGCCGGGCATTTTGGCTTCGGGCGGCAGATCCAGTCCGATGAGGAAGAACGAAGTCTGTGCCAGGAAATGGAAACCACGGCTACGACCGGTCTCCGTTGCGGCGTGCACCGGAATGCCAACCTCCGCCGCAGAGGCGGCGGGAAACCAGTTCAGGCCACTCCACTCCCACGTCTCGGATGACAAAGCCCCTCCGACGAGTTCGCCGCCGACGAGCACCGTCCGGTTGCGCACGGCGTCATAGGCCATGCTCGCACGTTGCCGCGCACTCGGAAACGCCAACGAAGGCCGGGGAGCCCAGTTGTTGCCATCCCACTCCCACGTCTCGTTTGACAATGTCCCGCCGACGAGCTCGCCGCCGAACAGGACCGTGCGTTGCCGCACTGCGTCGTACGCCATACCCGCGTTGCGTCGCCGAGCGGGAAACGTGACCGTCGGCCTTGGCAGCCAATTGACGCCGTCCCATTCGTACGTGTCCCCGAGATAGGCGCTGGGGCCCGTATTGGCGGCGCTGCCGCCGAACAAGACGATGCGCTGGCGTCCGCTGTCGTAGGCCAAGGCATGCCCGCTCCGCGCGATCGGCGAGAACGCCGGGCTGCGCTGCGTCCATGCCACCCCGTTCCAGGTCCAGGTGTCACCCAGCCAGGGCCCACCGCCAGCCCATCCGCCGAACAGCACCACTTCTTGGCGCGCCGCATCGTAGGCGAGCGCGTGGTCGGTGCGCAGCGGCGGCTGGGCGGCACCGCCGACCAGGATCCACTGCGACTGCTGGGCGACGACGGGTTCGACGAACACAACACCCGGTGCGACGCATGACACGGCAGCCAACGCTGGGAACGCAATCCGAAGCGCGATGCGGTTCATTGGTTCCCCACGATCCAAGTCAGCATGTTGGTCATGGCGATCTGTGCTGGATTGGCGCCGGGCGCAAAGCCGTAGCCTTGCATGTGGCACGGAAACCCGAGAAGCGTCGAGGTGAATGGGACCGGCAGCGCGTACTCAAGGTCGGCGCCGAGGGGAGTCAACGACAGGCCGAGGATGTCGGCGGAATGACGGAGCACGCATCCCGTCATGCCGACGCCATCGAGCGGAAGCGGCACCGGGAAAGGGCCATAGAACTGCGTGTTGAATCCCATCGTCATCACGAAAAGAGGCGTCGGCGCGCCAGTGATTTGACAGCGAGCGGTCGCACCGACCAGCGGGCGGGCCGAGGGGTCGGCGACGAGTTGCAGTCCAGGGACGCCACAGCTGGCGCCGGAAGACGAAGCAGTGGCGAGGCAGATGTTGGGCGGTCCAGACGTCGCCGTGACGGGGCCCGAGCTGCCATTGCCATACACGACGAGGTGATTGCGTACCGCATCGTAGGCCATGGCGCGGGGAGAGAATGCGATGGGCCCTTGACAGGTCGATGCGCAGCACTGCCACGCAACGGGCTTTACAACCCAGGTCCCGCCAAGATGCTGAGATGTAGTCTCATCGGAACGAAAGCAAGTGATTGCGCCTGTGCTGCTGTCGAAAGCCATCGGCTCACCTGGTGCACCGCCTACCCCGGCGCCAGACCAACCTAATAACTGTAATTGACCTAGCCATGCCCAAAGCCCACTTGTACCGCCGAGTAAAGCATAGGCGTGAGCCACACACGCCTGCGACGGCGGCGCGTACACCGGCGCGCCCAAAGTATAGTAGCCAGCGCCCATGGCAAAGGGGGGCACCACACTCGTCCATTGGCTACCGTCCCACTCCCAGACCCTCCCATTAATAGGGCCCCAAAACCATCCGTAGGATCCTCCGAACAACACGGTACGGGCACGAGCACCATCGAAAGCCATGCCGCCGACGATAGTGGGAGAAATTTGATTAGCGGGCGAGCGCTGAGTCCAGTTCACTCCGTTCCATGTCCATGTCGCGACGGCCGACGAGCCTGACACGCCGCATATGAGAACCAACTCTTGCCGGACGGAATCGTACGCCGTTCCGTGCCCGACCACATTGCTCGGCCGGTTCAACGGGTTGCGCATCGCCCAGGCAGCCCCATCCCAGACCCATGTCTCGAAGCCATTCGTGCCTGCTCCGGTTAGCACCACTTCCTGGCGCGCACTGTCGAATGCCATTTGCGGCGATGCAATAATCGGCTGCGTAGAGGGGCTTCGGATCCACCACGGACTCGACTGGGCGGTTCCGGTCACTGCGAAAACCAACAAGGCCAATGCACAAATTCTGCTCTGCAATTTCATGGGCGCTTCTCCATGTCAAGATGCTACGCCACATTAGGCACAAGTCAACCAGCGCCCCGCGCCTACCCCCGCCGCGCAACCACCAGCGTCGCGCCCGCCGGCGCGTCGACCAGCACCACGCCGCCGCCGGCGTCGCGCTGCGCGAGTTCGACGCCGTCGCGGGTGACCGCGACCGCGGGGCGGCAGCGCAGGCGCAGGGTGCGCGGGCGCGTGTTG
Source organism: Phycisphaerales bacterium (assembly GCA_020247305.1). GTDB lineage: Bacteria > Planctomycetota > UBA1135 > UBA1135 > UBA2386 > UBA2386. The sequence continues at coordinate 23,195 of JADCJE010000177.1, read as the reverse complement.
TGGTGCACGAGGGTCGCCGACTGCAGGGCGCCGTCGCGCCACGCCAGCTGCTGCACTTCGACGTTGCCGCGCGCCCGCAGGCCGCGCACCTCGCCCTGCGGCCACGCCGCCGGCAGCGCCGGCAGCAGGTGGATCGTGAAGTCCTCGCCGTCGCGCTCGCGGTGGCTCTGCAGCAGCATCTCGCAGATCGCCGCCGCGCCGCCGAAGTTGCCGTCGATCTGGAACGGCGGATGCGCGCACAGCAGGCTCGCATAGCTGCCGCCGTGGCCGCCTTCGAAGCCCGGCACGCCGACCGGCCGCAGCAGCTTCTTCAGCACGGCGAGCGCGCGGTCGCCGTCGTGCAGGCGCGCCCAGAAACACGCCTTGTGCGCCAGCGACCAGCCGGTGCCGTCGTCGCCGCGCCGCTCCAGCGTCACGCGCGCGGCGGCCGCCAGTTCGGGCGTGCCGAAGGGCGTGATCTGGTCGCCGGGGTACAGGCCGTAGAGGTGCGAGACATGGCGGTGGCGCGGCTCGGGCTCGTCGTGGTCGGCCATCCACTCCTGCAGCTGGCCGTGGCGGCCGATGCGGTGCGGCAGGAGCCGCGCGCGGGCCGCGCGCAGGTCGGCGGCGAAATCGCGGTCGACGTCGAGCAGCGCGGCCATGTCGACCACGTTGCCGAACAGCTCGCGCACGATCTGCTGGTCGATCGTCGGCCCCATGCAGACGCTGGCGACCTGCCCGTCCGCCGTGCGGAACGCGTTCTCCGGCGAGTTCGACACCGGCGTGACGAGATGCTTCTCGGGGCCGGCCTCGACGAGGATCGCGCGGTAGAAGCGCGCCGCCTCCTTCATCGTCTTGTAGGCGCGCACGAGGATCTCGGGGTCCTGCGTGAAGGCCCAGTGCTCGGCGAGGTGGCGGCACAGCCAGCCGCCGCACGTGTTCGCCGAGCCCCAGCTCGCGTGCTCGCCCGGCGACGTGAAGCCCCAGACGTTGGTGATCGTGTGCGCGACCCAGCCCGGCGCGCCGTAGTAGGCCTGCGCGGTGCGGCCGCCGGGCGCCTGCAGCGAGTCGACGAGGTCGAGCAGCGGCAGATGCTCGCCAAAGCGCCCGGTCGGCAGCGCCGCCCAGTAGTTCATCTGGACGTTGATGTTGAGGTGGTAGTCGCCGTTCCACGGCGTCTGCAGCTCCCCTGCCCACAGGCCCTGCAGGTTGGCCGGCAGGCCGCCCTCGCGCGAACTGCCCCGCAGCAGGTGGTCCGCCAACCGCAGGTAGGTCGCGATCAGGTCCGGATCGTCGCCGCCCCTGGCGAGCGCGACCATGCGTTCGCGCGTGGTGCGCTTGCGCGCGGCGTGGCCGCCGAGGTCGAGCTGCAGCGCCGGCTCCGGCGGCAGCGCCGACGGCGCGAAGACGAGGGCCGCCGGCGGGATGGCCGGCGCCACCTGCTCGAAGCGTTCCCGCGGCAGCCGCGGCCGGCCCAGCCCCCCGAAGTCGGTCATCGCGCCGACGCCGAGCCACACCGTGCGCGCGCCGCGCACGCGCAGCACGGCGCCGTCGCGGGCGACCGCGCCGCCTTCGCACTGCGCTTCGAGCGCGGCGCAGAAGCGCACGCCGTCGCCGCCCAGCCCGTCGGCCAGCGCGCCGCGCAGCACGACGCGCGCGTTGCCATCGCCGGTCGCCGTCGCGCGTTCGGCGCGCACGAGCGTGACGTCGAGGTCGAGCGGTTGGCCGCCGGCGCGCAGCTGCAGCAGCACGCCGCCATCGACGCGCAGCCGGCGGTCGTGCGCGCGGCCGAAGCGGTCGGTGAAGGCGACGCGCTGTTCGGCTTCGTCGCCTTCGAACGCGAGCACACGCTGGTAGTCGCGGACCTCGCCGCCGAGCGGCACGCCGTCGGGGCCGAGCACGGTGAGCTGCAGTTCACCGAGCGTCTGGTAGCAGCCGAACGGCGCGTTCTTGCCGCCGCCGAAGCCGCTGCCCATGCCCGCACAGGTGAACGTCGCGTTGACGAGGCGCTCGGCCTCGGCGTGCTTGCCGGCGCGCAGCAGCGCGGTGATCGCGGGCAGGTTGGCCTTGGCGTCCTGGCGATCGGCGTCCTGCGGGCTGCCCGACCACATCGTCTGCTCGTTGAGCACGACGGTGTCGCGCCCGACGCCACCGAACCACGAAGCGCCCATGCGGCCATCGCCGAGCGGATAGGCCGCGACGAACGTCGCCGCCGGGCGGTCGCTCCACAGCGCCGGGGCGGCCACGCCCGGGCCGGCGGCGGCGCCGACGAAGGCCGGCTCGGCGCCGGGCGACTGGGCCGACGCCGCGGCAGCGCAACCACACGCGGCGGCGAGGAACGACGAGGTCAGGCGGCGCATCGCGCCATCGTGCCGGCCCGCAGTCGGCGCGGCCATCCCGACGGGCGATGCAGGGGCGCCGCCACGTCGGCGCGCACGGCCGGCTCGGCCACGGCGCCCATCGCGCCCGGCGCACGCCGACGAGCGCGCAGCGCCGCGATCAGTTGCCGATCGTCATCTTCAGGCCTGGCGACGCCGCCCAGTTGCCGCCGGCGGCCGCCGGATCGTTCGGCATCCAGAACTGCCAGTAGGCATTCGTGCCGTTCAACGCGGTGGTGTTGGGGATCGCGACGGGGTACGTCCAGCTGCCGGGGAACGGGCCGGTCAGCACGACGTCGAGCAGCAGCGGATTGGCGAGCACCGTGCCGCCATCGAACGGCAGCGCCGCCGGCGCGTCGCCGTAGACAACGATGCCAAAGGCGTTGGCGAGCGTCAGCGAGCCGCTGAGCGCCCAGTTCGACGGGATCGTCGGCAGCGTGCCCGCGATCGTCGGCACGCCGAACGTGCCCGGCTTGCCGACGCCGTAGGTCGCCACGCTGGCGAGGCCGAAGCCGCCGCCGAGGTCGCCCGAGGCGCACAGCGCGTAGCCACAGGGCCCCTGCGGCACCGACGCGCCGACGACGCGGATGGTCCACGTGCCGACCGCCGGGGCCGCCAGCGCGACGCGTTCGACGTTGTTGATGGCGTCGGCGGCGCCGCCGGCGATCGAGGCGCCGCCGCTGAAGGCGTTGCCGAGGAAGACCGCGCCGTTGGGCGCCGTGACCTCCAGATTCAGGTTGTTGACCGCCGCGGCCGCGGCGTTGACCGCGCCGGCGAAGTCGGTGAACGCCATGGTGATCTCCAGCGGGCGAGCCGCCGAGGCGACGTCGACGGTGAACGTGCGCTGGCCGCCGGTGACGAGGCCGTTGGCGCGGCGGACGTCCGCGACCCACATGCGGCCGAGGTCGCCGGGGAAGTGCAGCGACTCGTCGAGCACGAGCCGACCCCAGCCTTCGGTGTTGTTGGGCACCGTCGCCGCGACGCCGGTCATGTCCTGGCAGGTGTTGACCATCACCGCCTTGACCAACGCGCCGGTCGGCACGAACGCGTTCGCGGGCGTGGCCGCGCCCGTCGGGTAGAAGCCGTCGACGAAGTACTGCCGGATCAGCGCGCCGGCGGCGGTCGCCGCCGGGCAGGCCATGCTGGTGCCGGTCAGCGACGTCGTGCCGCACGCCGCCGTCGAGGCCGACACGATCGACGTGCCCGGCGCGAACAGGTCCGGCTTGCGCCGGCCGTCGGAGGTCGGGCCGACGCCGCCGCCGCCCTTGTTCATGTAGTTGGCGCCGTTCTGGGCGTTGCCGACGGCGACGAGGTTCTTGGCGTTCTCCGGGTTCTTCAGCGTCGACGTGTTGGTCGCGGCGAACAACACGAGGTTGTCCTCGTAGGTCCACGAGAACGCGTCGATCGCGTTGCAGTGGGAGTTGTAGACGGTCGTGCCGTCGTTGCCCCACGAGTTGGTGTGCAGCCGCGCGCCGGCGTTGCGGTGCGCCACCGCCAGCGAGTTCCACGCCGACGCCGAGTAGTTGTTGCTGTGCGCGATCCTGGCGGCGTAGGCGAGGCCGCGCGCCGTCGTCGCGCCGCTGACCGGGAACGGGTCGCCGGCGGCGGTGCCGGCGGTGTGCGTGCCGTGCGTGTTGGCGGCGCCTGTGCCCGACGTGTAGACGATCTTGCGGTGGCTCGGACCGATCGGGTTGGCCGGATCGAAGAAGTGGCACGACGACGTGGCGATCGCGCCGTCCATGTGGCCGATGACCTGGCCCTCGCCGCGCAGGCCGGCGTTCCACACGCGGCGGTTGCCGCTGCTCGCCGTCTGCACCGACCACGTCATCGTGTCGTTGCGCTCGGCGACGAGGCTCTCGGGCTCGACCCACTGCACGTCGCGGCAGCGCGCGAGCGCGGCGACGAGGGCCGGGCTCGCCGGCACGAGCATCAGCCAGCGGTCGATCTGCTCGTGCTCCTCCGCGACCACGCCGCCGACGGCGGCGATCTGGGCCCGCAGCGTGGCGCGGTCGACGCCGAGGAAGCCGAGCACGGCGACGCGCGCGGGCAGTGCGCCGGCGAGCAGGGCCGGGTCGATGCGATACGCCGGGTGCAGCGGCGACGACCAGACGATCGCGCCGTCGGCGGCGCAGCGCGCCACCTGCGCCGCGCTGGCGCGCACGATCCACGCGCGCTCGGGCACGTAGTCGAGCAGCGCGAGGCCGCGGTCGCGCAGGGCCTGCTTGTTGGCTTCGTCGACGCTGGCGCCGACCTGCACGAGGAAGTGCTCGGCGTCGGCGGCGTCGGCGCGCAGCCCCGCCGGGATCGGCGGCTCGCCGCGCGCGGGGTCGAATGTCGCGTGCTTCAGGGCGATCGGGGCCGGCGCGGCGACGCCGCGGCCCGACGATGGATCGGCCTGCTGCGCGGCGAGCAGCGCCGCCGTCGCGAGGATGGTGAACGTGGTGGCGTGGTGGTGGTGCATGGCGGGTGACGGAGGAGGATATCCCACTGCCACGCGGCGCCGATGCCCCCCCCCCGGCGGCGTGGCCGTCCGTGGCGCTGGCTCCGTGGCCGACTGCCCGGGCCGCGCCGCCGCGGAAACGACCGCGGCCGCGTTCACCCCGAGGAGCGAACGCGGCCGCAGTCAGCCCGCCGCAGCGCGGCGGACGGTGCGTCGAGCGCAGCGGATCAGAGCGTGCCGACCACGCCGCCGACGCCGTTGCTGGTGACCGCGCCGAAGGCGTTCGGGGCCGGCGACACGAACATCGCCGTCTGCGAGAAGATGGCGAAGCCGGCCAGCGTCGGGTCGTTCGGGATCGCCAGCGAGTAGCTGTGCGTCGCGCCGGCCGGGACGTAGGCCGACAACGTCTCCAGCGACGCGAACAGGCCGCAGCCCGGCAGGCCAAGGAAGAACGCGTCCGGGATGCCCGGGTTGCTGATGCCGATGATGTCGACGCCCAGCACGCCGCCGGCCGGGATGTTGGTGGCGTTCAGCGTCCAGTTCGTGCCCGTGACCGGGCGGTTGCTGGCCAGCGAGAGTTCGCGCTGGTCCGCCAGCGTGACGACCGGAGCGGCCGTGAGGTCGACGCTGGCCAGCGGCACGACGGCGCCCTGGCCACGGCTGAAGGCCGTCAGCATGGCGCCGCCATTGCTGCTGCTGTCGTTGACCATCGTGGCGTAGCGGAACTCGGCCGAGTCGCCGGCGCCGTTGTCGGTGAGGACGATCTGGAACGTCGACGGCAGGGTGGCGCCGAAGTTCGGCACGTTGCTCCACGTGATCACGAAGTTGTTCGCGTTGGCCGGGTCGGCGTACGCGAAGACGTTGGCGACGTTGGTCGCGCCGTCGGGCAGCAGGTCCATGCCGGCCGGCGCGAGGCGGACGCTCGGCAGCCCGAACAGGGTGCCCGAGTTGCCGATGATGCTCGACGCCGCGGTGCCGCTCAGGATGATGCTGCCGTTGGAGTCGACGACGATGCTGCTCGCCGTGCCACCCGGGAAGTCGAACGTGAACGGCAGCGGGATCGCGGCCGACACGACGTCATCGGTGAGCGCGAGGCCGGTGGCGCCGGCGGGCACCGGAATGATCGTGGAGCCCGCGGTCGTCGTGACCACGTAGCCGCCACCTGCCTGGCTCATCGTGACCGTCGTGTTCGACAGGTCGTTCGCCGAGCCGGCGAACTGCTCGTAGAACGACGCCGCGAAACGGTAGCAACCCGTGCCGTTGACGCTCTTGAGCGCCGCGCCCGGGGCGTTGCTGTAGGTCGTGCGCAGGATCGGGCAGAAGGCCGAGACCGCGCCCGTCAGCGCGGTCGTGCTGCCGACCGAGCGGATCGAGTTGCACAGGTGCGCCGGGTTGTTGAAGCCGCAGTCGATGCCCGTGCCGGTCAGCGGCGTCGGCGCCGCATTGATGACGATCTCGACCAGCAGGTCGACGCCGAGATCCGGCGAGTAGGTGGCGGGCGTCGTCAGCGGGATGTTGATGACGAAGTTGCCCGCGGCGAGCGCCTGCACCGTCACCGGACCCGAGTAGTTCGGCGTGCCGAGCGGCGCCGAGCGGTTGGCCGCGAACGTCGTGCTGGGCGTCGTGTAGTTGACGGCGGCCGGCTGGATGAAGATGTCGACGCTCGGGTACGTGATCGACGCGGCGACGGCGGCGAGGTTGCGCCATTCGAGCTGGCTGATCACGATCGGCTGGCCGATGCCCTGGCCCTCCCAGTTGGAGGAGTCGTAGAAGCACTGCACGCGGTTGATGCCGGCGCGCCAGATGTTGGCGCTGTTGCCGCCGCCGGGGAACACTGCGGGGTTGGGGATGACCGCCGTCGACTGCGCGACGGCAGCCACGGCGAGGAAGAGCACGGAGGAAGCGGTCTTGAGCATGGTTGCTTGGCTAGGGAATGCGCGAACGTCTTGGAACCTGGACACGGAGATCGAATCGGCGGCTGCCTTCGTTCACGCAAGCAGACGCGGCAACGCAGCATACCCCTGCGACGCGCGTCACATCGGGCGAGCAGGGATGCGTTTGTCCATGCCGAATGCGGCACACCGGCAGTGCCGCGCCGACGCGCGCGCGTGGCTTGCCGCCGCAGCAAGGACTGCGCGGCCCCGTCAGTTGGCGGCGCGCGCCGCGCGGCGGCCGCCGACCTCAGCCCTTGCGCTTCTGCTGCTGCCGCCCCGGCATCGGCACCGGATCGACCGGCAGCGGCCCGAACTCGTAGCTGTCGGGCCCCCACTTCTCGTCGCTGGCCATCGCCTGCTCCCAGGTGACCTCCTGGCCCGAGTAGGTCGCCATGCGGCCCATGATCGCCGTCAGCGTGCTCTCGGCGACCATGCGCGCCTCCGAGAACGGCTTGCCGGCGCGGATCGCGGCGAACAGGTCGTCGTGCTCGGTCTGGTACGGATCGTTGTTGGGTCCGTCGTGCTTCCACGGCTTGTCGCCGGTGATGCGCCAGCCGCCGCCGCTCATGTGCGCCTCGCCAACCGTGCCGTAGACGTGCTCGCTGACGTCGTTGGCGCAGCCGTCGATCTGGCGGCACTCGGAGAAGCACCACGCGCCGCTCGCGTACTGATACTGGATGGCGTGGTGATCGAAGATGTGCCCGAACACCGGATCGGTGCGCACCTGCCGGCCGCCCATGCCGCGGCAGCGCGTCGGGTGCGCCTGCATCGCCCAGTTGATCACGTCGAGGTTGTGCACGTGCTGCTCGACGAGGTGGTCGCCCGACAGCCACGTGAAGTACAGCCAGTTGCGCAGCTGCCACTCCATGTCGCTCATCTCCGGCTGGCGCGCGACGTGCCAGAGGCTGCCCTGGTTCCAGCTGCAGCGCGCGAACAGGAGGCGGCCGAGGTCGCCGCCGTGGATGCGCTTCATGGTCTCCAGGTAGCCGTTCTGGTGGTGGCGCTGCAGGCCGCTGCACACCTTGAGGCCGAGCGCGTCGGCGGCCTCGGCGGCGGCGAGCACGCGGCGCACGCCCGGCGCGTCGACGGCGACCGGCTTCTCGAAGAACACGTGCTTCTTGGCCTTCACCGCCGCCTCGAAGTGCGCCGGCCGGAAGTGCGGCGGCGTCGCCACCAGCACGACGTCGCAGTTGCTCGCCATCACGCCGAGGTAGGCGTCGGGGCCGACGAAGCGGCGCTCCTTCGGCACGTCGACCTTCTGCTTGAAGGCCTCGTTCTCGCCGAGGCTGTCGAGGCACCCTTCCAGCCGCTCGCCGAACATGTCGGCGACGGCGACGACGCGCGTCAGGCCCTTGGTCGAGAGCGCCTGGCTGATCGCGCCGCTGCCGCGGCCGCCGCAGCCGACGAGGCCGATGCGGACCTCGTCGTTGCCCTGGCCCTGCGCCAACGGCGAACGGCCGGCAGCGAGCGCGCGCACGAGGCTCTGCGTCGTCGCCGCGGCCGCGGCGGTGTACAGGAAGGAACGTCGGGTCGTGCTCATGGGGATCGCTTGCGGACGGGAGAGGAAGGTCGGATCAGCGGGCCGCGCCGGGTCCGCTCACAGCTTCTCGAAGCGCGCGCGTTCCTCGGCGCTCGGCTCGCGCCGCGGTCGCACGACGCGGAAGCCGACGTTTTGCGCCTCGGTGAGGTACCACCAGCTCTTGGGCACCTGCGGGTCGCGCTGGTTCCACGACGACTCGCTGACGAGGCGCGCGGCCGAGCGCGACAGCGCCGCCGGGTCGCGCCAGCTGCCGCCGCGGGCGACGTGCGGGAAGCGCGCGGGCCGGCCCTTGGCGTCGAGCTTCGGCGGGAAGAACGGGTCGCGGCGCGGCGCGGCGCCGTTGGCCGCCGCATACGCGTCGGCGAGGTAGGTGTCGGCCACCCACTCGGCGACGTTGCCGTGCATGTCGTGCAGACCGAAGGCGTTGGCCTGCTTGCCGCCGACCTTCTGGTAGGCGGGCACGGGCGGAGCGCCCTGCTCCAGCACGCGGCCGCTGTTGCCGGCGTGCCAGGCGTGCGCGTCCAGCGCCTTCGCGTCGTCGCCGAACGACCAAGCGGCCTTGGAACCGGCGCGGCAGGCGTACTCCCACTCGGCCTCGGTCGGCAGGCGGTAGAAGCGGCCGGTCTTCGCGCTCAGCCACGCGCAGTACTGCCGCGCGGCGATGTGCGACATGCAGATGGCCGGGTAGCCCTCGCGGCCCATGTTGAACGTCATGTCCATGTAGGGCGGCGTCGGCCGCGCCACGCCGTCGGGCTTCTTCTCCATCGGCCGCGACGCGTCGGTGTTCCACTGGTCGTACTCGGCCCAGGTCACCTCGTGCACGCCCATCCAGAACGGCGCGACCTCGACCTCGACCTGCGGCCCCTCGTCGTCCTTGCGCTCCTTCTCGCCCGCCGGGCTGCCCATGAGGAACGTGCCGCCCGCGATCGGCGCGAGGTCGAAGCCGACGCCGCTGTCGCCGATGGCTTGGCGGTAGGCGACGAAGTCGCCCTGGCCGGATTGCTGGGCGGGGATTGCGGCGGCGAACAAGGCCACCGCGACGGCGGACGCGAAGGAAGTCGGAGAGGTCGGCTGCATCGACAAGGAGCAATCTAGCCACGACGACGGCGCGGCGACCATCGTGACGAACTCGGTGCGCCGGCGACCGGATCGCTGCGCGCGGGCGGATGGACGGTCCGCGCGCAGCGACCTACGCTGCCCGCGCTCGCGACTCGACGCGCGCACCTCCACCATGCCCGCTCGCCACCACGCCGGCGTCGCCTTCCCGCTTTCGTCCCTCGTCTTCGCGGCCGCCGTCGCCATGGCCGCGCCATTGGCCGCGCAGACGCCGCCGTCGCGCGCCGCCGAGGCTGCACGCGGCGCCCCCGCCGCCGCCACGGCTGCCACGGCCGCGGCATGGGACGCCTTCGTGCGCGCGCACGGCACCGCCTGGATCGCGCGCTGGCACGCGCCGACCGGCACGCCGCGCGCGATCTTCGGCCACGGCTACGAACTCGCCGACTGGCGCGATGCTGGCGAAGCCGAGGCGCGGCGCCACGCGCACCGCGAACTGCAGCGCCACGCCGAACTGCTGGGACTCGGCGCGTCGGACTTCCCCGAGGCGATCGGCGCGCGCATGGGACGGACGTGGACGTTCAGCTTCCGCCAGACGTTCCGCGGCCTCGACGTGATCGACGGCCGCGCCGATGTGCGCATCCACATGGTCGGCCGCGTCGTGCACCTCGGCAGCACCGCATGGCCGGTGCCGGTGGACTTCGACGTCACGCCCACGCTCGGCGAAGCCGCCGCCGCCGCGCGCGCGTGGCTGCACCTCGGCCGCGAACCCGGCGCCGTGCCGCAGCCGGGCCGCCCGCGGCCCAATCGCCTCGTCGTGGTCGGCGTCGGCGACGACGCCGCGACCGCGGTCGTCCGGCTGGCGTGGGAGATCCCGGTCAGCGCCGTCGCCGCCGACGGCTCCGGCCCGATCGGCCGCGTCTACGTCGACGCCCGCACGGGCGGCGTGCTGCGCTACGTCGACGACAAGCATGCGTGCGGCATCGCCGGCTGCAGCATTGGCGGCGCGGGCGCGACCGCCGACCGCGCGACGCCGCCCGTGCCGACGACGGTGACGGTGCGGGGCTGGACGGCGACGGGCTTCTCGCCGGTGTCGCCGCCGACCAACGCCGCGCTGCCCGGCATCCAGGTGGCGGTGCCCGGCTTCGGCGTGCAGACGACGGACCAGTTCGGCCAGTTCACCATCGACCTCACGGCGCCACTGACCGTCACCGCGCAGGTCGACGGCCAGCGCTGCAACCTCGTGTTCGGCCCCGGCGCGCCGCTCGCCACCGCGAACCTGCAGCCCGGCGTGCCGGCGACTCTGCAGTTCGGCAGCGCGACCGGCGGCGAACAGCCGCTGGCGCACACGACGGCGTACTACTGGACCGACCGCGTCAACACCTGGGCGCGCGGCGTCCTCGGCAACTCGCCGCAACTCGCGATCGCCGACAACGTGCAGCCGACGGTCAACATGACGAGCACGTGCAACGCGTACTACGTCGGCAACTCGATCAACTTCTACGGCTCGGGCGGCGGCTGCAACAACACGTCGGCGGCGTCCGTCGTCGCGCACGAGTGGGGCCACGGCCTCGACGACCGCTACGGCGGCATCTCGCAGACGAACGGCCTCAGCGAGGGCTGGGGCGACATCTGCAGCATGTACCTGCTCGACGACCCGCAGATCGGGCACGACTTCTTCAGCGGCGGCGGCGGCATCCGCAGCGGCAACAACGGCCAGCAGTACCCGAACGGCTCGGGTCCGCACGCGCAGGGCGAATCGTGGATGGGTTTCGCCTGGAAGTTCCGCCAGAACCTGCGCGCCGCGCTCGGCACGGCCCAGGCGCTGACGCTGAGCGACGCCATCGTGGTGGGCTCGATCGCCGCCAACGCGCAGAACCAACCCGATGCGGTGGTCGCCGCGTTCCAGGCGGACGACAACGACGGCCTGCTCGGCAACGGCACGCCGAACTACGTGCACCTGGCGGCCGCCTGCAACGCGCACAGCCTACCGTATCCGCAGATCGTCGCCGGCTACGTGCAGAACCCGACCCTGCTCGGCACGACCTTTGACCAGGGGATGCCGCGCAACGTGCAAGTCGACGCCGTGCCGATCGTCGGCGGCTTCGCGCAGGTGCGCGTGCACTGGTCGACCGGCGGCGGCGTCTGGCAGCAGCGCGCGATGATTCCGGCGGGACCGGCCAACCGCTGGCAGGCCCTGCTGCCGGGCCAACTGGCGCCGTCGACGGTGCAGTACCACTTCGAGGCGGCGCACGCGACCGGCGCGACCTTCCGCATGCCGGCCACCGGCGAGTACGGCTACACGACGCTCAGCGAGAAGCGCATCTGGCTCGACGGCTTCGAGCAGGGCGGCGCCGGTTGGACGCACGGCGCCACCACCGGCGCCGACGACTGGCAGATCGGCCCCGCCGGCGGCGTCGTCGGCTGGGGCTGGAGCGATCCGGCCACGGCGGCGACCGGGACGGCGATCGCCGGCACCAACCTGACCAACGGCGGCGCCTACCCGGCGTCGACCGATTCCTGGCTGCGTTCGCCGCCGATCGACTGCACCGGCTATCCGACCGTGCGCGTGCGCTTCAAGCGGTGGATCAGCTGCGCCGGTCCCAGCGACCGGCTCGAACTGCGCATCGGCGGCCTGCTGACGTGGGCGACGTCGTTCGCGCCGGTCAGCGAGACCGGCTGGTCGACGTTCGAGACCATCGCGCCCAACGGCGGCAACAACCCGGCCCTCGTGCTCGAGTTCCGCCTCGTCAGCGACAGCGTGATCTCCTACGGCGGCTGGCAGATCGACGACGTCGAGGTGTTCTCGCTCAACGCCGCCGTGCCGCCGCCCGCGCGGCTGGCGCTGCTGCCCGAACAGACGCCGCCCGGCGCGGCGGTCACGGCGCACCTGCAGACCGCGGGCGCAGCGCCGTTCCTGCTGCTGCTCGGCGACACCGCCGGCCCGACGGCGATCCCCTTGCCGGGCATGCCGCTGCGCGCAGGCGGCAACGTCATCGCGCTGTTCGGCGCGACCGACGCGCAAGGCGTCTTCACGTCGACGTTCGCGTCACCGCCAGCCCCCCTGACGGGATCGCTGTGGCACAGCCAGGCGCTGACGCTCGACGCGCAGGGCGCGATCGTCGCGACCAACGCGTTCCTGAACCTGTTCACGCCGTAGGAGTCCGCGTCCTGTCGCGGTGAAGCGTGGCGGACGCACGGCGGGTCCGGCTACAACCGGGCCATGGCCAGACCCCAGATCCTCCCGGGCGGCAGGCCCGATCTGTCGAAGCTCCGCGTGCTGAAGGTGATCGTGCCGGCGCTGCTGCTGCTGATCGGCGCCCTGACCACCTACTACACGGTGCCGTCCGACTCGGTCGGCGTCGTGCAGCGCTTCGGCCGCTACTCCCACACTGCCGAACCGGGCTTGCACTTCAAGCTGCCGTTCGGCGTCGACGAGGTCAGCACGCTGGCGGTGCGGCGCCAGCTGAAGCTCGAGTTCGGCACCGCGCCGGCCAGCGAGTGGACCAATCCCGACCAGGTCGGCGAGGACCCGGAGAAGGAGCGTGCGATGGTCACCGGCGACCTCAACGCCGTGCTCGTCGAGTGGGTCGTGCAGTACCACATCGCCGACCCGCGGCTGTGGCTGTTCCACGTGCGCGACCCCGGCCTGACGCTGCGCGACCTCGGCGAGGCGGTGATGCGCGAAGTGGTCGGCGACCGCACGGTCGACGAGGTCATCACCGTCGGCCGCCAGGAGATCGAGGTCGCGGCGGTGGCGCGCCTGGGCGAGCTCGCGCAGCTCTACCAGCTCGGCGTCGGCATCGACCAGGTGCAACTCAAGAACGTCAACCCGCCGCAGCCGGTGCAGGCCTCGTTCAACGAGGTCAACAAGGCGCAGCAGGACCGCGAGAACATGATCAACGTCGCCAACGGCGAGTACAACAAGGTCGTGCCGCGCGCCGAGGGCGAGGCCGAGCAGAAGCTCAGCGAGGCGGAGGGCTACCGGCAGAAGCGCGTCAACGAGGCGCTCGGCGACGTCGCCGCCTTCAACGCGCAGCTGGCGCAGTACACCAAGGCGCCGCAGGTGACGCGCACGCGCCTGTACCTGGAGACGATGAAGGAGGTGCTGCCGGCGCTCGGCGACACCTGGATCGTCGACGCGTCCGTCACGCAGCTGCTGCCGATGCTGCAGGGCAAGGCCCCGGGAGGCGGCAAGTGAGGCTCTCGTCCATCGTCCTGGCGCTCGCCGTCGTCGGCGGCTTCCTGGTCTTCGGCGGCGCGTTCTACTCGGTGCGCGAGACGGACACCGTCATCCTGACGCAGTTCGGGGCGCCGGTCGGCGAGCCGATCAGCGAGCCGGGCCTGCACTGGAAGACGCCGTTCGTGCAGGAGGTCCACCGCATCGAGAAGCGCGTGCTGGAGTTCGACGGCCCGGCCGTGCGCATGCCGACGAAGGACAAGACCTACATCGAGGTCGACACCTTCGCGCGCTGGCGCATCGCCGATCCGAAGAAGTGGTTCGTGACGCTGCGCAACGAGCGCAGCGCGCAGTCGCGCCTGGAGGACATCATCGGCAGCGAGACGCGCGCGGCGGTCGCCAGCCACGAGCTGATCGAGGTGGTGCGCAGCGACAAGGCCCGCGTCGCCGCGATCGACCCGACGGCGCAGGGCGCGGCGTCGCTGCGGCTGGCGAGCCGCGGCCGCAAGGAGCTGGAGAAGGACATCCTCACCGCCGCCGCGCCGAAGCTCGTCGCGCTCGGCATCGAGCTGCTCGACGTCCGCTTCAAGCGCGTCAACTACACGCCCGAGGTGCTCGAGCCGATCCACCAGCGCATGAAGAGCGAGCGCACGCAGATCGCGCAGCGCTTCCGCAGCGAGGGCGAAGGCCAGGCCGCGCGCATCCTCGGCCGCAAGGAGCGGCGCCTGCGCGAGGTCGAGTCGGAGGCGTACAGGAAGGTGCAGGAGGTCCGCGGCGCGGCCGACGCCGAGGCGACGCGCATCTACGCCGAGGCCTACGACAAGAACGTCGAGGCGCGCGAGTTCTACGGCTTCCTGAAGACGCTCGACACCTACCGCAGCGTGCTCGGCAACCGCACCAACCTCGTGCTGTCGACGGACAGCGACCTGTTCAAGCTGCTGCGACAGGGCAAATAGCCGGGCAGGGGGCGGTCGCCGCGGCGGTATGGTCGGCGCACCTCATCCAAGGAGCCGACCATGCAACGCCGCACCTTCCTCGCCGCCAGCGGCGCCGGCCTCGCCGCCAGCGCCCTCCCCGCCGACGCCCTCGCCGCCGCGCGCGCCCGCCGCGGCGAGCCCTTCCAGCTGAAGTACGGCCCGCACTTCGGCATGTTCGGCAACCACGCGAAGTCCGACGAGGACCAGCTGAAGTTCGCCTTCGACGAGGGCTTCCGCGCGTGGGAGGACAACGGCATGGGCGGCCGCTCGCCCGCCGACCAGGAGCGCCTGGGCAAGGCGATGCAGGACCTCGGCATCACCATGGGCGTGTTCGTCGCCCACGGCGACTTCAGCGCGCCGACGTTCGCGTCGGGCAAGAAGGAGCACGCCGACCGCGTGCTCGCCGACATGAAGAAGGCCGTCGAGGTCGGCAAGCGCGTGCACGCCAAGTGGTGCACGGTCGTGCCGGGCAGCGTCGACCACCGCCAGGACTGGGGCTACCAGATGGCCAACTGCGTCGAACTGCTCAAGCGCTGCTGCGAGGTCGTCGCCGAGGCCGACCTGACGATGGTGCTCGAGCCGCTGAACTTCCGCGACCATCCCGAGCTGTTCCTGACCAAGGTCGCGCAGGGCTACGAGATCTGCCGCGCCGTCGGCAGCAAGCACTGCAAGATCCTCGACGACCTGTACCACCAGCAGATCACCGAGGGCAACCTGATCCCCAACATCGACCGCGCCTGGAGCGAGATCGGCTACTTCCAGGTCGGCGACAACCCGGGCCGCTGCGAGCCCGGCACCGGCGAGATCAACTACCGCAACGTCTTCCGCCACATCCACAAGAAGGGCTTCCAGGGCGTGATGGGCATGGAGCACGGCAACGCGCACGGCGGCAAGGAAGGCGAGCGCATGCTGATCGACGCCTACCGCGCCGCGGACGCGTTCTGACGGACGGCGCCCGCCCCGGACCGACGGGGCGAGCCCCCGTCGCCGCCGCCCCCGGCCTCAGCCGCCCTTCACCGCGAGGTGCTGCGGCGGCCAGTCGTGGCTGGCGACCTTGCGCGCCGCCGCCTCGCGCTGCACCAGGAACGGATCCGAGAGGAACCCGCGCGCGATGGCGCACAGGTCGGCGCGGCCGGCGGCGACGAGCGTGTGCGCGTGGTCCATGCCGGCGATGCCGCCGACGGCCATGACCGGCATGCCGGCCTCGCAGCGGATGCGCTCGGCGAACGGCGCCTGGTACATGCGGCCGTATTGCGGCTTCGACTCCGGCACGTTGCCGGCCGACGACACGTCGATCACGTCGACGCCGCGCTCCTTCAGCCACTTCGCGACCTGCACGGCTTCGTCGAGCGTGAAGCCCTTGCCCTCGTCGTCGAACCAGTCGGTCGCCGACAGGCGCACGAACAGCGGCTTGTCGGCCGGCCACGCCGCGCGCACGGCATCGACGACCGACAGCGGATAACGCGCGCGGTTGGCGAGCGGGCCGCCGAAGTCGTCGGTGCGCACGTTGCACAGCGGCGACAGGAAGCTCGACAGCAGGTAGCCGTGCGCCATGTGCAGTTCGATCACGTCGAAGCCGGCGGCGTCGCAGCGGCGCGCCGACGCCACGAAGGCGTCGCGCACGCGCGCCATGTCGGCAGCGTCCATGGCCTTCGGGACCGGCCAGTCGGCGCGGAACGGCAGCGCCGACGGCCCGATGGTCCGCCAGCCGCCCTGCGCCAGCGGCTTGTCGCCCTCCCACGGCCGGCTGCACGCGCCCTTGCGGCCGGCGTGCGCGATCTGCATGCCGATCTTCGCCCTGCCGTGCGCGTGCACGAAGTCGACGATGCGCCGCCACGCGGCCTGCTGCGCGTCGTTCCACATGCCAGCACAGCCGGGCGTGATGCGGCCCTCGGGCTCGACGTTCGTCATCTCGGTGAAGACGAGGCCAGCGCCGCCGAGCGCGCGCGCGCCGAGGTGCACGAGGTGGAAGTCGGTCGGAGCGCCGTCGACGGCCGAGTACATGCACATCGGCGACACCACGACGCGGTTCGGCAGCTGCATGCCGCGCGCGCGGAACGGCGAGAACGCCGCCGGCTCGGGCGCGGCCCCCGGCCGCTGGCCCTCCTCGGCCGCCACCGCCGCGTCGACGCGCGCCACCAGCGCCGGATCGCGCTTCTGCAGGTTCTCGTAGGTGATGCGGCGGCTGCGCGTCATCAGGTTGAAGACGAAGCGCTCCGGACTCTGCGTCATGAAGCGGCCGCTGTTCTCGAACCACTCCAGGCTCGTCTGCGCGGCGCGCTGGATCTTGAGCACGTCGAGCCGGCGGCCGTCCTCGTAGGCCCGCAGCGCCCCGCGCACGTCGCCGGGGTGCGCGCGCACGGCGTCGGCGAGCGCGATCGCGTCCTCCATCGCCAGCTTGGTGCCCGAGCCGATCGAGAAGTGCGCCGTGTGCGCGGCGTCGCCGACCAGGACGACGTTCTCGTGCCGCCACGAGCCGCAGCGCACCGTCGGGAACGTGCGCCAGATCGAGCGGTTGGTCAGCAGCTTCTCGCCGGCGAGGTGCTCGGCGAACAGCCGTTCGCAGAACGCCGCCGACTGCGCCTCGTCGAGCACGTCGAGCCCGGCCTTGCGCCACGTCTCCTCGCGGCACTCGACGATCCACGTGCCGCGGCCGTCCTCGAACGGGTAGGCGTGCACCTGGAACAGCCCCCACTCCGTCGGCAGGAACACGAACGTGAACGCCGTCATGCGCTTGGTCGTGCCGAACCACGCGAACTTGCACTTGCGCCAGTCGAGGCTGGGCCGGAACGACGCCGCGAAGCGCTCGCGCACCTTGCTGTTGACGCCGTCGGCGGCGACGACGAGGTCGTGCGTCGCCGCCAGCTGCTCGACGTCGACCACGTTCTGCTGGAAGTGCAGGCCGACGCCCAGTTGCCGGCAGCGCTCGTGCAAGATCTGCAGCAGCTTGACGCGGGCGAGGCCGCAGAAGCCGTGGCCGGTGCTGGTGACCTTCGCGCCCGGCAGGAAGCTGTCGATGTCGGTCCAGTACGCGAAGTGCGACCGGATCGCGGCGTAGCTCTCGGGGTCGGCGGCCTCGAAGTTCCCGAGCGTCTCGTCCGAGAAGACGACGCCCCACCCGAAGGTGTCGTCGGCGCGGTTCTGTTCGTAGACGTCGACGGCGACCGACGGGTCGCGCTTCTTCAGCAGCAGGGCGAAGTACAGGGAGGCCGGGCCGCCGCCGATGCAGGCGATCTTCATGGGCGGCGGATGCTACGCGCGCGGCGCGACCAACGCCGCAGACCGCCGCCGGCTGGTAGCCGGCGAACGCACCTGCGCCGAAGGGCTTACGGCGCCCGGTCGCCGGGCGGTCGGAAGGACGCTCGGCGGCGCCAATCGCCGGCAGCACCCGCAGTGAGGAACTTCGCCATCGCCCTCCCGTCCAAAAATGATCCTGGAGCGAGCGCGCACCGATGTCACCGTGGTAGCCTGCGGACGTCAGGGAGAGCCAGCAAGTCGAAGCAGGCGCCGTCGGCGCCGCGCGCACCACCCGCAGATGCCTCGCACCCCGTATTCATCCACCGCCCCCGTCATCGACGCAACCGCGCTCGCGGCCGTCGTCTGGGCATTGGACCCGCACCGGGGCTGGGGTGAGGACTGGTTGTCGTTCGCCGAGGCCGCCGCGACGCCCGCCGTGTTCGCGGCCATCTGGCTGTTCGCCGCCTGCCACATCGGTGTGTATCGCGTGCCGCCGCGCCAGGACCTGCAGCTGTCGCTGCGCCGCAGCCTCGATGCCTGGCTCGCGACCTGGGGCCTCGGCGGCCTCGTGGCGCTGACGCTGCTGCCGCCGACCCACCTCGCGGTGTGGCCGCTGCTCGGCGCCGGCCTCGTCAGCATGGTCCTGCTGCGCCTGCTGGGACTGTTCGCGCCGTGGTGGGACGACGACTCGCGCCTGCGCGCGCTCGTCGTCGGCACCTCTTCGGTGGCGAAGTCGCTGCGCGACCGCCGCAGCGGCGGCTCGCTCGAGGTCGTCGGCATCGTGCCGTTCACCAACGAGGTCGGCACGCAGTCGTTCCGGCGACTGGGCGACGTGCAGGACCTCGCGCGCATCCTGCGGGACGAACGCGTCGACGTCGCCGTCGTCAGCCCGTCGGACGAGGCGATCACCGGCGAAGTGCGCGCGGCCTTCCGCGCCTGCACCGACCAGCGCGTCGCAGTGCGCTACTTCCCGCACCTGCTCGACGTCGAGGACAGCGAGGTCTGCATCGCGTGGCAGGCCGGTTACGGCAGCCTCGACGTGATGCAGGTCACCCTGCCGGACCGCGCGCTCGCCGTCGCCGCCAAGCGCGCGATCGACCTCGTCGGCGCCGGCCTGGGCGTGCTGGCCCTGCTGCCGGTGTTCGTGGGCTGCGCGATCGCGGTCAAGCTGACCAGCGCCGGGCCGGTCCTCTACCGGCAGACGCGCGTCGGCGCCGGCGGCCGCCAGTTCCCGTGCCTCAAGTTCCGCACGATGCGCCAAGGCGCCGACCGCCAACAGGAACTGCTGCGCAGCGCGAGCCTGCAGGACGGACCGGCGTTCAAGATGGCGGGCGACCCGCGCATCACGCCGGTCGGCGGCTTCCTGCGCAAGTTCAGCCTCGACGAGCTGCCACAGCTGTTCAACGTGCTGGCGGGGCACATGAGCCTCGTGGGCCCGCGGCCGCCGATCCCGAGCGAGGTCGATCGCTACGCGTGGTGGCAGAAGCGCCGCGTGTCGGTCAAGCCCGGGCTCACGTGCCTGTGGCAGGTCTGGGGCCGCAACCGCGTGTCCTTCAAGCGGTGGGTCGAGATGGACCTGTACTACATCGACAACTGGACGCTGTGGATGGACCTCAAGCTCATCGTCCACACCGTACGCGTCGTCGTGAAGGGCACCGGCATGTGAGCGGCGGCGCGGGCGGTCAGCGCCCCGCGCAGGTCCGCTCGATCGCGTCGATCGACTTCGGCGCACCGGCGGTCAACACGACCGGCCCGCGGCGGGTGACCAGCACGTCGTCCTCGATGCGCACGCCGATGCCGCGCAGCCGCGCCGGCGCCCGCGTCTCACGCGGACCGAAGTACAGGCCGGGCTCGACGGTGAGCGCCGCGCCAGCTACCAGCGGCAGCGGCGCATCGCGGTCGTCGTCGTAGGCGCCGACGTCGTGCACGTCGCGCCCGAGCCAGTGGCTCGTGCCGTGCATGTAGAACGGCCGGTAGGCGTGCTTGGCGACGAGGCGGCCGACGTCGCCGCGCAGCACGCCGAGCGCGACGAGGCCCCTGGTCAGCTCGCGCACGCAAACGTGGTGCGCGCGGTTCCACGGCGCGCCGACGCGGCAGGCGCGGATGCCCGCGAGCTGCGCGCGCAGCACGACGGCGTACACCGCCGCCTGCTCGGGCGTGAAGCGGCCGGCGACCGGGAACGTGCGCGTCACGTCGGCGGTGCAGCCGCCGACCTCGGCGCCGGCGTCGACCAGCAGCAGGTCGCCGGCGCGCATGCGGCGATCGTTCTCGTGGTAGTGCAGCACGCAGGCGTTCGGCCCGCTGGCGACGATCGACGGGTAGCCGTTGCGGGGACTGCCATGCCGCCGGAACTCCGCCTCCAGCGCCGCCTGCGCCTCGTACTCGCGCCGTCCCGGCCGCGCCGCGCGCATCGCCGCGACGTGGCCGGCGACCGTCGCCGCGGCCGCCTGCCGCAGCGCCGCGATCTCGGCGGCGTCCTTGCGCAGCCGCAGCGCCGCGAGCGCCGGGATCGGGTCCTGCAGCGTCGGATGCGCGGCCGGCTGGCGGCGACGGCGCTTCTGCGCGATCGCCGCGAACGCGTCGAGCAAACGGCGGTCGAACGCCGCGTCGGCGCCCAGCCGGTGGAACATGCGGTCGTGCGCGGCGACGAGGTCCGGCACGCGATGCCACAGCTCGCCGATCGGATGCGCCTCGTCGGCGCCAAAGCGCGCGCGGGCGCCGGCAACACCGTGCCGCGGCCCGTCCCAGATCTCGCGCGCCGGATCGCGCGGCCGCACGAACAGGACCGCGCGATGGCGGCCCCGACCGGTGCGCCACGCCGCCAGCACCGCTTCCGGCTCGGGGAACCCGGTCAGGAAGTGGAAGTCGGACCCGGGACGGAACTCGTGCAGCACGTCGCCGTTGCGGCGCTGCTCCGGCGCGGTGGACAGCAGCAGGAGGCCGTCGCCGAGCGCGTCGAGCAACCGCTGGCGACGGCGACGGTGCAGGTCGGGGGCGAACGAGGCGTCGCGGCTCACGTCGCCAGCATGCCGCGCCCGCCGACCGGGATCACGCCTTCTGCATGCTTCCGACCAGCGCCGACTGCACGCCGGTGCCACCCGCGCCGCGCGTGGCCATCAGGAACTCGACCTCGAACGCGTCGTCGCCGACCGTGAACGGCGCCAGGAAGCACAGGTCGTCGGCGACCGTGCGCCGGCGCAGGTCGTCGCCGACGTAGACGCTCGGCGCCGAGATGTCGAACAGCGGCGCCTTGCGGAACAGCGCCGTCTTGATGCCGCCGCCGACCATGTTCGTCACCTCGCCGATGGCGTCGACGAGGTCGCCGTCGGTGACTTCGTCGGGCGACGGCAACTGCAGCAGCGCCGCGACCGAGCGGCGCGCCAGCGACTTGGGCAGGAACAGCGAGATCGAGCCGGTCAGGAAGCCGGCGACGCCGATGCTGCCGATGACCTCGGCGCGGCGCAGCTGGGCCGGAGCGACGAGCACTTCGCCGGGCACGGCGTCGAGCTGCATCATCGCGCGGAACACTTCGCAGGTGGCGGCGACCATGCTGCGCCCGAGCTCGCGGTCGAGGCATGCGTCGGGCTGGGCGGCGCGACGCTCCGCGAGCAGGGCCGCGACGGCCGCATGCAGCGCCGCCGGTCCGTCCGCCGCATCGAGGACACTGCAGGCCGGACCCGCGGCGCAGGCGTCGTTCGCCGCGGCTGCGCCGGCCCCGGCGAGCACCACCACGGGCAGCTCCGCGGCCGTCCGCCATGCGCGCAGCGCTTCGACGACCGCGAAGCCGTCGCGATCGCGCAGGCAGCGGTCGATCACCACGAGGTCCACGTCGCCGCGCAGGACCGCCTCGTAGGCGTGCAACGCGTCCGCGGCCAGGAGGGCGCGCGCACCGGCGTCGCGGATCGGACCGGCGATCCCTGCCGCCGCGTCCCCGATGAGAAGGATGGTGTCCAAGAGTTGGGTCCGTCGTCTGCCAGCCATCGGCCGGCGCTGGACGCCAACCCGACCGCCGCAGTGCTTAGGGATAGGGCAGGCCGACGGCGACGTCCGGTTGTCCCCAGCTGAGCTCGATCTCGTAGAAGAGCGGCGGCGAGCCGTCGGCGTCGATCTCGACGAGCACGGACGCCTGGTCCTCGCCGACGCTGGGGAACACCAGCGCACGGCCGTTGGCGTCCTCGCGGAAGCCGACGTCCTGCCAGGCGAGCAGGTACTCGTCGAAGAACACCTGCCCGAAGGCATCGGTGACGAAGACGTCCTGGAAGGGGCTCTGGTAGTAGAGGCCGGCCCACTCCTGGTAGGCGTCGATGACCCGCACGCGCACCCCCGGCAGCGCGAGGTTGGTCACCGGGTCGTAGACCTCGATCAGGATCGAGACCGGGTTGGGCGCTGGCGGCGGCGGCGGCGGGTCGCAGTCGCGGTGGCCGCAGGCGGCGAAGAGGGCGAGCAGGGCGGGCAAGCAGGCGGGGCGGAGCGACTGGACCATGGCGTGGCGGGCAGGGGGAAGACGGCGGCGCGAAGCGGAGGATCCGGCTACCGCGTGCTGCGGCACCGGCCTACCGTCTCGGCCCCGTCCGCCGCCGCGGACTCCAAAGACCGTGCCGACGTCCTTCCCCGCCCCGCCCCGCCGCTATCTGCCCGAGCGCATCGACCTCGGCTCCGTCCGCGACATCGACGAGCGCTTCGAAGAGCTGCTCCAGCGCCCCCTTGCGACGGCCGCGGACCTCGAAGCGTGGCTGCGCGACGAAAGCGAGCTGCAGTCGGCGATCGCCGGCGAGCAGGCCCGCCGCTACGTGCGCATGACGCGGCACACCGACGACGAGGAGGCGCGCCGTTCCTACCTTGCCATGGAGCAGACGGTCATGCCCCACGTGAAGGTGCGCGGCAACCAGCTCGACGAGCGCTTCCTGCGGACCCCGCTGCTGGGGCAGCTCGACGAAGCGCGCTACGAGGTGGTCGTCCGGCGGCGCCGGACGCAGCAGGCACTGTTTCGTCCGCAGAACACCGACCTGCAGCGCCAGGAGGCCGAACTGCAGACCCGGCACCAGGAGATCCAGGGCGGCATCACGGCGGCCTTCGACGGCGCCGAGCGCACGCTGCGGCAACTGGCTCCCTACCTCGAACGCCAGGAACGCGACGTCCGCGAGGCGTCGTGGCACGCCGGGGTCGCCGCCCGGCGCCAGCGCTGGCCGCAGTTGGAGCAGTTGTTCGACGAGCTGGTCGCCCTGCGCACGACCATGGCGCGCAACGCCGACCATGCGACGTACACGCCATTCCGTTTCCAGGAACTCGGCCGCTACGACTACGACGCAGAGGCGTGCCGGCGCCTGCAGGACGCCATCGCCGACTGCGTCGTGCCGGTGGTGCGCGAACTCGACCGGCGGCGCGCCGCGCGCCTCGGGCTGCCGCGGCTGCGCCCGTGGGACCTGGAAGTCGACCCTGACGGTGCGGCGCCGCTGCGGCCGTTCACCGACGAGGCG
>JADCJE010000176.1 GCA_020247305.1 Phycisphaerales bacterium | reverse complement strand
GAGTACCTGATCGTCTTCCGAGACGCAGGTCGTCGGCACATGGCATGCCGCATCGAACTGGAGCGCAGGCTCGCAGAACTGGACCGGCTGCGCGCCATCGAGGCGGCGGCGAGGGAAGTCGCGGCAAACGTCGAGGACGACATCGACGCAAGGTTGAGCTTCGTCGTCTTGCGTGACGTGAACCAGCGGCTGCGCGCCGAGAACCAGCGGCTGCGAAGTGAGAACGAGAGGCTGCAAATGCAGCTTGCGGCCTGCGGAGTACTGGCAAGCTGCAACACTTCAGACAGCTTGGAACGCCACCGCCAGATGCACCCAGACTTTCTGGGCGCTTCGGTGCACGCAGTCATCGAAGCGGCTCAGCGAGAGATCAAGCTGCTCGCCGAGGTGCGGCGGCTGCGCGCCATTGAAGCGGCGGCACGTTCGTACATGGTCTGTGCTCACGCGGGTCCGTGGGAACAGTTCACGTCTAGCCTTGCATCGCTGGAGGCCGCGCTCGCGGCGAAGGAAACGCCGTGACCACCGCCGACCAGCCGCGTCCGATCCACGTCTACCCCGTGAACGACCTGCGCGAGCACGTCACGAACGGCGACCCGTGCCCGTGCCTGCCGCGTACCGAGCAGGACGGAACGGTCGTCATCCACAACAGCTACGACGGGCGCGAAGCGAAGGATACGCCGTGACCACCGCCGACTTCTACAAACTCATGAGCGACAGCAGCCCGCTATACCGCACGATGACACTGACGCTAATCGACGCCCGATGGCACGCATGCCTGACGCAGCGATGCTCGGACGCCGATTGCGGAACGTGCAGTTGCGCGGAATACACGATTGCCGAGGCTAGCGGCACATTCGAAGAGGTCATGGAGGTCATGGCCGCGCTCGCGGCGAAGGAGACCTGACATGAACGAAATCGACAAGCTGGAGAACATGGCGTTGCTGGCCCGAAGCGGTTTGGACTGGCAAGACCGCCTTGAGGAGTACAAGCGGCAGTTGTTCCTCTCTGCCCCCGCGCTGCTCGCCGAAGTGCGGAGGTTGCGGAATGAACGCGACGAGGCGCGCAAGGAGTACGAAGAACTGCTTCGCCGCACTGAGAAGCGCGAGGAAGCCGAGCGCATCGTCAATGCCGGGTCGCTGCCCTCGCACCTAGAGCGCGCAGAGGACCGGGAACTGGACCGGCTCCGCGCCATCGAGGCGGCGGCGCGTGCCTACTGCGACCTGACACCGGAACGCGCCGACGAGACGCCTGCGCCGCTGTTGTTCGCCAAGCTGCAAGCCGCGCTCGCGGCGAAAAATACGCCATGACCACCGCCGACCAGCCGCGTCCGATTCACGTCTACCCCGTGAACGACCTGCGCGAACACATCACCAACGGCGACCCTTGCCCGTGCCTGCCGCGCACCGAGCAGGACGGAGCGGTCGTCATCCACAACAGCTACGACTTGCGCGAAATGAAGGACACGCCATGACCACCGCCGACCGCATCCGCCTGCCGTCGCCGTTCCGTCTGCAAGGGCTGGCCCGCTTCCCCGAGCTGGCGAGGCTTGACGAGGTGGAAGCCATGGCCGGCTGGATCCACCAGCAGCTCGAAGCCCGCGCGCGCAGCACCGACCCCGACACGTCGCACGATGCCGCGCGGTCGATCGGCGAGATGACCGAGAAGCGCCAGGCCGTGCTCGACATCATCCGCGCGATCGGCGGCGGCAGCGATGAGGACATCATCGACGCTTACCGCAGCAGCAGCGCGCCGATGCAGTCGGCGAGCGGCATCCGCACGCGCCGCGCCGAGCTGGTGCTGTGCGGCCTGGTCGAGGACAGCGGCATGCGGCGGCAGCGCAGCAGCGGGCGCCATGCGATCGTCTGGAGGGTGACGTGACCGCTCTGGAGTTCTGGGTCGAGGGCACTCCAAAGCCGCAGCCGCGCGTCAAGGCGTTCGCGCGAGGCCGGCACGCGGGCGTCTACACGCCTGACACCGCCGACTTCTGGAAGGCCGAGGTGCGGCGCGCGGCGCTGGCGAAGTGCTCGACGCCGGAGCCGCTCACGGGGCCGCTGTCGGTGCATCTGACGTTCCTGATGCCGCGCCCCAAGTCGCGCAAGGTGGACGTGTGGCACACGACCAAGCCCGATGCCGACAACCTGGCCAAGGCCGTCCTGGACGCGCTGGGCGACGCCTGCATCTGGGGCGACGATGCGCAGGTGGTTTGGCTTGTGGCCAAGAAGCTCTACGTCACCTGGGAGACCGAGGCCCCAGGCTGCGCCGTCATCATCGAGCAGCTCTAGGCCCGGGAAAGATTCCTCGCCGGAATCTTGCGTCGTCGCTTGACATTTACGATGCCGATGCCGATACTCACGCCACCGGCGCAGTGCCGGACCTACACGGAGATCTGACCCATGACGACCTCGACCCCGACCAAGTCCCTCATCCGCTTCCTCCGGACCCGCAACGGCCAGCGCGCCGTGGCCGCCCTCGTCGGTGTCCGCTCGACCGACCCGGCGCTCGACGCGCAGGCGCGCGAGACGGCACTGCACTTCTGCCCGGCGCGCGCGATGCGCAACTGGACGCTGGCCGACCTCGTCGAAGCGGCGCTGGTCGTCCTGCCCTCCGGCGTCTACGCAGCCCGCTGAGCGAGGAGGCTGACCCATGAACCCCTACCAACGCGAGATCATCCGCCTGCGCGAGCTGCTCCAGGCCGAGCGCCGCGCGGCGCGCACGGACCACCTGACCGGGCTGCAGAACCGCCGCAGCCTGGACGGCCTGGCCGCCGAGCTGATCACCGGCGCGGTGCGCGACTACGCCGTCCTCGCCATCGACGTGGCCAACCTGCACGCCGCGAATGTCCACCTCGGCCACGACGCCGGCGACGCCGCGCTGCGTCGGCTGGCAGCCAGCATCCGCGACTACGACCACGCCTTCCGCGTCGGCGGCGACGAGTTCGTGGTCGTGCTGGAGCGGCAGACCAACCCCAGCGACGCCGTCACGGTCGCCAACCGCATCCGCGACGTGTTCGGCCTAACGCACGTGGCGCCCGGCGTGGCCATCTTCGCCGGCGTCGGCGTCGCGTGGCCGACGCGCGTCGGATACCAGGACTTGGCCTCGGTCATCGCCGAGGCCCAGCGCCGCATGCAGCTCGACAAGACGGACACCAAGGCCCGCTACTGCCTGCACGCCGACGCCCGCGCGACGCTGGCCGATTAAGTTTGCAATGCCGATTCCGATTCCGTATACCGACCACCCCTCAAGGAGACCGACCATGCTGAAGCGAATGACCGAAGCGGAGATGTTCGACGAGTTGCGCCATCTGGCGCTGGACGAAGGCGACGAGGAGACGCTGCGCATCGCCTGCGAGATCGCAGCCGAGAAGGACGCGCGCGCCGGCGTGTCCGAAGTGCGCCGCCTGTACTGGCACCTGCAGGAGGGCGAGCTGTGACCGACTCTCCAAGGATGCAGCAGCACCGCGACTTGGCTCAGGTGCTGCGCGCGACGTGGCCGCTCATCCGCGACGTGCCTCCGCTGTGCAAAGAATCCTACCACGCCGGGCAGATCGACCAGTGCCGTCAGGACCTGCGAGCGGCCGTGATGTGGTACTGCCTGCGCGTGCTGGGCGAGATGTTGCCGTATGAGTCGGCCGAGCTGGAGGACATGCCGTGAGCCGCCGCCGCGATCCCGCGACGCTGGAGGCCGTCTGCGCTGGCCTCCTGGCCGTCCTGCTGTTCCTCCTCTACCTCCTGACCCCGGTGGCGTGACATGCTCGACATCGACAACATCACCGCGAGCCAGCGCATCCTGGCGCACCTGCACGAGGGGCGGCTGGTGCAGAGGACGTGGCACGACGAAGACGGCGGTCGCGAACTGGCTTGCGTCCTCGGGGCGATTTCGCCGGACATCGTCAGCGACACCGATTGCCCAGCCAGCGTGATGCCACGGTGGATGGCACCACTCACGGTGTACCTATTCGACGGCCAGGCCAAGGCCGATGCGATGACGTGGGCTGGACGCTTCGGCGCGCAGATGGCGCAGTGGCATCGCCTCGACGATGCCGCGTGGTTCCGCGCGTGGGCGTCGTTTTGCTCCTGGTGCGTCCGCGACGCACAGCGGAGTGCCGATAGCGCCGCCGCCTTTGACAAGGCGAACGCCGCCGACGCCGCCCGCTGGGCCGCCCGCGCCGACGCCGCCGCCGCCCGCGCCGCCGCCGCCGTCGTCGCCTTAGACGCCGACGCCTACCCCGCCACCGCCGCCGCAGTCGTCGCCGCCGTCGCCTTTGCCGCCAACGACGCCGCCGCCGCCGCCGCCTACGCCGCCTACGCCGCCGCCGCCTACGCCTCCGTCGTCGACCGCCAAACCTGCTGGACGCGCATGGCCACCGCGCTGTGCGACCTGATCGACGCCGAGATGGCCGCGCTCGCGGCGAAGGAGAATTGCAAGTGAGCAACGATCTGCCCAGCGACTACCGCTACGAGAAGCGAACGTACATCCAGTTCGGAAGGAAGACGGAGCGGTGGTGCGTCGAAGGCGCGACCATGGCTCTAGAGTTCTGGGTGCGACCGTACGAACTCGGCGAGAGGAAGGAGTACTCGGGAGGTGTGGAGCAGCACAGTGCCATGCCGCCGAACAGCCGTAGTGCTCCAGATCACGCCCTTTGCTGGTGCTTGAGCCTGCGCGCCTGCTGGCACTGCGGCTCGTCGCTCCAGGGGCAGGAGTGGGCGCTCTGGTGGGAGGAGACTGGCGCGACCGACGAAAGCGTCTTCCGGCGGCTGGCCATGGAACTCACCGAGCGCAGCAAGGCCGAGCTGGAGGCCGCGTCGTGACCATGCTCGACCGCACCAAGACCGTAGGCGGCTCGGACGTAGCCGCCATCCTCGGCCTGTCCCCGTGGCGCACGCCGCTCGACGTGTGGCGCGAGAAGGCCCTCGGCGTCCGCGACGAGCGCGACACGCCGGCGATGCGCGCCGGCCTGCGCATGGAGCAGGCCATCCTGGACGCCTGGGCCGAGACGCACCGGACGCACGAGGTGCAGGTGGCACCAGGGCCGACCATCGCCGGCTGGCGCCACGCCTCGCCCGATGCCGTCGCCACGAACTCCGACGGCTGGCAGACGCTGCTGGAGGTCAAGACGACCAGCCAGGCCTGGGGCGGCACGATCCCCGACTACTACCGCGTCCAGGCGCAGTGGTACCTCGACGTGCTCGACCTGGAGGAGGGCGAGTTCCTCGTCCTGACGTGGCCCGAGGACATGCGCGCGATCGTCGGCCTGACGCCGCGCGAGATCGTCGAGCACCTCGGCGTCGAGGCCGTGCCGTTCCGCCATGACGCGGAGTTTGGCCGCCGGCTGCACTGGAAGGTCGAGGCGTGGTGGCGTCAGTACGTTGTGACCATGACGCCGCCGCCGGCGACCGACCTCGCCGACGCGCGCCGCAACGCCTACGCCGCCGAAGGCAAGACGATCCCGGCCACGGACGCCATCGTCGGGCTGCTCGGCCAGCGCGAGCAGCTCAAGGAGCAGATTGGCACGCT
>JADCJE010000175.1 GCA_020247305.1 Phycisphaerales bacterium | reverse complement strand
GGGACAGTTGGAATGGGCCGGGAGACGCAGGCGGCGCCGCGCGGATGCGCGGGCAACCGGCGTCCCGCAGCCGGATTCGGGGGCGAATTCCTTAGCCGTGGCGCCGGAGCGTTGCAACCTGCCGGGCGCGCCGCACTTCGAGGCGACGGCCGCGCCGGATGCGGCGCCGGGAACGCCGCCGAACGCACACCCGCGGCGAAAACTCCGCACCGGCGGCGGCGGCGCAACTGCGGCCGACGCCTGACGATAGGCGCAGCGGGACGCGGCGGCGGCGGCCTACCAGCCGTACCAGCCGGCGCGCGGACCGGGCCCATAGTGCCAGCCCGATCCCCATCCCCAGCCTGGCCCCCACGCCGCGCCCCAGCCCGGGCCACAGCCCGGGCCCCAGCCGAAGGCGTAGCCCCCGCGCCAATACGGATCGTCGAGCCCCTGCGTCCACGGCCCGAACGGCACCACCTGTTGCAGCGCCGCCCGCTCGCCGTCGCGGACGATGAAGCGGACGCGGAAGCTGTCGATGTCGCGCGGCTTGTCGGTCGCCGGCTCGAACAGCAGGTCGACGCGCGCGGTCTGGCCGGGCGCCGCCGCGCCGTCGCCTTGCACGCGCACAGGCTTCAGCGCCGGCTGCAGCAGGCTGTCGAGCAGCAGTTCCTCGCAGACGATGCCCTCGGCGTCGAGCCGGAGCGGCGCGGCGCCGTTGTTCTCCAGTTCGAAGCCGACGTGCAGTTCGGTGATCTCGCGGTCGTCGTCGGTGAAGCGCGCGCGGGCGCCGTGCGACCACACCCGCACTTCGGCCGTCGACGGCGCCCCCGGCTCGGCCGCCGGCACAGCGTAGAGCGCCGCCGGCACGCCGCCTGGGCCCTGCGCATCGACCCGCTCGCGCGGCGTGAACGCACGCGAGCTCCAGCACGCAGGCAGGGCCAGCAGGACGGCAAACAAGGCGGCGCGGCGCATGCGGGGGTTTTCGACCCCAGCACGGCGGTTGGCAACCCCGGGGGTGCGCAACGCCAGCGTGGTGCCCGCCTTCACGGCGGCGGGCACCCGATCGCCAGTCGATCCCGCCGATGCCGGCGGCCACGCCGCTGGCTCAGCTGCCGCCGACGGGTTCGAAGCGGGATGCTGGCGGGCAGGGCAGCTACGCGCGCGTCTTCGGCGGCGCGCCGACCGGGCCGGCCGCATCGCCGGCCCCGCCGTGCTGCCGCGACCGTCCGGTGATGAGCCACGCCAACGGCAGGACCACGAGCGGGCCAACAAAGAGCAGCGAGACCGCGATGGCCTGCCCGACGCCCTTCTGCGCAGCTTCCCGCGGGGCATTGGTCGCCACGATGAAGAAACCTGCCGCGATCGACACGTAAGCGAGCAGCCGCAAGCCGGAGCGCGCCCAGGACCCGGCGCGCCGACCGACCGCCGGCGCGTTGCGGGGCGGCGCGTCGGCTGGCGGCTGGCTCGTAGCCGCCGCATCAGCAATCCGCGCACCACCCGCGGCAGCGACCGGCGGCGGCGCGGGCGACACGGGGCCGCGTCGCCGCAACAGGCGGGTCACCCCCGTGTGCAGCGAGGCTGGAAGTGCCCCGGCCGCCATCGCCACGGGGATCGGCACGACGAAGAGGAAGAAGCCGACCGAACCGACGTCGCGCAGGTAGTGCGCCGTCCCGCCGCCCGCATCGCCCAAGAACGCGAGAGCCAACAGAAAGCCGACGCCCGCGAGCTGGCACCACAGCACATAGACCCCAAGCGAGCACTTCCACCACGTCGCCAGGAACCCGCGATCGGACTCATTGCGTGACATCGCGGCCCAACGATGCCGCGCACCGCGCCGGCGGGCAATCCAGCGCAAGGAATCCCCAGCGCCGATGCCCCTGGATTGGACGCCTGCGCCAGGGTCAGGGAGTGCCGGTCGGCGATCTGCATGGCATCGGCATGCAGCAGCGCCAGCGACTCTGCCGCGCCGCGATCCGACGTCGCGCCATGCCGGCCGAACGCGTCGACAATCGTGGCGGGCCGGCAACCCCCGCATCACAGGCGACGGGAAAGCACATCCAAAAGGAGCGGCGCGGCGTCGTCGAGAGGACCGAAGAGCAACGCCTCATCGGCATGAGCGACCGCAATGGCGGCCGGCGGCAGCGCCGTAGTCACCGCGGGCACCTCGCCCTCGATCACGGCGCCGTAGATCTCGCTGAGCCGGTGGTCCTCCCCATCGCGCATGACGAACTGCGTCAAGAGGACCAACCCGACCAATCCTGGGTCGTTGGGAATGGCGACGCTCGCCGCGATCATGCCGGTGCCTGTGACCCCAACGGCAACGCCCTCGGCCGGAACGGAAACGCCGGCGGCCAGCAGCTCATTGCTGCCACACGGGATGATCGGATCGATACGGCCGGCGCGAAACCCGATGACCATGGCGCCGTCGTAGAATCGGACCGGACCGGCGAAACGCGGCCCCCGCAGACCGACCTCGACGACGAAGTCCGACCCGACACGAGCGCCGATCTGACTGCGCATCGGCTCGATGGTCGCACCATCGGCGAACGACTCCGGCGCTCCGCGGCGCATGATGCACTCGACGGCGCAGCTGGCAGGCGTTGGTTGTCCAACGACACGAACGGAGTACTTGCGACCGATGACGAGTTCGCGCACAAGACCAACGAGTACCGAACCTTCGAGTCCGACAACCGCGGATCCCAGCACATCACCCGTATCGCCTTCGACGACTTCCACGTGCGCACCGGCCTGCGCCCGCACGCCAACCGCCACCGCTCCCTCGGTGACGGTCAAGTCATCCAGGAACGCGGATCCGCCGACTGGCGTTGGCGGCGGACCGGCCACGATCACGGCGCCATCCGACAGATCGCGCACCGACACATAGGGCGCCCAAGGCGCCATGATTGGCCACCGCAGCAGGTGCAACTCCTCGTCGGCCAACCCACCTGGCGCCATGCAGCAATGGGCTGCTTGCGCCAAGACCGGCAGCGCCGAACTGGTCAGCCACGGCTGCAGCGCCACGGCCGCCAGCGACACACCGCTCGTATCACTCCAGTTTCCCCTGAGGATTCGCTTGCCAACTCCGTCCAGCAGGTAGATCGCGCCGCCAGGCGTCGAGCAGTGCACTCCGACGAAGTCCGCCGATGGCATGGTCAGAATGCCCTGACGACGCATCACACCTGCTTCGTTCGCCCAGTGCTCGAGCACCCCATCCCCAGCAGTCGATCGGCCGCCGACAAGGGCGGCATCCGAGGACAGGGCGAAAAGGGCGCCGGGTACGGCGACGTCGCCGCGACCGCTGCGCGAACCATACGGCGCAAACCACGACCTGCTGGTCACCGTGCCGTCGGCGCCGACGAACCACTCGCACGACACCTCTCTTCGACCGAAGAACCGCGCCTCCTCGCTCAGGATGAAGACGCGCGCATCCCGTTGCGCCAGCAGCGTCGGCGCCGCCAGGAGCACAGACCACGCCACCAAACGTTGCCCGGCGATCGCGAATTCGAACAAGCGCCGCAGCATCAAGAAGCTCGGGCCATGCCGGAACGAAGCGTCAGCAATCATCTTGGAGTCTGCGTCACGGAACGCGCGCCGATCCGGCGCGTGGATTCGTGTCTGGGGCGAAGCGGACGAACGCAGGCGAATCGCTGGATTCGTCGAGGATCGGCGGCGAGCCTCCGGGCGCGAAGACGCGTGTCGGGCGGCGTGGCCTATCGTGACGCAGACTCCTTGGCGCACGAGCCGCGCAGCTCGGCGCTGGGTCGACGCCGCGCCTGGGTTTCGGTTCCCAAGTTCCATGGTTCTAGGAAGCTAGCCCCGCCCGCCCATCGCGTTTCATGTCCCAGGCGTGAAGCCTGCGGACGGCGGTCGCGTGGCCACTGCGAACCTTCGAACCGACTCGCAGTCCGCTCCAGCTTCGTCGTGATCGCCCCCGTGTTTGCCGTCGCCAAGCAGACGCGGCAAGGCGGGGTGGAAGGCGTCGCTCGCGCGGTGGATGGGCCTGCGTCGCGGCGTTCCAGCACGCTCTGCGCGGGTTCGCCCCGCGCGGGTTCGCCGGCTCAGAACCGCACTTCGTGGCCGTCGCCGAGCGCGAACACGCCGTTCTGCACGGCCGGATGGATCGCGGCCGGCTGCAGCATCAGGCTCAGGCCGCCAAGGCCCCCCGGGATC
>JADCJE010000174.1 GCA_020247305.1 Phycisphaerales bacterium | reverse complement strand
CGAACTCGGCCACGCTCAGGCCGCTCGCACGCTGCACGTCGAGGGCTTCGGCGTACCACGCCGCCAATGCGTCGCGACCGGCAGGCCGAGGTCCAACGTCGATTCTGCGCATGTCGCCAACTTGGCGATCGCATGTGCGGGATCCATGGGAGGCTTGCGGTGCCGTCGGACGCTTACCATCCAGCAGACGGACTTCGCCAGCGGGCCGCAGGGCAGCCAGCGGATGGGCAGCGAGCGCTTTGCGCGCGACAGCGCGGGGCGCGTGCACAACGAGAGCTACCGCTTCGACTTCGCGCAGGCGAATGCGCTCGACGCGGCCTCGCACTATGCCGACGCCGGCAACGGCGGCAGCGCCTTCCGCACCGTCCTCGACGTCCGCAGCGCCCTCACTTCTTGGGCATCTTGCAGCCGGCCGGCGCGTCGCTCGTGCCGCACGTCGGCGCACATCCGCCACCGCCGCCACCGCCGCCGGCGTCCTTCTTCGCGTCGCTGCTGTACGACGCCGAGCGGTAGTCCGTCTCGTAGAAGCCGCTGCCCTTGAAGATGACGCCAGCGCCCGGGCCGATCAGGCGCTCGAGCTTCGACTTCTTGCACGCCGGGCACTTCTTCAGCGGCTCGGCCGACATGCTCTGGAACTCCTCGAAGCGGTGGCCGCAGGCGCTGCAGGCGTAGTCGTAGGTCGGCACGGCGCGTGTCTCCGGTCTCAGGGCTTGGGGGTCTGGCCGGCGACGACGACGCGGCTGTAGCGCACGACGCGGTCGCCGAGCAGGTAGCCGGCCTGCAGCACGCGCACGACGTGGCCGTCGGGCACGCCGGGCGCTGCCTCGGTCGACACGGCTTCGTGCCGCTGCGGGTCGAACGGCAGGCCCTCGGCCCGGATCTCCTGCAGCCCGTGCCGCTCCAGCGCGCTGGTCAGCAGCATGCGCGTCATGCGCACGCCCTCGATCAGCATCTTGGGGTCGGTCGTGCCCTGATCGAAGGCGGCGAGGGCCATGCTGAAGGTGTCGAGCGCGGGCAGCAGCTCCTGGGTGATGCCGGCGAGCACGCGCCGCTTCTGCTCGTCGAACTCCTGCTGCGCGCGGCGGCGGACGTTGGCGGCGTCGGCGAGCTGGCGCTGCAGCTGCTGTTCGAGCTGCGCGCACTCGTCGCGCAGGCGGACGATCTCCTGCTCGTGCGTCGGGATCTCGACGTTCGGCTCGCGCTTGCTGTCGGTCGCGTTCGGGCCGTCGCCGTCGTTGTGGTTGTCGCCGTCGTTGTTCACAGGCTTCGCCTCCATGCGATCAGGGGAATGCGCCCTAGATAGCTCACGAGAAGATGTCCTTCACCTTCTCGAAGATCGTCTTCTTGCCGTTCTTCCTGCCCTTGCGGCCGTCGAGCTCGTCGAACTTGCGCAGCAGTTCGGCCTGCTCCTCGGTGACCTTCTTCGGCACGTCCACCTGGACCTGCACGACGAGGTTGCCGCGGCCGTAGCCGTCGCCGCGCGGCAGGCCGTGGTTGCGTACGCGCAGTTTCTCGCCGGGCTGCGTGCCCGCCGGGATCTGCATCGTCACGGCCTCGCCGGTGATGGTGGGGATCTCGATCTCGTCGCCGCTGACCGCCTGCCGGAAGGTGATGCGGCTCTGCATCAGCAGGTCGTCGCCGTAGCGGGTGAAGACGTCGTGCTCCTTGACGTGCAGCACGACGACGAGGTCGCCGGCCGGGCCGCCGCCGTCGCCGGGCTCGCCCTGGCCGGCGATGCGCTCGGTGTGGCCCGACTCGACGCCGGCCGGGATCGTCAGGTGCAGCGGCACGGTCTGCGGCACCGCGCCGCGGCCCTTGCACGCCGTGCACGGGTCGTCGATGCGCTGACCGGCGCCCTCGCACGTCGGGCACGCCTGCTGCACCTGGAAGAAACCCTGCTGCCGCACGACGCGGCCGTGGCCGGCGCAGGTCTTGCACTTGCTCGGCTTGCTGCCGGCCTTGCAGCCGTTGCCGCCGCACTTCTCGCACGGCACCGGCCGCTTGATCTCGATGGTGCGCTTGACGCCGGTGGCGACCTCTTCGAGCGTCAGCTCCAGGTCGACCTTCAGCGAGGCGCCGCGCCGCCCGCGGCCGCGCCGGCCGCCGAAGAACTGCTCGAAGAAGCCGCCGCCGCCGCCGCCGAACATCTCGCCGAACGCGGCGAAGACGTCCTCGGCCGACTGGAAGCCCTGGCCGCCGCCCTGCGGACCCTCGAGCCCGGCGTGGCCGAATTGGTCGTAGCGCTTGCGCTTCTCGGCGTCACCGAGCACGGCGTAGGCCTCGGCGGCCTCCTTGAAGCGTTTCTCGGCCTCCGCGTTGCCCGGGTTGCGGTCCGGGTGGTTGTCCAGCGCCAGCTTGCGGTAGGCCTTCTTCAGCGCCTCGTCGTCGGCCTTCTGGTCGACGCCGAGCACCTCGTAGTAGTCGCGCTTCTGGGCCATGGCGGGGCGGATCGCGGCGGGTTGCGGCGGGCCGCGGCGGCGCAGGCGCGCGCCGCGGCCCGGGCGCGGGTCAGCTCGTGCTGCCCTCGACCGCCTTCTTCTCGTCGGCGATCGTCGTGACCATCGTGTTGGTGGTCAGCATCAGGCCGGCGATGCTCGCCGCGTTCTGCAGCGCGCTGCGCACGACCTTCGTCGGGTCGACGATGCCGGCCTTGAACATGTCGGTCCACTCGCCGGTCAGCGCGTTGAAGCCTTCGTTCGGCTTCTTGCCGATAGCCTCGTCGACGACGACCGAGCCGTCCTCGCCGGCGTTCTCGGCGATCTGGCGCATCGGCGCCTCGCACGCGCGGCGCACGATCTCGACGCCGAACTGCTGGTCGCCCTTGACCTTCAGCCCGTCGAGGACCTTGCTGGCGCGCAGCAGCGCGACGCCGCCGCCGGGGACGATGCCCTCTTCGACGGCTGCGCGCGTGGCGTTGAGCGCGTCCTCGATGCGCTGCTTGGTCTGCTTCATGTCGGCCTCGGTCATCGCGCCTGCGCGCAGGATCGCGACGCCGCCGGTCAGCTTGGCGAGGCGCTCCTGGAGCTTCTCGCGGTCGTAGTCCGACGTCGTCTTCTCGATCTGGCTGCGGATGCTGTCGGCGCGCGCCGTGATGTCCGCCTTCTTGCCGCCGCCGCCGACGATTGTCGTGGCGTCCTTGGTGATGCGGATCTTCTGCGCCGAGCCGAGCTGCTCCAGCGTGACGTTCTCCAGCTTGATGCCGAGGTCCTCGCTGATGCACTGGCCGCCGGTCAGCGTGGCGATGTCCTGCAGCATGGCCTTGCGGCGGTCACCGAAGCCCGGCGCCTTGACGGCGCAGACGTTCAGCACGCCCTTGAGGCGGTTGACGACCAGCGCGGCGAGAGCCTCGGACTCGACGTCCTCGGCGATGATGATCAGCGGCTTGCCGCTGCGCGAGGTCTGCTCCAGCAGCGGGATCATCTCGCGAACGTTCGAGATCTTCTTCTCGTGGATCAGCACGAGGGCGTTCTCGAACTGCGCCTCCATCGACTTCGGGTCGGTGATGAAGTACGGCGACACGTAGCCCTTGTCGAACTGCATGCCGTCGACGTGCTCCAGCTCGGTCGCAGCACTCTTGCCCTCCTCGACCGTGACCACGCCTTCCTTGCCGACCTTGATCATGGCGTCGGCCAGCAGGTTGCCGATCGCCGTGTCGTTGTTCGCCGAGATGGCGCCGACCTGGGCGATCTCGTCGCGGCTCTTGTTGTCGATCTTCTTCGCCATCTTGGCGAGCTCGGCGGTGACCGCCGCGACCGCCGCGTCGATGCCGGCGCGCAGGTGGTTGGGGTCGACGCCGCTCGTCAGGTAGCGCTGGCCGATCGTCAGGATCGCCTCGGCGAGCACCGTCGCCGTCGTCGTGCCGTCGCCGGCGACG
Organism: Phycisphaerales bacterium; assembly: GCA_020247305.1. Taxonomy (GTDB): domain Bacteria; phylum Planctomycetota; class UBA1135; order UBA1135; family UBA2386; genus UBA2386. Next base: position 11,754 of record JADCJE010000174.1, on the reverse strand, counting down.
TCGTTCGTCTTGCTGGCGACCTCGCGCACGAGCTTGGCGCCCATGTTCTCGAACGGGTCCTCCAGCTCGACTTCCTTGGCCACCGTGACGCCGTCCTTGGTGACCTGCGGGCCGCCGAAGGACTTCTCGATGATGACGTTCTTGCCGGCGGGGCCGAGGGTGACCTTGACCGCGCGGGCGAGCTTCTGGACGCCGGCGACCGCCTTACGGCGCGCGACGTCGTCGTACATGATCTGCTTGGCCATCGGGATCAGCCCTCCACCTTGGCGAGGATCTCGCTCTCGCGCAGGATCTTGAAGTCCTCGCCGCCGACCTTGACGTCGCTGCCGGCGTACTTGCCGAAGAGCACGATGTCGCCCTTCTTGACGTCGAGCGCCAGGCGCTTGCCGTCCTTGCCAAACTTGCCTTCGCCGACCGCGGCGACCTTGCCGCGCTGCGGCTTCTCCTTGGCGGTGTCGGGCAGCAGGATGCCGCCGGCGGTCTTCTCCTCGGCGTCGAGCACCTTCAGCACGACGCGGTCTTCCAACGGACGCAGGGAAGTCATCTGTGTCTACTCCGGACGAATGGGGGTTGTGTGCTTGTGGGGTTGGGGCGGCGCGCTCTCCGCGGGGCGGTCGGCGCGCCGCGAGGGACTCAGTCGTGGTCGTGGCCGGCGTGGTCGGCCTTGTCCTCTTCCTTCTTGCCCTCGGTGATGACGCAGTCGGTCGTCAGCAGCAGGGTCGCGATCGAGACCGCGTTCTGCAGCGCGCTGCGCGTGACCTTGGTCGGGTCGACGACGCCGTAGCCGATCATGTCGCCGTACTCGCGCGTCAGCGCGTTGTAGCCGAACGTGGTCGCCTTGTTGGCGAGCACCTTGCGGGCCACGATCGCGCCGTCGACGCCGCCGTTCTCGGCGATCTGCCGGACCGGCGCCTGCACGACCTTCTTCATCAGCTCGACGCCGAAGCGCGCGTCGCCCTGAAGGTCCAGCTTGGCCAGCGCCGCGCCGGCCTTGAGCAGCGCGGTGCCGCCGCCCGGCAGGATGCCCTCGGCGATCGCCGCGCGCGTGGCGTGCAGCGCGTCCTCGAAGAGGTCCTTGCGCTCCTTCATCTCGGTCTCGGTGTGCGCGCCGACGCGGATCTCGGCGATGCCGCCCGTCAGCTTGGCGAGGCGCTCCTGCAGCTTCTCGCGGTCGTAGTCGGACGTGGTCTGGTCGATCTCGCGGCCGATCTGCTCGGCGCGCGCCTTGAGGTCGGCGGCCTTGCCCTTGCCCTCGACGATCGTGCAGTTGTCGCCGTCGATCAGCACCTTCTTGGCGACGCCGAGCTGGCGCAGCTGCACCTTCTCCAGGTCGAGGCCGAGGTCCTTGAAGATCGCCTCGCCGCCGCAAAGGATCGCGATGTCCTGCAGCATGGCCTTGCGGCGGTCGCCGTAGCCCGGCGCCTTGACCGCGCAGACCTTGAGGATGCCGCGCAGCTTGTTGACGACCAGCGTCGCCAGGGCTTCGCCATCGATGTCCTCGGCGATGATCAGCAGCGGCTTGTTGCTCTCCTTCAGCTTCTCCAGCAGCGGCAGCAGCGGCCGCACGCTCGACAGCTTGTCCTCGTGCACGAGGACGTAGCAGTCGCGCAGGTCGACCGTCATGTCCTCGGCGTTGGTGACGAAGTGCGGCGACAGGTAGCCGCGGTCGAACTGCATGCCCTTCACGACCTTCACCTCGGTCTCCAGGCCCTTGCCCTCCTCGACCGTGATGACGCCGTTCTCGCCGACTTCCTTCATCGCCTCGCAGAGCTTGTCGCCGACCTCGGGGTCGTTGTTGCCCGAGATGGTCGCGACCTGCTTGATCGCCTTGTAGTCGGTGGCCGGGACCGTCTTGGCCATCTTCTTCAGCTCGCCGACCAGCGTGTCGGCGGCGGCGCGGATGCCGCGGATCAGCTCGGCGTGGTTGGCGCCGGCCGTCAGGTACTTCATGCCCTCTTCCGCGATCGCGTGCGCCAGCAGCGTCGCCGTCGTCGTGCCGTCACCGGCCGCGTCCGACGTCTTGCTGGCGGCCTCGCGGACCAGCTTGGCGCCCATGTTCTCGTAGCGGTCGTCGAGCTCGATCTCCTCGGCGACGGTGACGCCGTCCTTGGTCACGGTCGGACCGCCCCAACCCTTGTCGAGGACGGCGTTGCGGCCGCGCGGGCCGAGAGTGGAGACGACGGCTTTCGCCAACTTGGCGACGCCGCGCAGCACGGCTTCGCGGGCGTCGTTTTCGAACACGAGTTGTTTGACCATCACAACCTCGGGGGGGATTCTGGGTACGTTCGTGGAATGGGGTGGCAGTCACGGCCACCCCGGGCGGGTGGTGCTGCCGATCGGCCCGGCGCTCGCAAGCGAATGCCGGGTCGTGAGGCGCGCGCCAAAGCAAAGGTGGTGCCGCGGCCCGGGCGGTCGCGGTCCAGCCCCACAAGTTTGTCTGCAAGTGGTTATGAATAAGAACGTTGCACCAATCGTGACCGGCCCCGCGCCGGCCCCCGAGCGAACCGGCACGCGCCAACTTGGCAGTGTGCGCCCAAGGGGTTGCGGCGAGGGCTGCCACGATGACAGGGGGGCGGGCGGCATGGTGCCGTGCCAGCGGGGGGATGCGGCAGTGCCTGAACGGCGTGGGCGGTTCGCGGCGGCGGCGGCGGCGCATGCGCCGCGCGCGGCCAGCGGTTGGCCTGCCGGCGCGCCGTCGGCTCGCGCCCTGCGCGCCGCGCGCGCCCTCGCCCTGGCCACCCTTGCCCTTGGCGCCTTCGGCAGCGCCCGCTCCCAGGACGCTGCGCCTGCCACTGCTGCCCCCGCCGCCCCGGCGGCCGCCGGCACCGTCGAGGTCGTGCTGCGCGCGGGCCGCGTGGTCACCGCCGCGCAGTGGCGCGGCGACCCGGCCAGCGGCTTCATCGGCCGCGTCGGCGACGGCGACGAACGCTTCGCCGGCGCCGACGTGCTGCTGGTGCGCGGCGTCGCCGCCGCGATCCCCAACCTGCCGTCGGCGTGGCTGCGCGGCGGCGACGTCGTGCGCGGCGCCGTCGTCGACGGCGACACCGGCGGCAACCGCGTCGACCTGCAGTCGCCGGTGCTCGGCCGCATCGCGCTCGCCATCGACCGCCTCGACGCGCTCGCCGCGCCGGCGACCGCCGACCCGCTGCGCCTGCGCCTGCCCGACGGCGTCGACGAAGCGCTGTTCGTGCGCGCCAAGGTCGGCCTCGACGTGCTCGCCGGCAGCCTGCACCAGTGCGGCGAGCCCGGCATCCGCTTCGAGCCGACCGGCAGCCCGCCGCGCTGGTTCCGCGTCGAGGACGTCGCCGCGCTGCGCCTTGGCGGCGCCGTCGCGCGCGCCGACCAACCCGAGGCGACGCTGTGGACGCGCGTCGGCGACCGCCTCGGCGTGCGCGCCGTGCGCTTCGACAAGGACGGCGTGCAGTGCGAACTCGAAGGCGGCGTCGCTGCCGCCGTGCGCCTGCAGGACGTCGGCGCGATCGCGTTCGCCGCCGACGTCGCCTGGCTGTCCGACCTGGAACCGACGGCCGTGCGCGAGAGCGGCTTCGACGGCGACGTCGTGCACCCGTTCCAGCGCGACCGCAGCGCCGTAGGCGGCCCGCTGGTCTGCGGCGGCCGCGCCGTCGGCAAGGGCCTCGGCGTGCACAGCAAGTGCCGGCTGGCCTACACCGCGCCGCCGCGCGCGACGGCGTTCTGGACGCGCGTCGGCTTCGACGACAGCGCCACCGCGCTCGGCCTCGAACCGCGCGTCGCGCTGCGCGTGCTGGTCGCCGACAAGGTGGTGTTCGAGCGCAAGGACTTCGCGCTCGGCCAGCCAGCCCAGGACTGCGGCGTCGTGCCGGTGCAGCCGGGCGCGCTCGTCGTGCTCGAAGTCGACCACGGCGCGGGCCGCGACCTCGGCGACCGCATCGACTGGCTGGCGCCGCTCTTCCTGCTGCAGCAACCATGACGCTGGCTGCCGCCGCCCTGCTCGCGCTCGCCGCCGCCGGCCTGCTGGCCGTGCGCAGCGCCACGCCGCTCGCGCGCTACGCCGCGTGGCTGTTGTGCCTTGGCTGCGCGGCGGTGGCGCTGCTGCTGCCGACGACGACGTGGCGCGAGCAACCGGCGCGCGTCGCCGCCGCCAACCTGCGCACCGAGCCGCGCGCGTCGGCGACGGCGCTGCTGGCCGCCGCCAGTGTCGCGTCGCCGCGCGCCGACGCGCTGCACGTCTACTGGCGCGAACCGCTGCCGACGCCGCCGCCGGGCGCGCTGGGCGCGCGCGTCGCGGTGCCGCCGACCTTGCCCTTCGCGCCGCAGGACCTTGCCCTGCAGCAACTCGGTCCCGCCGAGCGCGACCGGCCGCTGCTGCTGCGGCTGCTGCCGCTCGCCGTCGCCGACGAACTGCCCGGCGAACTGTGCATCCGCCGCGGCGGCACCGTCGTACAGCGCACGCCGTGCCCCGTCGGCCCGCGCGCGCTCGACATCGCCTTCACGCCAGCACTCGCCGGCGAGTACACGCTCGACCTCGCCATCGCCGCCGGCCCGACCAACGCCACGGCCCGCGGCATGCTCACCGTCGCCGAGCCGCGCGGCGTGCTGGTGGTGGAGCCGAGCGGGCTGTGCGCCGAGGCGCTGCGCACGCAGGGCCTCGCCGTCGTCGCCGCCGACACCGTGCCCGACGACCTGTCGCCGTTCGCTGCGGTCGTGGTCGGCGCGCCGCTGCCCGCCAACGCCGAAGGCGCGCTCGCGATCGCCGCGCGCGACGGCCTGGGCGTGTTCGCCGTCGCCCCTGGGCTTGGCGCCGAGGGCGGACCGCTGCGCGGCCTGCTGCCGCTGCGGTTGCTGCCGGCGGCCGCGCCGACGCCCGGCGAAGGCAACGGCGCGGGCGAGCCGACGCCGGGGCCGCCAGCGCCCGAACCGCCGACCGACGTGCCGCCGCCGACCGAACCGCCGCCGCCGCCGCCGGCCGACCAGCCGCCCGTCGGCGACACGCAGGGCCGCGGCCAGCTCAGCGAGCAGCCGATCGAGGTCGACAAACGCGCGATCGCGATGGCGCTGCTCGTCGACCGCTCGGCGAGCATGGGTTCGTTCCTCGGCGACGGCAACACCAAGATGAGCTACGCCAAGACGAGTGCGCTGCGCACCGCCGAGGCGCTCACCGCCGGCGACCGCGTCGGCATCGTGACCTTTGGCAACAAGGGCGAGGGCCGCATCGAGCTGCCGATGACCGACGCCGCCGACACGGCCAAGGTGCGCGCCGGCATCGAGAAGCTGCGCCACGCGCAGGAGTACACGTACCTGCTCGGCGGCCTGCGCGTCGCGGTCGACGCGCTGCGGCCGGTGCAGGCCGCGGTCAAGCACATCGTCGTCGTCAGCGACGGCGAGTTCGACTTCAACGAAGAGCTCGCGCTGCGCGCGCTGGCCCGCCGCGCGCGCCAGCAGGACCGCATCACGGTGTCGGTCATCACCATCGCCGACGGCTCGATCGGGCCGTCGTTCACGCGCGCGGCCGAAGGCCTCGTCGCCGACGGCGGCGGCGAGTTCTTCACCGTCGCGCGCGCCGACAGCGTGCCGGCGTTCGTCAGCGCCGAAGTGACGCGCTCGCTGTCGCGCGTCGGCCGCACGCCGCGCAGCGGCGACGGCGCGCAGCCGCAGCCGCCGACCGCGAACCCGCCGACGCCGCCCACGCCGCCGCCGCCGACCCCGCCGCCGCCGAAGCCGCCAGCGCCCGAGCCGCAGCCGACGCCGGCGCCGCTGCCGACGCGCATCGCCGTGGTCGCCGTGGCCGAGTCGCCGCTGCTCGCGCCCGCGCCGCAGCCGACGTGGCCCGCGCTCGGCGCCGTCGCCGCCAACCGCGCCACCGCCGACGCCACGACGCTGCTCGCGGCGCGCGACGCGGCCGGCTCCGCCGTGCTGGCGTACGGCAACCGCGGGCTCGGCCGCGTCGGCTGCTTCGCCGCCGAACTGTTCGGCCCCGCCGGCGACGCCTTCCGCGCCGAGCCGGCGTTCCCGGCGCGGCTCGCGCAGTGGGTGACCGCCGTGCTGCCCGCACAGCAGCTCGCCGCGCCGCAGTCGCTGCTGTTCGCCGTCGAATTGTCGCCGGTCGTGCCGACGCCGGCCGAGCAGCGGGCGCTCGCCGCGCTCGGCGGCGCGCCGACCGTCGACCCGCAGGAAGTCGCGTTGCAGCGCGACCCGACCGAGATCGTGCACGGCCACGCGCCGCAGGTCCCCGCCGCCGCTGGCTGGCTGCTGCTCGGCTTCGTCGCGCTCGCCGCGCTCGAACGTTGGACGGCGACGCGCGCGCTGCGCCGCGGCCGCGCGTGAGCCGCGGCGGGGCCGCGCTACCATCGCGCGCCATGCCCTCGTCCTCCGCGGCGCCGGACTCGCTGCCGGCCGCCAACGCGCGCTATTGGCGCGCCGTCGTGCGCCTGACTCTCGTGCTGCTCGCCATCTGGGCCTTGCTCGGCCTCGGCTGCGGCGTGCTGTTCGCCGACTGGCTCAACGGCGTCCGCCTCGGCGGCTTCCCGCTCGGCTTCTGGTTCGCGCAGCAGGGCGCGATCGTCGGCTTCGTGCTGCTGATCCTGGTCTACGTGCTGGCGATGCGCCGGCTGGATCGCGCGCACCGCGCCGACGTCGCGCGCCTCGCCGCAGCGGCGACGTCGGCGCCGTCCCCGGCGCAGGCGAACGCGTACGCGCGCGGCGCGCAGGCCAGTGCAGAGGGCAACGCGCAGCAGAAGCCCCCGGAGGCCGCGCGATGACCGTCCAGGCCTGGACCTTCGCGATGGTGGGGCTGACCTTCGGCCTCTACCTCTACCTCGCCATCCGCGCGCGCGTCCGCGACACGCAGGGCTTCTACGTCGCCGGCCGCGGCGTGCCGGCGATCCTCAACGGCATGGCGACGGCGGCCGACTGGATGTCGGCGGCGTCGTTCCTGTCGATGGCCGGCACCATCTCGCTGCTCGGCTACGCCGGCGGCGTCTACCTGATGGGGTGGACCGGCGGCTTCGTGCTGCTGGCGCTGCTGCTGGCGCCGTACCTGCGCAAGTTTGGCCACTTCACCGTGCCGGACTTCGTCGGCGACCGCTTCGAGTCCAACACCGCGCGCCTCGTAGCACTGCTGTGCGCGCTGTTCATCAGCTTCACGTACGTCGCCGGCCAGATGCGCGGCGTCGGCATCGTGTTCGCCCGCTTCCTGGAGATCGACGTCGACCTCGGCGTGGTCGTCGGCATGGCGCTGGTGTTCGTCTACAGCACGCTCGGCGGCATGAAGGGCATCACCTGGACGCAGATCGCGCAGTACTGGGTGCTGATCGTCGCCTACATCGTGCCGGTCGTCTTCATCAGCCTGCAGCTGACCGGCGAGCCGGTGCCGTCGGTCGGCATGGGCGGCGAGGTCGCGCCGGGCGTGCCGTTGTTGGGCAAGCTCGACCAGATCCACCGCGACCTGGGCTTCCCGAGCTACACCGAGGCGTTCACCGGCGGCTGGGACCGCGTCAACGTCTTCTGCACCACGCTGGCGCTGATGGTCGGCACCGCCGGCCTGCCGCACGTGATCGTGCGCTTCTACACCGTGCGCAACGTCGGCGCGGCGCGCTGGAGCGGCCTGTGGGCGCTGGTGTTCATCGCGCTGCTGTACCTGACCGCGCCGGCGACCGCCGCCTTCGCGCGCTACTACGTCTGCGAGCAGCTGCACGGCAAGACCGCCGCCGAACTGCCGGGCTGGTACCACACCTGGCAGAAGACCGGCCTGCTGGTCTGGCTCGACGACGGCGACGGCAAGCTGAGTTATCGCGGCCCGGCGCAGCAGGCGCAGAACGAACTGTTCCGTATCGGCGGCATGGCGACGACCGAGTTCGCCGACCTGCGTGCTTCGCACGAGCGGTGGCTGCTCACCAAGGGCCAGGAAGGCCAGGACGGCCGCGTCGTGATGACGCAGAAGAAGCTGAGCGGACCCGACGCCGACATCCTGGTGCTGGCGACGCCGGAGATGGCGCAGCTCGCCGCCTGGATCATCGCGCTCGTCGCCGCCGGCGGACTCGCCGCCGCGCTGTCGACCGCGTCGGGCCTGCTGCTGGTGATCAGCAGCAGCATCGCGCACGACCTCTACTTCCGCATCCTGCGGCCGCAGGCGACCGAGGCGCAGCGCCTGCGCCTGTCGCGCGTCGCCATCGGCCTCGCGGTCGTCATCGCCGGCGTCGTCGGCATCTTCCCGCCGGGCTTCGTCGCCGAGACCGTCGCGTTCGCGTTCGGCCTCGCCGCGTCATCGTTCTTCCCCGTGCTGGTGCTCGGCATCTTCAGCGCGCGCGTCTCGGCCGTGCCGGCGATCGCCGGCATGCTCGCCGGCATGGCGTTCACCGGCAGCTACATCCTGGGCACGGTCTACCTCGGCTGGCCACGGTGGTGCTTTGGCATCGGCCCGCAGGGCATCGGCGCGGTCGGCATGGTGGTGCACTTCGCCGTGGCGCTCGGCCTCTCGCGCGTCTGCGCGCCGGCGTCGCCGACGGCGCGCGCGATGGTCGCGCGCATGCGCGAACCCGAGGGGGCCGGGCCCGGGGTCGACATCGAGCGCGCGATGGACCACTGACGGCGACGGGCGTCTGCGCGCGCCGGCTACGCTGGCCGCCATGTCAGGCTCCACCTCGTGGTCCAGCAAGCTGTGCGCGCGCTGCGGCACGGCGCGCACGTCGAACGTTTCCGACGGCCAGCCGATCTGCTCCCCGTGCCTGCAGGAGCGGCGCGCGCTGGCGGCCAGCAAGGACCAGCCGCCGCGCCCGTGCCCCGTCGATGGCGCCGTGATGGAGCCGCGTTACCTGCAGGGTGTCGTCATCGACCGCTGCCCGACGTGCCGCGGCGTGTTCCTCGACAAGGGCGAACTCGAAGTGCTCGTCCGCGTCCTGGCGCCGGGCGGCGCCTCGGCCAGCGCCCACGCCGAGTGGCTCGACGGGCTGCTGCAGGGCGCGATCGGCGGGCTGTAATGAGTCGATCGCGCGCGCGCCCGGCTGCTACAGCGACTCCAGGAACGCCACCAGTGCTGCTTTGTCGGCGTCGCTGAGCGCCAGCTTCTGCATCTTGCCGTCGAGCTGCGCGTTCGCCGTGCCGCCGCGCGCGTAGAACTCGACGACGTCGCGCAGCGTCGCCTGCGAGCCGTCGTGCATGTACGGCGCGCTGAGCCGCACGCCGCGCAGCGTCGGCGTCTTGAAGCGGCCGCGGTCCTGCTCGCGCCCGGTCACCGCCATGCGCCCTGGCTCCGCATGCCCGTCGCGCGCGCCGACGCCGGTGGTGTGGAAGTCCTCGTCGGTGAACAGCGGCGGGGTGTGGCACTTCCAGCAGCCGCCCTTGCTCTCGAAGACCCACTGCCCGTGGCGCTGCTGCGGCGTCATCGCATCGGCGTCGCCGCGCAGGAAGCGGTCGTACGGCGCGTCGCCGAGCGCGATGCCGCGCACGTAGGTCGCGAGCGCGCGCTGCAGCCCTTCGGCGTCGGCGGGCTTGCCGAACGCGGCGACGAACGCCGGGCCGTGCACCGTGTCGGCGCGCAGGCGGCCGATCGCTTCGTCGACCGACGAGCCCATCTCGCGCGCGTCGGCGATCGGCTCCAGCACGAACGCCTCCAGGCTCGGCGAACCGCCATCCCACCGCTGCAGCGGCCCGTAGCCGCGGTTGTACAGCGCGGGCGCGTGGCGCAGCGCCAGCTGCCCGGCGATGCCCTTGGGCCGCGGGTCGGCGTGCGCAAAGCCGGTCGCCGCCGGGTGGCAGCTGGCGCACGAGATCGTGCGGTCGCGGCTCAGCAGCGGGTCGAAGAACAGCTTGCTGCCAAGCTCGAACATCGCCGCCGTCGGCGTGTAGCCGTCGGGCTGCGGCATCGGCGGCAGGCCGACCGGCGGGGTCGCCAGGAAGGCGAAGCTCGGCGCCGGCGGGACTGCGTGCGGCGGCTTCGGCGCCGTCGGCTGCTGCGCCGGCGCGCTGCTCGCCAGCGCGGCGGCGGCGGCGAGCGCCGCGGCGACGGCGCGCGCGCGCATGCTCAGTCCACCCCGAACGTGAACGTCGTCGACGACGTGAACGTCTGCCCTGGTTGCAGCACGGTGCTCGGGAAGTTCGGCTGGTTGACGCTGTCGGGGAAATGCTGCGTCTCCAGGCACACCGCGCTGCGGTGCGCGTAGGTGCGGCCGCCCTTGCCCGTCTGCCCGAACAGGAAGTTGCCGGTGTAGACCTGCAGGCCCGGCTCGCTGGTGCGGATCTCCAGCCACCGGCCGCTCTGCGGCGAACCCAGGCGCGCGACGTCGTCGCCGCCGGCGTTGGCGTCGAGCACGAGGTTGTGGTCGATGCCCTTCGCCGCCGTCGCCGTCAGTTCGTCGATGCGCAGGCCGAGCGGCTGGGGCTTGCGGAAGTCGAGCGGCGTGCCGGCGACCGGCGCGAGCACGCCCGTCGGGATCAGCGTGTCGTCGGTCGGCGTGTAGCGCGCCGCGTCGACCTGCAGCACGTGGTCCAGCACCGTCGGCGCGCCCGCGCCGCTCAGGTTCCAGTAGGCGTGGTTGGTCAGGTTGACCGGCGTCGCCTTGTCGGTCGTCGCTTCGAAGTGGACCGTCAGCGCGCCGGCGTCCGGCACGGGGAAAAGCGAGTACGTCACCGCGATCGTCAGGTTGCCGGGATACCCCTCTTCGCCGTCCGCGCTCGTGTAGGTGAAGCGCACGCCCGGGTTGGTCTTGTCGCCGACGACCTCGGCCTGCCAGCGCACCTTGTCGAGGCTGCGCGGCCCGCCGCCGTGCAGGTGGTTGGGCGCGTTGTTGGTCGCGAGGCGGTACGTGTAGCCGTCGAGGGGGAACTGCCCCTTGGCGATGCGGTTGCACACGCGGCCGGTCGTGCAGCCGAAGTACTGGTTGTCGCCGGACTCGTACCCCGTCACGTCGTCGAAGCCGAGCACCACGTCGTCGACGAAGCCGGCGCGGTCGGGCATGCGCACCGCGACCAGCGTCGCGCCGTGGTCGGTCACGTCGACCTCAAGCTTGCCGCTCTTCAGCGTCCACAGCCGCGCCGGCGCACCGTGCTTGTCGACGCCGAACCAGCGGCAGGAGACGGACGGGTTGTTGGTGTCGGTGGGCGAGGACATCGTCGTGGAGCAGGCGGCGAAGGCGAGGGCGAGGGGAAGCGCGCAGGTCGCGAGGGGAACGAGCTTCATGGCGGCGCGAAGGTAGCGGGCGCGCGGGGGGCGGGAAAGCGCGTGGGGTGGGCGGTGCGGGTTCGGCGCGCCAACGCTCAAGCGGTCTCGGTGCCTTCGTTGAGCATCGCGAGATACGTCGGGTAGGTGAACACACGGTTGCGGCGCTTGCCGGTCACTTCGTTGGCGCTGCCGAGTTCGGACAGCGCCTGCATGCCCTTCTCCGCCGTCGGAAAGGTCAGCCCCGAGCGTTTGGCGAGCTCGGTCATCGTCGCGAGCGGCCGCCGTTGCAGCTCGGCGTGCACGCGCAGCGCCGAGCCCGCCTTGCGGCCAAGCGCCTGGATGCGCTCGCGGTCGGCGGCGAACAGTTCGGTCATGCGCTGCGCAGTGTCGACGGCCGAGCGCGCGGTCTGCGTCACGCCGTCGAAGAAGAACGCCAACCACGCTTCCCAGTCGCCGTCGTGCCGCACGGCGTCGAGCAGGCCGTAGTACTCGCTGCGGCGCTGCTTGAAGTAGAGGCTCAAGTACAAGAGCGGCTTCTGCAGCACGCCGGCATGGCACAGCAGGAACGTGATCAGCAGCCGGCCGATGCGGCCGTTGCCGTCGAGGAACGGGTGGATCGT
>JADCJE010000173.1 GCA_020247305.1 Phycisphaerales bacterium | reverse complement strand
TTCCACAAGGACGCCGACGGCGACAACCTGGTGCCGGCCTCGGCGGTCGGCGCCGGCGACGGCATGCTCAGCTTCAACGTCGGCGACACGTCGAGCCACATCACCAACGTCAGCAACAGCCCGTCGTCGCGCGCGCGCGTGCGCCAGTACTCGATCTGGTACGGCTACAGCCCCAACGGCTCGCCGCAGTCGGGCAACTTCAACGTCCCGTACGGCATGGCCCCGACCGACGCGGCGCCCGTGCGCAGCTTCGCCGTGCTCGCGGCAGGTTCGACGGTCAACTGCACGAGCATCCAGCACTTCGTCAACGTCAGCGCGATCCAGCGCGCCAACGGCGGCCTGACCTTCGGCGACGGCAACTTCAGCCAGACGACGCGCTTTGCCTTCTGGGAAGCCGGCGTCGGCGGCTTCAGCCAGCAGTCCGTGGCGATCTCCGCGCGCGTCGTCAACCAGGGCCTGGGCTGCGGCGTCAGCCCGCTCGTGCTGACGGCCCCGACCCGCCCGGTGCAGAGCACGATGGTCGCGCCGTTCGAGCTCGTCACCAGCAACATCCCCGCGGGCACCGGCCTGCACCTCGGCATCGTCGGCCTTGAGAGCCCCAACCTGTCGCTGGCCGTGCTCGGCCTGCCGGGCGATTGCGCCCTGCATGCGTCGCTGGACGTGCTCTCGGGCGTGGTCGCGAACCCTGGGGCGTCCGTGTCGTGGTCGGCGTTCAACATCGCCGCGCTGCCGCCGGGCTTCCTCGGCTTTGAGTTCTACGTGCAGTCGGCGACGTTCACGAACGAAGGCATCGGCCCGACGACGAGTCTGAGCAACGGCCTGAAGTGCACCGTCGGCATCTTCTAGTCGACGCCTGACGCGGGTGCGGCCGCGGCGGTGAGGAGCCGACTGCGGCCGACCCGGCGATCGCCGCACGCGCCGTCTGCCGCGGCGGCGCCTACGATCACGCGCGTGTCCGACGCCCCGCTCGCCGACCCGACCACGCGCCTTGGCCAGCTGCAGCGCGGCTGCGGCGACGGCTTCCTGGCCGCGCTCGCCGCGGGTTCGGCGGCGTACGACGAACTGCTCGCCTGCATCTGCGGCGATCCGCGCGTCGAGCCGACGATGGAGGCGCGCGCCCGCTACTACGGCGAACTCGCGGCCGCCGTCGGGCTGCCCGTTGCGCCGCTGCTCGCGCACGGCGCCCGTGGCGAGGGCTGCGGCCTCGCCGACGAGACGGTCGCCGTGCTGTGGGCGCTCGGCGACGCCGGCGCGCGCGCCGCCGTGGCCGACGACGCCATGGCCGAAGAACACCTGCTGCGCATCGTGCGATGCCTCTGGGCCGCGGGTTGGGCGACGCCGGCAGCGTTGCCACCGCGCGCCCGCGCGCATTGCCTGCGCCTCGCCCGCGAGGACGCCGACTGCGCCGCCGCGGTCGTCCGGCAGGACCGCCGGACCGAACTCGGCGGCCTTGCGGTCGACGAGCTGCTCGAACTCGGCCGCGATCCGCGCCATGGCCGCAGCGACCGCCTGCTCGGCGAGCTGTGCGCGCGCGGCGACGAGGCGACGCGCGCGCGCTTGTTCGCCGTGTTGTCGACGGACCTCGTCTACGGGCGCGTGCGGTTGGCGGCGCGGGCGCTCGGGCTGTGCGCAGACGATCGCGCGCTGCCGCTCGCCGAGGAACTGTTCGCGCGGCCCGACGAGCTCGGCGACCCGACGCGGCGGCTGGACGGCACGACGCGCATGCGTCGCGGCTGCCTCGTCGACTACGTGGTGCACCTGCCCGGACCGCACGCACTGGCGCAGGCGCGGCGGTGGCGTGCGTGGGGCGGCTACTTCGACGTCGTCGTCGGCGCCGTCTACCGCGAGCACGCCACGGCCGCCGACCGCGACGCGCTCGAAGCGTTCCTCGCCGCCAACGCCGGCCGCGACGGCGGCGTCGCGGTGATCGACGAACTCGACGCGCTGGCGCGCCTTGGCGATCCGCGCTCGGCGCCGCTGCTGCTCGCCGTCGCGCGCGACGCGGCGTTCAGCCACGCGCGGCGCCGCGCGCTGCATGCGCTCGCGATGATGCCCGCCGCGCCCGGCGCCGCCGAGGCGCTGCGGCTCGCGCTGTGGGACTGCGAAGACGAGGCGTCGGCCGACGCGTGCTCGTTCCTGCCGTCGCTCGGCGCCACCGAGCGCGCGCGCGTCGCCGCACTCGCCGACAGCTGCATCGCGGCGAAGGAACTGCGCCTGCGCGCGGCGGCGCGGCTGCGGCGGCCCATGCGCTGACGCGCGCGGTTGCGGTGCGGTGGGATGGCCAAGGCTCGCGGCTGCGCGGCAAGCACATCGCGCGCTTTGCATCTACCGCAGCGGCGGCGGCGAAGTCTCATGCATGACACACACCGCCAGCGCCTTCTTCTTCACCCTCACCGCGATCGCCTGCGCCGCCGGCGCAACCGCCCAGTCCGAGCCGTCCAAGCCTGTGGCCAAGTCCGCCGCCGTCAAGGCCGCCAGCAAGGCGGCGACCCCGGCCGTCGAGGGCCAGGGGGCGGTGCGCACGCCCAAGCTCGTGCGCCGCGTCGGCGGGGATCGCGACATCGCGATCGAGGTGAAGAAGGGCGTCTACCGCTGCGGTCCGTCGATGATCGAGTCGCCGCTGCCCGAAGGATATCCCGAGCCGACGCCGCCCGGAGCGATCGACATCAAGGACTATCCGTCCGTGCGCCGCGCC
>JADCJE010000172.1 GCA_020247305.1 Phycisphaerales bacterium | reverse complement strand
TCGTCCGCCGCGTCGCCGCCGTCGGCCGCGACGGCGCAGGCGACGGCGACCTGGAAGCACCCCGGACGCGGCGCGGGGCGGAGCACGGTCGCGGCCGGCGGCGCCGCCGGATCGGACCCGTTCGCCGGCGCGGCGCCACCGTTCGCGGGATTCGCGGCCGGCGCGACGTCGTCGGACCACGACGTCGGCACAGCGAACGGCAAGCGGACCGCCGGGTTGCCGGCGGCGCGGTTGCTGGCGCCAGCGCCCGTGCCGGCGCCACGGCCGTCGGGGCCGACCCGGTTGTCGGCGGCGTTGGCGTTGCCGCCAACGTCTGTGCTGCCGGCGCGGTCGCCGCCACCGGCCGCATCGCGCGCACCGCTGCTGCCGGCTTGGTTGCCGCCACCGGCGCCGCCGTTGCCGCCCGGCGCGTCCGCACCCGGCCCCGCCGGCGTCGCCGCGCCGCCGCCCATGCCGTCGAACGGTGTCGGCCGCACCTTGACCTGCGCCGGCTCGCCGACGGCGTCGCCGCAGCGCACCGCGAGGTCGCGCACCTGCTCGTGGCCGTGGACGACGACGTAGGCCTTGCCGCTGCGCCCGAACGCGACCGTGCGGTCGGCGAGCCAAGCCTCCACGCGCACGCCGGCGGCGGCGAGCAGCAGCCGCTGCAGCGCATCGCGGCGATGGCGCAGCACGCCAGCGCGCCGGCGCGCCGCCGGCGTCGCGAGGTCCTGCAGGGCTTCGTCGTATGCGCGCTGCGCGGCGACGAAGCGTTCGCGCGCGAGCGCCAACAACTCGGCCGGCGGCAACGACGCGGCGTTGGCCGGCAGGCCAGCGCCGCCGCGCGGCTCGCGGCCCCACTGCGCGAGGTCGACGGCGCGCGCGACCGTCGCCGCGTCCGCATCGGCCGGGAAGGCGAGCTTCCACGTGTCGTTGCCGACCTGCAGCGGGTCGTGCGGCCCCCACGGCCCCTGCGAGACGTGCTGCGTCCAGGCCCGGTGCGCGAGCCGCGCGTAGGTCTCGCCGCGTGCGACATCAAGTTCGGCGGGGTCGAGAACGAGCTGCGCGTCGTCGGCGCCGCAGCGCATGAACATCCACGGCACGAAGCGGCCGGCGGCGGCGCGTTCCTTCAGCACCTCGACCGCCGCCCACCACGTCGCGCGGTGGTGGCCGTGGCCCTGCGTCAGGCTGTGGTTGGTGACGATCACGTCGGGATCGACGGCGTCGATCTGCGCGCGCATCGCGGCGAGCAGCGCCTCCTTGCCCCAGACGGCGAGCGTCTCGTCGAGCGTCTTGCTGAAGCCGAAGTCCGGCATGCCAAGCCAGCGCACCGCGACGCCGCTCATCGCCGCGGCGCGCAGCGTCTCGCGCACGCGGATGGCGGCGAGTTCCGGGCCGATCTCGCGGCCGATCGCGTTCTGGCCGCCATCTCCGTACGTGGAGTACGCGGTGACGACGCGCATGCCGTGCTTGCGGCGCAGGATCGTGCCGGTGCGCGACGACTCGTCGTCGGGGTGCGCGGCGACGTTGAGCACGACGACGTCGGTGGCGAGGTCGCGCAGCGTCTGGTGGATCGCGACGAGTCCGGCCTCGGGCTCGGCCTGCTGTGCGCGCGGCGCGGCGACGAGCAGCAGCAGCGCGGCGGGGAGCGCGAGGCAGGCGGCGGCGGCGCGCGCGAGCGACGAACGGCGCGGACGACCGGTCCGAGGGGTGTTCGCAGCGGCGGTGGCGGCGGTGGCGTTCGCGGACGACGCACCAGCGCCATCGCCGACGGGGCCGCGCACCTGCGCCGCACGGTCGCCGGCGCGCGCGCAGCCACCCGCGCTGGCGAGCACGATCGCCTGGGACGCTTGCTGGCGGCTCATCGGGCGAGGCTCCGCAGGCGCGCCATCGCTTCCTCCAGCACCGGCCAGTCGACGGCGAACTGGAAGCGCATCGTGCGGACGCCGTCGGGCCGGCTGTGGAACAGATGCCCCGGCACCGCGTTGATGCGCACGCGTTCGATCATCTGCAGCACCGCCGGGTGCGGCTCCACGTCGCCGAAGACCTTGCGGTAGTCGGCGAGCACGTAGTACGCGCCCTGCGGCGGCACAAAGGCGAAGCCGGCGTCGCGCAGCGCCGCGCAGAAGGCGTCGCGCTTCTTCTCGTAGCCGGCCTGCAGGTCGGTGTAGTAGCTGTCCGGCAGCTGTTCGAGCGCGCGCTGCACGCCGCGCTGCATCGGCCGCGCGGCGCAGACCTCCATCTGGTCGAAGACGATGCCGCACTTCTCGACGATCGCCGCCGGGCCGGCGAGGAAGCCGATGCGCCAGCCAGTCACCGAGTACGTCTTGCTGAACGAGTTCATCGTCAGCGTGCGCTCGGCGAGCCCGGGCACGCTCGCCGGCGACACGTGCTTGCGGCCGTCGAAGCACATGTACTCGTAGACCTCGTCGGTCAGCACCAGCACGTCGCTGCCGTCGAGCACGGCGGCGAGCGCGTCGAGTTCGGCGCGCGACCACACCTTGCCCGACGGATTGCCCGGCGTGTTGACGACGACGGCGCGCGTGCGCGGCGAGAGCACCCGCTTGAGCGCCGCCGGGTCGAAGGCCAGCGTGTCGCGGTCGAGCGCGACGGCGACGGGCTTCGCCCCGAACAGCGGCGTCGTCGACCAGTGGTAGCTGTAGAACGGCTCGAACAGCACGACCTCGTCGCCCGGCTCGATCAGCGTCATGCCCGCGGCGAAGAACGCGCCGCTGCTGCCGGTGCAGACGGCGACGTTGGCCGCTTCGTAGGGCAGGCCGTTGTGGCGCTGCAGCTTCTTCGCGATCGCGGCGCGCAGCTCGGGCAGGCCGGCGTACGGCGTGTACAGCTGGCGGTCGCCGCCGCCGATCGACGCCAGCGCGCCGTCGACGAGGGGCTTGGGCGTGTCGAGGTCGCAGACGCCCTGGCCGAGGTTGATGCCGCCCGGCACGGCGTTGATGACCAGGGTCAGCGAGCGCAGCAGGTTGCCCTGGTCGAGGTGCTGGCGGCGCGCGGCGGTGCGCGCGAACGCGCGGTGGAGTTGGCTCATGGCGGCGGCGGGGGCGGGTCGGCGCTGACGGCGAAGGGCGGGGAGCATACGCCGCCGCCCGGGGCCGCGTGCGTATCGAGGCGGCGGCGGCGGCGACCTAACGTAGGGCCATGGACCCCATCGTCGTGCCGTGCCCGGACTGCGCCGCCCTCAACCGCATGCCCGCCGCGCGCGTCGGCGACGGCCCGGTGTGCGCGACCTGCAAGGCGCCGCTGTTCGCGCACCCGGTGGCGCTCGACGAAGCGTCGTTCGATCGCGTGCTGGCCAAGGCCTCGCTGCCGGTCGTCGTCGACTTCTGGGCCGGCTGGTGCGGCCCGTGCAAGCAGATGAGCCCACACTTCGCCGCCGCCGCGCAGCAGCTGGCCGGCAAGGTCGTCTTCGCCAAGGTCGACACCGAAGCCGCGCCGGGGCTGGCGGCGCGCTACGACGTGCAGTCGATCCCGCTGCTCGTGCGCTTCGTCGGCGGCGTCGAGCAGAAGCGGCAGGCGGGCATGCTGCCGACGCCGGCGATCGTGCGGTGGGCGATGGGGTGAGGGCGGCAGGGCGCCGCCCGCGCGCGCTGGACCGGCAGCGCGGCGCCGCGCACCATCATCCGACCGGCCTCGCTTGATCCGCCGCGCGCCGCCGCGACCATGCTCACCCCGTGACGCCCGCCCTCGAACTGCGCGACCTCCACTTTGCCTACGGTTGGCCTACGGCCGCGGCGCCTCGATCCGCGGCGCGTCGCTGACGCTGCACGCCGGCGACTGCTAGTGCTTCCTCGGGCACAACGGCGCTGGCAAGACGACGGTGATGCGGCTGGCGCTGGGTCTGCTGCGGCCGCGCCGCGGCAGCGTGCGCGCTGGTCGGCGCGACCGCGCTCGGCGCCTCGGCGATGGCGACCGCCGGCGCGCTGCTCGGCTTCGGCGACCTCGACGAAGTGACGCGCAACGGCGATCGACAGACGCTCGCCGTCGCACAGGACGTGCTGCCGGCGGTGCTAGATGGCGCGATCGCGCTGCTGCTGCCGCTCGCGGCGGTCGCGGCGGTCTCGCTGGCGCTGTGCGCGCTGCTGCTGCCCGCACTGTTCCGCGACGCGCTGTGGCGCTTCGAGGCGAAAGCTCTGCTGGCGCCGCTCGCGTGGCTTGGCGGCGGGGTGCTGGTCGCGGGCTGGCTGCTGCGGCGTCAGCGGGTGGCGTAGGCGGGAGGGCGGGCGCAGTTTCCCTACGCGCCACCGCCGCGATGCGTGGCCACGCATCGACCGGCGACCGATCGTCCGATTGGATGGCCCATCGGCAACGGCACACGATCGGCCCGGCTTGACGCGTCTCCTCATGCAATTATGGTGACGAACGGCATCCACGCCGCCCGATCGCTCGTGAGAATCTGCTTCGTCAGCAAGGAAGTCGGCGGCGTGCGAGGCGGCGGTATCGGCACGTATGTCGCCGAAGCCGCGCGCGCGCTGACGGCGGCCGGGCACGAGGTCTGGCTGCTGACCGAGGATTGCGGGCTAGATGCGACGATGCGCGCGGCGCTGGAATCGGTCGAGGGGTTCCATCGCATCGCTCAGATCGCGCCCGCATCGGAGCCGCGCTGGTTCCATGCCGCGGAGCGGCATGGCCATGCGCATCGCGTGCACGAAGCCCTGCTCACGCTCGGCGTGCGCTTCGACTACATCGAGTTCGCCGACTACCACGCCGAAGGCGCCGTTGCGCTGCGCGAACAGCGTCTGTTCCGCGCCCACGGCGACGCCGTGATGACGGTGACCCTGCACACGCCGTCGTACGAGTGCTACCGGTGGAACGAGCAGCTGCACCGCGCCGGCGAGTTCGAATGGGAGACGTTCGCGCTGGAGGAGCAGGCGATCCGTGACGCGCCGTTCCTCAACGCCCCGTCGCAGGCGATGCGCGACGCCGTCTGCAGCAGGCTGTCGCTCGATCCGTCGGCCGTGGCCATCGTCCCCTACCCGATGCGCGCCCCGGCGGCGCCGCCGCTGACGACGCGACGCCGGCTCGACGAGCTGGAGTTCGTGTTCGTGGGTCGCGTCGAACCGCGCAAAGGGCTCACGCCGCTGCTCGATGCGTTTCGTCTGCTGCCCGATCTGCGGCTGCGCATCGTCGGCGGCGACACGCAGTTCGCGCCGATGGGCGGCTCGTACCGGGCGTGGCTCCAGTCCCGCGCCTCGTCGAACACGACCTTCGTCGGACCGCTGTCGCGCGCCGGCGTCGCGGCGGAGCTCGCGCGCGCAGACGTCTGCGTGCTGCCGTCGGCGTTCGAGAACTGGCCGAACGCCTGCCTGGAGGCGATGCTCGCCGGCCGCGTCGTGCTCGGCAGCGCGCACGGCGGCATGGCCGAGATGATCGAGGACGGCGTCAGCGGCCTGCTCGTCGACGGCCGCAGCGCCGACGCGATCGCCGACGGCGTGCGCCGGCTCGCGACCATGCTCGCGCAGCTGCCCGGGATCGGCGCCGCGGCCGCCGCGCGCGCCAGCGAACTCGCCAGCCCCGATCGGTACGTGGCCCGCATCGAAGCCGTCGTCGCGAGCCGCCGCGCCGCGATGCGCCCGCTCGCCGAGGCGAAGGGGCCGTCGACGGTCTCCATCGTCGTGCCGTTCCACCGCGACGGCGACACGATCGACGAAGCCGTCGACTCGGCGATCGCGCAGAGCCATGGCCACATCGAGGTCGTCGTCGTCGACGACGGCTCGCCGCTGCCGGGCGCCGACGCGATCCTGGAGCGCCAGCGCCGGAAGGACCCGCGCGTGCGCGTGCTGCGCAAGCCGAACGGCGGCCTGTCGTCGGCGCGCAACCACGGGATCGCGCACATGCGCGGCGAGCTGCTGTTGTTCCTCGACGCCGACAACGTGCTCGACGTCGACTACGCCAAGACCGCCGCGGACGTGCTCGCGCGCAGCCCCGAGTCCGGGTTCGTCGTGCCGTACGTGCGGTTCCAGCGGCCGGACGGATCCGTCCGCGGCGTCTACAACCCGCTGCCGTTCCAGCAGGCGCTGGCGCTGCGGATGAACCGCTTCGGCGACGCGGGCGCATGCTTTCGCGCCGCGGTGTTCGCCGACACGGGCGTTCGGTACGACGAGCGACTGGTCGCCTTCGAGGACTGGGCCCTGTGGCTCGACCTGCATCGCAAGGGCGTGCGCGGGACCATCGTCCCGCGCGTGCTGTACTGCTACCGCGAGCGCGACGGCTCGATGGTCCAGAGCGACGGCTGGCGCAACCTGAACGCCGCGATCGGCCTGATGATCGCCGACCATCTCGGCGCCGACGACCCGGGCGTGCGCGACCTGCTGTTCGGGCTGCAGCAGACCTGGGGCGTCGTCGCGCACGAACGCGAGGCGCAGGTCCAGTCGGTACGCGGCGACGACGCGACCGTGCAGGCGCTGCAGGCGAAGCTCGACCAGTCCTACCGCGACCACATGGGCACGATGGCCCACCGCGACCACCTGCTGCGCGAGATCGAGCGGCTGCGCGCGCGAGCCGAGGCCGCCGGCCGACCCGCCAAGGAGCCGCTGCCGTGAATCCCGAAGCGCTGCGCGCCTACGAACGCGGGCGCGACATCGCGCACCAGCCCTTCCGTTCGGCCTGCTACGCGCCGTTCGTGTCGATGTACTTCCACACGAACGGCGATGTCGTCGCGTGCTGCAAGAGCGCGCACCACCGGCTCGGCAACATCACGCGGGAGCGGCTTCGCGACATCTGGACCGGCGAGCGCATGGCGGCGATGCGGGCGGCCCTGCGCGAGGACAAGTTCGGCGATGCGTGCAGGTTCTGCGCCTGGCAGGTCGAAGGCGGCCACGAGCACGTCCACGCGAGGATCTACGACCCCTTGCAGGCGACGGACCTGGACGACCCATGGCCGCGGCGCATGGACTTCACCATGTCCAACGTCTGCAACCTCGCATGCGTGATGTGCTACGGCGTCCTGTCGTCGACGATCCGCGCGCACCGGGACCGACTGCCGCCGCTGCCGCGCGTCTACGGCGACGCGTTCTTCGACGACCTGCGGCCGTTCCTGCAGCGCCTGCAGCACACGACGTTCATGGGCGGCGAGCCGTTCCTTGCCCCCGAGAACTTCCGCGTGTGGGACATGCTGGTCGAGCAGCGGCTCGCGCCGCGCGTGCACGTCATCACCAACGGCACGCAGTGGAACGCGCGCATCGAACGGGCGCTCGACGCGCTGCCGATGGACGTCTCGGTCTCGGTTGACGGCGTCACCGCGGCGACGGTCGAGAGCGTGCGCGTCCACGCGAAGTTCGACACGGTCATGGCCAACGTCGAGCGCTTCCGCGCCCATGCGCAGCGCAACGGCCGGCGCATGTCGCTGATGTTCTGCCTCATGCGCCAGAACTGGCATGAGTTCGGCCCGTACCTGCGGCTGGCGGACGGGATGGACGTCGACGTCGACCTGAACGTCGTCGTCGACCCGGTCGACTGCAGCCTGTTCACGCTGCCGACAAGCGAACTCGCCGACGTGATCGACGCCCTCGATCGCGCGGACGCGACGGAGCGCTTCGGCGAACTGACGCGCAATGGCCGGACGTGGCGGCGGACGCTGGCCGACCTTCGGCGCGCCGCGACTGCCGCGGACCGCCACGGCGGGCCCGTGCCGACGGCCCCTGCTGCGCTCGATCCGATCGCCGTCGCATGGCAGCACGTGCGGGACGGCGATCCGTCGGCGGCGCGCCGCGCGCTCGCCGCGATCGACGAGCTGGACCTCGCGGATCGGCGATACGACATGCTGGTTTGCCGCGCGCACGCCGAACGCGCCGACGGCGACCTGCCGGCCGCCGATGCGACGCTCGCCGAAGCCGTGGCAGCATGGGATCGCGGCGCGGCGGCGTTCTTGGAGCGCGGCTGGCTGCGGCTCGCGCAGCAGCGCGGCCCCGAGGCGATCGAGGCGGCGCTGGCAGCCCGCGAACGGCTGGCGAAGGGACGCGACGCGGGCGCGTTGTCGCAGGCGCAGCGCATCCTCGCTTCGGGCGAGATGCTCGCCGGCCGCGCCGACGCCGCGATCGCCGCACTGCGCGCGATCCCGGCCGATGACCCCAGCGCCTACGACATCGCCTGCAACGAAGCCTGGTTCTGCCGCGAGGCGCGGCGCTTCGCCGAGGCGGAGGCGGCGGTCGACCGCGCCCGCGCGCTCGACCCGGCGCGGTGGCAGGCCTGGCTCGAACTGGCCTGGCTCGAACTCGCGCGCGGGCAGGCCGTCGCAGCGCGGCGCGCCGCCGACGAAGCGCTTCAGCGGATCGCGCCGGCGCGGCGCGCCGCCGATGCGCCGGGCGTGCTCGTCGCGCGCGTCGCCGCCCTGCGCGCAGCCGGCGAGCTCGCCGACGCCCGCGCAAGCGCCGACGAGCTGCTGGCCCTGCGTCCTGGCGATGCATGGGCCACGACGCAGCGGCAGGAGATCGAAGCGCTCGCCGCCGAACGCGCGCAGCAGTCGCCGCTGTGCATCGCCGCCGCAAGCGCGCTGCTGATCGACGTCGACAAGGGCGTGCGTCCCTGCTGCGATTACTGGGGCTCCCACCGTCCTGGTTCCCCGAGCGTCGGCCAACTCGGCGAAGCGTCCTTGCCCACGATCGTCGCCGGGCCAACATGGAGTTCGATCAAGTCGGACCTCGCCGCGCAGCGCGTGCCGGCAGGATGCCGCGATTGCATCGCGCGCGAGAAGGCGACGGGCAGCAGCCATCGCCTGCTGCTCGAACGGCTGCGCTCGCCGCGTTGGCGCGACGGCCTGACCTACCTGGAGCTGAACTCCAGCAACCTCTGCAACCTGCAGTGCCGGCACTGCAACCCGATGTTCAGCAGCCGGTGGGCCGCGCACGAACGCCGCCACGGACGCGCCGCGACCGCCGTGGTCTCGCCCGACCCGGAACTCCTGCTGGCGAACCTGCGCGCCGTCGACCTGCGCCACCTCGCGTACGTCTCCCTGAAGGGCGGCGAGCCCATGATCAACGCCGACGTCCCGGCGCTGCTCGGCCACCTCGATGCGATCGGTGTGCTCGCCCAGGTCACCGTGTTCGTCGTCACCAACGGCACCACGGTGTCGCCTGCGGTCGCCGCGCTGCTCGCCAAGGCGCGCGAGGTGGCGGTGTGCGTGTCGGTCGACGGCTTCGGCGCCGTGCAGACGTATGTGCGCCACGGGGGCTCCGACATCGCCACGATCGAGAAGAGCATCGCGGTCTGGGCCGCAATGCCGAATGTCGTGCTCGACCGCAACACGGCCGTCATGGCCTACAACGTGCACGACCTGCCGCGCATCGACGCGTGGTGGGCCGGCCTGCCCGCGCGCTTCCCGGGCCGCTATCGGCCGAGCCACTACGAGTCGTTCGTGCTGTCGCCGGCGGAGCTCGCCGTCCACTGCCTGCAGGACGGCACGCGCGAACAGCTCGCTCGGCGGCTCGAAGCCCTCGATCCGTCGCTCTACGCGCCGGTGATGGCCGTGCTCAGGCAGCCGTTCGCCGGCGCGGCGATGCACGACGCGTTCGTGCGCCGGACCATGCGGGACGACGCGGAGCTCGGACGCAACGTGCTCGACGCGGCGCCCGAACTCGCCGACGAGATGACGCTGCTCGGCGAGGCTTGAGGGGCCGCGCAACGACCGTTCGACGGGCGCCAAGGTTGCCGCCGGCGTGCAGGGCTGCCGACGCCGGCGATCGTGCGGTGGGCGATGGGGTGAGGGCGGCAGGGCGCGGGCTGGCGGTGCGGCCTGCATGGATCCACCACGCCTTGGCGCGCAACCGTCGCATGGCGCAATCCAAACGCGCTGTGCCGAGCTGCCGGCTCGCCACCGCAGCGAGGCCAACGGCGTCGCATGCGGCGGGAGGCGCGCCACGGTGTCAAATGCCCCCGGGGACGGCCCATCGATCAACATGAGTAGATGACGGCGCGGCCGCTCGTCGCATCGAACCTACGAAAGCCACCCTGGCACTTGCTGTCGACGTCGATGAGGACCTAGCCCGTCGGCCCGGGCAGACCGTGGACCATGAAGTCGCACGGCATGTCCGCCGTCCAGCGGATGCTGCCGAAGTCGTAGACGACGATGTGGACCAGCAGCGACCGGGTGCCGTCCCAACGGTCGCGGGCCGCGATGCGAAGCGAGTGGTGCTCGACTTGCCGCGATTGCCGCATCATGAACCTGCCCGGCTCGACCACTTCGTCCCACATCGCGCACTGCACATCGCCTGGCGCGAGCGAGCGCATGGCGACCCTGTACCTGCCTTGCGGCAGATCCGCACCAACGACGAGGGGAACGTCGTTGCGCAGCTCGCACTCTTTCGTGAACAGGGACACCCAGATTGGCATGACCGACTCGTCGGCGCCGAGCCGCCGCCTGACGTTGACGCTTGCCCGAGTCACACTCGCCAACCCGTCGAACAAGACTTCCAGTGCCACTCGCGGGGGCACATCGATGGCAACATCGATCACCTCTCCGGGCCCTGGCGTGAGCGTTGCAGACTCGGGAACGCCCCGTCCACGCACCTTCGAGTCCGGAACCGAAACCTCCATCCCGCCTTTCACCGGCTTTTGCGTGCCCACGAATCGGGGCGCCCCTGGCGCAACGACAACGTGGGCAGGCGCGTCGACCCGCACGACCCAGGCACGATCGGTCGCCACGCGGACTTCGGCGGTGGGACCATCGAACGGCACTTCGACCACGTCGTCCGTCACGCCGACACGCCCCAAGACCTTGCCTGAGAGCCTGACGTCCGTCTTCGCTGCGATACGAAGAACGCCAAAGCAGACGACATCGACCACGCCATCGTCGATGGTGTGCTCGCCCGTCGTCCACGGCGGATCGCCCTTGCACGCGCCGATTCGCTCGACGGCTACGCCGTCCGGCACCGTGAAGTACCCGTCCGCCGACGTCAGGCAGTCGCGGCCGTTGACCTCCACCCGGCGCTGGCCCAGGGCGCGCCGGGTGCCACGATCGCGAAGGAGGTAGACCTTCTCCCGCGGCAGCGGCGCCGGCACTTCCGGTTGCGCGCCCGCTTGCAAACCGTGCGCGACGGGCGCGGTCTGCCCAGGCTCCGCCACGGACGGCGCCGCGGGTTCCACCCCTGCGCCGCCGCCCCAGACGGCCCAGTAGCAGATTGCAGCAAGACACACCGCAGCGAGCGCGCGGATGCAGCGCGCCCGCAGGCTCGCCGCTGGCTTGCCGGCAGATGGCGCCGAGGAGGACATGGTGGGGCAGAGGGTGGACGACGCGAGGGTGAAAGGTGGAATGTCGGCGCGAACAGCGTCAGGGCTTGCGCATCAGCAACCAGCGGCTCGATGCCCACCCCGACGAGCTGGACCTTCGCTGGGAGTTCCCATGCAAACTACGGCTAGTCCAGGAGCAAGCTGAACCGGGGACCTTGGCAGCCGTCAAGCACGTCGCGCTGGCATGTGCCCTGTCCAGGTTGACAACGTAGCCGAACTCGACCTGCCGCACGTAGGAAACCGTCGCAGCCCTGCCGTCGGCGGGCACACCGGCATTTGCATCGATCAACACGAAGGACTGCCAGGATCCGGATGCCATGACGTATGCCGTCTGTAACCCGAGCACGTGCACGTTGCGGCCTATCTCGCCCGGCGTTACGGCTGATACAGCGATTGGGCGGATCGGCCGGATCGGCATCTTGGCGCGGTGCTGCATGACGGTCCACCGCCCATCTGACCAGGACCAGTTGCGCTCGAACCAGAAATCCACCACCGCCGCCCCTTCCAGCAGCTGCTTCTGCAGTCGCTCTTCCGCCCGTGCGGCACCGCCCGCTGCCTGCTCCGGCCGCGGCGGCGGCGGCGCGGGGTCTTGGAACGAAGCGGTCGAAGCGAACCTGGGGCCGGTCGCGGCAACTGCCGGAACGTCCTCGGTGACGGCAACCAGCACGAGCGGAACGAAGCGCCGCAAGACGATTCGCGTGGCGAGCAATCGACTCGGCGCTGAGGATTGCCGAATACTCAGCAAACACGAGCCCCGGCGTCACTCGGCCACTCGGCGCGGGCAGGCGACGGCAGCGATTTCCACGAGACCATCAGGGATACTCAACGTCACAGAAACCGTCGGCGGCGACCACGACCGGCACGGACTTCAAAACCTCGCCGGCGCCGGCATCGAGCCAGCGCACGGTGTAGAGACCGGGCTCGAGTTGGGGCCCGAAGTAGGTTCGCACTCCGGGCACCGGCATCCGACGGACCTCGACCAGCTGGCCCTCGGCATTGAAGTAGGTGAGATGGATCTGGCGGTGCTCGGTGCCGCCCTGCCGGCAATGATCGACAATGACCGGCGTCCTGGCGTCGTCGCGACAATGGAACCGCAGCCGAGCACGGGGAATCAGCGGCAGGTCGACCTGCTTCGAGCCGGGCGTGACTTCGACTTCGACACTGGCACCTGTGCAGATGGTGGACGGCGGCGCGACGAAGCGATCAATGAGCTCGACCTCGGCCGGGCCGATCGGCACGTCGACGAGGAACTTCCCGGCCGGCATCGCCTCGCTGTAAAAGACCTTTACGAAGCTGTTGGCGCCCCGCACGCGCACCGCGAACGACTGGCCGACGAGCCGATCGGCGCCGACCAGCTCGATCACCCCGGTGCTCGGCGCCGTCAGCAGCAACTCGATCGTGTCGTCGGGGTCCACCACCGTGAACCGCACGTTGCCGCGACTCGCGCTGGCGCCGGTGGTCGGCATCGCCGCCACCACGCTGAAGAACCCGTCGGTGGCATGATGGAACGTAAAGCCTCTCGCATCCTCCCAGATCGGGTAGACGGCAGTGCCGATCTGGTTCAGGTCGCCGATCGCCGTGAGCTGGATCGGATCATGTGGGAGC
The DNA here is from genome assembly GCA_020247305.1 of Phycisphaerales bacterium. Classification (GTDB taxonomy): domain Bacteria; phylum Planctomycetota; class UBA1135; order UBA1135; family UBA2386; genus UBA2386. Next base: position 1,030 of record JADCJE010000172.1, on the reverse strand, counting down.
GGCCGGAACACGGCGCGGCAGGCGGGCGCCTCCGGCGGCACGCCGCCCGCCAGCTCGACCCGGATGATCCCACCGGGAATCGTGGCGTCGAGCCGCTCGACCGGCGACCACATCTGGTCGCACTGCGGCAGGCGACCGCGGTCATGCCAGACGCGGAACACGCTCGGCACCGCCGCGCTCCATTCGACGGTGGCGCTGCCGTTGCCGTCGGTCACCGCGGTCGTCGAGGCGTGGGTATGCGTGGTGCGCCGTGACAGCACGCCGTCGACCACGTCCCGATCGAGATCGCTCGCGGCCAACACGAAGCGGGTGTCGACCAACGGCTGCCCGTCGGCGAACGCGAGCCGCACGTGGGTTGCGGTGAGCGACGGTGCGACCCGAGTCGACGACACGGGGGCAGCGGCGACCTGGGCCACAGCGGGCACCGGGCCCCGCGTCGGCGAACGGACCTGATCCGACCCGATCGAGGTCTGGCTCGGGGCCGGCTGCCACCGGGTGGCGACCACGAACGCGACCGCCACCCCGAGCAAGGCGGCGACGAGGAACAGGCGGAAGGTCGTGTTGGTCATGGGGAACGCCCGCTCTTGAGAATACCGAGGCCGCACGCACCGGCTCGTGGCGCGACGTCGCGACCTCCTGGTGGCCGCGCCGGCGGCCACCAGGATCCCGTCGCCAAAGCGTGCGTGCACTCGGCTCGCAACGGTCAGCCTTCTTCCTTGATGGTGTCCTTATTGTCGAACTTGCCGTTCGCATCCTCGTCGACGACCACGACCTTGGTGTCCTTGTCCATCAGGCGCTTGAGCAGGTTGGTCAGCTTCTCGTTGGGCGATCCGACCTCGAACTCCTTCGGCGGCGGACCGCCGACGACGAACTTCGAGGCCTCGCCCTTCGCGTTGTAGGTGATCGAGTTGATCGTAAGCGTCCGACGGCACTGACCGCCGCCGCTTGACCTCACCCCGAATGCGCGGCGCCTACGCGCTCGCCGACGCCGCGAATCGCTTGGCCCAGTTGGCGGGCAGCAGCTCGTCGA
>JADCJE010000171.1 GCA_020247305.1 Phycisphaerales bacterium | reverse complement strand
CGGCAGAACCGCGGCACCGAGCGCTCCTTCGCTGCCATCGAGCGCACGAACGCCGCCCAGCCGGCCTGCACCGCGCGGTGCAGCACCGTCCTCTCCGGCTCGCGCCGGATGCGTTCGCCCATGACGCTGCGCACGCAGGCTCCGTGGCGCGCAGCGCCGCTGCGGTGACGGATCGCAGCGGGAAATGCATGCCGGCGCCTCGCCCCACCGCGCCCTATCCGCAGCCGGCAGGCGATCCGCACCGCGGAGACCTTCCGGCAGGCATGCATCGATCTGGTGCGGTTCCCCCGCAGCGGTTCGCTGAGCGAGGAGCGCAGCCCGCCCGGCCGGGCCTTTCGCTTTCGGACTGTCCTTTCCTCCTTCGGCGCGTAGGCGCCGCGCATTCGGGGGGAGGTCAAGCGGCGGCGGTCAGCCCCGTCGGACGCTTACGGAACACCGCTTCGTCGGCGCTACTGCTGCGTGGCCTGGATCGCTTGCATCAGCGCATTGAGCCTGCTCGCCGTCGGATGCGGAAGACTTGCCTTGCGCAGCCAATTCCGCGCCTTCGTCTCGGTCTTGGAAGTCGGTGTCGGGGTCCCCGGGCTGTTGCTTGCCATCGCTGAGGCGAACGCACTCGATGACGGGAATATGAGACTGCCATGCACCTCGGAGAACGACCACGAGGTGCCGTCCCAGGCGATCCACTGGAACAGCGTTTCGATGCCGACGATCCCGGCATCGTCGGGCACCGGGAGTTCGACGACCGCCGCACCTTGACCGTTCGCCGCGATGGTGCTCGACATCGGTCCCACGATCTGTGCGATGCTGCTGATCGTCGCCGCGCCGGTGGTCGTATTGGTCGTCACGTTGCTGGTGCCCGGAACCTGGAAGCCGATCGCCAGGTAGATCTCGATTGGCGTTGCAGGTTGCGCAGTGCCGGTCCAAAGGCTGCGCACATCGACGGAGAATGCGGCATTGCCGACATGGAGGCCGGCGACGACACCGCGACGAAGCACGAGGTCTCCGGCGGTGCGAACGCCCCAGGAGGAGTTGATCGTCTGCCAGGCCGACGGTGCGCCAGTCGCACCGACGATGCGATATGACGCACCTGGTTCGAGCACCCCCGGAGCAATGACCAAGTTCGTGCTACCGCAGCTCGGCATCGTCGCACTTGCAACTGGGATGCCTGCGAGGCTCTGCAACTCGAAAGCCCCCGAAGCACCCTGCAGGCCATGCACTTGGATCGTCGGCCCATTGGCGTTGGACAACCAGTCCGAGAAGGCCCACTGTGGCGCAGGAGGAGACGCCAACTCCGGGACAACGAGGAATCCCGTTCCAGCGAAGGTCGCCGATGCGGCAATCGCGTCGGCGCCATCCGCGAACATCTTGTTGACCACCCGCAACCCGGCACCGGTGGCGGTGGGTTCGAGACGGACGGCTCCCTTCAACATCGGCAGCGCTACGGCGGACGCCACCGTGATCCAAGCCTCTTGCGGCGACAATGCTCCAGTCCACGGCGAGGCGAGCAGGCTGCGAGAACACCAGTCGACTGCGTAGATCAGGCCATCGACCGCGGAGAACTCCAAGTCGATCAGATCGAGTGCCGGGCAGGGCTGCGACGCAGCAATAGTCACTCCTGGCGAGCCGCCGCCCAATTGCACGTCGAGCAGCCAACCAGACTGAGGCTTCGATCCCGACGCGGGCTCGAAGCCACTGACGAGAAACCGGCCGGGCGCGACCTGATGTATGTCACCGCCGACGGAGAAAGGCACCGGAATTGTCGCGCCGGCGCCGAACGGCGGCACCCACTGCAGTTCGAGTTGCCCGGCTGCGTCGTAGGCGAGTGAGATGCTTCCACCTTCGCCCGAAGAGTCCGCATAGCCTCGAATAGCTGTCCCTCTGTCGCGCGGCTGAGGGGTCTGCGTGCAGGCAACGCCCTCACACGCAAGCAACAACACAGGCCATATCCGGATGTGATGAGAAACCAGTGAGATCGCCATTTTGTTTGTCACCTGGCACGCTGTTGGAAATCGAGGGCAGCCCTTTCGACCATCAGAATGTACCGTTGCAGGCGGCGGTCATCGGAGCTGGCTGCCTGCAACTGTTGCGTGTCCAGCAGCCACTCCCTTACCGCTTTCAATTAATCGACTTGCAGACGGTGCGCTTCGTATTCGTTCTGGTAGTACTGCTTCGAGACCACTGTCCCCTGCGTTTGCTCACCATCCTGATTTGAGTGGCAATCTTCGTGTAGGAGAGCCGAACTGAGCATGGCATCCTGAACAGCATCTGACGGAGTCTCCGGGGGAAAGCCCGGGTCAGGCGGATTGTAGTCCCCCTCCGGATTGAAGTCGGCCTCGTTGACGACTGTGAAGTTATCGGGGTTTTCTTTCTCCCAGCGCCACGTGGGTGGCGATCCCTCCACGGTGTTGGGCTTGGTAGCCGCATCGCCGCGACATGGCCCAGTGCCCAAGCGACCGTTCTTCCGCTTCGACCTGATGCGGTTTGCCGCCTCACGCCATTCCGGCTTGTTCCGAGCTGCTGCCATTGCAGCCAAGAGACTCTCTGCCCGCTCGAAACGACGGCCTACGGCTGTTGTCGCCAGCCCATCAGGCCCGACCGGGAGAGCTGTCAGCCCACTCGGTCTCGGGTAAGGAGCCTGCCCGACAAGAGGGACCGCGATCAGACTGGCGATTACGGCGAGCCGCGAGTGGGGAGTGGCAATACCGCTCATCAGAACCCGAGCCTAGTCTCGTTCCTCCTGCGCATAGGAAGTCCAAGCACCGGTCCCGGACCACCCGGGACCCACCACCGCGATCCTCCCCCCGGCGCGCGACCCCGTCAACCCGGCCGCAACCGCCCGCGCGCACCGATCCCCGGTCCCATTCCGCCGCGTTCCCGCCGCGCGAGCACAGCCGACGGTTCCGCCGCCGACAGCGCGACGCCGGGGCTCGACCAGGGCACCGACACGCCCGAAGCCGACGCCGGCACGCAGGCCGACCAGCAAGCGGCAACCCCGGAAGCTCGCCGCGGGCGCCGCCAGAGCCGCCCTGCCGCGCCGACCCACGCCGCCGCGGGCGGCGGCAGCGGTGGCGGCACCTTCGCGGCGGTGCTCGGTGGTGCGGCCATGCTGGCCGCAGTGACCCTGCCGTTCGCGACCAGCCTCGCCACGCAGCTCGGCCGCTACGGCATCGGCTCGTCGCTGCTCGCCCTCGGCGGCCTGGTGCTGTGCGGCGCCGGCCTGCAGGCCCGCCGCCACGCGTTCCTGCAGCAGCGCCTCAATGCCGCGGAAGCGGCCCGCAACGCCACGCTCGAAGCCATGCAGCAGGAACTTCGCACGCTGCTGGCGGCGCGGCCGACCGAAGGCGCCGTCGACGGCGACCAGCACCAGCACTTGCTGCTCGCCGTGCAGCGCCAGGACGACAAGGTCAACAACCTGACCAAGGCGATCAAGATGTACGGCAAGCCCATGATGGAGATCGCCAACCAGGGAACCGAACTCGCCGGCAGCCTCGCCGCGGTGAAGACGCTGGTCGAAGGTGGCACCGAGGCCTCGCGCCAGGCGCTCGCCCGCATGGAGACGCAACTCCGCACGCAGCAGACCGCCATCAAGCAGGACGTCGGGGACCTGCAGCAGGGCCTGCTGAAGTTGTCGACCAAGGTCGATCAGGTCGGCGGCAAGGGCGACGGTTCGCTGGCGCCGGTGCAGCAGAAGCTCGGCCAGATCGAGGTCTCGCTGGCGGCGATCGCGCAGCGGCTCGAGGACAGCGAGGTGCGCAAGAGCCTGCTGCGCCTGGAAGAGGTCGCCGCGAAGGAACGCGAGACGCTGCAGCAGCTGCTGCGCGGCGACGCGGTGCAGAAGGCCAGCACCGATCTGCAGGGGCAGCTCGACCGGGCCACGCGCGGCCTCACCGAAGGCCTCACGCAGCTGCGCGACAACAACCTCGGCGGCCTCGAGACGGCGGTGCGCGAGATCCAGCGCGAAGTCACCGGCGTCGCGACGACCGTCGCACAGATCAACGCGGCGGTGAAGAGCGGCGCACGTGCGGCAGCGGCGCCGGCGGCGACGACCGCGACCGCCCCCAGCGCCGCGCCAGCGGCAGCCCCGGCCACGCCGGCGCCGACGGCGAACCCGGCTCCGGCGGCCGCGGCGGCACCAGCCGGTGAGGGCGGCGGGTACCAGACCGGCACGCGGGCCACCACCAGCAAGAACGTGCTCGGCGCGATCGCCAAGCTGAAGCAGATGAAGAACTGATCGCCCGGCAGCCGCGGCGTAGGCTGCCGCGATGCCGTTCGACGCCGCGCATTGCCCGCTCTGCGGTCAGCCCAACGCCTGCGCACTGGCCGACCGCACCGCGACGCGTTCGTGCAGCGACTGCTGGTGCGCGCGCACCACGATCGCCCCGGCGGTGCTGGCGCGCATCCCGGTTGCCGCCCGCGGGGTCGCCTGCGTGTGCGCCCGCTGCGCCGCGTCCGGCGACGCCGCCGCACCGCCGGGCGAAGCCCCACGGCCGGCGCGCTGATTCAGGTGCCTAGCCGCGCCACGGCGTCCCAATAGGCCACCGGCGCGTGGCGGCCAGCGAGGTGCCGCCGGTGCGTCTGCACACGGCGGGTCAACGACGCGTTCGCCGCCAGAGCCAGTGTCGAAGGGGTTGCCACCGTCTGCACACTGCCGTCCGCGAAGTGCAGCCACACCGCGTCGCCGACCGCGACCTGCGCGACATCGCCGTCGGTGCGCAGGTCGCGCACCCAACCGCACACCGCGTAGGTCTCGGTCGCGACGAAGAGCTTCACCTGGCCACGCTCGCGCAGCAGGCGCTCGAGGGCAGTGCGCTTCACGCGGTGTCCCTCACCACGCCGGTCGCGTGCGCGACTGGCCACTTCGATGTCCGGCGTAGTCCTTCACCGACAGCGCGATCGTGAACAGCAGCCCCGGCGGCAACGGCACTGGCTGCACCAGCGTGAAGCCGAGCGCATCCGCCGACTGCACGGAGAACGCGCCGAGCAGGTTGCCCGCATCGATCGGGATGCCGAACAGCGCGCCGCGCAGGCTCGCCGGATCGAGGTCCTGCCACCCGTCGGGATCCTCGATGCGCAGCGTCATCGTGCCGTCGACCGCGACCACGAGGTCGAGCCGCGGCGTGCCCGCGGCGACCAGCCCCTGCTGGTGGATCGCCGTCACCGCGTCGACGTCGGCGCTGCCGGTGCTCGGATCGAAGATCGGCATGCCGAGGCTGTCGAGCGACACACCGCTCTGCACATCGACGAGGCGCACCTGCGCGATCGCCTGCAGATCGACCAGGCCGCTCTGCACTTCGGGCAACGACGCGAGGTCGGCGAGATCGAACGCGTCGCCGCCCGCTTCGACGACGTCCCGCGGATCGGCGGTCGACGACATCGCCAGCACCGGGTTCTGGCCGGCGAGGCCGCTGTAGCTGCCGACCGGCACGGTGCCGAACGCGCCTGGCCACACCGGCGGTCCGAAGTAGCGCGACGGAAAGCGCACGAAGTGCACGCCATCGCTGCTGACCTCCACGAACATCATCTCGGCGAACGACTGCCACCAGCTGCCGGCCAACCGGAACGAGTTCTCGCTGACGATCAGGTCGGCGCCGGGGCCATCGGTGATCGGCACGGCGAAGCCGAGCGTCAGGTCGCCGGCGACGCCGAGCGAGTGCACATGGCTGCCGCCGAGCGGCGCGCCGAGCGCGTTGGCCGGGTTGAAGACACCACCACCAGCATTGCCGTTGGTGTTGGCCCCCAGCACCTGCGTCGCGAAGACGCTCTGGGCGGAGACGGAAACGGAGACGGCCAGGACACCCGCGAGGATGCCGGCCACGTGCTGCGGACGGAGCGATTGCATGATTCGACCGGCGTCGTTCGCGCCAGCTCGAAGGAGCAGTTGGGCAGCGCCCTCTCGGCGCTGGTTCCTCGCGGATGTTCTGGCTCCCGATTCGTCCTACTGGCGATCCCTTCCCGGCGCGGCCGCTGCGGCTCTGCCAGTGGTGACGATCGCGTTCGTCCTCGGTCACAGCTGCGGGACAGCGCCGGATTCGCACCGGACTTCCCCGCGGGGGAACGGGGCGAAGCTGTAGCGAGGCTGGTTGCGGAAAGCAATCGCGCGGCCCGCTCTGATGCGGGCATGCACGACTCGCTGCCGAACGGTGTCACCCACACGCAGGATCCCGGGGGTCGCCCCGCATTGCGCCTCGACGGCCCCGGCGGCAGTGCGCTGGTCGCGCTGTGCGGCGCGCAGGTGCTGTCCTACCGCGACGCCGGCGGCGACGTGCTGTGGACCGCGAGCAAGAGCGAATACAGCAAGGGCAAGCCGGTGCGCGGCGGCGTGCCGCTGGTGTTCCCGTGGTTCGGCGACCACCCGACCGACAAGAAGCTGCCGGCGCACGGCTTCGCGCGCAGCCTCGACTGGCAACTCGCCGAGCGCGTAGGAAGTCCAAGCAGCGCGTAGGAAGTCCAAGCACCGGTCCCGGACCACCCGGGGCCCACCACTGCGAGCATGCCCCCTGCGCGCGACCCCATCAACCCGGCCGCAACCGCCCGCGCGCACCGATCCCCGGTCCCATTCCGCCGCGTTCCCGCCGCGCGAGCACACCGCTCCCCCGCAGCGACCGGCCAGCGGTCGCAACTT
>JADCJE010000170.1 GCA_020247305.1 Phycisphaerales bacterium | reverse complement strand
CGCGGCGCGCGCTACGGCGCGACGCTGCGCAGGCCGGCGCTGGCGGTGAGGCCCGCCGGCCCCGTGTTGTCGAGCACCGCGAGCTGCCACCAGAAGCTCGCCCCCGTCGCCACGCCCGCGGGCCACGGCAGGCCGAGCGACCAGCGGCCTTGCCCATCGAACGCGGCCACCAGCGTGACGTCGAGCGACGGCACCAGCGTGCCGCCGAAGATCGGCGCGTTGAGCGCGCTCGCGCCGAGGATGAACACGCCGAGGCTGTTGGGCGCGGCGTTGCCGGCGCGGAACGTCACCGTGTTGCCGGCGGTCAGCGTGCCGAGGCCCGCCAGCGTCGGTTGGCCGAGCACGCCGGCGATGCCGCCGCCGAGGTTGCTCCACGGGCTCGTGTTGTACGCGCGCAGGTCGTTGCCGACGCCGGCGACGACCAGCGTGCCGTCGGCGGCGATCGCGGGGCCGCCTTGATTGACGTTGGGCACGGCCACCTGCCAGCGCAGCGTCAGGTCGCGGTCGAACGCCAGCAGCGCGCCATTGGGGAACGCGCCGTTGGCGACGAAGACGCGGCCGTCGCCGTCGACGGCGATGCGCGGCGAGTAGCCGTTCGAGCCGAGCGGCACGGGGTAGGTGTTGCGCACCGCGCCGGTGAGCGCGTCCAGGCGCGTCAGCAGGTCGCCGGGCTTCAGCATGTAGACGCTGCCGTCGGCGCCGCAGGCGAACTCGCCGAAGACGCCCCGCGCCGACGTCGTCGCCCACCGCTGGACCAGCGCCGACCCGGTGTCGGTGAAGGCATAGAAGAAGTCGATGCCGGGCGAATCCGATGCGCGGTTGAGGTAGACCGTGCCGTCCGGGCCGACCATCGGATGATGCTGGTTGACGAAGCCCGGCAGGACCGGGCTCTGGTACTGCAGAGCGCCGGTGGTCGCGTTGAACCGCTTGACCACCTGACCGCCGGGGACGCTGTCGGCGACGTAGACCGCATTGCCGAAGAGCGCCGCGCCGCTCGGCTCGCCTGTCGACGCCTGGCGGCTCGCCGTCCAGACGGTGGCGCCGTCGGCGGCACGGATGCGCCAGATCGACTGGAACGAACCGACGATCAGGTCGCCGTTGTCGGCGAAGACGCAGCCGTCGTAGGGACCGGCCGTGATGGCGGCCGCCGAGGTCCACACCGGGCTGCCGGTGACAGCATCGAGCGCCGTGACGCGGCTCGACGACGTGGCACTGTTGCCCGAACGCGCCGCGTAGACGAGGCCATTGCTGTGGCCGAGCAGCCACGTCGTCCACTGGCCGGACAGGTAGGGAATGTCACTGCGCCAGATCTGCGTGCCGGTGGCCAGGTCGAGGGCGAAGACCGGCGAGTCGTTGGGCGCTCCGGCGGGTGGACCGCCGAGCTGCGGGCTGCCGGTCGTGCGCACAATGAACACGCGGTCGCCGACAACGACCGGGTTCCAGCCAATGATCGACGGCGGCCCCGAGGTCCACAGCGCCTGCGGCGACAGCGGGCCGTACGCGGCGGTCAGCCCGTTGCGCTGCGCATTGCCGCCGGAGTTGGTCCAGTCCTGGGCGGCGGCTGGCGTCGCAGCGACGACGGGCACGAGTAGCGTGACGAGACGAAGAACAGCCAGCGAGGGTCGCAGCATGGGTGCAAAGAATGGATGATGTGAGGGACGACAGCCTGATTGTGCGTTCCGGGTGCTGGATGCTACCGCGCGCTCGATCGGCCGCATGGGCCGCCTGCGGCGGTGGTGGCGCGCGACCCCGGCTCGCGGCCCGGTCTTGTCGGCCGTGGTCATCGGGCGCTGCCTTGGTCGCGCCGCCGCAGCGCCAACACGAGGCCAGGACGCGCCGTCCGCCTTGACGCATCGGCAGCATTGCCGCAAACATCGGCAGGCCGTCGTGGGACACGACGGCCGAGCACAATGCCGCACCAAGCCGCCGCCACGCCCCCACAGGCGACGACGAGCAACCACGGCATGGCGTGCCATCCTTGTCGCACCAGGGGCCTGTCCACCGACCATTGCACGAGCTTGGCCACCAGCGAGCCGGCCAGAGCCAGCATGGCCGCCAACGCGGCGACCGTTCCAAGCGCGATCAGCAGCGTCAGTCCGACGTACAGCAGCGGCTCGGCGGAGCGCATGCGCGAGGTCGGCAGAGCGCCTTGCCGAGCGCCGAGGACCGATCCGTCGACGCGCGCGGGATCGTGCTCGAACTCGTAGACGTCGAGGTCGTAGTCACCCGGCGGCAGGACGATGCGGTCGCCCGCGATGGCCGGTTCACGGCCACGAAGATCGCCCGCCGCGACGCGCTCCGTGCGGCCCACCCGCAGGCCGCCCGCCACCACGTCGATGCGGCCGCGGTGCGCCGGCGAACGGCCGGAGACTCCGGGCGGCTCTTCGTCGACGACGATGCGCACGCAGCGCGCGCCTTCGGCCGCCTCGCTGCCGAACCGATGTCGCCCGCCGTCGCACAGCGAAGCCAGCAACCCGGCCCGATCGACGATGCCGCGTGCATCGCAGTCGAACGGAAGCGCTGCCGCGCCCTCGGCCGCGAGTTCCGATCCATCCACGGCGGCATGGCAGACGTGCTGCATGGGATGCCTGCGGACCAGACGGCGATTGGCGACCGTGCGGTTGGCCGCGCTCGCTACGGCGCGACGCTGCGCAGGCCGGCGCTGGCGGTGAGGCCCGCCGGCCCCGTGTTGTCGAGCACCGCGAGCTGCCACCAGAAGCTCGCCCCCGTCGCCACGCCCGCCGGCCACGG
>JADCJE010000017.1 GCA_020247305.1 Phycisphaerales bacterium | reverse complement strand
GGCCTTGGCCATCGCCGGCAGGTCGGCGGTGGCGCCGGCGAGGCCCTGCTCGATCTGCTTCCAGTCGTCCTCGATGCCCTTCATCGCCGACTTCAGCGACTTTGGCGCGGCGGTCGCGGTCGCGGTCGCGGGCGTGGGCGTGGCCGCCGGCGTGGCGGCGACGGGCGTGATCGGCGCGGCCGGCGCGCCGGCGACCACCGGCACGGTTGCGGCCGGTGCGGCTGGCGCACTCGTCGCGGCGGGTTGGGCGGCGACCGTCGGCTGCTCCTGGACCGACGAGCAGGCGGCGACGAGGGCGGCGAAGGCGAGGAAGGCGCAGAGGTAGGGGTGGCGCATGCGGTTCGTGGGCGACGAGGGCGCGCAATGTAGCGTCCGCCGCCGCCGCCGCCACGCCGGCCGTTCACGCGAGGCGCGGCGGCAATTGCGCTTCGATCTCGGCGGCGAACAGCGCCGACTCGCGGTAGCCGCACGCGCCGGCGACGAGCGACGACGGGAACTGCGCGATGCGGTCGTTCCACTCCGTCACGACCTCGTTGTAGAAGCCGCGCGCGTGGGCGAGCTTCTCCTCGATCGCCCACAGGCGCTCGTGCAGGTCGCGGTACAGCGCGTCGCTGCGCAGCTGCGGATAGCGCTCGTGCAGCAGCAGCACGCCGCGCATCGTTGCGGCGACGGCGCGTTCCTCGCGCACTTCGCGGTCGAGGTCGCGGCCGACGCGGATGCCGGCGAGCCGCTCCAGCAGCTCGCGCTCGTGCGCGGCGTGGCCCTGCACGACGGCGACGAGGTTGGGCACGAGGTCGGCCCGCATCGCCAGCTCGACCGCAGTCTGCTTCTGCGCCGCCTTGACCTGCTGGCGCAGCCGCACCAGCCGGTTGTGCGTCAGCAGCCACCACACCGGCAGCACGGCGGCGAACCCGATCGCCATCGGCGCGAGCCAGTCCTGCCAGTCCTGCGCCCGTGTCAGCAGCGCGCCGGCGACGGTGATGCCGGCCCACGGCGTGAACAGGGCGAAGAAGAAGAACCAGTTCTCGCTGTTCGCCGACGCCCGCACGCGCTGCTCGCGCGTCGCTTCGGTGACCAGCAGCGGCACCTCGGCCAGCGGCCCGAACGTGCCGTCGTCGCGCAGCACGCCGAGCGCGCTGACCGTCGCCCCGACCGGCAGCACGGTGGCGGAATGGCGGCGGCGCGCGCCTTCGTAGTCGGTGCCGGCGGACTGCATCGCCTCGTTGTTGCCCTCGCGCAGCGCCACGCGCACGGTCGCGCCGTCGTGCAGGTCGAAGTCGACGGCGTCGGACGTGCTGTGCTCGACGTCCCAGCTCGACTCGGTGCGGGTCTTGCCGTTGCTGTCGGTGACCGTGCGCGTGACCTTGCGTTCGATCGTGTAGGTGTACGCCACGCAGGCGACGTCGAACCACGGGCAGCGCAGCGGCTCGGCCGCGCGCACTTCGCCGCGCAGCCACGCGTCGTCGTGCGCGGCCAGCACGCGGATCGGCAGCTGCGGCGCCCGCGCCAGCACGAACGTCGTGGCGTCGCGCCGCCGCATCGCCGTCGCGCAGCTCCAGCCGATCAGCGCGCCGACGACGGCGACGATGGCGGCGACCTCCGGCGGCGTCAGGTTGGCGAGCATGGGCGCAATGCAATCGCGCGCGCCGCCGCGCGACAAGGTGCGTGCCGCTGCGACGGGGTCGGCCGCGCTGCCGCGAGCCGCCGGGCCGGGAGAAGGCGTCGCATGCGCCGTTGCGGCGTGGTTCGCGGCGCGCGCTGCGGCCGGCCGCTGCCTACACTGCGCGCGTGTTCGCCTGCCTCGATCGCGCGCGCACCGTCGCCGGGCCCGGTTGGTCGCGCTGGCTCGTGCCGCCCGCCGCGCTCGCCGTGCACCTTTCGATCGGGCAGGCGTACGCGTTCAGCGTCTTCCATGTTCCGCTGACCCGGCTGCTCGGCGGCGACGCGCCAGCACCCGGCGACTGGCCGATGACGGCCACGATCTGGACGTTCAACCTCGCGTTTTTCTGCCTCGGGCTGTCGGCGGCGTTGTTCGGCCCGTGGGTCGAGCGCAGCGGCCCGCGCAAGACCATGGCCGCCGCGGCGTGCTGCTTCGCCGGCGGCTTCCTGGTCGCCGCGCTCGGCGTCGCGTTGCACTCGCTGCCGCTGCTGCTGCTCGGCTACGGCGCGCTCGGCGGCATGGGCCTCGGGCTCGGCTACATCGCGCCGGTCTCGACGCTGCTCAAGTGGTTCCCCGACCGGCCCGGCATGGCGACGGGGCTGGCGATCATGGGCTTTGGCGGCGGCGCGATGGTGGGCTCGCCGCTCGCGATGGAACTGATGGACGCGTTCCGCGCACCGGGTGACCCCGGCGTCTGGCAGACGTTCGTCGCGATGGGGGCGATCTATGGCGCGCTGATGGCGTTTGGCGCTGTGCTCGTGCGCGTGCCGCCGACCGGCCATGGGCCCCATGGCGCGCCGATGGACGCGGCGATGGACCCGCCGAGGGGCGCGGGGCCGGGCGCAGCGCCGGGCGCGCAGGCGCAGGCCACGGTGGCCACGGCGGCCAATGCCGCTGCCACCACCGCGGCCATCGCCGCCACTGCGACCGCGCCGCCAGCCGGCCTGACCGCCGCCGAGGCGATCCGCACCAGAGCGTTCTGGCTCGTCTGGGTCGTGCTGTTCGCCAACGTCACTGCCGGCATCGGCCTGCTCGGGCAGGCGTCGCCGATGATGCAGGAAGTGTTCGCGGCCAGTCCGCACGCCGCCGCCGGCTTCGTCGGGCTGATCAGCCTGTTCAACCTCGTCGGGCGCTTCGTGTGGTCGTCGGCGTCGGATCGCATCGGCCGCAAGACGACGTACGCGCTGTATCTCGGCCTCGGCATGGCGCTGTACGCGCTGCTGCCGGCGACGGCGGCGTGGGGCGCGCGCGGCGTCTTCGTGCTCGCGTGCTGCGTCATCCTCAGCATGTACGGCGGCGCCTTCGCCACCGTGCCCGCGTACCTGCGCGACCTGTTCGGCACCGTGCAGGTGGGCGCGATCCACGGCCGTTTGCTGACGGCGTGGTCGCTCGCAGCGATCGCCGGGCCGAGCGCGGTGACATACGTGCGCGAACGCCAACTCGCCGCCGGCGTGGCGCCCGCCGCCGCCTATTCACTCGTGCTGTACGCGCTCGTCGCCCTGTTGGCCGTGGGCTTCGTCGCCAACGCGCTGGTGCCGCGCGCACGCCTGGCGGCGCCGACCGTGCGGACCGAGCGCAGCGGCGTCCGCAGCGGCGCGCCGACGCCAACCCCGTGGGCCATGCTCGCGGCAACCTGGGGCCTCGTGCTCGTCCCGCTCGGCTGGGGCGTGTGGATGACGGCGACGAAGGCGATGGGGTTGTTCGCGGGCGGGTGAGGGCCAATGCCATTAACTTGACACACGAAGTTGGCGATCTGCCGTGATGCTCGCTCCGCCGCTGATGAAGCCTGTGTCTGCGCGCGAAGCCCCGCAGCGGCTGTGATAGAATGCGCCCTCGGCAGAAGCCGACATAAAATTCTTCGAGGCAACAATGAATCGTCAGCAGTTTGGCACGCAAATCCTCGGGGAACGCCCAAAACCAGCCAGTCGGGAACACCTGAAAACCAGCCAGTCGTGAAGGGGATCGTGGGCGTTGACGCCGCGTGGGCCGTGAGGTTGCTACGCGGGGATGGCGAACGTCTTGAGAACCGAGAAGCAAGAACAGGTGCGTGCGCTGGGGCGCCTTGGCTGGTCGCTGCGGCGGATCCAGCGTGAGACCGATGTCGACCGGGCATCGGTCCGTCGCTACCTGACGGAGGCTGGGATCGCGGTCCGGGAGCCGCGGCGACGGCGTCCGCCGTTGGTGGCTGGATCAAAACCAGCCAGTCAGGTGACCCCCGACCTTGGCCTGGATTCAAAACCAGCCAGTCAGGTGTTCCCCGACCCCACTGCTGCGGCGAGGCGGGACGAGAGCCTGACCTCGGCGGCACAAAGTGCCTGCGAGCCGCACCGGGAGTTCATCACGGCGGCGCTGGGTCTGGGCCGCAACGGCAAGGCGATCTGGCAAGACCTGGTCGACCGTCATGGCTTCGCGGGCCACTACGAGTCGCTGAAGCGATTCGTTCGGCGGCTTCGTCCGTCGAGCCGGATCGCGCATCCTCGCATGGAGACGGCGCCGGGCGAGGAAGGGCAGGTGGACTACGGGACCGGCCCCATGGTGCGGCACCCGCAGACGGGCAAGTATCGCCGGACGCGGTTGTTCGCCCTGACGTTGTCGTGCAGCCGCAAGGCGGTCTGGCTGCTGACCTGGGCGTCGAGCTCGCAACGGTGGTGCGAGTTGCACGAGGAGGCGTTCCGCCGGCTCGGCGGTGCACCACGAACGATGGTGCTCGACAACCTGCGCGAGGGCGTGCTCGAGCCGGATGTCTACGACCCGACACTCAACCCGCTCTACCAGGACGTGCTCGGGCACTACGGCGTGACGGCGTTGCCCGCACGGGTTGGGCATCCGGACCGCAAGGGCAAGGTCGAGTCGTCGGTTGGCTTCGCGCAGAAGACGCCGCTGACCGGCAAGCGCTTCGAGTCCATCGAAGAAGCGCAACGCCACCTCGACGAGTGGTCGACGCGGTGGGCCGACACGCGCATCCACGGAACGCTGAAGCGCCAGGTCGCAGTGATGTTTGCCGACGAGAAGCCGTCGCTGCTGCCGCTGCCATCCGAGCCGTTTCGTTACTACCAGCACGGCGTGCGCGTCGTGCACCTCGATGGCTGCGTCGAAGTGGCGAAGGCGTACTACGCCGTGCCACCAGGGTGGATCGGCCGCGACGTGCATGTCCGCTGGGACACGCGATGCGTGCGGGTGATCGACCCGCAGACCGGCCAGCTGCTGCGGGAACACCTGCGCACGAAGGACGGATTCTTCCGCGTCGATCCCAAGGACCGCAGTCCGCGGACACCGCCGCAGATCGAACAACTGCTGCGGCGAGCCCATGTCGCCGGCAAGCACGTGGGCGCGCTGTGCGTGCGAATCGAGCAGCAACGGCACCAGTACGGTGCTCGCCAGATCCTCGGCATCCTATCCCTGGTGAAGAAGCGCGGCTTCGCCGCTGTCGACGAGTGCTGTCGCATCGCGCTCGAGGTCGACGTTGCCAACTACCGGATCGTCGCACGCCTCGCGAATCGGCCGCGCGACGAGCAAGACGTGCTGCAGCAAACCCACGACCTCATTCGTCAACTCCATCACTACCGCGACGTGATCCGTCGCAAGACCGAGCCAGAGCCCCATGAACCAGACCGAACTCGATCGAGCCCTTCGCAAGCTGCGCCTGTCCGCCATGGCGGCGACGCTGCCGACCAGAATCCTCCAGGCTCAGACCGAGAGCCTGTGTCCGCATGACTTCCTGGCGAACCTCGTCCACGACGAACTGAATCGCCGTGCCGACCGACTCATCGAACGACGCGTCAAGCACGCCGGCTTCCGCGATCGAGGGCGGACGCTCGACAACTTCGACTTCGCCTTCAACCCGCGCATGGACAAGAAACTCATCTTCGAACTGGCCTCGTGCCGCTTCGTTGCTGAGCACCAAGACGGCCTGTTCCTCGGACCGCCCGGCACCGGCAAGAGTCACCTGGCGCAGGCGATCGGCTTCGCGGCCATCCACCACGGCTACGACGTGCTGTATCGAGAGGCGCACACGCTCGTCGAGCAGATGGCCGACGCCACGCTCGATGGCACACGCAAGGACTACCTGAAGCAGATCGGCTCCGTGCACCTGCTGGTCATTGACGACCTCGGCATGCGCAAGCTGCCGCACACCGCCGCCGAGGATCTGCTCGAGGTCATCATGCGCCGCTACGAGCGCGTCAGCACGATCATGACCTCCAACCGCCCCGTCGAAGACTGGGGCAAGCTGCTTGGCGACAACGCCGCCGTCAGCGCGCTGCTCGATCGGCTCCTGCACCACGCCCATGTGCTCAAGTGCGGCCCCAAGAGCTACCGCACCCGAGCCGGTAAGCCTGACCACGAGGCTCTTGCTTCAACCCGCTAAACCGTTACAGAACACCCGTCCGCACCCTCGACTGGCTGGTTTTGAAGTGACCCCGACTGGCTGGTTTTGAGGTGTTCCCCGAGGCCCTGCAGGGGGGCGCGAGTTTTCCACAGGCTGTCCCCGGGGCGATCGAGATGAAGGCACGTGTTCTACTCCGATGGTCTTCGCGCCCGCATGGTGAAGCGCCTCTCTGGCCCCTGTCCGACGAGCGCTACAGCGCTTGCG
>JADCJE010000169.1 GCA_020247305.1 Phycisphaerales bacterium | reverse complement strand
TCGGCCAGCTTCGCCGGCATGGTGCTGCACCACCAGACGGTGCAGTACGAACTCGACGCCGCCTTCACCCCGGTGTCGCTCAACGCCAGCAACGCCGTCCGCCTCGTCGTCGGCGTGTATTGAGAGTGAAGAATGACGCTGCTGCGGCGTCCCCATATGCCGCAGTCGGTGCACCTCAGCGAATGAGCAACGACGGTCTGTTCGGCGAACTCCGCCGCGGTGCATGCGTGCATCGCCCCGACCGTCTGCACTCGCTGCTGCGTGCCGAGGTGCTGGACAAGGTGCTGCCAATCGACCTTGGCGCGAGCGATCGTCGCGGCCCTTGATTCACTGGACCTTTCGGCCATCTACGGCGCGCTCTTTGCGCGCAAGCGACCCAGGCCTTCCGGCAGCCGACCCTGCGACATTGGCAGCGCTGTGGTTGTTCGCGACGAGCGAAGGCGTGGGCAGCGGCCGCCCGCCCACGCGGCGGTGCGACCGCGAGGACTTGGACCGGTGGATCTGCGGCGGCGGCGCGATCACCCAGCGCACGTTGGGCGACAGCAGCGCCCAGCACGGCAAGCGCCGCGCTCTCTGAGGCCGACTTGCTGCGGGTCAGCAAGTAGTTCTTGACTCTCTCTCTCTCTCTCTCTCTCTCTCTCTCTCTCTGTAGTGTCTCTAGGGTGGGCAACGAGCGCAACGGCGTGAATTTCTTGGCGCGCTGTCCATCACATTCCTTTACACATTGCTGAAGACTTCAACCTGGGAGATGCTGTGATGAGGTGCGAATTCGTAGGTGTTCTGACCGCTTTGTCTGTGTGCCACAGCTTGGCGAGCCAGGCTGCATGCAACAACACGGGGAAGGTCGTGGCGGTCGTGGCTGGGGACCACAACTTCTCGACGACCCCATGCGGCAATTTCAGCATCGTCGTCGCAGGGGCCACCATCCAGGGGCCGGCGCAATGCACTCGTGGCGGCGCGCACTACGCGGGCACGGTCTATGTCTGCCAGGGTGTGCTTCCCGGGACCAACTGCAACAATCGGGGATTCAAGGTCGCCCATACGACCTATTCAGACGGCGGTTGTCCGGATCTGGCCGGTCTGATTCCAGGAGCTACGTTCAGCAGTTGGGAGAAGGTCCCCAGGTCCGTCCGCAGCGCCCTGAAGTGTGTTCCACCCAAGAAGAAGGACTCCTTTGACTGGTCGGCGTCCACGGCGGATTGCCCGACCGGCGCAGCGAAGCACCCCGTGGTCGGGCAGATCCTTCAGGGAGGCAGTGGCGCCTACTATACCGTTGCCGCGGGGCCTGTCTCTCCGAGCAATGGAACTCACAACCCGTTCTTGACTGCATATGAAGAATCGCAGTCGTCGAGTCCGGCGGTCGTGCAAGGAATGCTGGGTGCCCTCGTGGTCCCGCAGCACCCGAGGTTTGCCGGTGCGATATTGTCGGGAGTGGTCACCATAGAGCACGCCAGCCTCGGTTCGGTGGCGGAAAGGACGGTAAGTGTGGAGGGGGCTGTGTTGTCGAATGGCCGCTTCGACATCAGCACATCCTACGGCATCGTCCACGGCGATCGCGCGGTGTCGCACGGCAAGCGCATCGCCTTTGATGGAAACGTCTTGAGCTCGATTGCCGCGGACTCGGAAAATGGCAATGTCTGGCCTGCTTCTGGCTCGGGGTTTGCAACGCATTTTGCCAACGAGGCGTCGGAAGTCGATCCGCTCTACCAGTGGGTGCGAGATCCTTTCGAGATCCCCTGGATTGGCGCCGTGAACTACGTGGAGACCACCGATGGGACGACGGCGATCGTCCGTAGCCACATGAGCGCGGAACTCGGCGAAGGAGTCGACACGGAGTACGAGATCGATGTCAGCGGACCCGTGGCGCATCCGACTGCAGCACGCGTCTACGATCTTGCCGGCAGCCTGCGTGAGGAGGTCGTGTTCAAGGACTACAGGGCCGTTGCCCCTGGCAAGTGGCGGCCGTTCTTCGTCAAGCGCACCACGTGGCTCGCTCCGGACAGCAATCAAGACCGTATCGTCGTCACGTTGAATCTGAGCGCGGCGAAGCTGATCGACGAAGCAGCTCTGGCAGCGGTGCCGAAGCCCTGCGCGGATTCCCAGATCTGGTTCGTCTGGCTTTAGGCGTTCGTGCATGGTGACGGCGGTCCAGGCGTGGGACGCACGGCCCGATCGCTCCCGGAGGCGTGTGGCACAGCATGTCCAGACGATCGCCTCGGCTCGCGCGCCTCGTCATGATCCCGCGGCAGTGACCGGAATCGATCGCGCAGGTCGAATCGGTCGACCGACGAGGTCGCAGTCGAGCGAGAAGTCTGCGCCACGAAAGGCCACGCCGCCCGTCACGCGTCCCCGCGCCCGTGGGCTCGCGGCCGAGCGTTGGCGAATCGAGAGATTCGCCTGCGGTCGTCCGCGTCGCCCCAGACGCGAATTCACGGGCCGAATCATCGCGCAGTCCGTGGTGCGCCAGCGGGCTGGTTCCGAACGAGGCCAAGGCGAGGTCCATGTCGTCTCGTCATGGGCGTGAGGCAAGCTCTCGTCGGCGATGTTCGGTTGGCGGATGAGCAGAGCACGGTGTCGTCGGTGTCGCGCTGTCGCAGAGGTCCTCGGCCCGCGAGCGCCTTCTACGCATGGGTGTGCGGATGCGCGATGTGTACAGCGGAAAGCATGCAATCCTGGCATTTCACGACGGCGCCGGCGCCATCGAGGGTGGCCGCAGCGGCCGCCGCAATACGCAAGCGGACATGGCGGGATGTGCGGCGTGCTTACGCACTGGCCGTTTGCATCTGCGCAGTCGCGGCGGTGGCTTGGCGCCAGGGTCCGTCTTCGTCGCCACGTGCTGGCGCAACGGATTTCGGCTGCCTTGAGAGCTCCTGCGACGTCCGGCTGTGGGTTTGGGCGTCGGGCGCCGTCTCGACCGACGACCGCCTACGCGTCTTGCGCGGGGAGTCGGTGAATTCATCCGAGGGCTGCGCCGACGATCGGTGCTGCCATGCCTGCCAAGAGGCAGCCGCCGGCACGCAGAGCTCGGTCATGTTGGTGTGCGGCAGTGTCGTCGGTTCGCGGGCGTGCCACGGCATCACGGGAGCCCTGCCGATGGTGAAACTACGCGGGCCGTTCAAGGTTGTTGGCTGCGTGCATGCTGCCTTGGCTTCGGGCGGCTGGTCTTGGCACCGTTGGGGCGGTGTTGGCTCGAGAAGGCAAGGGACATTGGTCTCGGCGTGGGTTCGGCGCTCGGCTACGCGGAGGCGGCGCCGGCCGCGCCTGGATTGATTGTCTCGCGGACGCGGCGCTACGCTACTTGCGTGCTTGGCGCATGCTTTAGGACCCGCATCCCCGCAGCCGTGACACTGGTCGCGTTGCACGTGCCTGCACAAGGTCGCCAGGAGGCGCTCGTCGAGATCACGCGGGCCGACGCGTTGGAGGTCGTCGAAGTCATGGCGCCGTTCCAGCATGGCTGCGTGCCCCTTGGCAAGGACGGGGCGTTGGTGCTCGTGCACCGTGATCGTTTCATCAGGCCGCTGCGTCCCGATGTGTTCGATGCCGAGCTCGAACTCTGGCAGGCGGCCGACGGCGGCGCACGGTGGCGGAAGGTCGCAGTCACGCCGACGAGTGGCGATGCGGACGGCGCGATTGCGCGCGACGGCGACCTGCTTGCGGTCTGTTGGACCGCGTCGAACGGCAACGGGTGGACCGATGCCTGGTTCCAGCGCTTCGATCCCGCCCGCGAATCCTGGATCGGTGAGCCCGAGCGACTCACGGATTCGACCGGCGTCAAGGATCAGTTTGTCTGCTCCGATCTCGCACGCGCCGGCGACGGATCGCTCGTCGCCGTCATCGGCTGCCACCGCGCGCCTCCGGCGCAGGCACGGAACAGCGTCTGGAGCACGGGCGTGCGAATCCTGCCACAGGGGCGCGGCGCATGGACAGCGATCGCGCAGGTCAACGAGGACGGCTACGGAGTGTGCGGCAACGCGCTCGCGCGCGGCGACGTCGTCGATGTCACGTTCCGCGCGCTTCCGTTCGACGCAGTGCACGGACTGCGGCGGATCGACGCGGCGCAGGGCCGCCTCGCGGATTCTTCGGCGCCGATCACTCCGTCGGATCCCGGCGAGGACGACGCCGTGGCCAACGTCGGTATCTTGTGCGGCGACGACGTCGGCAGGCGCACATTGCTGTTCCTGCGCGGCAACCATAGAACCGGCAAAGGCCGCCTTTCGGTCGCTCTTGACCGTGGCGACGGCGCGTTCGCGGTGCGCGATCTCGCTGACGATCCGGCGCTCTGCTCCGGTGACGAGACCAACACCACGTTCACGCTCGCGCGCGGTCCAGGCAATCTCGTGTACGCGTGCTTCGCGAAGGTGAGCGACAAATGCCCCGAGCTGTGGCAGGCGACGATCGCCGACGGCGAGATCGTGCAGCCGGCGCGCGTCGTGGCGCGCGGCGCCGCATACTGGTTCGCCGGCCTCAACGGTATGCGCGAGCCGTCGGCGTCGTCGACGCTGCGCGCCGTCGCCGTCTCACGGGCCGAGGCTGAGCCAGGCGGGGTCGTCCGAGCCTTCGGCGCGTGGCCGATCCGCAACGTCGCGCTGCGCTGAGAGTCCAAGATGAGAGCCTGATGCGGCCGCGCAGGGCGCCCCTGGTGACCGTCGAGGACGCCACGCAGAGCCTGGGAAGTCAGGTGGTTCCCTGTCTTTGAGCGCTGCCGATGCACGCGCGCCGCACGAGGCGGCCCCGGCGGCTGCGCAGCCTGCGAGCGACCGTTGGCGTCGCACTCGCCGTGCCCGCCTTCCGGCTCGGACAGCCTTGCCCCGCCGGCCCCTGGACGGTCTGGCCGCCGGCGCCACAATCGCCGGCTGCGCATGCCCTCCCTCCGCCTCGTGCTCGCGTTCCTGTTGGCGTTCGTCGGCTTCGTCGCGCCGGCCGCGGCGACGTGGTCGATCCTGATCGTCAACCTCGCCACCGGCGAGATCGCCGTCGGCATCGCCACCTGCCTGACCGGCTTCGACCTCAAGCCGAACACGGTCGTGGTCGTGCCGGGCTACGGCGTCGCCGCGGCGCAGTCGTTCGTCGGGCCGCTGTCGCTGCGCGAACTGATCCGCACCGGCCTGCTCAACGGCACGCCGGTGAGCGCGATCCTGGCGCAGCTCGCCGCCGCCGACGGGCCGGGCCATCAGTCGCGCCAGTACGGCATCGCCAGCCTCGTCGGCGGCGAGATCACGTTCACCGGCAGCGGCGCTGGGGCGTGGGCCGGCGGTCTGACGGGGCAGATCGGCACATTGCGCTACACGATCCAGGGCAACGTGCTCACCGGGCAGGCGGTCAACCTCGCCGCCGAGCAGGCCATCCTGACCACGCCCGGCAGCATCGGCGACAAGCTGATGGCGGCGATGGACGCCGCGCGGCTGATGGGCGGCGACGGCCGCTGCTCGTGCAACGTCAATGCGCCGACGGCGTGCGGCGCGCCGCCGGCGTCGTTCACCAAGTCGTCGCACATCGGCCTGATGATCTGGAGCCGCCCGAGCGACCTCGACCTGCCGTGCACGTCGGCGGCCGGCTGCGGCGCCGGCTCGTACTGGATGGACCTCAACGTCGCCAACCAGACGGCGACCGCGCCGGACCCGGTGCTGCAGCTGCAGACCCTGTACAGCAACTGGAAGCAGAGCCAGATCGGCCGGCCCGACCACTACCAATCGACGGTGACGCTGAGTGCCAACACGTTGCGCGCCAACGGCGTCGACACGGTGACCGGCACGGTCGTGCTGCGCGATGCGCAGGGCAATCCGCTCGGCAACACCCGGCCGGTGACCGTCGCCCTGCGCGCCGGCAGCACGGCGACGGGCGTGACCTTCAGTCCCGTCACGCCGGCGCCCAACGGCGCGTACACGTTCACCATGCAGGGCAACCTCGGCGCCGGCACGGCGATCGTCGACGTCGCCACGACCGACGCCGTCGGTCGCGTCGGCGTCTGGCCGCAGCCGGTCGTGCAGGTCACCGACCTGTTCGGCGCGTGCGGCGCGGGCGCGGTGCCGGGCCTCGGCAGCGCCGTCGTCGACGTGCTCAAGGTCAACGGCACCGCCGGCACGGCGCGCATCGCCACCGCCGGCCTCGGCCAGTCGTTCACGCTGTCGCTCGACGCGCCGGCGGGCGGTAGCCAGCCCGCGCCGGCCGGCATGTTCGCGCTGTGGGCGCACGTCGGCCGGCCGGCGATCGGCGGCGAAGTGCCGCTCGGCGGCAGCGGCGGCGCCCTGTGCTTCACGCCGTCGCCGTTCGCGCCGTCGCCGACCGCGCTTGTCGCCGACAGCTTCGGCCTCGGTGGCGCGGTGTTCGCGCCGGGCGCGCCGTGGACGCTGACGGTGCCGTCGGTGCTGTCGCTGCTCGACGTCGCGCTGCAGGGCGTGATGGTCGTCGACGCCGCCGGCAGCTTCGCCGCCACCAACGCGGTGCTGCTGCGCATCGTGCCGCTGCCGGCGCCGACGATCACCGTGATCGCGCCGCCGTCGCCGACGGCCGGTCAGACGGTCGCCCTCTCGGGGACCAACTTCCTGCCGGGCATGCTGGCGACGCTCGTCGGCGCGCCGCTGGCGATCACCGTCACCTCGCCGACGCAGGCGCAGTTCGTCGCGCCGGCGGGCCTGCCATGCGACGCCGTGCTGCAGGTCGCCAACCTCGGCACCGCGATCGCGACGCGCCTCGTCAACGCCACGCCGGTCGTCAGCAGCGTGCCGTTCCCGAGCGGTCAGGCCGCCGGCAACGCGCTCTACATCCTCGTCGGCCAGAACCTGCTCGGCTGCACGGTGACGATCGGCGGCGCGCCGATGACCATCACCAGCCAGAACGCGACCTCGATCGTCGGCCAGACGCCGCCGGGCGCGGTCGGACCGGCGACCGTCGTCATCCGCAATCCGAACGGCTGCCAGACGACGCGGACCTACACCTACCTGTAGGCGCCTGCCTGCAGGCCGCCGCCCGCGCGCACGCAGCCGCCGCGCGTTACAGCGCCTGCGCGGGGAAGCCCGCGCCCTGCAGCGAGGCGAGGATCTGCTCGACGTGCGCCTTGCCGCGCGTCTCCATGACGACGTCGAGCTCCGCCTGCCGCGGCGCGAGGCCGGTGAACAGGCGCTGGTGCTCGATCTCGATGATGTCGGCGCCGGCCGCGCCGATCATCTGCGTCACGCGCGCGAGCACGCCGGGCACGTCCTGGATCGAGATGCGGAGCTTGGCGACCTTGCCGTCGCGCTTGAGCCCGCGCAGCAGCACCGTCGACAGCATGCGGCGGTCGATGTTGCCGCCGCAGACGACGACGCCGACCTCGCGGCGCGCGAACAGCTCGGCGTGCTTCATCACCGCGGCGACGCCGGCCGCGCCCGCGCCTTCGGCGACGACCTTCTGCTGCGCGGCGAGCACCTGCACCGCGGTCTCGACGTCGGTCTCGTCGACCAGCAGCACGTCCTCCAGCCGCGACTGCAGGATCGCCGCCGGGATCTCGCCCGGCGTCTTCACCGCGATGCCTTCGGCCAGCGTGTGCGTGTGCAGCGGCGGCATCGGCAGGCCCTTGAGCCGCGCGTGCATCGACGGGCACATCGCCGTCTGCACGCCGTAGACCTTGATCGACGGCTTGTGGTGCTTGGCCCACAGCGCCATGCCGGCGCACAGGCCGCCGCCGCCGATCGGCACCACCAGCGCCTCGAGGTCGGGCCGGTCGGCGAGCATCTCGATCGCCGCCGTGCCCTGGCCGGCGACGATCAGCGGGTCGTCGTAGGGGTGCACGAACGCATACCCGCGCTGTGCCGCGAGCTCCTTGGCGTGCACGGTCGACTCGGCGACCGACTCGCCGCGCAGCACGACCTCGGCGCCGAGGCCTTCGGTGCGCTCGATCTTGGAGAACGGCGTCGTCAGCGGCATGACGATCAGCGCGTGCATGCCGAGCCGCCGCGCGTGGTAGGCGACGCCCTGGGCGTGGTTGCCGGCCGAAGCGGCGGCGACGCCTGCCGGCGGGTCGGGCTGCTGCGCCAGCCGCTGCAGCTTGAGGCAGCTGCCGCGGTCCTTGAACGAGCCGGTGAACTGCAGGTTCTCCAGCTTCAGCCACAGCTGCGCGCCGAGCATCTCCGACAGGCGGGGCGCGGCGATGGTCGGCGTGCGCTGGATGTGCGCCTGGATGGCGCCGTGCGCAGCGAGGACGTCCTGGGGCGTGACCGGCATCGGGGCGGCGAGCGTAGCGTCGCTGACCTGATCGCTCGATTGTTGTTCCCGCGGTCGGATCCGCGGGCGGCGGCACTCCCGCCTTCCCCTCGACCGTCTACGCGCCGACTGCCGTCGGCGCGGCGGTCGCCGCCGGCGCGCCGACGCGGCGGCCGCCGTCGCTGCTGAGTGGATGGATGCTGTGCAGGCCGAAGTCCTGCCGCCACCGCTGCAGTTCGGCGGTCGTCAGGCTGCGCGGGATCAGGTTCAGGTGCACGGCCGGGCTCTTGTCCTCCTTGTCGCGGTTGAAGCGTTTGCGCTGGTAGTTCTTGATCGACACGAAGATGGCGAGTCGCGCCGGCAGCTTCGACGCCTTCTTGGCGTGCAGCCACGACTGCCGCCGCAGCGCCCCGACCAGGTCGCGGCTGATCGCCTGCATCGAGTTGATCGGAAACAGCGGGTTCCACGGCGTCCGCGGGGCCTTGCCCGACGTGCGCTCGTGCCGCACCAGGTCGCCGAAGACCTCCTTGGCGATGCGCTGGTAGCTCGCCTTCTGGTCGGTGTGCAGCACGATCGCCCGGTCGCCGACCTTGCGCCGCAGCGCCGCCAGCACACTGCGCACGCATTGCGAGCTCTCGTCCGGCCGCTTGCCGTGGCGCTGCTCGTCCCGCTCCTGCCAGCGCCGCCGCGCCGTGCCCGGCTTGGCCAACCGCCGCAGCGAGCCGGTGGCCGTCGCGACGATGAACCAGCTCTCCTGCTCGACCGCCATCGCGATGTCGACGCGGCGGATCGACGAGGTCTCGAAGGTCTCCTCCTCGTCGAGCACGAAGACGCTGCCGACGGGCAGGCGGTGCGAGAGGTTCTCGTGCAGAAAGTTCTGCTGCACGCCGATCTTGTGCGCCTTGCGCTGCACGGCGCTGACGCTGATCCGGTGCATCCGCCCGATCTGGCGGAAGCCGACGCCGCTGGCGAGCAGTTCGAACACCGGCTGGTTGAGGTCGGGCCGGCGGTCGCGGTAGTCCTGGCGGAAGGTCTGCGTCGAGAAGGTGATCCGGCAGGTGCGGCAGCGGAAACGCTGCACGGGATCTGGGTGGCAAGCGGCGACGAACGTGCCGTAGCGGAGGAAGAAGCGCCCCTCAGG
>JADCJE010000168.1 GCA_020247305.1 Phycisphaerales bacterium | reverse complement strand
GTTCGACGTGCAGGCGTGCGGCGACTTCGCGCAGCGGGATGAGCTCGCCGAGCTGGTCCTTCACGGCCGCCCCTCGAGTTCCAGGACGGCGCGCAGCGCGTCGCGGACGTTGTCGACGTCCTCGGCGACGAGCGCCGCGCGAACGCGCATCGGCGGCACGTCGACGCCGTCCGCGACCAACGCCTCGATCGCGAAGGCCGCAGCCTGGCGCCGGCGCGGGTCGTCGTCCCGGAGGCCGTCGAGCGCCGACGCCACGCCGGCCGCGCCGAGTAGCGCGACGCAGCCGGGCGGCATGCCGGGTTCAACCAGGCGGCGCGCGATGCCCGTCGGGTCGCCGCCGCGCCCCAGGCTCAGTCCCAGCAGTGGACCGACGACGCTCTGCGCGTCGACCACGTCGGCCGCCGCGGCGAGCAGCTCGTCGAGCTCGCCGGCGTCGCTGAGGTCCAGGCGGCCGAGCTCGCGCCAGGCGCGCGCGGTTCGGGCCGTGAACTCGCGGTCGGCCGCCGCCTCGACGGTCGCTCGGAGTCTTCGAAGGCTAGGCTGGGCCGCAGAAGTGGTCGGCGTTGTGTTGTGCATGCGGTCGCACACGCGACCATCCGCCGCCGCCGCCGCAAAGCGGCGATTTCGGGAGGCCACACCGGGTCGGTAGAGTTCGCCGCCGTGGGCGAGCTCGACGAGGACGCGCGGCGGCAGCCCGTCGTGCCGTACTGCCCGGTGCGCTGTCCAAGGTGCGCGGCGTCGAAGCCATTCACGTACGGCCGGAAGTTGAGGCTTCGCTACCACCGCTGCAGAGACTGCGGAGCGCGCTTCCGGTCCCTCGAGCTGCGGCGCGACCAGCTGCAGACGTTCGATCCGCCGCGCCGCTGAGGCGCGTGCCGGCGTCGCCGCCGAGGACGATGCGCAGGCCTTCAGAAAGTGGACAGCTACTGTCCAAATAGGCCGTTTTTGTCCACTTCTCGCGGCATCAGATGCACACCGTTGCGCACTGTTGCACCGATGGGTTAGAATGCCGAGAACCGAGGGCAAACCGGCCTTCGGCGCTGTTTCTCACGAGCTGCGTTCGAGACACGCCACGGCTTCCACGTGCGCGGTCTGCGGGAACATGTCGAACGGCGTCACGCTGCGCACGACGAAGCCCGCGTCCCGCAGTGCTGGCAGGTCGCGCTGCAGCGCCTGCGGTTCGCACGAGACGTAGGCGAGCTTGCGCGGCGCCAGCGCCTTCAGCTCGGCGATGACGGCGGGCGTCAGGCCTTCGCGCGGCGGGTCGAGCGCGACGAGCGCGGGTTTCTGCAGTTCGCCCTTGCGGCACGCGGCGAGCCAGCCGTCGACCTGCCCGCAGCGGAACGTCACGTTGGCGATGCTGTTCTGCTGCGCCGAGGCGCGCGCGTCGTCGACGGCAGCACCGTGCAGCTCGACGCCCCACGCGCTCTTGCTGCGCTGCGCCAGCGGCAGCGTCAGCAGGCCGACGCCGCAGTACAGGTCGGCGACATGGTCGTCGCGGCCCGGCTGCAGGAAGGCCACGACGTGCTGCACCAGCTCGAACGCCATGCGCGGCGACGTCTGGAAGAACGCCGTCGGCGCGATGCGGTAGCGGATGCCGCCGAGTTCTTCGTAGATGTAGGGCCGGCCGCTGACCAGCTGCGTGCGCGGGCCGAGCAGGCGCGCGGGGTCGCCGTCGTTGTGGTTGACGCTGACCGACGTCGCGCCGGCGCGATGCAGCGCGTCGATCAGTTCGTCGAGGCCGGGGATCTCCGGCTGCGTCGCGACGAAGACGAGGTGCGCTTCGCCCTGCGTCGTCGCGCGCACGAGCACGCTGCGCAGCAGTTCCTTGGGCGCGAACCACGGGTCCCACGCGCGGTGCGGCAGCCGCCGCAGCAGAAAGATCGCGTCCTGCACGAGGTCCCACGCCAGCGCGTCGCTGGCCGGGCACTCGGTCACCGCGACCAGCTCGGGGCTGCGCGCGCGGTGCAGGCCGCCGACCAGCGTGCCGCGCGCGTCGTGCATCAGGTGCAAGGCGACCTTGTGCCGTTCGCCGTACGGGCTCGCCGCCGGGACCGTCGGCGCGACCGCGATCGCGCCGTGGCCGAGCGCATGGTCGAGGCCCTTCTGCAGCCGCTGCTGCTTGCTGAGCAGCTGCGCGTCGTAGCGCTGGTGCTGCCGGTGGCAGCCGCCGCACTGCAGGAAGTGCGCGCAGCGCGCCTTGACCCGGTCCGGGCTCGGCCGCTGCACCGACACCAGCTCGCCGCGCCCGTGCTTGCGCGCCGCCGACGTCACGTCGAACGTCGCCTCCTCGCCGGGCAGCACGCCGGGCACGAAGACGACGTAGTCGTCGACCTTGGCGATGCCATCTGGCCCGTCGCCGAGCCCCGTCACCGGCGCGGTCACGCGGTCGCCGCGGGTGATGGGAGCAGAAGGGCGGTGGGGCGGCATGCGGTGCGTTGGGGGAGCCGGCGCGGGACGCCGCGCGCGGCGCGGCAGTGTAGCGAGGCGGCGTGCGAAAGCGGCCCCTCGCCGATCCGGCCGCGCGTGCGCGTCAGCGCAGCTTCGCGATCAGCAGCTTGTCGAGCTTGGCGCGGATCTTGACCGACTCCTCGCTGCGCTTCAGTGCGAGGCAGATGGCTTTGAGGCTCATGCCCTTGTTGGCCATCATGTGGAGCTTCTGGATCTCCGTCGGGGTCCACGGCTGGCGATGGCGTTCGAAGCGTTCGGTCATGGTGGGGTGGCGGGGGCGGCGGGTGCGCAGCGCGTGCGGGAGCCTACGCGACTGCAGGTGCGGCGAGGTCGGGCAAATCATGCGATGGCCGGCGCTGCGGCGCGGTGCGTCGGGCGGGGTATGCCGCCAAGCCCTGTCACCGGCGCGGTCACGCGGTCGCCGCGGGTGATGGGGGCGGATGGGCGGTGGGGCGGCAACGTGGGCGCGCGGAGCGTAGCGGGGGCGAGTTGGGGATGCGCCCACGATCGAATCGGGTGCTCCGCCAACCGCGTTCTCGGACCTGCGGCGACGTGTCCCTGTATTGCCTGTGTGGGGACTGCTTCGTCGTGGGTTGGGTCGTCTCGCCGCGAACGCCGTTGGCAACTCCCTGTAGCCGAAAGGAACTTGGTGGTGCATCATCTCGGCCGATGGCGTCGCCGGGTGAGTCGATGGCGGTCCTCTCAGGAAGCGCCTCGTTCCGCATGTGGCGCCTCGCGGTCATCTGGTCTTTGCGTCGGCCGCGGCGTGGGGCCTTGGCCCGCGGCCCCCTCGGCGCGTTCGCGCGTGACGTGCGATTGGTCGGCAGGAGCCCGGTGCGATGAACAAGAAGGATGGGGCTGCTCGATCGACTCGAACAGCGGCTCGCCACTGCTCAAAAGACCCACACTGCGTTCGCCACTTCTGCCGTCCACCACGTTGTGGCGTGACGGGATCCCCATGAAATCACCGACCTGAGGACGAAGACGATGGCTCTCTGGCTGATCCGCGCCGGCAGCGAAGGCGAGTACGAGCGCAAGTTCCTCGACGAGGAGCGCGTCTACCTGACCTGGGACGAACTCGTCGATGACCTGACGAAGGCGAAGACCCGCGAAGCGGTGACCGACGTCATGCGCCGTTGCCTGCCCGACGCCGGCGAAGGCAAGCTGCGCAACTACGTAGGGCAGGTCTGGGCGTTCTGCTCCAGCATCGAACCGGGCGACTGGTTCGCTCTGCCGAGCAAGTTCTCCAGCACGATTCACTTCGGCGAGATCACCGGCCCGCTCAGGTTCGATGCGAAGGTCGAGGCTCCATTCAAGCACTACCGCACCTGCAAGTGGATCGCGCGCGACGTGCCGCGCAGCCGGTTCGATCAGGACCTGCTGTACAGCCTCGGTGCGTTCCTGACGATCTGCCGGATCACCCGCAACGATGCCGAAGCGCGCATCCGCGCCATCGCGGCGAACGGTTGGCAGTCGAGCCGCACCGGCACGGTCACGGTCAAGATGCCGCAGGGCAAGCCGGCCCATGATTCCGAGGAGGTCGACGACGTCCCGACCGAAGATGGCGGCACGGTCGATCTCGAACAGTTGGCGCGCGACAGCATCGCCCGGATGATCGACGCGCGCTTCAAGGGGCACGGACTCGCCCGGCTCGTCGAGTCGATCCTCCGCGCGCAGGGCTACTCGACGCACCGCAGTCCCGAGGGCGCGGACCACGGCGTCGACATCCTCGCCGGCACCGGCCCGATGGGCTTCGGCGCGCCGCGCATCTGCGTGCAGGTGAAGAGCGGCGACTCGCCGACCGACCGGCCGAGCGTCGACCAACTGGTCGGCACGATGCAGCACGTCGGATCCGACCACGGCCTGTTCGTCGCCTGGGGCGGCTTCAAGGCGACGGTGACCCGCGAGCTGGCGCAGAAGTACTTCCGGCTGCGTCTGTGGGACCAGAAGGAGCTGATCGAGCAGGTCCTCGCGCACTACCCGGACCTCGATCCCGAGATCCGCGCGGAGTTGCCGTTGAAGCGGATCTGGACCGTCGCCGGCAGCGACGACGAGTTGGAGTAGGTCGCTTGGGGCGCACACGCCGGGATCGCTCGGCGCCGGCGAGTGCCACGGTGCCTTCGACACGATGTGCGGTTGGATCCGAGCTCGGCGGAGCAACCGGGTGCGAGCCGGTGGCGGCGTCGGAGCACTGCGATTCGCGACCGGAGGCGCGTGTATCGCGGCGAGGCCTTTGGAGGCCGTGTTGCGCCTCAGCCATTCGGCCATTGCGCTGGAGTTGCGCTGCGCGCTTGATGGTGGCGAGGCGGCGCGCACGAAACTGGTCGGGCTGGCCGGATTTGAACCGGCGACCTACTGGTCCCAAACCAGTCGCGCTACCAAACTGCGCTACAGCCCGACGCGGCGAAGGGTAGCGAGTCCGTGCGGCGCAAGGAAGCGCGCGTTGCGACGGCCGCAGCAGCGGCGGCGCGCGAGGGGGCGATGGCAACGGGCGTTGGCGGGCGGCGGTGCTCTGGCGCTGCGTGCGCGCGCGGTGGCGGCGGCGACGTCGTGCAGGTGCTGCAAGGTTCCCCGGCACGCGCAGGCCAGTTGGACGCCGTGCCCGGCCGATGAGTCGGGCCGCTGGGGGACGCAACGTGCGGCCG
This sequence comes from Phycisphaerales bacterium, assembly GCA_020247305.1. Lineage (GTDB taxonomy): Bacteria > Planctomycetota > UBA1135 > UBA1135 > UBA2386 > UBA2386. The sequence continues at coordinate 797 of JADCJE010000168.1, read as the reverse complement.
GGCCACGACTACGGCGCGGCCGTGCGCGGTGCGGGTTGCGCGCGCGCGCGGCTTCGCCCAGCATCCGTTGCGCCGTACCTACATCGATGGCCGAAGCCCAGAAGAACCCTGCGCCGCATGGTCCGCATTCCGCGGCTGGTGCGGCGTCGGCTGCGGGTGGGGCAGGCGGGACGAACGCGGTGGGGCAAGGGCAGGCGGCGGGGGCGGGGAACGCAGCGAGCACGAGGAACGCGGCGACGAGCGTGAACGCGGCGACCAGCGCGCACGCGGCGATCAGCGCGAACGCGACGACCGCGCATGGTGCGAGCAGCGCGACCACGGCAACCACCTCGCACGCGGCGAGCTCGAATGCGACGTCCAGCGCGACCAGCGCGAACGCGACGAGCGCGCCCACCGCGACCCCCGCCACGCCCGCCACCCCCGCCACTCCCCACACACCGCCCGCCAACCGCCCGACTCGTGTCGCCCTCGTCGGCAGCGGCTTCATCGCCGAAGCCCACGTGCTGGCGCTGCGCGCGCTGCCTTCCGTCCAACTCGTCGCCGTCTGCGACCCCAACGTCGCGCGCGCGCAGGCCCTCGCCAAGAAGCACGGCATCGCGCGCGCGTGCGCGTCGATCGACGAGCTGCAGCAGCTCGGCGGCGTCGACGCGGTGCACATCCTCGTGCCGCCCGGCCTGCACGTCGCCGTCGCCAGCCAGTGCCTTGCGGCCGGCTGGCACGTGCTGGTCGAGAAGCCGATGGCGCTGTCGTCGGCCGACGTCGCGACGCTGCGCGCCGCCGCCGCGCGTGCGGGCCGT
>JADCJE010000167.1 GCA_020247305.1 Phycisphaerales bacterium | reverse complement strand
TTGCGACTGCAGCAGTTCGGCCATCTGCTCCGGCTCGCCGAAGACGAAGCGGAACAGGCCATCGTGGGTGCGCGGAGGCGCCATGCCTGCATAGGGGCCGCGACTCGCGCGGTGGTTGCAGAACGGCGCAAGATCCCGCGCTCGAGGCCGATCACGACGCCGGTCTGGAGGGTCCGACGCAGCCCATGCGCGCACACCCGCGCGACGAACCCGCCACGCCAGCCACGACAAGCCATGGTCGACCGCAGCGTGGACGACCGTGCGCCCCAACCGTGCCACCGCACTGCAGCCGCCATGCCATCACCGCGCAGACGCACCGCACCGACCAACGCCGCGGCCGGGGCGTTCGGCGGCGGCATCCACCGCCCCTACCAGCCCCGGCCTCGACTCCATCTCTTTGGCCGGCGGCGTCGCCGCCGCAGACCTGGACCAGCCTCCGGTTCTCGTCGAGCACAACCATTCGGTCGCACCGGGGCGAGAGCTGGGGCGAGCACCACCCGGAACCCGATGTTGTTGTTCGTGTTGCCGGGCGTGTTGTTGTTGCGGTTCGCGGACCGGCAGTTGAAGGCTGTGTTGTTGTTCCAACTGCCGCCGCGGATCACGCGGTTGGGGCCGCGTGGAGGCCAGCCCGCGGCGCACCATACCGCGCCGCGCGGCCCGCGCCGACGTCCTGCCCGTGAACCGACCGCGCTCACGCCTCGCCGCCGGCGAACTCCGCCACCCATCGCCGCCGCAGCCCCCGCGCCGCCACGTGCTTCGTCCTGGCCAACAATGCTGTCGCACGCACAGCCAACTCCGGCGCCGCGACCTCGCCCTCGCGATGCGCCGCCACCAGCCGCAGCAGCTTGGCCCGCACGCGGCGCTTGGACTTGCCCATCAGCCGGACGTGCGACCCGCGCACCAGCATCCCCAGATACGCGATGCCGTGGCGCGTCTGGTCGAGCGAGCCCTGGCTCTTGAGCTGCAGCGCCAGCCGATCGCGCAAGAAGCCCTCGATGCGCGCGCGCGCGGCGACGAGCTGCCCGCGCTCCGCGCCAAAGACGACGAAATCATCCATGTAGCGCACGTACGCGCCGAGCCGCAGCTCCTCCTGCACGAAGTGGTCGAGCGGCGCGAGGTAGAAGTTGGCCAGATGCTGCGACGTCAGGCTGCCGATCGGCAGGCCCTTGCCCGACGCCGTCTCGTACGAGTCGACGATCTGCCCGAGCAGGCGCAGCAGCGGCAAATCCTTGAGTCGGCGCGCCAGCAGCCGCCGCAGGACGGCATGGTCGATCGAGTCGAAGTACTTGCGGATGTCGAGCTGCAGGTACCACGCATGCCGGCGGCAATGCTGCTGCGCCCGCGCCAGCGCCCGGTGCGTGCCCTTGTCCTTGCGGCACGCATAGCTGTCGTGGATGGCGATGCGCTCCAACTCGGGCTCCAGCACATGCAGGATCGCGTGGTGCAGCACACGGTCGGCAAACGCGGGCGCCGCGATGCGCCGCGGCTTGGGGTCGCGGATATCGAACATCCGGTAGCCGCGCAGGGCCACCCGCTCGGCCAACAGGTCGGCGCGCAGCCGCCCGAGGTTGGCGTCGAGGTCCTGTGCAAAGGCCTGCACCGCCGCGCGGTCTTGCTTGCCGCGCCGCGCCTTGGCGAACGCGAGCCGCAGCGTGTCCATGTCGGCGATGCGCTCGTACAGGCCGCCGGCCCGCTGCATGTCAGGTCTCCGCCGCGGGACTGGCAGCCATCGCCGGCAGCACGACCGGCGCCTCGGCCGCCGCCTCGGGCCATTCGGACAGCAGCGCCAGCAGCGCATCGCCGTAGCGCTCGACCTTGGCGGCGCCGAGCCCCTCGATCGCGCCGATGCCGGCCTTGCTGTGCGGGCACCGCCGCGCCAGCTCGGCGAGCTGCGAGTTGGTGAACAGCGTGTAGACCGGCACGGCCTCGGCGTCGGCGAGCCGCTTGCGGAGTTGCCGCAGCTTGGCGAAGCGCACGAACTCGACGGCGCTCAGCAGTTCGCGGTAGTCGATCCGCGGCTTGCCGGCCGCAGCATCGCCGGTCGAGGCGCCGGCCGAACCCGTCGGCGCTGCGCGCGGCAGGTACTCGACGCAGACGGACCAGAAGTGCCGCCCGCCCTCGACGACCGGCGTCTTCTGCACGCTCAGCACCCGCTGGCCGCGCAGGAACTTGTTGCACTCTTCGGCCGCCTGCTCATCGCCGTCCATCGGCAGCGCAAAGATCCGGATCTGCATGGCATCACCTCACTGTCGTTCCTTCTGGGCGCAGTCGCCGCGCCGCGCGCGCTCGCTTGGCGCCTCCGGCCCGGGCTCCGCGCCGGGCCTCCGGGCCTGCGCTCGCGCGCGCGGCTGGAACCGTTTCATGGGACGAGAACTGGGGCGAGCACCACCCGGAACCCGATGTAGATGTACGTGCTGCCGGGCACGATGCCGCGGATCGCGGACCGGCAGACGAAGGCTGAGTCGTTGATGATCCAACTGCCGCCGCGGATCACGCGGAAGGGGCCGCCCGTCACAAACGGATCTGTGGCTGGGCCGAGCGCATACGACGCGTAGGAGTCGAGGCACCACTCCCACACGTTGCCGTGCATGTCGTGCAGGCCGAACGCGTTCGGCGCATAGCTACCGACCACCGCCGTCTGGCCGAGCACGTCCTGAAAGTTCGCTTGGCTCGTGCTCAGGCTCGTGCCCGTGTTCCACTCCGTCGTCGTGCCAGCACGGCAGCAGTACTCCCATTCCGCCTCCGTCGGCAGGCGGTACTGGTAGCCCTGCGGCACGCGGCCGGCGGCCTGCTCGATCGCCGTCAGCGCTTGGCAGTACGCGACCGCGCTGTTCCACGACACCTGTTCCACCGGCCGCTGGGCACCCTGAAAGTAGCTCGGGTT
>JADCJE010000166.1 GCA_020247305.1 Phycisphaerales bacterium | reverse complement strand
GCCACACGATCGGCCACGCGCTCGAAGCGCACGCGCTTGGCGCGCTCCGCCACGGCGAGTGCGTGGCGCTCGGCATGCTCGCCGAGTGCCGCGCCGCCGGCCCCGCTGTGCCGGCCGACGTGCAGGCCCGCCTGCAGCGCGCGCTGCAGCAGCTCGGCGCGCACGCGCAGTGGCCGCGGCAGTTCGCCGACGTCGACGCGCTGTGGTCGCTGTGCCGCCTCGACAAGAAGGCCTCTGCCACGACCGTGCCGACGATCGTGCCCACGGCCCTCGGTGCTGGCGCCGTGGTCGAACTGACGCGCGAACGGCTCGCACACGCGCTGGCATGAGCACGCCGCGGCCCGTGCCGACGCTGCCGTGGCCGGCCGACGCCGAACTGGCGATGCCCGGCAGCAAGAGCGACGCCAACCGCCTGCTCGTGCTCGCGGCGCTGTGCGGCCACCGCACGCGCGTGCGCGGCTGCACGGCGAGCGACGACGTGCGGCGGCTGGTCGCCGGCCTGCAGGCGCTCGGCTTCGAAGCGACGCACGACGAAGCCGCCGGCATCGTCGACGTCGGGCCGCGGCCCGCCGACGCGCCGACGCGCGCCGAGATCCACTGCGGCAACGCCGGCACGGCGCTGCGCTTCCTGTTGTCGGTCGCGGCGATCACGCCGGGCGAGTGGACGCTCACCGGCGATCCTGCGATGCAGCGGCGGCCGATCGGGCCGCTCGCGGCGGCGTGGCGCGCGCTCGGCATCGACGCGCGCGACACCGACGGTTGCCCGCCGGTCGTCGTGCGCGGCGGCAGCCCGCGCGAAGCCGTCGTGGCGCTCGACGCGTCGGCGAGCAGCCAGTTCGTGTCGTCGCTGCTGCTCGTCGGCGGCGCCTTGCCGTTCCCGCTGCAGGTGCGCATCGCCGGCGAGCTCGCGTCGGCGGAGTACGCGCAGCTGACGCTGCGGGCGCTGCTGCGCTTTGGCGTGCACGCGACCGCGCTCGGCGACCGGCTGTTCGCGACGATTCCCGGCTTCGGGCCGGCGCGCGGCGACGTCGCCGCGGACGGCGATTGGAGCAGCTTCGGCGTCTGGGCGTGCGCCAACCGCCTGACCGGTTCGCGGGTGGCCCCGGCCAACCTCGCGTTCGGTTCGACGCAGGCGGACGAAGCGCTGCCGGCACTGCTGCGCACGATGCCGACCGCCGGCGACTGGTCGGTCGACGCGAGCGCCATGCCCGACCAGTTCCCCAACCTCGCCGCCGTCGCGGCGCTGCGCGCGGGCACGACGACGTTCCACGGCGGCGGCAACCTGCGGCACAAGGAATGCGACCGCATCGCCGTGATGGCGCGCGAACTGCGGCGGCTCGGCGCCGACGTCGACGAACGTCCCGACGGCCTCGTCGTGCGCGGCGGCCGGCCGCTGCGCGGCGCCGTCGTCGATCCCGAGCACGACCACCGCATCGCCATGGCCGCAGCACTGCTCGGCCTGTTCGTGCCCGGCGTCGCCGTCGCGGAGCCCGCGTGCGTCGGCAAGAGCTACCCCGGCTTCTGGGCCGACCTCGACCGCGTCGTCGCCGCGCGCCGCTGCGTCGCCGTCGTCGGCATGCGCGGCGTCGGCAAGTCGACATTCGCGCGCGCGTTCGCCGAGCGCGGCGGCGTCGAGGCATTTGACGGCGACGTCGCGTTCGCGGCGGCGCACGGCCCGATCGCGGCCTTCGTGCAGGCGCACGGCTGGCCGGCGTTCCGCGCCGAGGAGGCCCGGCTCGCCGATGCGCTGCTGCAGCCGGGCCGCGTCGTGGCGCTCGGCGGCGGCGCGATCGAGACCGAGGCGGTGCGGCAGCTGCTGCGCGCGCGCGCGTTCGTGCTCTGGCTCGACGCGCCGGTCGACGTGCTGCGCACCCGCCTCGCCGCCGACGCGGCCGCGCGGCCGTCGGTCACCGGCGCGCCGGTGCTGGACGAACTCGACCAACTCGCCGCCCGCCGCGAACCGTTGCACCGCGCCGCCGCCCACGCGCGGCTCGACGGCACGCAGCCGGTCGACGCGCTGGTCGCTGCGGCGCTGGCGGCCCTGCGCGCGCCGTGCGTGTGGCCGCGGCCGGCGGACTAGAAGTCTGCGTCACGGAACACGCGCCGTCGCCAAGGCGACCGGCAGCCTCAGCGGATCGTGCCGACGCCGCCGTTGGAGAGCGACAGCAACGTGCCGAACTCCAGCGCCTGATGGAAGAGCTGGAGGCCGGCGAGCGCTGGGTTGTTGGGGATCGACAGGCTCCAGGTCGCCGCACCGGCAGCGCTCGGCAGGAAATCGAGCAGATCCGGGCTCGCGTACAACGTGCAGCCGGCGACGAACTCGGGCAACGGCAGCGGCGCGTTGAGGCCCGTGAGGCCCGTCAGCAGGAACGGCAGGCCAGGGCCGAGGTTGGTGACGTTGAGCGCATAGGTGCCGCCGATCGCCGGGAGGCTGCCGAGCGCAAGCGTCGCCGTGCCGCAGCCCTGGCCGATGCTGCTCCAGGTCGGCGACACGTCGCGGATCTGGAACGCCGTCAGGTGCGAGCGCAGCAGGTTGGCGGCGAGCGGGTGGGAACCCCGCACGAGCAGCCACAGCTGGTCGTTGGCGCTCGTGCGCGTGAACGTGCCGGTGCAGTGCGAGCCGAAGAGCACGTCGGCGCCACCGAGCGCCGGCTGGTCGTCGGGGTCGCCGTCGAGCGGCGCCGACAGCGGGCCCTGCACGAGCGTGCCGAGGTTGGTCGCTTCGCCGCCCGCGAGCGTCACGGCGCCGACGGCCGAACTCAGCGTCATCGCCCGGTCGTATAGGGCGGCCGTGCCCGTGCCGAGCCGCTGGTCGGTGAACCAGCACTGGATCTCGTAGTTGCGGCCCACGGCCAATGGCGCAAGGTTGTCGATGCGTATGGCGCCCCAGCCGGTCGGATTGCCGGGCGAAGCCGCGCTCGTCGCGCGCGCCGAGTTGAGCAGCAGGTCGTAGCCGGCGTCGCCGGTCGTCGAGTTGTTGAGCGCCAGCGTCGAGGCGTTGGTCCAGCCACTCGGCGCGAACGCGCCGACGAACGGCACGCCGTTGACCGTCGGCGACTGGGTGGCGGTCGCCGAGTGCAGGTTGCGCGCGACGACGAGGCTGCCGTTGGTGCGGACATCGCTCGCGGCGAGGACGGGAAGCACAGGGCCCCAGCTGATGGTCTGGGCGGCGGCGGGAACCGCGCACAGCGCGGCGGCGACGAGGAGGCGGAAGCTCATGGGCGGTGCGGACGCGGAATGGTAGCGCACCCGCCAAAGTCGGGATCGGCGCGGCGTTTGGCGGGCGCTCCCGCATGGCGCGTTGCTGCGGCAACGTGGGCCGCCTGCGCCATGGGCACGCCTCGATTCGGTGCTGCGTGCGCAGAAGCGCCCGCCGTGCTCAGCCTGCGCTCGCCGCGCCGGGCGGGCGCTTCATGAAGCCGACGACGAGCAGGGCCCACGAGACGATCAGCAACACGCCGGCGACGACATGCGCGACGGCAACCACGAGTTCCTGCCATGGCTCGCCGCCGGTGGCCCCCGCCTCGCGTGCGGCAAGGGGCAGCATCTTGCTCGTTCCCCACCACGAGTTGGCGACTTCGGACAACGCCATGGCCCACGTCGCCCACGCCGTGACGACCATCACCCGAACCGACCTGGGGCCGACCCGGTGCGGGAGCGCGAGCAGCGCCGTCGCCATGACCATGAGCAGCATGCCGTTCGACGACAGCTGGATGTGGGCGCCGAGCGCCAGCCGCGGGAACGGAGTGCCAGGGACGACAAGGCCCCAGACCAATCCGACGAAGACGAGCAGCATCCCGTGCAGCAGGACCTGACGACCGCCGACGTGAACGTTTATTGCAATCTCCTTGTTTGGCGCCTGACGCAGCGTCGGCAGTAGCCGGTGGCAGAGATGGAGTCAAAGCCGGCTGCGGCGTGAGCGCAGCCGCGGCCCGTTCTCTTCCTGGCATGCGTTCCCGCGCGCGTTCGGCCCGGAACGCGCGGCGGCCTCGAACGGCCATGCGGCTGGCCGCGGCCGGGCCGGTCGGACGATCGAGCGGCCGCCGCACGACGCGCGCCCAGGGGCATCGCGATCGCTGCGCCGTCTCCTACACTCCCCCGCCGATGACGACGACGCGCCTGCGCCTGCTGACCGCCGGAGAGTCCCACGGCCCGTCGCTGACCGGCATCCTCGAAGGCATGCCCGCGGGCCTGCCGCTCGACGAGGCGGCGATCGCGCGCGACCTCGCGCGGCGGCAGCGCGGCTTCGGCAAGGGCGGGCGCATGGCGCTCGAACAGGACCGCGCGCGCATCACCGCCGGGGTGATGAACGGACGCACGACCGGCGGGCCGATCGCGCTGGTGATCGACAACCGCGACCACGCCAACTGGGCCGACAAGGACGTGCCGCCGATGACGGCGCCGCGGCCCGGCCACGCCGACCTGACCGGCGCGGTGAAGTTCGGCCACCGCGACCTGCGGCTCTCGCTCGAACGCGCGTCGGCGCGCGAGACGGCGATGCGCGTGGCCCTCGGCGCCTGCTGCCGCGCGCTGCTCGGCGAGTTCGGCATCACGGTCGGCGGCTACGTCACCGCCATCGGCGACGTCGCGCTCGACCTCGGCGAACCGTCGCCCGACGCCGCCGTGTACGAAGAGCGCTTCGCCGCCGCCGAGGCGAGCGACGTGCGCTGCCCGGAGGCCGCCTTCGCCGCGCGCATGCACGACGCGATCGCCGCGACGGTCGCCGCGCGCGACACGCTGGGCGGCGTCGTCGAGGCCGCCGTGCTGCACGCGCCGCCGGGGCTCGGCAGCTTCGCGCAGCTCGACCGCAAGCTCGACAGCCGCATCGCCGCGGCGGTGATGGGCCTGCCGGCGGTGAAGGGCGTCGAACTCGGCCTCGGCTTCGCTTCGACGACGCGCCGCGGCACGCAAGCGCACGACGCCATCGTCGCCGACGGCGACGAGCTGGTGCGCCCGACCAACCGCGCCGGCGGCCTCGAAGGCGGCGTCAGCAACGGCCTGCCGATCGTCGTGCGCGCGGCGCTCAAGCCGATCGCGACGACGCTGACGCCGCAGCCGACCGTCGACCTCGCGACCGGCGCTGCCGCGCCGACGAAGTACGAGCGCAGCGACTTCTGCCAGGTCCCGCGCGCGGTGCCGATCGTCGAGGCGGCGCTGGCGATCGCGCTGTGCGACGCGCTGCTGGAGAAGCTCGGCGGCGACTCGCTCGAAGAGATCCGCCCGCGCCTGTTCGCGCTGCGGCAGATGCGGCTCAGCCACCTGCCGATGGACGGCGCGCCGTGGCGGTTCGGCTACGGCTCGTGATCGGTGGTGGCGGCGCGGGCGTCGTGCCGCGCGCGCCGGTCGCCCGTGGCGGCCACCACCGCGGCATCGGCGGCGACGGCGCGATCCGGCGGGCTTCGGGCATCGCCGTGCCGGCTTTTCCCGCGTCCTTGCGTTTTGTGCGTGTCGTGCTCAGTTTGCAAGGAGGAAGGACATTGCCCGCGAGCTGCTCGCCGCCGACGTGGCGCGCAGCATCGCCGCCGGGCGCAAGGCGACTTTGCTCGACATGGAGAACCCGGCCGACAGGGCGCGCCTGCAGGAGCCGATGACGGCGCTGCGCGACCTGCGCGGGCTGGTGGTGATCGACGAGGCGAAGCTGCAGCCGTCGCTCTTCCCGGTGCTGCGCGTGCTCGCCGACCGCTCCCCGCTGCCCGCTCGCTTCCTGCTGCTCGGCAGCGCTGCGCCCGAACTCGCGCGCGACGTCGCCGAATCACTCGCGGGACGGGTTGGCATCGTGCCGATGGCAGGCTTCGACCTCGGCGAAGTCGGCGCCGACGCGCAGGCAACCCTCTGGCTGCGCGGCGGCTTCTCGCGCGCCTTCCTGGCCCGCGGCAATGCGGCGAGCTGCGCATGGCGCCGCGACTTCGTGCAGACCTTCCTCGAACGCGACCTCGCGCGGCTCGGCGTGAACGTGTCGCCGCAGTCGCTCCGACGTCTCTGGCTGATGGCGGCGCACCACCACGGCCAGATCCTCAACTCGTCGGAACTCGGCCGCTCGCTGGGCGAGGCCCACACGACGATCGGCCGGCACCTCGAACTGCTGTGCGGCTCCTACGTGATGCGGCTGCTGCCGCCGTGGTTCGAGAACCTCGCCAAGCGCCAGGTGCGGTCGCCGAAGCTGTACGTGCGCGACAGCGGACTGCTGCACACGCTGCTCGGCATCGATTCCGCGGCGGCGCTGCAATCGCATCCCAAGCTCGGCGCGTCATGGGAAGGCCTCGCGTTGGAGCAGATCCTGTCCGTCACCGGCGACCGCGACGCGTACTTCTGGGGCTCGCAGGCCGGCGCGGAGCTCGACCTGCTGATCATGCGCGACGGACGGCGCTTCGGCGTCGAGTGCAAGTACGCGGACGCGCCGGCGCTGACCAAGTCGATGCACATCGCCCGCGCCGAACTGCAACTCGACCGGCTGTGGGTGGTGCACCCCGGCGACGAGGAGTACCCGCTGCAGGAATGGGCCGCGGCGACCGGCCTGCCGCGGCTGCTCGACCTGCTGCGGCAGCCGCGGTGGACCTGACGTCCACGGCGGTCGCGCACCGATCGTCGGCCGCGCGTCCGCGCTGCCCCCTGGCGGTGCAGGGCCGGTCGCCTACGCTGCTGCAGCCCCCTCGGTCCGTCCGTCCGTCCGCCTGAGATCATGGTCCGACTCCGCGCCCTTGCCGTCGCCCTGTTCGCCATCGCCCCGCTCGCCGCGCAGTGGGACATCCGCTACCCGGACATGCAGGCGCGGACCTACGAGGAGGCGCTCGCGCGCTACAAGACGTGCCTCGCGCGCAGCGCCTTCACGTGGCACTTCGAGGCCCGCGAGGTGCTCGGCAACGCGCGCACGGCGGAGGCGCTGACGCTGCTGTGCGCCGACTACAAGACGGTGAAGGAGGACGCGGAGTACATCCGCTACCTGATCGCCGACTGCTGCGCGCGCTTCTTCGACAAGCCGGACTTCCTGCCCGCCATCCTGGCGCTGCGCGACGCCAACAAAGGGCCGGGCGACGTCTGGCTGTGGTACCACTCGCTGCGCATGCAGGCCGACCGCGGCGGCGAGGCCGAGGTCATCGCCATCGCGCAGTCCGACAAGAACGCGCTGCTGCGCGCCGCGGCGATCGCCGCGCTCGGCGACTCGCGCAACGGCCCGCTCAAGGAGGCCATCGTGCCCAACTGCGCCGAGTTCCCGAAGAAGGAGAGCGAGCGCATGGCGCTGCTGGGCGCGATGAGCGGCGCGCTGATGGCCAACAAGTCGCGCGTCAACGCCGAGGACTACCGCGCCGCGATCACCGCCTACATCGGGCTGCTCGGCGACGACGTCAAGCTGTCGCACGTCGGCAAGGTGCAGATGGCGCGCCACCTGCAGATCATCCTCAAGGCGCCCGCACCCTTCGTCGACCCGCAGTCGTGGCTCGAAATCCTCGCCCGCGGCGACGTCAAGACGGCGACCAAGCAGACCACCGTGGCGTCGCCGCGCTTCTTCGGCGTCGAGACCGACGGCGAGCGCATGGTCTACGTCGTCGACATGTCGGACTCGATGCTGCTGCCGATCGAGCCGTCGGCCAAGCCCAAGGGGCCGGTGACAGGCCCCAAGCAGAAGAAGAAGAAGGGCGCCGTGCTCGACGAGAGCGACCTGCCCTGGAACCTGATCAACACGCGCTGGGACCTCGCGCGCGAGAACCTGCGCATCTCGCTGTCGCGCCTCACGCCGGACAAGGAGTTCTGCGTCGTCTGGTTCGGCAAGGAGTCGGGCACGCTCGACGCCTGCAAGGGCCTGATCAAGGCGACGAAAGGCAACGTCGACAAGGTGATGGCCGAGCTCGACGGCATCAAGGCGATCATGACGCCCGAGGAGGGCAGGCCGCTGCCGCCGACCGGACGGCTGCGCGGCGACACCAACCTGCACGGCGGCCTGCGGCTGGCGTTCGCGCTGCACAGCAAGGGCTTCGCCGGCAGCAACGCCTACGTCGATCCGCTGGCGCTGGCCGAGGGCTGCGACACGATCCTGCTGATGTCGGACGGCGACCCGTCGGTCGACGACTTCCTCGAGGTCGACAAGAACTACGGCGAGCGCAAGACCGTGCAGAGCTTCGAGCGCGGTGAAGCGGGCACCAGCACGCCGCAGGTCTGGTCGTCGGGCCCGTTCGTCTCGGGCGGCCTCGACCACTGCCCGTACATCGTCGCCGACGTGCGCCGCATGAACGCCTTCCGCCGCGTGCGCATGCACGCCGTCGGCCTCGGCGAGGCCAACATGACGCTGACCAAGCTGCTGGCCGAACTCGGCAACGGCGAGGCGATCCAGGTCGGCAAGGCGAAGTGACCGGCGGCGCCGCCTCGACCGCGGCGCATGACGGTCGGCAGCAACCGGCGCGGGCGACGCGCCCGGCCGCCGCGGCTGGTCGGCCCCGCCGGCGAAGGTATCCTGCTCGTCGCAACCTGCCCGCACCCCACCACCCGACCGCCCGCACCAACCGACCATGCCCGCGATCCAACTCCGCCTCCGCGCCGCCCTTTGCGGCATCGCCCTCGCCGGCGCCGCCCTGGCGCAGACCACCGTCAACATCCCCTGCGCCGCCGACAACACGCTCTACGAGACGATCTTCGGCGACGCCTCGAACGGAGCCGGCAACAGCACGTTCGTCGGCACCAACTCGTTCGGCTCGATCCGCCGCGCGGTGATGCGCTTCGACGTCGCCAGCGTCGTGCCGGCCGGCTCGCGCATCCTGACGGCGCGCCTCGACCTGTACGTCACGATGACGACGGTCGCGCTGCCGTTCGCGATGAGCGGCCACCGCCTCACGGCCTCGTGGGGCCAGGGCACGAGCGTCGCGTCGGGCGGCGGCGGCGGCGGCGGGGCCGCGGCAGTCGGTGACGCGACGTGGCTGCACCGCTTCTGGAACACGCAGCTGTGGACGACGCCGGGCGGCGACTTCGCCGCGACGCCGTCGTTCACCGGGTCGATGCCGACGTTCGGCGCGTTCTCGACCAACCTGTCGCGCGCGGCGGCCGCCGACGTGCAGGCGTGGCTCGACAACCCGGCGAGCAACCACGGCTGGCTGCTCAAGGTGCAGAACGAGACGCTGGCGTCGACCGCGCACCGCCTCAACTCGCGCGAGGCGACGAGCAACAAGCCGGCGCTCGTGGTCACCTACCTCGCGCCGGGCCAACTCGGCAGCTACGGCACGGGTTGCCCGACGACCGGGACCAACACGGCGGTGGCGAGCTACAGCGGTTCGTCGGCAAGCGGCTCGACCCTGACGATCAACAAGTCGCAGACGATCCCGAACAGCGTCGGCGCCGACTACTTCACCATCTCGCTCGATCCGGTCGGCATCGCGCTGCTGCCGGGGTGCACCGCCTACCTGCCGCTCGCCGAGGTCATCAACGGCAGCGCGTTCCTGACCAACGGCGCGGGCGCGGGCTCGTCGACGCTGACGGTGCCGGCCGGCTTCCCCGGCTTCCTGATCAGCTGCCAGTCGGCGATCATCGCCAACAACTCGCTGGGCTTCGTGCTGACCAACGCAGCGCTCTGCGTCACGCAGTGAGCCGCCCGGCGGGCGTCGCCCCGGCGCGCCCACGTCAGGGCATGCCGACGACGAGCGCCGCCGGCTCGGGCTGGAAGCGCCGCACCGGCGCTGGCGCATGGGCCGCGCCGACGCGCACGTCGAACGTGGCGCCGGCGACCCACGGCACCGCCGCGTAGCCGTCGGCGTCCGCCTGCACGATCCCGCGCCGGACGCCGTCGTGGTCCGCGGCGACGAACGCGCCCGCGACCGGCGTGCCGTCCTCGGCGAGCACGCGCACGCGCGCAGGTTCGGCGGCGGCGAGCGTCAGGTCGACGTCGACGGCACGCCCGTCGAGACGCAGTTCGCGGGCCGCGCCGACCGCGCCGCGCCACGCATACGGCGCGATGCGGCACGGGCCTGGCGGCAGGCCGCCGATGAAGAAGGCGCCGCCGGCGTCGGTCGCCACCACGCGGCGCAGGCCGTCGCACACGACGGCGACGAGCGCATCCGCCGCCGGCTGGCCGTCGGCGCGACGGACGATGCCGCGCACGGCGCCGGCTGGCCCGATCGTCAGGTCGGCAAGCGGCAGCGCGCCGCGCGCGCGGTCGATGCGCAGCGGCGACGGCGCGCCGAAGCCGCCGCGATCCGCCGGATCGTCGACGCGACCCGGCGCGTGGACCACCAGGGCGCATTCGCCACCGACCAGCGGCAGCGCGTAGCGCCCGAGCGCGTCGGTGCGGGCCCACAGCCCGAGGGCCGGCACGCCGACGAACACATCCGCGACCGGCTCGCCGCGTTCGTCGCGCACGAGGCCTTCACCGCGCACGGTCGGCCCGATCGGCGCGGGGGGCGCGCCGACCTCGGGCCCGTCCCAGGGCGCGATGGGCGGCAGGCAGGCGACCGCGAGGTCGGGCGACCCCTCGGCGACGCGCAGCCACGTCGGCACACGGCCGGGGGCGGTCACGCGCACGTCGACGACCTCGCCGGGCGCGAGCGACAGCGCCGCACGGCCCGCCCCGTCACTGTGCGACGGCGCGCCGCCCACCGCGGCCAACTCGGCGCCGACCAGCGCATGGCCCAGCGTGTCGAGCACGCGTACCGGCACGCTGCGGCGGGCCAGCACGGGAGCGGGCGCCTTGGCGCGAACGACCGGCGCGCTCGCGGGCGGCGCGGCGACGGGCGCCCGCGGCCCGCTGCGCACCGCCAGATCGCCGCGCCACGCAAACGCGGCGACGACGACGCCCGTCCAGACGACGACCCACGACGAGGGCCGATTCCAGTGCCAGTGCATCACCGCCATGCGCGCAGGATCGGCCCTGCAGGGGCGCGGATCAGCCCCCGAAATCGTCCAATTCGCGTCCCAACGGCCCGCGCACGCCACCCAGCGGCGGACGCCGCGCCGCGCGTCCGCACGGCGTTCGGCGGCTTCGAGCGCCGGGGAGCGCGCCGACGCGTCCGGACCAACCTGACGCCGCGGCCGAAACGACGCCGCCCTGGCGGGCCCGCGCCGGTCAGCGGCAGAGCCGCGGCGGGGCGACGTCGAGCACGGTGCGCAGGCCCGGCTGGGCGGCGACAACGCCGTGCAGGTTGTTGACCAGGATCGCGGCGGTCGCCTGGTCGCCGGCGATGCCGCCGTGGAACTTCAGGTGGATCGGCGGCGTGCTCTGCAGCACGACCTCGTCGCGCGGGTCCGGCGCGCCGACGTACATCGACAGGTCGAGGTGGATCACCGCCTTGCCGCCGACGTAGCCGTAGCCGTGGTTGCGGATGCCGGCGACCTGGCCCTTCTGGACGGTCAGGAACGGCGTCTTCTGCTCCTTGTCGGCCATCACCGGCTCGACCGTCTGCTCGATGCGGTCGACCTTGAAGTCGAGCGCGCGCGCCAGCAGCGCGACCGACTCGCGCATGCCGATGTGGCCGAACTTGCCGGTCGCCATCTGCGCGTCGAACTCCGCTTTGCCCAGGCCGGCGCCGACCTTGCGCTGCAGCGGCAGGCGGCGCGTGCCGGCGTCGACGACGCGCGTGCACTGCACCGACTGCACGTCGTACGTCACCGCCGACGCGACGATGGCGACGAAGTCCATCGCGTAGCCGGGGTTCACGCCGGTGCCGAGGAACGACACGCCGCCGGCCTTCGCTGCGGCGTCGAGTTCCTTGGCGAGCGCCGGGTGCTGGAACTCCGGCACCAGCAGCTCCTCGGTCGACGACACCACGTCGACGCCGCAGCGCGCGGCCAGCAGCAGCTGGTCCTTGACCATCGGCATGAAGCTCGACGTGCAGTGCAGCATGACGTCGGGCTGCAGTCGCTTCAGCGCCTTCTCGGCGTCGCCCTCGACGACGACGCCGGTCTTGCGGCCGAGTTCGAGCAGGTCGCCCAGGTCCTTGCCGACCTTGTTGGGGTCGACGTCGATCGCGCCGACAAGCTGCACGGACGACTTGGTGAGGGCGAGGCGGGCGGCGGCGAGGCCGATCGGGCCAAGGCCGAAGGAGACAGCGCGGACGACGTTGGACATGGGCTGAGGTCGGGGCGGAAAGCCGGGTTTCGGAACCGGGGCGAAGCATGCTAGGAGCCTGCGTCAAGGAAGGCCACGCCGCCCGGCACGCGTCCCATGACAGCGACTCCTGGCGGGGGCACGCGCCGCCGCATCGCCACCATGGCAACGGCGGCAGCCGCGGCGATGGGACGGCCTTGGCGCGGTGCGCCGCACACGGTGGTCCGGCGGGCTATACCCTTCTACGCCGACGCCCGCATGAACAAGATCGAGCGCGCCCTGTCCCTCTACGAGCAATGGCTCGCCGTCGGCGATGCCGGCGCGTTGGAGGCGATGTGCGCCGCGCACCCCGACCTCGCCGAGCACCTGCGCGCGCTTGCCGCAGACAACCCGTCGATCAGCGAGGAGATCGCCGCCGACGAGGCGCAATCGCTCGGCAAGACGCTCGGCGACTACCGCCTCATCGCCGAACTCGGCCGCGGCGGCATGGGCGTCGTCTACCTCGCACGCCAGGTCTCGCTCGACCGCGAGGTGGCCGTGAAGGTGCTGCCCCACCACCTGACGCTGCAGGCCGCGACCGTCGCGCGCTTCCGCCGCGAAGCGAACCTCGCCGCGCGCCTCGTGCACCCCGGCATCGTCGCCATCTACGCCGTCGGCAAGGACGGCGACGTGCACTACTTCGCGATGGAGCGCATCCAGGGCCGGCGCCTGTCGCGCGTCAACCCTCGCACCGGCGCGCGCCGCAGCGTGCGCGAGTGCGTCGAGATGGCCGCCGCCGTCGCCGACGCGCTGGCGCACGCGCACGCCCAGGGCGTGCTGCACCGCGACGTGAAGCCGTCGAACGTCTTGGTGCGCGAGGACGGCCAACCGGTGCTGACCGACTTCGGCCTCGCGCGCGAGATCGGCGCATTGCGCATCACCAAGAGCGGCGCCTACGCCGGCACGCCGGCGTACAGCGCGCCCGAGCAGGTCGCCGGCGACAAGAACGTCGATGCGCGCGCCGACGTCTGGAGCCTGGGCGCGACGCTGTACGAACTGCTCACCGAGAAACTGCCGTTCCCGGGCGACAGCGACCACGAGGTGCTGCACCGCATCCGGTCCGAGGATCCGGTCGATCCGCTGCGGCTCGTGCCGGACCTCGCGCCGGACCTCACTGCCATCGTGCTCAAGGCGTTGGAGAAGGACCGCAGCAAGCGCTATGCGACGGCCGCCGACTTCCGCGACGACCTGCGCGCCTTCCTGGAGCACCGGCCGATCTCGGCCCGGCGCGCGACGCGCGCGCAGCGCGCGGGCCGCTGGCTGCAAAGGCACCCGGCGTGGAGGGCCGCGCTGGCCGTCACCGGCGTCGGCCTGCTGGCGCTGCCGTGGCTGCTGTCGCTCGCGGTCGCCGACGAGCGCGACCGCGCCGTCGCCGCCGAGCGCGCGGCACGCCGGCAGGCCTATGCCGCCAACGTGCTGGCGGCGCAGAACGCGCTCGCCAACGGCGACCGCGGCCAGGCCGAACAGCGGCTCACGGCGTGCCCCGACGAACTGCGCGGCTTCGAGTGGCACCTCGTCGCCCGCTCGCTCGACCGGTCGGTGTGGACCGCGTCGGTCAGCGTCGCCCGGCTCACGGCCGTGGCCCTGGCCGGTGACGCCGAGTGGATCGCGACGGGCGATCGCAACGGGGAAGTGGCGCTGTTCGTGCCCGGCGAAGCGACCCCGCGCTGGCGTCGCCGTCTCGGCGCGCAGCCGGTCGCCGCGCTGGCCATCGACGAGGCCGGCGCGTATGTCGTGGCCGCCAGCGCCAACGGCGCGGTGCGCAGCTTCGCGGTCGCCGACGGCGCGTGCCTCGGCGAAGCCGGCCCACTCGAGGCCCAGCCGCCGGAGGGCTCCGGCAACACGACGGTGGCCATCGCCCCGGACGCCACGGCGGTGGTGCGCGCCATCGGTGGCGGCCGCTTCGCACGGCTCGCCGCGCCGCTGCTCGCCGACGAACGCGTCCTGGCACTGCCGGCGGGCCTGGACCATCCGACCGGCCAGTTCGCTTCGAACGGCGTCCGGCTCCTGGCCCACACCGCGAATTCCTGCATCGCGCGCTGGGACCTGCGGCAGGGCGGGCGCGGGGACATCAGCGGCAAGGGCCTGGGCGGGCTGTTCTTCGTCAGCGACCACCAGCTCGCGCACGGCCTGGCCTGCACGGAGACCGGCGACTTCACCTGGTGGCGGGTCGGCGCCACGCGCCTGGACACCGGCCACGTCGGTCGGCGCGCCGTGGTGTCCACCGCCGTGGCGGCCGACGGCACGCGCTTCGCCATCGGCTGCAACAACGGCGAGATCCTCGTCCACACGACGCGCACGGCCGTGCGCCTCGCGCGCATCCTCAACGGCCACCGCGGCGGCGTGCGCAGCCTGGCCGCCGGCTCGGGCGGCTGGTTGGTGAGCGGCGGCGACAACGGCGAGGTCAAGCTGTGGAACACGCTGCTCGACGCCGGCGCTGGCGAAGTGACCGTCGCGCAGCCGCCGCTCGGCGGCGGCGGGCCGTCGGTGGCGATCGAAGGCGACACGATGTGGAGCGGCGGCATGAGCGGCATTGTCCGGCGCACGAACCGGCGGTCCGGCCACGTCGCCTGGGAGACGCAGCTGCCGCATTGGGTCAACGGCATGGCGCTCGTCGAAGGCGGCGCCACGATCATCGCCACGTACCACAACGCGCTGCAGGCTCTGTCGGCCCGCGATGGCGCGCTGCTCGGGGAGCCGACCTTCATGAACGGCATGGCCCGTGCGCGCCGTTTCCTCCCGTCGCCCGACGGCAGCCGCATCGCCATGCTCGACGACGAAGGCCGCGTGGGCATCGTCGACGTCAGGTCGCGCCAAATCGTGATCCAACGGCGCGTCGTTTCGATCGAACCGAACCGCGTGCACGGCGCCTTCGCCTGGACGAGCGACGGGACGCGCCTCGCGATCGGCGACGATCGCGGCGTCGTGCACCTGGTCGCCGCCGACACGTTGGCCACCGTCGGGGAGCTCGCGCTCGGCGACCAGATCACCGCGCTCGCCATCGACGGCGACGAGCTGTTCGTCGCGCAATGGGACGTCGTCGGCAAGCGCGGCGCGCTCGGCGTGCGCAGCCTCGCGACGGGCGCGGTCCGGGCGACCCAGGCACTGACGTCCTCCGTCACCGCGATCGGACTGCTGCCCGACCGCCTCGCGATCGCCCGGCGCGACGCGCGCCTGGCGCTGCACTACCGCGACGACCTGACGACCTTGTTGGAGCTGCCGCAGCCGTGCCTGAGCCTCTGGCAAGTGCTGGCCGCGCCGTCTGGCGACTGGATCGGCGTGCAGTGCCTGGGTGGCGAGCCGCGCGTGCTGGCCGCTCGCAGCGAACCGCCGACGCTGGCGGAGAGCCGCGCCTGGGCGCGGGATGCCAGGGCCGTCGAGGCAGCCGGCCAGGCGTTCGAGGACACGGCGTGGACGCCGCGGGCGCGCGCCACGCTGCAACGGCGCAGCGACCTGCCGCCGGACGTGCGCGACGCCGCCGTCGCTGCGCTGCCGCCGACCGGCGCATACTTCCTCGGCCTCCACATCGAACAGGCGATCGCCACCGACCCTGCCGACCCCGTCGAACGCGAGCGCCTGCAGCTGTTGCTCGCCTGCCTGCGCGACGCCAATGCCCCGCTGTCGGCGGGGCCCGCAGGAAACGGGTACTTCTCGCTGCAGGCGCTGGCGGAGTTCCGGCTCGGCGAGTTCGCCGCCGCCGAGGCGACGCTGCAGCGGATCGACGGCGAGATGGACCCAACGCAGGAGTTCACGGCCTACATGCACTTCGTGCAGGCCCGCCTGTGCCTGCTGCGCGGCGACCTCGCCGGCGCCACGGCCGCCGCCGCACGGTTGCGCCAGGTCGCGGACCGGCAGCGGCTCGCATCGCGGACGCGCGACCTGCTGCGCGAGGTCGAGGCGCTGCTGGCGCGCTGAGCGCGCGGCATCGTCCTCCGGCGCGCTCGCCTTCGCGACCGGGCGGCAGCAACGCGGGGCGAGCCATGCAAGGTGACCCCGGGCCCTTGGCTGCACCGAACCGCAGGCCGTGCCCGGTCGGTTGCCGGACGCAACGACACTTGGTCCGGCCGGCCTCCGGAGCGCGTTGTGCGCAGGCAATGGCGCGGCGGCGCGCCGCGTCCAGGGCCGACCGCGCGTGATGTCCATGATGTCACTGCGCGACCTGCTGCAAGCAACATGACCGACTCCACTGCCCAAACCGGCACGGTCGATGGCCAAGCCTACGCCTGCCACGAACAGAACCGTCACGCTTCCGTGACCTGCTTCGTGACCACGCCGGTCGCAACCGACGACGCCATGCTGCTCGATCGGATTGCCACCGCCGTGATGCGCCGCGCGCACGGCAAGGTGGCCGTGGACCTGTCGAGCGACCGGCTGCGCGACGTCGGCAGCGGCTGGGACGTCTTCTTCGAGTTCCGACTGTCCGACGGCACGATCGTGCGCCGGCGCTACCGAGCCCGCGTGGTTGCTCGATCGCTTGGCGCCAGCCAGGCCGGCTCGCTGCATTGGTTGGCGGACAGCAGACGTGCGCGGCGCGCCCCTCAGCGTGCGACGAGCCCGATGCCGCCGGCCCCGGCGATCGCCGCGATCGCGCTGTTTGGCGCGACGCCGGCAACGCGCAATTCGACGGTGTCGACCAAAGCCGCCGCCGGAATGCACACGACTGCGCCGTCCTGCACCAGGACCGGACCGCAGGCCAGGGTGTTGCAGACGATGTCGGCGTCGAGCGAGAAGAACACGCCGAACTCGACATGGAATGCGATCGCATCGACGGCGGCAGTCCGCGCGCCTCGTGGAAATGCGCCTCGCGCATGAGGCGCTCGACCTGCCCGTCGCCGGACAGCGGCGCGCGCACGATGTGCGCCACGTCGCCCGGCCGGAGAGGCTCCAGGCTGACGGCCGTCCCCATCGGCGCCGACACCGACCAGGACACCATGCGCTGGTTCTGGCGGCTGGACGCCGACGTGGTGTACGTGCTGGCCAGCGCATCGATGCTGCCGAACAGCGCGGCGTCGTGGATCAGGCCGTCGGCGTTCGCGTCGCCCGCCATCGTGCTGTGGCAGGTGCGAGGCGCACTTCAAGCAGACCAGCAAGCTGGTCTGGTCGTGGCGAGCCCCGCAGGGCGGCTACGTCACGCTGCTTTACGAGTCGGGCGTGCTGCTCGCGGCGGCGGCGCAGGGCGAGGCGCAACACCGCCGCCGGCGCGACCCCATCGCAACGCGCAGGACGACGCAGCGCTCACGCGCGCACGACGCGGCCGGGCGCCGCCTCGGTCTGGACCCCGCTGTCGACGACGAGCGCGCCGTTGACGACGAGGAACATCACGCCCTCGGCGTAGCGCTGCGGCTCCAGGTACGTCGCGCGGTCGGCGATGCGCTCGGCGTCGAACACGACGACGTTGGCGACCTTGCCCTCGGCGAGCACGCCGCGGTCGCGCCGGCGCAGCACGCCCGCCGGCATCGACGTCATCTTCGCCACCATCGTCTCCAGCGTGATCGAACGCTGCTCGCGCACGTAGCGGCGCAGCGCCTTGGGGAACGCGCCGAACGACCGCGGGTGGCCGCCGCGGCCGCTCGCCGGCACGCCGCTGCCGTCGGACGCGACCATGCACCACGGCTGCGCGAGGATGCGGTCCATGTCGGCTTCGTTGATGCCAAAGCCGAGGATCGACACGCTGCCGCGCGTCAGCAGGTCGCAGGCGACCTCGAACGGTTCCTTGCCTTGTTCCTTGGCGACGTCGTCGATGCGGCGGCCGGCCAGCGCCTTGTCGGCGGCGCCGAGTCCGCCGCCGAGCATCAGCGTGCCCCAGCCGCCGTTCGCGGCGACGGCCTGCTCGGTCTCGGCGCGCATGCGCGCGCGTTCGCCCTTGTCCTGCAGCCGCTGCACGAAGCGCCCGCCGTCCTTCGCCCAGCCGGGGAAGTTGGTCGCGAGGCCCGTCGACCACGCTTCGTACGGATAGGCGTCGGCGAGCACGTCGAGGCCGGCGCGGCGCGCGGCTTCGATGCGCGCCAGCAGCGGCTCGATCTTGTGCCAGTTGGGCTGGCCGCCGATCTTGAGGTGCGACAGCAGCAGCGGCGCGCCGGACGCGCGCGCGATCGCGAGCGCTTCGTCGACCGCTTCGAGCAGGCGGTCGTCTTCGTTGCGGATGTGCGTGACGTACGGGCGGTCGAAGCGGGCCGCGACCTTGCACAGCGCGACGAGTTCGTCGGTCGGCGCCATGTTGCCGGGGAAGTACTCCAGCCCAGACGACAGGCCGAGCGCACCCTGCTCGAACGCCTGCGCGAGCAGGTTCTGCATCGCGCGCAGCTCGTCAGCGGTCGCCGCGCGGCCGACCGGGCCGAGCACCATGCGCCGCACGGTGCCGTGGCCGACGTAGCAGCCGACGTCGATCGCGAGCGGGCCGTGCTGTGCGGCCCAGGTCGCGAAGTCCGGGCAGCTGCGCGCGCCGGGCTCGTCGGCGTCGCCGTCGGCCGGCTTCTCGGGGAACGGCGAGCCGCCGTCGGGGCCGGTGACGTCCAACGTCACGCCCTGGAAGACCTTGCTCTGCGCGCGCGGGTTGCGGCGGAAGTCGCTGTGCGCGTGCGCGTCGACGAAGCCGGGCGCGACGATCAGGCCGCGCGCGTCGATGCTGCGCGCTGCCTGCGCGGCGGCGAGGTCGCCGATGGCCGCGATGCGATCGCCGCGCACGCCGACGTCGGCGACGAACCGCGGGCGGCCCGTGCCGTCGACGACGGCGCCGCCGCGCAGCACGAGGTCGAACGGCCCGCCCATCCGCGCGCTCGCGCAGCCGGCGAGCGGGCCAAGGGCCGACGCGGCGCCGGCGACGAGCGATTGGCGCAGGAAAGCACGCCGCGTGGAGGCGGTTGGCATGGTTGCCGGCCAGTGTCGGCGTGCGCGCGGCGCGAGGCAACATGCCGTCGTGTGACGTGCGCCAGCCGCTATGTTCGGCGGCATGCGGCAGACCGCGGTGGTGTTCACGGACCGTTTCTTCCAGACCGCGGACGCAAAGACCGCGCACGGCCTCGTCCGCGGCCCGTGCCGCTTCGACGTCATAGCGCTGCTCGACCGCGACGCCGCCGGCCGCGACGCCGGTGAACTGCTGGACGGCAAGCACCGCGGCATCCCCGCGTTCGCCGACCTCGACGCGATGCTTGCGGCGCTGCCCAAGAAGCCCGACTGCTTCGTGCTGGGTGTCGCCACGTCGGGCGGCGTGCTGCCGCCGTCGATGCGGCCGACGATCCTCGCCGCGATCGCTGCCGGCATGCACGTGGTCAACGGCCTGCACGAGTTCCTCGCCGACGACGCCGAGATCGCCGCCGCGGCGGCGCGCGCCGGCGTGCGGCTGATCGACGTGCGGCGGCCGCGGCCGCGCCGCGAGCTGCACTTCTGGACCGGCGCGATCCGGCAGGTGAATGCCCCGCGCATCGCCGTGCTCGGCACCGACTGCGCGCTCGGCAAGCGCACGACGTGCCACGTGCTCGCCGCCGCGTGCGCGCGCGCCGGGCTCAAGGCTGCGATCGTGCACACCGGCCAGACCGGCTGGCTGCAGGGCATCCCGCACGGCTTCGTGCTCGACAGCACGCCCAACGACTTCGTCAGCGGCGAGCTGGAGCACGCGATCGTGCAGTGCGACAAGGACCTCGCGCCCGACGTGATCTTCCTCGAAGGCCAGTCCGCGCTGCGCAATCCGTCGGGGCCGTGCGGCGCCGAACTCGTGCTGAGCGGCGAGGCGCGCGGCGTGATCCTGCAGCACGCGCCGGCGCGCCACTGCTTCGAGGACCAGGAACACCTCGGCAACGTGATCCCGCCGGTGACGGAGGAGATCGCGCTGCTCGGCTACTACCGGACCCGCGTGCTCGGCATGACGCTCAACCACGCCAACCTGCCGGCCGAGCGGCGCGAGCCCGCGCGCGAAGAGCTGCAGCGCGCGACCGGGCTGACCGCCGTCTATCCGCTGCTCGAAGGCGCCGACGCGCTCGTGCCGGCGATCCGCGCCTACCTGCAGGAGCAGCGGCGGTGAAGATCGCGCGCCTCGACGTGCGCTCCGCCGACGTGCCGCTGACGCGGCCGTATGCGGTGGCGAGCCACGCGACGGATGCGGCGAGCATGCTGCTGCTGCGGCTGGTGACCGAGGGGCGCGCCGTCGGCCTCGGCGCCGCGACGCCCGAGCCGGAGGTCAACGGCGACACGCGCGACGGCGCGGTCGCCGAGCTGCTGGGCATCGCCGACGCGATCGCCGGCCGCGCGGTCGCGGAGCCGTCGGCGTTTTCGTCGCTGCTGGCGCAGCTGCGTTCGCCGGGCGCGCGCATGGCGCTCGACCTCGCGCTGCACGACCTGTGGGCGCAGGCCGTCGGCAAGCCGCTGGTCGATCTGCTCGGGCGGGCCCACGACGCGCTGCCGACGTCGGTGACGATCGGCCTCGGCGACGTCGCGATGACGCTGCGCGAAGCCGATGAATACACCGTGCGCGGCTTCACCGCGCTCAAGGTCAAGATCGGCCAGGACCTCGGCCTCGACGTCGAACGGCTCGTGCGGCTGCGCGAACACGTCGGCCGCGGCGTCACGCTGCGCGTCGACGGCAACCTCGGCTACCAGCCGCAGCAGTTGCTGCAGCTGCTGCGCGCGACGCAGGCGCTCGACCTGGAGTTCGTCGAACAGCCGCTGCCGTGCGACCGCATCGACGCGCAGCGCGCGTTGCCGGCGGCGATCACGGCGATGCTGATGGCCGACGAGAGCCTGCACGGCGAGGACGACGCGCGCGCGCTGGCGGCGCCGCCGCGCGCCTTCGGCTCGTTCAACATCAAGCTGGTGAAGTGCGGCGGCATCCGGCCCGCGCGCGCGATCGCCGCGATCGCCCGCGACCACGGCCTGCCGGTGATGTGGGGCTGCATGGACGAGAGCCGCATCGCCATCGCCGCCGCGCTGCACGCCGCGTACAGCTGTGCGGCGACGCGCTGGCTCGACCTCGACGGCCATCTCGACCTCGCGCACGACTTCGCGACCGGCGGCTTCACGCTGGAGCGCGGCGTGCTGCGGCTGGGCGATGGGCCGGGGTTGGGGGTGGTGGCGGCGGCGGGTTGGTGAGGGAGGGGGCGGGGATTCACGATGGCAGCGCCGTGTGACCCATTGGGCCCTGGCCAGTCCGCTTGTCAGCCTTGCCTCTGGCGCGTCATCCAGCCGAACGATCCGATCGAAACGGCGCCATTCGGCAGCTGCTAGCCTTTGGCGATGGACTACCGCAACGTGATCCAGGTGACGCCCGGCAAACGCAGCGGCCAGCCGTGCATCCGTGACACCCGCATCACGGTCGGAGATGTGCTCGGCTACCTCGCCGCCGGCATGTCGCCCGAGGAGATCGTCGTCGACTTTCCGGAGCTGTCGCACGACGACATCCGCGCCAGTCTTGCATTCGCGGCGGACCGCGAACGCGGCACCATGATCATCCCACCGGCCGCATGAGGTTGCTCTTCGACGAGAACTCGCGCGTCGCTTGGTGCAGCTGTTGCAAGACGCTTTCCCGGACTCGGCCCACGTGGTCTCACAAGGGCTCGGCGCGGCGCTCGACGAGCAGGTGTTCCGGTATGCCGGGACACATGGCTTCGTTCTCGTCACACAGGATCGCGACTTCGCGGAACTGAGCGCCGTTCACGGAGCTCCACCCAAGGTTGTCTGGATCCGCGCCAACAACGGCGCGACGCGCCCCCTCGCAGAGCTGTTGCGCCGACATCAGGCGGCGCTGCGAGCCTTGGTCGAGGATCCGGCGAAGGCAATGCTGATCCTCCATCAGCCGGCGCCTTGAACCAGGCACGGTCCGCGCAGTGCGCGGCGCCGGCGGCTTCAGGCTGCAGCGTGGCCTGGATTAAACGTGGCCACGGCGGATTGGTGAGGAAGGGCGGAGGAGCCGATCAGCGCGCCTGATCCGTCGCCAAAGCGACCGCAAACAACGTGACCGGCGACTGGAACACGAGGCTGCGCACCTCCTCGGCGTCCATCGTGTGCAGCGTGTCGGCGCCGAGCGGCGCCCAGCTGTCGAGCCGCAGCCAGCGGCCGTCGCGGCGCGTGACGACGACATAGTGGTTGGCGAATGTGCCGGGCGCGACGGGCCGGCTCGCGCCAGTCGCCATGTCCTCGTCGACTCCGGCGATCAGGGCGCCGCCAGGATGGGCCGCGAAGTACGCGTGCACCGCCGCTTCGCGGTCGAACAGGTTCGCCTCGGTCGGGCCGTAGAGCGGCCACGCATCGAGGCCCAGCTCGGCGAACACGCGATGGACCTCGTCGCCTTCCTTGCGCTGCCAGCCGACGACGCGGCCGGCCTCGTCGAAGAGCGGCCGGCAGCCGCCGAACACTCCCGGTTCGCCGTCGACGTCGGCGAGCTCGTACAGCCGCTCCTGCAGGCGGTGCATCGATTCGTGCGTCGGCACGGTCGACAGACCCTGCGCGCGCGTCGCAGCCAGCCAGTCGCCGCCGAGCAGCAGATACGCATGGATCGCCGCCGCGCACGAACAGCGCGCGGCGTCATCGTCGGTGTCGTCGAGCAGGTCGAGCTGCGAGACGCCGCGCGCCATCGCCAGCGCCGACTCGTCGGACAGCAGCGCCGCTTCGCGATATGACGGCGACGGCGCGAACGACGCCGCGGACGGCGGCGCGGACGCGCAGCCGGCGGCCATGGCCGCGAGTCCGATCCCGAAGGCGACGGAGGCAGGCGTGCGACGAAGGCTGCGTTGGGCGGGCATCGGCGCCGCCGAGTATAGGACGCTGCGCAGCCGCCGCACGACGTGCCACGTCCTCGCTGGTCGGATCCTCGTCAATCTCGGCGTCAGCGTCGCGGTGGCGACGAGGTCGACGACAAGACGCCCGTGCTCGCGGACGACGACGTACTGGCCGGCGGCGTCGCCGACTGCAGCCGCCGCCGGGCGGATCGAAGCCATTCGTTTCGGTCCCAACAAACGTGATCGGGCCGAACCCGTCCGTGCATGCCGATGGCTGCCCGCGTCGTCGGCGCGTCGATCGGGCCTGCTGCGTCCCTGCGCGTCCTGCCCGCACGCCACCGCGCCGCCGCCATCTGCACGCTCGCGATGGTTGCCGGGAACCTCAGCCCGCCGCTGCCGTTCGGGCCGCCCGCGCTGGCCGCGCACCCGACCATGCCTCGACGCTTCTTGCCCGTACCGTTCCTCCACGCCGCGCTGGCAGCCATTGCGACCATCGCGGCGCTGCCCCCCGCCGCCCAGGACCCCATCGTGACCGCACCCTTGCCGACCTCGACCGGCGGTGACGCCGCGCCTGCCGCGGCGGCGACGCAGCGCCTCGCCTTCGGCTTGCTGCGGCGCATCCCCGCGGACGAAGCGGCCGCCCTGTCGCCGTACTCGGTCGCTGTCGCACTGGCGATGACGGCCGAAGGCGCGCGCGGCGCGACGCGCGCCGAGTTCGCGGCCGTGCTCGGCCTGCCGGCGGGGGACGCACTCGGCGCGCTGCACGCCGCGTTCGCCGGCCTCGCGCACCGCTACCACGCGGCGAGCGGCGCCGGCAATCCGGCAGCGAGGGCGCGCCTTGACGAGCTGCTGCGCCAATTCGCCGCCGCCGACGCCGAGAGCCGGCGCCGGCAGGAAGGGGACAACTGGGAGGCCACCAGCGCGGCGATGGCCGAGGCGCGCCGGCTCGCCAAGGCCTGCAACGACCAGCTGCGCACGCTCGACTGCTGGCAGCT
>JADCJE010000165.1 GCA_020247305.1 Phycisphaerales bacterium | reverse complement strand
GAGCGACTGCGTGCCGCCGAGCACGGCGGCGAGCGCCTCCAGGCACGTGCGCACGACATTGTTGTACGGATCCTGTGCGGCCAGCGACCAGCCCGACGTCTGGCAGTGCGTGCGCAGCGCGAGCGACTTGGGATCCTTGGCGCCGAACGCCTTGACGATCTTCGCCCACAGCAGGCGCGCGGCGCGGAGCTTCGCGATCTCGGTGAAGAAGTTCATGCCGATCGCGAAGAAGAACGACATGCGGCCGGCGAGCTTGTCGACGTCGAGCCCGGCCTGCACGCCGGTGCGCAGATACTCCAGGCCGTCGGCGAGCGTGTAGGCGAGCTCCAGTTCGGCGGACGCGCCGGCCTCGTGGATGTGGTAGCCCGAGACGCTGATGGCGTTGAACTTGGGCATCTTCTCGCCGCACCACGCGAAGATGTCGCGCACGATGCGCATGCTCGGCCCGGGCGGATAGATGTAGGTGTTCCGGACCATGAACTCCTTGAGGATGTCGTTCTGGATGGTCCCGGCGAGCTTGTGCGCCGGCACGCCCTGCTCGGCGGCGGCGGCGACGTAGAGGGCGAGGATCGGCAGCACCGCGCCGTTCATGGTCATCGACACCGACACCTTGTCGAGCGGGATGCCCGCGAACAGGATGCGCATGTCGGCGATCGAGTCGATCGCGACGCCGGCCATGCCGACGTCGCCGGCGACGCGCGGGTGGTCGCTGTCGTAGCCGCGGTGGGTGGCGAGGTCGAAGGCGACGCTGAGGCCCTGCTGCCCGGCGGCGAGCGCCTTCTTGTAGAACTCGTTGGTCTTCTCGGCGGTCGAGAAGCCGGCGTACTGCCGGATCGTCCACGGCTTCTGCGCGAACATCGTCGCGTACGGGCCGCCGAGGAACGGCGGGATGCCCGGCAGGCCGCCCTGGTGCGCGGTCTGCGCGTCGGCGGCGGTGTAGACCCCGCGGTGCGCGATGCCTTCGGGGCTCTGCCACGGCGCGCTGCTGCCGGCGGCCTTCTGCCAGTCGGCGAGCGTGGCGGGGGAGAACTCGGCGAAGCCGTAGGGGAGGGAGCGGAAGTCGGGGGTCGTCACGCGGGCGGGAATGTAGCGGCGCGGCGGGGGGACTGCGTCGGCGAGGTGGGCGGTGGGGGCGAGCGGGAAACGACGGTGCTACACCGCTCGGCGAAGGCCGGCTGGGAGGCGTTCGCGCGCGGGCTGGAAGCGAACGGGTTCAACGCATGGGCCCGGTTTGGACCAAGGGCGCCCATGCCGCAGACTGCCGCCATGCCAATCCGGCCCGCCTTCGTGCCGCTGCTGCCGGCGTTCGCCGGTCTGCTCCCGGTTGCTGTTGCAGCGACCCAGGCGCCGCCATCCGGACCGGCGCCCGGCCCCGCACCTGCGGTGCCGGGCATCACCCCCGCGCCGGTGCGCGACCCGTACTTCCAGCCGACCGGCATGAAGTCGAGCGAGCACATTCCGGTCGTGATCATCCGCAACATCAAGGAGGACCGCACCGGCGCCGTCTGGTTCGCGACCTACACCGGACCGATCAAGTACGACGGCAAGACGTTCGCGAACTACGCCGAGGAGGTCGGGTTGCCCGGGACTCGCATCTTCTCGCTGCTCGAGACCAAGGCGGGTGCGATGTGGTTCGGTTCGATCGCCGGTGGGGCCGTGCGCTACGACGGCAGAGCGTCCACGAAGTTCACCGCGGCCGAAGGCCTCGGGAACAACGACGTCCTGTGGATGCACGAGGATCGCGACGCGAACGTCTGGTTTGCCACCGGCAAGGGCGCCAGTCGCCACGACGGCAAGGGGATGACCAACTTCACCACCGCCGACGGCCTCGTCGACGACTCCGTGTATGTCATCACCCAGGACGCCAAGGGCCGGCTCTGGTTCGGCACGCAGGGCGGTGTCTGTTCGTACGACGGCAAGGTGTTCACGGACCTCGGCAAGCGCGTCGGCCGCGCGTTCGTCAACGTGCGCGCCATGGTTGCATTGCCGTCCGGCGAACTCTGGTTCGGCGGCCAGGAGGGCTTGTTCTGCTACGACGGCGAACAGGTGAAGGCATTCACCAGCCAGAACGGGCTGCTCAGCGACTTCGTCGGCTCGATGACCCTCGATCGCGCCGGCAACCTGTGGCTTGGTCATCCCGGGGGCGCGCGTCACGCTCAGCCCGGCGGCGTCTCCCGCTACGACGGCAAGAGCTTCACGCGCATCACGGCCGAGCAGGCGCTCGGCGGCGAAACCGTGTACTGCGTGCACGCGGACAAGGCCGGCAACATTTGGATCGGCAGCATCGATGCGGGCGTCTGCCGCTACGACGGCAAGACGTTCACGCGCTTCGCGGCCCCGAAGGCGCTCGGCAAGTAGCCAGGGCCGACGGCGAGCTGGGATTGCCGAGTCTGCGCCGAAGCGGGCGAGGTCCTGCGGGAACTGTTGGCCGCCTTCCTTGCGTCGTCAGTCCAAGTGCGTCAGGGCAATTCGAACTGCCGCTGGTTCGCGCGTAGGGCCTGCACAGTGATCTCGGGCAGTGTGCGGAGTTGGACGGCTTCTCGATGCACGCCGGCACGTGGGTGTCGGCGCGCGATCGCGAGAAGCTGGAGAAGCCGTGTCGCTGCGCATAGGAAGAGCAAGCAGCGGTCGCGGTCCACCCGGAACCCGTCCGCGCCATCCCGCCGCACCGGCGCGCCCTCGTCCCCCCGGTCACTCCCGCCCGTCCACGCTCGTTCGCAGCCCACTTCCCGCCACCGGGCACACCGCTCCCCCGCCGCGACCTCCGCGAGGCCACCGCACCTGCTCTCCCATCACTCCGCGGCGCCGTCGTCGGCGCCGCCCTCACCACCAGCCCCACCACCCGGCGGCGCGCATCGAACGCGAGGTCGCGATGCAGCGCGTGCTCGCCGACCCCGGCAAGCGCACGCCCGGCTCGTTCGCCGGCTTCGCGGCCCCGGAGCTCGAAGGCCTGCAGTTCGTCCGCGGCGAGCCGCAGACCCTCGCGGCGCTGCGCGGCCGTCCCGTCATGCTGGTGTTCTGGACGCCGGCGCAGGATCGCGTGATCCCGTGCACGTCGTGGCTGCAGTCCGCCCTCGCGCGCGGCCTGCCCCGCGGACTCGCCGCGATCGTCGTATGCGACGGCGCGGCCAAGGCCGACGAGGTGAAGGCCTACCTCGCCGAGAAGGACCTCCCCGGGGCGAGCGTCGCCATCGACGCGGAGTGGAAGACCTACGAAGCGTTCTTCGTCAAGGCCGGCTTCTTCGGCCTGCCGCGCGTGCTGCTGATCGACCGCAAGGGCGTCATCGCGTTCGAGGGCGACCCCGGCCTGCGCCGCGGCGAGGAGTGGCGCGCGAGCGACGGCCCGACGTTCGTCGACGGCCGGCTCGACAAGCTGCTCGGCGGCGGCTGAACGGATGCCACCGCCGTCACAGCGACTTCGCGCCGCGGGCGCGAACGGGGTCGGCACGCGAAACGCCGACGCGCCGTCGCCGGCGGCGGGCTTGGCGAGGTCGCCGATGCCCGCCGCGAACGAGATGTTGCCCGGAAAGCCCTGGTCGTAGCCGGCGAGGCCGGGGAACTGCGTCACGCGCAGGTTGGTCCACGGTTGGTCGCCGCACCAGCCGCTGCAGCGTCTGCGCGCCGCCGCCAGCGCCTTGACCATCGTGTCGACGTCGTGCGGCGTGCGCGGCGAGCAGGACACGCGCGCGGCGTTCATGCGGGAGATCGGCGAACGCATCCGTGCGCTGATCGCGAGCGGCCTGTCGCCGCGCAACGAGCACCAAGGGCTCGGCAGCTGCCCGCGCTGCAAGGCCGACGTCGTCGGGGGCCGCGAGGCCTACGGCTGCACGCGCAGGCTCAAGGCGGCGGACGACGGGTAGCGGCGGGCGTCACGAGCCGCAACGCGGGCCGTCCCGAGCGACCGGCGTTGTCTTCGTACCAGACCGACGCCCGCGCCACCGAACTGCGCGGGTACATCAGCAGGCCGGAGAACAGCTCGCCCGGCCGCATCACGCTGTCGCGGCCGAACCATATCTTCGCCTCTTCGTCGACTCCGGTGTCGGTCAGGTCGAGGAAGGCGATGCGCCCCGCCGCGGCCATGTCGAGCGCGCGGGAGAGGTCGTCCGACGACGCCGACGATTGCACGTCCACGTCGAACCGTTCCTTGCTGCGGAAGTTGGGTTTGTGCTGCCCGCGCGCGGCGAAGCAGGCGAGGCTGTACAGCTTGCCCGGCGTGGCGGCGTACCGGGCCGCGAGCCGCGTTCCCAGCCACTCCCAGGCGCGCCCCGAGTGCATGCGCCATGCCGGCCGCAATTGCGCGTGGGACATGCCGCAGACCACGGCGAGCTTGCCGCCGGGGGCGAGGCGGTCGATCGCCGCCGTGACGTTCTGGTGCAGGACTTCCTCGCGCGCCGCGTCGGATCGGCTCGTGCGGTACCCTGCCGACGCGAGCTCGACGCGGGTCGTCGCCGTCACGACCGCCGCGCCAGCGGCGTCGAGGCCGAGCCGTGCGGGGTCCCCGGCAGCTGCATCGGCGATGGCCGCGACGGCCGGCAAGTAGGCCGTATCCGCGGTCGCCGGCAGCTGCGCGACCAGCGCCGCGAGCGGCTGGCTGCGGTACCGCTCGGCGAGCGCCGCCAACGATTCGCGGTACGAATCGTCCCAGTGGTTCACGTCGCAGCAGCCGACCGAGATCTGCTCGCCGGCGCGGCCGCCCGCCCGCAGGCCGGCGTTGAGCGCACGAATCGCCTCGATCCAGTCGCGGCCGAGATTCCACTGCTTCTCGGCCAGCGTGTCGCGCGCACCCTTGACATACTCGTCGAGCAGCCAACCGTAGGCATGGTTTGCCTCGCACAGCACTCTGCGAAAGCCGCGTTCGTGCAAGCGGGGCAACAGCACCGCGACGAAGTCGTGATGCTCCTGCACGTGGTGCTCCTCGCCCAGCAACAGGACGTCGGCGCCGGCGATCGCCGCGACGACGCGGTCCGGCACGCCGTCCGGCGCCGTGGGCGTGGCGAAGTACAGCGCCTGGGCGGCGAGCAGCTCGGTCGGTCGCTCGTAGCTGCGGCAGCCGGGCCCGAGCGCCGCGACCAGGGCCAGCGCGGTGCCGGACCACCACGACCAGCGCCGACCTGGCGGCATGGGGCCGTCACGGCGAGAACGTGCAGCGTCGGTCGCATGACGGCAGAAGGCAAAGGGCGAAGCGGAACGTGGCTGCACGATCGGTACGGGTGGCATGGCGCGGTGTCGTTCTCGGCAGTGCGCGGCCGACGCGACGATATTCCTCGGGGAGCGAACCCGCCGAAGCGCGCCAGGATCGCCGCTTCGCCGGCGCGGCCGGCGGTCGCCCGGCCGTCGCGCGCGATCGCCGTGGTGCCGTCGTCGTTGCTGCTCCAGATCGCCAGCGAGGTGACGTCGCGGTCGCTGCCGTCGGCGTAGACCGCACGCACTACCAGTGGCAGCGAAGCACCGGCGAGCAGCAGCGCGTTCGCTGGTTCGAGTTCGATGCGCAGCAGGGCCGGCGCCTTGGCGACGTCGTCGGTGGCGCCGCCCTGGATCCACGCCAGCAGCCGCGTGTATTCGTCGCTGCCGGCGACCAACTTCTTGCCGCCCTGGTGCGGCACCGCGCCGCTGCCCTTCTGCAGCAGCATGCTCTGCTCGGGTTGTGCCAGGTCGACGCGGCGACTCTTCAGTTCGCGCGTCAGCACACGGTGGTCGACGGCTGGGTCGTAGGCGAACAGCGACAACGCGAAGCCGTTCTTGCCCGCGGCGGCGCCGTGGCACCCGCCGGCGTTGCAGCCCGCATGCGTGAGGATCGGCAGCACGTCGTGCGTGAAGCTCGTGGGTGGCTGCACCGCGGCGCAGGCGGAGCGTCGGGTGCGGGCGCGGCTGCGAGTTCCGCTTCGTGGTGGCAGGCGACGATCTGGCCGTCGCTGGTACTCATGGGCGGAGCTGCTGCAGCGCACGTTGCCAAGACAGTCCTTCAGCGGCCTCCTGCGGAGGCCTGGTCGGCAGAGGACTCGGCGACGTGCTGCGCACGTTGCCAAGACAGTCCTTCAGCGGCCTCCTGCGGAGGCCTGGTCGGCAGAGGACTCGGCGACGTGCTGCGCACGTACGGGATCGAGGTGCTGGTGTGCCCGAAGTGCTCCGGGGTCCGGTGG
>JADCJE010000164.1 GCA_020247305.1 Phycisphaerales bacterium | reverse complement strand
GGCGCGTTCGTCGAGGTCGCGCGAGCTCCACTTCCAGCGCTTCTTCGGGTCGTCGATGCGCTCCTGCAGGCGCTGGCGCTGCTCGTCCTTGCTGATGTGCAGGAAGAACTTGCGGATCGTCGTGCCCTCGTCGACGAGCATGCGCTCGAACGCGGCGATGTGCTCGTAGCGGCGCCGCCACGTCGTCTCGGTGCACAGGTCGTGCACGCGCGCGACGAGCACGTCCTCGTAGTGGCTGCGGTTCCAGATGGCGATCTCGCCGCAGGCCGGCGCGTGCGGATGGACGCGCCACAGGAAGTCGTGCGCCAGCTCGATCGGCGTCGGCTTCTTGAAGCACGCGACCTTGACGCCCTGCGGGTTCACGCCGTCGAAGACGCTGCGGATCGTGCCGTCCTTGCCGCCGGCGTCGAGCGCCTGCAGCACGACGAGCAGGCGGCGCGTGCCCTGCGCGTACAGGCGCTCCTGCAGTTCCTCGAGGCGCGCGTTCAACGCCAGCAGCCGCGCCTTGCCGGCTTCCTTGTCGTCGTCGAAGCCCGGCGTGCCGCGCGGATCGCGGTCGGCGAGGCGCAGCGTCTTCCCGGGCGGAACGAACAGCCGTTCGGCGAGCGTCGTCATGCGGCGCGCAAGGCTAGCCGCACGCCGGCCCGCACCGCCGCCCCGCCTTGTGCGTAGCGGCGTGCGCGCGGCGATCAGGCCAGCACTTCGCCCTGCCACAGCCGGCGCAGGAACTGCCGCCAGGGCAGCACCAGCACGTCGTCGAACTGCATCGTCGTGCTTGGTGAGCTCGTCGGCGGATTTGCCGTAAATCCGCCGACGAGGTCTACAAATCTACGAACGTTGCCGCGCTGCCGGACTGCCCGTCGTCACTACTTGCCCGACGGCTTCTCGCCGCCCTTCGCCCCGGCCTTCGTCTCCTCGCCGCCGCCGCCGTCCTTGCCGACGACCGTGATCCACGTGCGCAGGATCGTGACCTTCTCCGGCAGCGGGTCGCCGTCCTTGTCGACGCCCTGCTCCTCCAGCTTCTTCAGCGTCGTCTCCAGGCCTTCGGTGACGAAACCGTGCACGGTGTGCTTGCCGTCGAGGTGCGGCGTCGGCACGAACGTGAGGAAGAACTGCGAGCCTTCGTTGTTCGGGTTGCCGTCGTTCGCCGAGCTCAGCGCGCCGGGCTTGTCGTGCTTCTGGCCGCTCTTGAGTTCGCCGTCGAGCTTGTAGCCGGCGTCGCCGGCCTGCGTGCTGTCGGGGCTGCCGCCCTGCGCCATGAAGCCCTTGAGCACGCGCGGAAACTGCAGGCCGTCGTAGAAGCCGCAGCGGGACAGGTACACGACGCTGCTGCAGTGCATCGGCGCGGCGTCGGGCAGCAGCGTGACGACGAGCGGGCCGACGCTGGTGTCCAGGTGCCAGCGGTACGCGCGGCCGGCGTCGAACGGCAGCTGCGGGGGCTTTGGCAGCGCCTTCTTCCAGTCGGCCGACTTGGTGCTGACCTTGGCCTTGCGGAACTTGTCGATGGCGACGATCGCGGGGTCCTTGGCGGTCAGCGCGTCGTCCTTCGGCGCCGCGGCGACGGCTTTGTCCCTCTCCTTGCCCGCCTTGTCCTTGCCGGCCTTGCCCTGCGCGGGCAGCGCGAGCGGGGCGGCGAGCAGGGCGACGACGGCGAGCAGCGCGGACGGCGGCGGCAGGCGGCGGAGGTGGGCCATCGCCGCACGATAGCGGCGGCGACGCGGCCGGCGGCGCGGCCCGGGCCGGATCCCCTGCAGGCGGCGGCGCGGAACGGCCGATGCCATCGGCCATGAACGCCCCGCTGCCCGCCGCCGGCCCCGACCTCTCCGTGCTGGTGCCGACCTACGGCCGCGCCGAGACCGTGCTGCGGCTGCTGGAGCGGCTCGACCAGCAGACGCTGCCGCACGAACGCTTCGAAGTGGTCGTCGTCGACGATGGCTCGCCCGTGCCGATCGCGCTCCCGGCGGGTCGGTTCCGCATGCGCGTCACGCTGCTGCGGCAGGACAACACCGGCCCGGGCGCGGCGCGCAACCGCGGCGTGCAGGCCTGCCGCGCGCCGTGGACGCTGATCCTCAACGACGACGCCGTGCCGGCTCCCGACCTGCTGGCGCGCCACCTCGCGCGCGCGGCGACGCTGCCGCCGCAGACGGCGCTGCTCGGCACGTTCGACTTCACCCCCGCGGCGCTGCACAGCCCGTTCACGCAGCTGCTGCAGGCGACCGACCTGCTGTTCGACTTCCCCAACCTGCGCGACGGCGAACGGCATCCGTGGTCGTTCTTCTGGACGTGCAACCTCGGCCTGCCGACGGCGACGCTGCGCGCCAACCTGTTCGACGCGGAGCGCTTCCGCGAGGCGATCGTCGAGGACGTCGAGCTGGGCTACCGGCTGCAGCAGCAGGGCTGGGGCGTCCTGTTCGATCGTTCGCTCGTCTGCCTGCACGACCATGTGCAGCAACCGGCGCGCTACTTCGAGCGCATGGTGCGCCTGGGCGTCAACCTCGCGCGCATGGCGCACAAGCACGGCGATCCGACGCTGCTCTACCACTTCGAGAAGGCGGCGGCCGAGGTCGCCTACGATGGCGCGCTGCAGCTGCACTGCGAAGCGTTCCACGTCGTGTTCACGCGCGCGCTCGCGCGGCTGGAGGCGCTGGAGCGCGACGAGCCCGGCCGGCCGCTCGCCGCAGCCGCCGTCCCCCAGCTCGCCAAGCTGGTGCGGCAGCTCGGCACCGTCTGTTGCTTTCGCGGCATGCTGCTCGAACGCGAGGGCCACGATCCCTTCGCCGTGCTCGACGGCGGCATCCGTACAGGCGAACTGACGTCGCTCGTCGTCGTCTCCTACGACGCGCTCGCCAAGACGCAGCAGTGCCTCGCGGCGCTGCGCGCCGCCGCCGATCCGGCGCTGCCGACGGAGTTCGTCGTCGTCGACAACGGCTCGACCGACGGCAGCGCCGAGTGGCTCGCCGCGCAGCCGGACGTGCGCCTGATCCGCAACGCCGACAACGCCGGCGCGCCGCGCGCCCGCAACCAGGGCCTCGCCGTCGCGCGCGGCCGCTGGCTCGTGTGCATGGACAACGACGCCGTCGTCACGCCAGGGTGGCTGCGCCGCCTGCTGCACCATGCGCAGGTCGACGGCCGCTCGGGCTGCGTCGGCCCGGTCAGCAACCGCGCCGCGCACGGCCAGCAGATCCCGTTCGCCGGCGGCACGGACCCCGAGGCGCTGCGGCGCTTCGCCGACGGCGTGCATGCCCAGTACGAACGGCAAGGCCAGCCGCACAACATCCTGACGTCGTTCTGCCTGCTGTTCCGCCGCGAGGTGCTCGACGCGATCGGCGGCTTCGACGAGCGCTTCTCGCCGTGGGGCTGGGAGGACGACGACTTCACGCTGCGCGCGACGCTCGCCGGCTTCCGCAACCGCATCGCGCGCGACGTGTTCGTCCGCCACGACCACTACGAACGACCCGAGAAGGCGGCCCGCCACGCCGAACTGCTGCTGACCAACTGGCGGCGCTTCGCCGACAAGTGGGCGGGCGGGCACGACGTGCCGTACGCCGACTCGGCCGCGGTCGAAGCGCGCATGCGCGCCCGCGGCGACCTGCCGTCGCTGCACGTGCCGCTGCCGGCGGCGACGCAGTCGGCGCTCGCGTTGGCCTGAGCCGGCGGCGCGCGCGGCGGAACGTCCGGCCGCCGACCCGCAACCGCGGCCGGTCCGGGCGGTAGATTGCGCCGCATGACCTTCCCGACCCCGCTGGCCGTCGTCGCGT
Organism: Phycisphaerales bacterium; assembly: GCA_020247305.1. Classification (GTDB taxonomy): domain Bacteria; phylum Planctomycetota; class UBA1135; order UBA1135; family UBA2386; genus UBA2386. The sequence continues at coordinate 21,390 of JADCJE010000164.1, read as the reverse complement.
TCCTGCTCCTCGGCACGGCGCTCGCGCCGGCGCAGGATCCGCCGCCGGTCGGCGACGGCGAGGACATCCTCAAGGCCGCCAAGAAGGACCCGTTCACCGGCGCCGAACCCAAGGCGATGGCCGCGGCGGGCGTCACCGCGTACGGCTCGATGATGTGGGCCGGCGGGTTCCGCACCGACGACGTCGACAAGGTGCTCGGGCCGGGCCGCGTGCTCTGGATGGAGACGAAGCACTTTCGCATCGGCTACAACCTCGCGAGCGCCGCGCCGCCGGAGGATCCCGAGGCGCGCAAGGGCCTCGGCGCCGACCTCGGCCGCATGAAGAAGCGCCACCCGCGCTTCCCCGAGCGCGCCGGCAAGCTGGAGCCGTGGCTGCGGCTGCACCTCTACGCGCACCGCGCCGAGGAGATGTACGCCGACGTCGCCGCGCTCGTCGGCCACGACGACACGTCGGGCACGTTCCTCGGCCAGAAGGACAAGTTCCCGATCGCGCTGTTCCAGAAGAAGTCCGACCTCGCGCGCTACCTCGACCGCTTCTGCGGCCAGAAGGGCGAGGACGGCCGCCGCGTGCACTTCGCGTCGACGGGACAGCACGGCATCGCGATGGCGGCGGAGGGCGACGATCCGCGCGACGAGGCGCAGGTGCACTCGCTGTTCCGCAACCTGCTCGCCGGCGCGCTGCTCGACGCCGGCGGCGACACGCCGTACTGGCTCAAGTGCGGCTACGCGCACGTCGAGGACCGCAAGTCGCCGTCGCGCTTCCTGGTCGTCGCGATCAAGGACGACGACCACGTCGAGGCCGAGACGCAGCACAAGTGGCACGCCAAGATGAAGGGGCGCGTCCGCCACGCCGAGCTGCTGACGCCCATGACGGAACTCGCGACGATGTACGACTTCGGCTACTGGCAGCACCTGCAGGCGTGGTCGCGCGTCGACTACCTGCTGGCCACCGACCGCGCCAGGTTCGGCGCGCTGCTGCGGGCCCTGCGTGGCGGCAACAGCTTCAACGCCACCGCGCAGTTCGAGGCGCTGCGCACGGTGTACGGCATGGAGCCGGCCGACTTCGACGCGCGCTGGCGCGAGTGGGTCGCGAAGACCTACAAGTGAGCCGCGCGCGCGCGGCGCGCCGCCGTCACAGCACGCGGTACTCGATCGCGCGCAGCTCGCCGCCGACCAGCATCTCGACCATCAGCACGCGCGGCGGCCGGCCAGCGGCCAGCAGCTGGGTCGCCGTCGCCAGCAGCGACGCCGCGTCGCGCACGGCGACGCCGTTGATCGACGTGATCACCGCGCCCGCCGGGATGGCCAGAGCCTTCAGCGGCTCCGGCACGGTGACGATGCGGTAGCCGGTCGCGAACGCGCCGTTCTTGTCCTTGCCCCGCCACGGATCGCCGATCGAGCCCTCGGCCAGCGCCGTGCGGCCGGCGTCGGCGAGCGCGTCCCGCTCGGGGCCGTCGTGCAGCTGCACGATCGCGTCGTTGAGGTTGCGGATGGTCGGAAACAGCGCCTTGCCGGCCGCCGCCGCCCACTGCTGCAGCGCGGCGGCGTCGGCGGGCGGCGCCGGCAGGTCCTCGCCGCCGATCGACTGGAACACGCCGACCGCCTCCTGCCGCACCGTCGCCACCGGCGACGCCAGCAGTTCGCGCACGCGCGGCAGCGATGGCTCCAGCCACATCAGCGCGAGGTCGGGCCGCACGGCGACCGTCTCCTTGACGAACCACAGCGCCTGCGCCTGATCGACCGGATCGTCGAGGTCGAGCAGCTGCAGGAACGGCACGAGCCGCAGCTTGTGCAGGAAGTCCGCGGCCGCCGGGCCCCGCACGATCCCTGCCGCCACGGCCGCCGGACTGCCGGGTGCCGGCAGGCCGGCGCGCAGCTCGTCCTGCTTCTCGGGCGCGAGGTCGCCGAAGCGCCGGCCGCCGTTGGCGCGCACGAACGCGACGGCGCGCGGCAGCGCGCGCTCGCGGATGGCGCGCAGCGGCTCGCCCGGGACGTGAGCGATCAGTTCGAAGACGTCGTCGACCTTGGCGACGTGGAAGGCGCCGTAGAAGGCGGTGGCGCGGTCGGCGGCGTTCTTGTTGAGCCGCATGATCCCGGCGAGGTAGCCGGCGTCGAGGCCCTTCCGCAGCAGGTCGGCGCGCGCCTGCCGCCACTGCGCGTCGTCGACGACCTCGCGGCCGTCGATGTCGAAGCGGCGCGGCGACGACGGCGCGTCGGCGAGCGACTGCATGACGCGCAGCAGGCGGAAGACCTCGTCCGGCGGCGCGTAGACGTCGGTCGGTTCGCGGAACGGCGACAGCGCGTCGCGCTGCGGGTAGGCGACGGGGGCCTTGGGACGTTGCTCGCCCTGCGCGGCGGCGGCGCCGGCGAGCAGCAACAGCGTGGCGAGCGGGCGGACCTTCATGGCGGATGCGGCGGGCGGGTCTAGTCGCGGCGGGCGGCCGGCGTAACCGCTCAGGCGGCCTGCCCGTGCCAGAGCAGGAAGCCGACCTGCGCGAGGCCGATCAGGACGCCGAGCACGCCGCCGAGCACCTCGATGGCGCGCAGCTCGCGGCTGGCGACCTCCAGGATCAACGTCTCCAGCTTCGCGACCGAGAACGCGGCGACCTTCTTCTCGACCAGCGTCGGCACGTCGAGGCCCTTCGACAGGCCCTTCTCGACCTCGTCGAGCACGGCTTCCTTGTGCTCCATGATGCTGGCGACGATCGAGTCGCGGATGCCGGCGACGCGTTCCTCGGTCAGGAAGCCGCCGATCAGCGGCAGGCCGCGCAGTTCCTGGACCTTGGGCGCGAGGCCCTTGTCGAGCACGCCCGCGAGCACGCCGCCGAAGTCGAGCTTGTTGAGGCTGCGCACGACGTCGCGGTGCTCGACGAGGTGGCTGCCGACGACGCGGCCGATCGCCTTGGCGAGGTCCTGCTGGCGGCGGCCGACGAGCCCCTGCACCTTGAAGAACAGGATCCGCCGCGGCTGCAGCGGGCGGAAGATCATCTTCACGGCGAGCCAGTTGGTGCTCCAACCGATCAGCCCGCCGATCGCGGGGATGGTGATCCAGGTCCAGAGGTCGGGCGCAGCCATCGTGGGGGGCGGGGAGTATCGCGGCGGCGGCAGCGCCTTTCCACGCCCGTGGCGTGCGGACCGGACCCGCGGTTTGATGCGGCGATGCGCCCCGCCTGCCGCTCCGTGCCGTTCGCCGCCGCCGTCGCCTGCGCCCTCGCCGCTGCCGTCACCACCGCCACCGCCGGCGCGCAATCGACGCCGAAGCCGCCGGCCGAACTGGCGCGCCTCGCCGACCGCGCCGGCAACTGGCTCGGCGAGGGCACGATGACCGAGCCCGGCGACGTCGTCACCAAGTGGACGGCGCGCGGCACGTCGGCGTGGACGCTCGGCGACCACTGGCTGCGCGAGGACCTGGAGATCACCTTCGAAGGCCTGCCGACGCCGTACGTGCAGCGCAGCTTCCTCGGCTGGGATCGCGACGACGGCGGCTTCGTCCGGGTGGCGATCACCAACGCCGGCCTCGCCCAGCGCCAGCGCGTCGAACTTGGCGACGACGGTTCGCTGACGGTGATCGCGGTGCAGCGGCAGGGCGGCATCGCCTACGCCGAGCGCGTCGTGCAGACCAAGGACGGCGACGCGCTCGTGCACGAGGTCGACCTGCTGATGCCGCGCGGGCCGTCGTTGGCGACGGCGAAGGGCCGGCTGCGCAAGGGCGGCGACGGCTTCGCCATCGACGTCGCGGCGCCGGCGTTCCTCGGCGCAAAGCCGCATGAGGCGCTGGTGCGCCTGGGCCGCTGCGCCGGCGCCTACGACGTCGCGAGCACGGTGACGATGGCGCCCGGCAGTCCGGTGAAGGTGCAGGGCGTCGAGGCGTTCGCCAACGCCTTCGGCGGCGTCGTCCTGCGCGGCACGACCAGCGGCAGCGTCGAGGGCCTGCCGATCCGCTACGCGGGCGAGGTGTACTGGACGCGCGATCCGCTCGCCGACCGCCTTGTCGGCCACTACCTCGGCGATGGCGGCGAGTGCATGGTGTTCGCCGCCGGTTGGACCCAGGACGGCCAGTTGCTCAGCAGCTTCGCCGGCCCGTTCCAGGGCAAGTGGATGCTGCAGCGCACGCTGATGCAGTTCGCCGGCGACGGCGCGGCCGTCGGCGCGGTGAGTCATGCCCTGTTCGACGTCGAAGCGCCCGCGGAGACGTTCCGCGCCGTCTACAGCCGCAGGAAATGACCGCGCGGCGCGCCGGGCCCCGCCGTCACTCGCCGCTCGCGGGCCCCTTGTAGCCGCGGCAGACGTAGATGTCGGCTGCGAGCAGGTCGATGCCCATGCACTTGACCTGCACGTGCTCGGCCAGCTCGACGGTGGCGAACACCTGACGTGCCTTGCCGACCATCTCGCCGCGCGCAGCCGGCCGCGGCAGCACGAACACCGCGTCCTGGCCGATGCGCGAGCGCGGCGGCGTCCAGTGGTCGAACTGCAGGGCGCGCATGCCGAGCACGTTCTGCGCCAGCGTCGGCTCGCCCTTGTCGTCGGCCGTCCCGGCGTGGTGGCCGTCCGCCTGCCAGAGCAGGTGCAGGTTGCGCTGCAGCTGCGCGGCGTCGCGGTAGTCCGCGGCGAAGAAGAACACGTTGCTGTCGATCGCGTCCTGCTGGTCGAGCCGCTCTTCCCACTTCTCCGCGCGGACGGCGAGTTCGTCCCAGCCCACCCACGAACTGCCGCGCCCCGGCGGCACGAGCCGCAGCAGCGGCGCAAACGGCGCGATCGCCGGGATCGCCAGCAGCGCCAGCGCGGCGAGACGGACCAGCCGCGGGCGCGCGGCGGCGAGCGCCGGTCCGCAGTCGCGCCACCACAGCACGAGACCCAGCACCAGCGGCACGTACGCTGGCGCCAGCCAGTTGGGCTTGACCTGGATCCAGAGGGAGCTGCACAGCATCCACGCCGGCAGCGGCACGCCGAACGCCAGCAGCCAGAGCGCCCGCGGATCGCGCACGGCGCGCCGGCCGAGCCACGCCAGCGCCGCCGGCAGGGCGAGCGCCAGCACAGGGTGCAACAGCAGGAACTGCGTGCCGACGAAATGGCCGAACCACTGCAGCCCGAACGTCGCCTTGCCGTAGCGCTCGCCCGTCTGGAAGCGGAACGACGCGAAGTCGTGGCGGATGTTCCACGCCACGACCGGCAGGAACACCACGGCGGCCACGGCGACCGCCAACCACGGTCCCGGTCGGCGCAGTTGGCGACGCAGCGGCGGGTCGGCGAGCAGCAGGGCGGCGCCGGAAAGACCGAGGAATGCCGCCGAGTACTTGCTGAGCAGCGCGACGCCGGCCGCCGTGCCCGCGAGGAGCCACCAGCGCAGTCCGCCGTCGCGCGCGCGCCACAGCGCGTACATCACCACCGCCGACCCGCACGTCAGCATCGGGTCGGGGTTGGCCAGGAAGTGCGTCAACGCCAGGATCGGCGACAGCAGGCTCAGCCCGATCCAGGCCGACACGCCGACGCGGTCGACGCCGAAGGCGCGCAGCAGCGCCGCGCCGACGGCGGTGGCGCCGAGACCGCAGAGCCACGTGCCGGCGCGGATGCCCCAGGCCCCGTCGCCGAAGCACGCCGTGCCGAGCCAGATCAGCCACGCGACCATCGGCGGGTGGTCGAAGTACGACAGGTCTGGCTTCTGCGCGTAGCACCAGTAGTACGACTCCTGGGCGAAGACTGGCACGCTGGCGCACAGCCATGCGGTCGCCAGGGCGAACACGAGCATGACGTGGCCGGGTCGCCGCGACAGGTGACGTAGAGGGCCGGCGAAGCGACTGCGCATGGCCGTAGGTTCGCGCGGCGCCGGCGGCTGGACGGTCCAGTCTCCGTCGAGGCGGCGTGCAATGCGCGTTAAGCGTCGCCCGCGGATCGCGCGGCCTGGTCGTGGGCCGGTGGGCGGCGGATGCGGCATGATGCGGCGATGCTGCAGTTCTCGCAGGTGATCCAGGGCGTCGACTCGCACACCGCCGGCGAACCGACGCGCATCGTGACCGGCGGCCTGCCGCCGATCGCCGGCGCGTCGATGGCCGACAAGCGCGCGACGCTGCAGCGCGACTTCGACCACCTGCGGCGGGCGCTGGTGCTGGAGCCGCGGGGCCACGACGCGATCGTGCTGGCCTACCTGCTGCCGCCGTGCGCAGAGGGCGCGCACCTTGGCGTCGTGTTCGCCAACGACGCCGGCTACCTCGGCATGTGCGGCCACGGCGCGATCGGCGTCGCCACCGTCGCGGTCGCGATGGGCATGGTCGCTGCGGTCGAGCCGGTGACCGAGATCCGGCTCGACACGCCCGCCGGCGTGGTGTCCTGCAAGGTCGCCGTGCAGGGCGGCAAGCCGGTCAGCGTCACGATCACCAACGTGCCGTCGTTCCTGTTCCGCCAGCGGGTCGTCGTGCCGGTGCACGGCTTCGGCAAGGTCGCGGCCGACATCGCCTACGGCGGCAACTGGTTCGCCTTCGTCGAGGCCGACCAACTGGGCCTGATGGTCGCCAAGACGCATCTGCCGGTGCTGATGCAGGCGGCGACGGCGGTGCGCGAGGCTCTGGTGCGCGAGGGCGTGCGCGGCCGCCATCCCGAGCGCGACGCCGACGAGGTCGTCGACCACGTCAAGCTGTTCGAGCCGATCGACGGCGTCGAGCACGGCAGCCGCGCGCTGACGCTGTGCCCGGGTGCTGCCTACGACCGGTCGCCGTGCGGCACGGGCACGTCGGCCAAGCTCGCCGTGCTGCACGGCAAGGGCGAGATCGCGCTGGGCGAGTGGTTCCGCAGCGAGAGCGTGCTGCAGACGGCGTTCCGCGCGCGCATCGTCGGCGAGACCAAGGTCGGGCCGTTCGCGGCGATCGTGCCGGAGATCGAGGGCTCGGCCTGGATCACCGGCTTCCCGGCGTTCGTGATCGACCCGAGCGATCCCTGCCGCTTCGGCATCTGACGTCGGCGACGCCGCCTGGAAACGCAGCGGGCCGCCGGCGTCGTCGCCCGCGGCCCTTCGCGCGCGCCCCGCGGGGCGCAGCCGTCGTGCGCCGGTCAGAACATGCGCAGGGCGGCCGGCTCGGTGACGAACGTCGACTGCAGGTTGAAGTCGAGCGTCACGACCGCGTGGTGCAGCTGCGACGGCACGCCGACGAGCGCGGGCGGCAGGTTGAAGCTGGCCGTGCCCTTGCCGAAGCCGTCGAGGAACGACAGCGAGTTGGCGTAGACCGGCCCGTTGGCGAGGTCGATGCTCAGCTGCGTCCAGCCGTCGAACACCAGCGGGATCGTCTGCGGGCCGAGCGGCGACGGCGTGCCCGGGCGCGTGCCGCTGACGCTGCCGACCAGCGCGTAGATGTTGAGCGCGCGCGCCGGGCCGCAGTCGATGGCGAAGTTCTGCGTGCCGCCGGCGGCGGCGGAGAAGGCGGCCGGCTTGGCCTGCAGCGCGCCGACGTGGCCGCGCAGGATGCACGCGGTGCCGACCGAGAGGCTCGGCCGCACGACGATGTCGCCCTGGTTGTTGAAGTGGCTCTGGCCGCCGTCGCTGCTGTTGAAGCCGGCGTTGCTGCTGAAGCCCGTGCAGGTCGTCGGCGCGCCGTTGACGGTGATCGTCTCGGCGAAGTCGAACTGCAGCTGGCGGCCGATGCCGCGCACGTAGCTGATGACGATGTTCTTGAAGTTGACGCCGTCGTTGATGCTGAGCTGCATCCACACGTCGCCACGGCCGTTGACGATCGGGGTCTGCGTGCCGGTGCTGATCTGCTCGACGACCCACGGGCCGTTGGTCGACGGCGCGAGGAAGCTGGCCGGCAGCACCTCGCCTTCGCGCGCCAGCGCGATGAACGTGCCGTTGTCCCACAGCAGCGCGATGCTGTCGTTGGAGTTCGACACCGACGGGCCGGTCATGTTGTTGATGAACGCGATCTGGCCGCCGTCGTTGCAGTTGACGCTGGTGCTGCCGGTGATGCCGAAGCGCTCGCCGTTGGCGAAGCCCGGGATCAGGTCGCCGCGGCGGTAGATCGGCGCCAGCGTCGCCGCCGTGCCGTAGAACAGCGCGTAGTCGTCGACACCGACGACCGTGCCGCCCTGGTCGACCTGCGACTGGAAGGCGACCTTGCCCGAGCTGGTGAACGAGGCGGCGCCGATGCCGGGCGTCCAGCCGAGCGTCGGGGTGCCGAAGACCACGCCGGTCGGCAGGCCCGGCGCCTGGCTGCCTTCGCGCGCGATGAAGCTCGTGCCGGTCGGCGTCCACACCGCGAGCGCGCGGTTGTTCGCCGTGGTCGCCGTGCTCGGCGCGGTGGTGGCGAAGTTGATCTCGTGCAGCACCATGCCGGCTTCGTTCAGCTGGAGGACGAACGACAGCTGCGTCGCGCCAGTGACCGGAGCGACGACCTCGCCGCCCGGGAACGTCTGGCCCTCGCGCAGGACCGGCGCGAGGCTGCCGAGCGTGCCCGAGACGATGACGCCGTCATCGGCGGTCGTGGCGCCGACCAGGTTGGTGAAGAACAGCACCTGGCCCGAGGCGTTGATGTGGTTGTTCTGGATCGACGCGGCGAACGGCCCCCAGTTGATGCCCGGCGCCAGGAACGGCACCTGGTCGCCCTCGCGCGCCAGCGGCAGCAGGCCGAGGGGGGAGCCCCACAGCAGCGCCGTGTCGGCCGTGGTCGGCGTGTTGGTCGGCGTCACCGGGTCGTGGAGGCCGACCTGCAGCAGCAGTAGCTCGCCGAACGGGCTGATGCGCGGCGGGTTGGCGAGGCCGACGCTGCCGGCGGTCGCCGAGCTGGTGCGGACCAGGATGCCGGCCGGGAGGCCGGGGGCCTGGCTGCCGGCGCGCAGCACGAGGCGCAGGTCGTCCTTGCTGCGGCCGATGAAGAGCGCCCGGTCGTCGGCTCCGGTCACCGCGCCGGCGAGGCGGGCGCGGAAGACCATCGTGCCGTTCTGGTCGAGCACCGGCGAGTCGAAGTTGCTCGTCGCGCTGATGGTGCAGCCAGGGACGCCCGGCGCCGGATCGCCGACGGCGAGCACGACTTCGTTGTTCTGGCTGAGGACGCTCTGCGCGGCCGCGGACGTGGCGGCGAGGCTGAGCACGAGCAGGAGGCGGCAGTTCATCGCGGTGGGAAGTCGAGGTTGCGGGTGGGGCATCTGGCGCAGTGGCGAAGGAGCGGACGCTGCGGTCGACGGTAGCAAAGGCTACACGCGGCCGTTGCTTCGGGTCGCGCGCACCAGACCGGTCTGGTCCGTGCGCCGCACCACGGCCATGGCAAGCGATGCGCGCGGACGGTTGGCCAACGGAAAATGCGGCCCCTGGATGCTGTGGGCCGCAACGATGGGCCTGAAGCCTGCGGTCCGGTTCGCTATGGTTGCCGCCAATGCGGGCGGTCGTCTGGGTCCTCGTCGTCTTCGCCGGCTGCGTCAGCGGCCATCCCGGTGGCATCGGCAAGAAGCCGCGCGCCACGCCCGTCGACGCGTCGGCGTCGGGCGACGCCACTGCGCCGCTGCCGCCGTGGCAGACGATCGGCGAGAGCGTCGACGGCCGTCCGCTGCGCGTCATGCGCCTGGGCAACGGGCCGCGGCGCGCGCTGTGGATCGGTGGCATCCACGGCGACGAACGCGAGGGCGCGCTCGCAACCGCCGAGCTGCCGCGCGCGTTCCTCGGCACGCCGGGCGCGGCCGACAAGGTCACGCTGACGATCCTGGAGGACGCCAATCCGGACGGCTCGGCGCGCAACACCCGCGGCAACCGCCACGGCGTCGACCTCAACCGCAACTACCCGGCGAAGAACTACCTGCCCGGCGACAGCCGCGGCGAACGCCCGCTCGACCAGCCCGAGGCCAAGGCGTTGCACGACCTCGTCCTGGCGGTGAAGCCCGACGTCATGATCGTCGCGCATGCGTGGCGCGGCGACACGTTCATCAACTTCGACGGCCCGGCCGAGGGTCTCGCCGAGCGCTTCGGCCGCGAGTCCGGCCTGCGCGTGAAGCCGTCGGACAGGATCGCGCCGACGCCGGGCTCGCTCGGCTCGTGGGTCGGCCACACGCTGCGCTGGCCGATCCTCACGCTGGAGTACCTGCGCGGCTCCGACCAGCGCGCCAACTGGGAGAAGACGCGGTCGGCGATCCTCGCCGTGATCGTCGGCGACTAGGCGATGCGCACCCTGCTGCGACGCCTGCTCTGGCTGGTCGCGATGCTGCTCGGCATCACGTTCGCGACGTTCGCGGTGATCGACCTCGCGCCCGTCGATCGCGCCGAACTGGCGGTCGCGCGCGCGGCCGGCGACCGCGCCTTCGCCGACCTCGACGACCGCCAGCGCGCGATCGTGCAGCTGCGCATCCAGCACGGCATGCTCGATCCGGCCACGCTGGAGCCGACGCCGCTGTGGCGCCGCTACGCGCTGTGGCTCGGCAACGCGGCGGAGCTGCGCTTCGCCGGGCCTGGCGGCGACCACGCCGCGTTGTGGGCGCGCCTCGCGCAGGCCTGGCCGACGACGGCATTGCTCGGCGGGCTGGCGCTGCTGCTCGCGTTCGGCGTCGGCGTGCCGCTGGGCGTGCGGCTCGGCGGCCGCGCCGGCACGCGCAGCGAAGGGCTCGCGTCGGCGGCGCTGCTCGCGCTCGGCGCGCTGCCCGAGTTCCTGCTCGCCACCGTGTTGTTGACGGTCTTCGGTGCGGCGTGGCTGCAGTGGTTTCCGGTCTCCGGTCTGCGCACGCCGGCCAGCGCGGCGTGGCCGGCGTGGCGGCAGTTCCTCGACCTCTGCCACCACCTCGCGCTGCCCGTCGCGGTGCTGGCCGCTGGACCGCTGGCGCTGGTCGCGCGCTTCGTGCGCGACGCCGTGGCGCGCGCCGACCGCCAGCCGTGGGCCGATGCGCTGCGCGCGCTCGGCGCCGAGCCGGCGCTGCTGCGCGCGCGGCTGCGCCGTCATGGCCTCGCACCGGCGGCGACGCTCGTCGGCAGCCTGCTGCCGATGCTGGTCGGCGGCTCGGTCGTGGTCGAGAACGCGTTCGCGCTCGACGGCCTCGGCCACCTCGCGTTCACCGCCGCCGCCGAGCGCGATCTGCCGCTGCTGCTGGCGCTGGTCGTGCTCGGCTCCCTCGCGACGCTGCTGGCGTACGCGTTCTCCGATTGGCTGCATGCGCGCGTCGATCGCCGCGTGAGGCTGCCGTGAGCGCCGCCGCGCCGGCCCTGCGCGGCCGCCTGTCGCGCTCGCCCGCCTGCTGGCTGTTGGCCATCGTGCTGCTCGTCGGCGCGCTGGCGCCCGCCGTCGCCAACGGCGTGCCGCTGGCGGTGCGCGACCGCGGCGCGTGGTCGTTCCCGGCGCTCGCCGAGGCGTTCGGGCGGCCGAGCGCGGCGCCCGACGGCGGCGGCTGGCGGCGCTGGCTCGCGGCGCCGCGCGCGGACGACGTCGCCGTGTGGATGCCGTTGGTGCCGCACGATCCGCTGGCGACCGAGGCGTCGGCGGCCGGCGCAGGTCCGTCCGCCGCGCACTGGCTCGGCTGCGACGCCGCCGGCCGCGACCTGCTCGCGCGCGTCGTGCACGGCGCGCGGGGCGTCGTCGCCGTCGCCGCGCCCGCCGTGCTGCTGGCGGCGCTGCTCGGCGTCTGGCTCGGCGCGCTCGCCGGCCTGCGGCGCGGCGTCGTCGAGGCCGTCGTGTTGCGCCTCGTCGAGCTGGTCGCGTGCCTGCCGCTGCTGCTGTTCCTGCTGTTCGCGTCCGCGTGGTGCGGCGGGTCGGCCACCGCGCTGCGCGTCACGCTCGTGGCGCTGCTGTGGCCGGCGTTCGCGCGCGTCGTTCGCGGCGAACTGCTGGCGCTCGCCGAGCAGGAGTTCGTGCGCACCGCGCGCGGCCTCGGGCTGTCGCACGGCCGCGTCTTCTGGCGGCACGTGCTGCCGCAACTCCGGGGGCAGGTCGCGACGACGGCCGCCTTCGCGCTCGCCGCGGCGGTCGTCGGCGAGTCGACGCTGTCGTTCCTCGGCCTCGGTCCGAACGGAGCGTCGCCGACGTGGGGCGCCTTGCTGCGCGACGGCGCGGCGGCCGCGCCGCTCGGCGCGTGGCGACCGCTGCTGGTCCCGGCCACGGCGCTGGTGGCGCTGGTCGTCGCCTGCCACCGCGTCGCCGAGCGCTGCCAACCGGATGCGGCCGGCGCGCGCGCCTGAGCGCGCGCCGGGCCTGGGCGACGACCGGCGCCGCGGGCGCTCAGCCGCCGCGCGTGTGCATCTCCAGGTGCGGCTGCTGCCGCAGCGTCGCCGCGGCCGCCAGCGGCGCGCGGTCGGGCAGGCCGGCGCGGACCTCGGCGCCGCGGTCGCTGCGCGCCTGCCACGTCGCCGCGATCGCGGTGCGCAGCGTCGCGTCGTCGACGCCGCCGCGGACCAGCCGGCGCAGGTCGGCGCCGGTCGCGGCGTAGAGGCAGGTGAACCACGTGCCGTCGGCGGTCAGCCGCGCGCGGTCGCACGTGGCGCAGAACGGCTGCGTCACCGACGCGATGATGCCGAACGTCGTGCCGTCGCCGAGTTCGAAGCGCTCGGCCGGCGCGCTGTCGGCGCGCGGGACGGCGCGGATCGGCCCGCAGGCGCGCTGCAGCCGGTCGAGCATCTGCGCGCGCGAGACGACGCGGTCGAGCCGCCAGCGCGTCGCGCCGCCGACGTCCATGTACTCGATGAAGCGGATCTCGGCGCCGACGCCGCGGGCGAAGTCGACGAGCGCGGGCAGTTCGCCGTCGTTGACGCCGGCGATCACGACGGTGTCGAGCTTGCGCCCCGCGAAGCCGGCCTGGCGCGCGGCCTCGATGCCGTCGAGCACGCGCGGCAGGTCGTCGCGCCGCGACAGCAGCCGGAACGTCTCGCGATCGAGCGTGTCGAGGCTGACCGTCACGCGCTTCATGCCGGCGTCCTTCAGCGCCTGCGCGTGCTCGCGCAGCAGCACGCCGTTGGTCGTGATCGCGAGGTCGCGCAGGGCCGGCCGCGCGGCCAGTTCGCGCACCAGCGCCGGCAGGCCCTGGCGCAGCAGCGGCTCGCCGCCGGTAACGCGCACTTCGTCGACGCCGAGCGACGTGAAGACGTCGACCAGCCGCAGGATCTCCTCGAACGTCAGCACGTCGGACTTGGGCAGCCAGACGTACTCCTCCTCCGGCATGCAGTACTGGCAGCGCAGGTTGCAGCGGTCGGTCACCGACAGGCGCAGGTTGCGCAGCGGGCGGCCGAAGCGATCGGGGAGCGCGGTCATCGCGGGGGCCGAGCACGATAGCGCGCGCGCGCGGCGAGGGAACGCGCGCGCGCCGGCGTCCGGCCGCCGCCGGCGCGCGCAAGCCGGCCATGACGCCCGTACGACGCCCGTGCGACGCCATGGACGCCGCGGCGTCATTGCCAACGCGCGGACGCGCGGCGACCATCCGTGCGTGAGCCTCAAGATCATCGGCGGCGAGTACGGCGGGCGGGTGCTGAAGGCCGTGCGCGGGCTCGGGACCCGGCCGCTGCTCGGGCAGGTCCGCGGTGCGCTGTTCAACATCCTGCAGGACCGCGTCGACGGCGCCTACGTGTGGGACCTGTTCGCCGGCACCGGCGCGTCGGGCATCGAGGCGTTGTCGCGCGGCGCGGCGCGCGTGCTGTTCGTCGAGAAGAATGGCAAGGCCCTCGACGTGCTGCGCGACAACCTGCGCATGCTCGGCGACCACGCCGAGGACCGCGCCTGCCTCGTGCGCGGCGACGCCTGGGAGCCGCCGGCGATGACGCCGGCCGTGTTCGGCGCGCCGGCGCGCGACGAGTCGGCGGCGCCGGACGCCGAGGTCGGCCCCGACCTCGTCTTTCTCGATCCGCCGTATGCGCTGGTGAGCGAGGACCCGGTCAAGTGCCTCGCCAAGGCGCGCCGGCTGCTGGAGCGCACCGCGCCGCACGGCTGCGTGCTGTTCCACTTCGCCGCCGGCGTGCTCGACGACGACGACTTCGGCGACGACCTCGACGTCGACCTGCGCGAGTGGGGCACGACCGCGATCGCGCTGATGTGGCGCGGCGGCGAGGCGCCCGAGCGCGTGCGCCGCCGCTGGGAACGCGAGGAAGGGCGCGAGCGCGCCGAGTGATGGGCGGCGGCGGGCCGCCCGGGCCGCCCGCCGATCAGAAGGTCAGGCCCAGCTGGGCGACGGCGCCGAAGCTGTTGTCGTCGATGTACGTGCCGGCGAGGTCGAGGCGCACGATGCCGAACGGCGCGAGGCCGATGCCGGCGCTGATCGCGTCGTCGAGCGTGTCCTCCAGGTCCTTCTGGTAGCCGGCGCGCAGCTGCAGCCAGCCGGCGAGGTCGAACTCGCCGCCGATGCGGACGAGGCGGGTGTCGTCGTCGCCGAGCCCGTTGGCGGTGACGAAGCGGTCCGCCGGCATGATGTCGAAGTCGCCGGACAGCGTCAGCGCGCCGGCCGTCCACGCCGCGCCGACGACGGCCGTCGGGTTGATGTCGTAGACGTAGCTGCGCGCCAGCGTGTCGACGGTCGTGTACGACTGACCGATGAGGTTGCGGCCGTGCACGCCGAGCATGAAGCCCGCGCCGGGCTCCCACGCGACGCCGACGTCGACGTTGAAGCCCGAGTCGTCGTTGGCGTACTGGTCGTCGTCGAACCGGCCGATGTCGAAGTCGTTGGCGATGACCGCGTAGTTGTAGGTGTCGACGCGCTGGTGCTTGGGCGTGACGCCGATGGCGATGCGCTCCGCGCCTTCGCCGAACGCCGTCGCCAGCGACACGCCGACTTCGGTGATCGCGACGCCGACGACGCGCGCCTGCGACTGCAGCGACGGCAGCAGGCCCGGGTTGCGCAGCGCGTTGACGTCCGCAGGATCGACGTCGACGAAGGACTGCAGGTCGGCGTAGGTCTTCGCGTGCAGGGCGAAGCCGAACTCGCGCGAGGGCACGGCCAGCACGCCGCCGACACCGAGCGTCGCCGTCACCTGCCGGTCGTCGAGCGCCGCCAGCCGGTCGGCCAGCAGGTCGCGATCGGCCTGCGTGCCGCCGCCGGCCTGCTCCAGCCGGTCGTACTCGTCGGCGAACGACTCGATGTCGTCGACGAGGCCGTCCTTGTCGTACGCGGTGGCGCCGATCGTCGGCAGGATCAGGCCGAAGGTGTCGTCCGCGCGGCAGCGCGTCAGCAGGGCCGGGTTGGCCCAGCCGGCGGCGAGGTAGTTGGACGAGGCCGTGCCGACGCCGCCCATGCCGGCGTTGCGGGCTTCGTAGTACTGGGCGGTGGCGGCGCCGGCGAGGACCAGCTGGACCAGCGGGGCCAGAGGGAGCCAGGGAGCGGAGTGTCGCATGGTGGATTGAGGGCGGCACGCGCTCGCCGCGGCCTGCGGCGGCGTCCGGCCGGCGCGGATCTTGGCCCGGCCGCCGCCGCCGTGCCAGCGCGCCGGCGGTAGGCGGCGGCGCAACCTGCCACGGCAGCGCGGGCTGCGGCGCTGCGGCCGGCGGCGCCCGGCCGCTGCCGCGGAGCGGGTCAAGGCCGGGCGCATGCGGGGCCGATAGAGCGGTGCGCGCCGGGCAACCGTGCGCGCGCAACCTGACGGCAACGTGTCGGAGACGGCTTCGCCCGTCGCCGTGCGCGCCGCGTCCGGCTGCCGCCGTCCGCTCCGTGAGGGGCCGGGCAGGTGGCGCCGCCGCGGCGGCGCGCGGCGGGCGACGGCGCTCCCGACACGCTGCTGGCCGGGAACGCAGCAAGTCGAAGGAGTGCGTCAGCGACTGGCGACAGGCGCTGCCGGCTCGCGCCACCTGAACCATCGGAACCGCCATGAGAACCGCGTTGCTCGTCTCCCTCCTGCTCGGCGCCGCCGCCGCGCTTCCCGCCCAGACCGACTTCTTCGGCGGCCGCGTCAAGGCGACGCTCGAACAGATCCGCCAGGACCCTGCGGCGTACAAGAACGTGAAGGTCGAGTTCAAGGTCCAGTTCGCGTCGCTGGGCAGCCTGTCGAACCCGTTCTTCACCCAGTTCACGCCGCAGGAGTTCGCCAACTTCCACGTCTGGTCGCACGAGCAGCCGATCTGGCGCGAGAAGTCCTACAAGGACGTTTTCGGCATGCTCTTCCTGTCGAAGTCGAACCCGAACCTCGACAAGCTGTACGAGCTCGACATCTACCAGGGCCTGCGGCTGACCGGCGTCGTGCGCAACATCTTCCAGAACACGCCTTGGATCGAGGTCCTCGAGTTCGAGCCGATCGAAGGCAAGCTCGACACGCCGACCCTGACGCACCTGTTCCGTGGCGAGAAGCACATGGATCAGCGCCAGTGGCAGCGCGCCATCGCCGAGCTGTCGCAGGCGAACATCGACGAACTGCCGCCGCCCGCCGCGCGCGCCGCGCTCAAGAACCTCGGCGTGTGCAGCCTGCGCCTGGGCGAGACCGATCGCGCCGTCGCGCAGCTCGAAGCCGCGAACGCGCTCGGCAAGGACGCCGAGGTCGCGTCGCTGCTGCAGACCGCGCGGCGCGAGCCGAAGCTCGGCCTCGATCGCGTCACCGACGCGCCGAAGCTGAAGGACAGCGAGCGGCCGATCTGGGACGTGTTCGAAACCGGCGACAAGCCGCCGGCTCGCCCGGCGCGCTGAGCAGCGCGTCGGCGTGCATCCAGCGTGCGAAGGGGGGCGCGGCGCCGCCGTGGTCCGCCGATCGCCCGCAGGCCGCGGCTGAAAATCCAGGGCGCGGGGGGCATTCTCATGGCCTCTCCGGCCCATGACGACCGCGCCTGCTGCTTTGTCGCCGCTTTCGGGCTCCCGCCGGGGGCCGTTCCGGCTTTGTCTCGCGCTGCTCGCGACGGCCGCCGTCACCGTGCTCAAGGGCGCGCTGACCACGAGCACCGGCTCGGGCATGGCGTACCCCGACTGGCCGCTGTCCGACGGCCAGGTGATGCCGGCGTCGAGCTACACGACGCTGCCCGGCTTCTTCGAGCACTTCCACCGCGTCGCCGCCTCCGCCACCGGCCTGCTGGCGCTCGGGCTGGCGCTGTGGCTGCACTTCGGCCGCCTCGGCTCGCCGCGGGCGCGCGCCACCGCGTGGACCGGCGGCTGTCTCGTGCTGACGCAGGGCGTCGTCGGCGGCCTCGGCGTGCTGAAGAACCTGCCGGCGATCACCTCGGTGACCCACGGCACGCTCGCGCAGCTGACGTTCGCGACGTTCGCGTGGCTCGCCTACCAGCTCTCCGACCGCTACCGCGCCACCGCGCCGGTGACGACGGCGCCCCCCGGCAGCGGCCGGACGCTGGCGTTGGTCGCGCTGCTGCTGCTCGTCGCGCAGACGGTCGTCGGCGCGGTCGCGCGCCACACCAACAGTCCGCACGCCCTGTGGACGCACGTCGGCAACGCGCTGGTGGTGTTCCTGGTGGCGACGATCGCGACCGCGTTCGCCGTCGGCCGCCTCGGCGCGGCCCCCGGCATCAAGGGCCTGTCGCGCGCCATCATCGGCCTGATGATCGCGCAGATCGCGCTCGGCTTCGTCGCGCTCGCCGTGCGCAATCCCGACGGCAAGCGCCCCGAGAACGTCGAGCAGCTCGGCGCGGCGACCGTGATCTCGATCCACGTGCTGATCGGCGCGCTGCTGACCGTGCTGGTCGCGACGCTCGCGGCGCACGTCTTCCGCGCCACGCGCCGGCCCGGCGCCGACGGTGACGGCGACGGCGACGGTGACGGTGACGGCGCCGCACCGCAGGCCGTCGCATGAGCGCGGCGGCGGCAGGCGGCGTGCGGGCGGGCGGCAAGCTCGCCGCGTTCTGGGAACTCGGCAAGCCGCGGCTGTCGGCGCTCGCCGTCTTCGCGGTGGTCGCCGGCGCCTACATGGGCTGGCCGGCCAAGGGCAGCCATCCGCCGCTCGATCTGCTGTTGGCGACGACCGTCGGCACGTTCCTCGCGGCCGTCGGCGCAGCCGCGCTCAACATGCACCGCGAACGGCACCTCGACCCGCTGATGCAGCGCACGCAGAAGCGGCCGCTGCCGACGGGCCGCCTGTCGCCGGGCGAGGTGCTCGCGTTCGGGCTCGCCACGTCGATCGCCGGCGTGCTGCTGGTGCTGGTGTTCGCTGCGCCGCTCGCCGCCGACGGCTCGCGCCCGCTCGGGCACTGGAACTGGACCGCCGGCAGCCTGTGCGCCGCCATCGTCGTCAGCTACGTGCTGGTCTACACGCCGATGAAGACGCGCACGTCGCTCAACACGCTCGTCGGCGCGATCCCCGGCGCGCTGCCGCCGGTCGTCGGCCACGCCGCCGTGGTCGGCGAGCTGGCGATGCCGCAGGCGGTGCTGTTCGCGATCCTGTTCTGCTGGCAGATCCCGCACTTCCTGTCGATCGCGTGGCGCTACCGCGAGGACTACGCGCGCGCCGGCATGCAGATGCTGCCGGTGCTCGACCCGACCGGCTACCGCACCGCACTGACGATGCTGCTGTACGTCGCCGGCCTCGGCATCGCCAGCTTCGTGCCGTACTACACGCGCATGGTCGACAGCCGCTACGCCGCGGTGACGATCTGGCTCGACCTGCTGTTCTTCGTGCCGACCGCGTTCGCCGCGCTGACGCGGCGCGACGCGGCGATGCGCATGACGTTCGTGACCTCGATCGTCTACCTGCCGCTGCTGTTCACGACGATGGTGCTCACGCGCCAGTGACCCCATGCTCGCCGCCTTAGACACCGCCGTCCTGGTTCACGTCGACGCCGTCCTCAACGCCTGCGCGTTCGTGTTCCTGGTCGCCGCGCTGGTCGCGGTCAAGCGCGGCAGCATCGAGCTGCACAAGAAGCTGATCTTCGTCGCGCTCGGCTTCTCGGCGGCGTTCCTCGTCTGCTACCTCGTCTACCACTTCTCGGGCAACGAGAAGAAGTTCCCGCACCAGGGCTGGATCCGGCCGGTGTACTTCACCCTGCTGATCTCGCACATCGTGCTCGCGGTGGTGCAGGTGCCGCTGATCCTGCGCACGGTCTACCTCGGCCTGAAGGACCGCCGCGCCCAGCACCGCAAGTGGGCGAAGGTGACGACGCCGATCTGGCTGTACGTGTCGGTGACGGGGGTGGTGGTGTACTGGCTGCTGTACCACTACTGACCGCGGCGAAGTCCTGCCGCGGGCGCGACGGCTGTACCACCTCTGCCGCACCGCGTCCGCGCGCTTGCCGCGGGCCCGCGCGGCCGCGACCGTGCGGCGATGCCTCGCCCGTCGCGCCGCGACTTCGTCCGCACCGCCGCCGTCGCCGCCGCCGGCAGCGCCGCCCTCGCGTCCTGCGCCACGGCGCCCGCGCCGCTGCCGCGCGACCTGCCGCCGCGCGCGCCCGGCGACGGCTCGCTCCGCGTCGGCATCGTCGGCTTCGGCGTGCGGTCGCGGCAGCTGCTCGGCGAGTTCCTCGCCGACGGCAAGTGCGCGGTCGTCGCCGTCGCCGATGTGGTCGCGGCGCGCGCGCAGGAGGGCGCGCGGCTCGCCAACGAGGCGCAGAAGCGTACCGCCTGCCGCGTCGCCGCCGACTGGCGCGAGGTCGTCGCCGACCGCGAGGTCGACGCGGTGCTGGTCGGCACGCCCGACCACTGGCACGCCGAGCCGGCGATCGCCGCGGCACTCGCCGGCAAGCACGTCTTCTGCGAGAAGCCGCTGACGTTGACGATCGCCGAAGGCCGCGCGATCGCCGCCGCGGTCGCCGCGACCGGCGTGCGCTTCCAGACCGGCTCGCAGCAGCGCAGCGAGTTCGGCCACCACTTCGTGCGTGCGGCCGAGGCGGTGCGCAACGGCCGCATCGGCAAGGTGCGCCGCATCACGATCCACACCGGCGATCCGGCGGTCGCGTGCGACCTGCCGGCGCAGCCGCTGCCGCCCGGCATCGACTGGGACGGCTGGCTCGGCCAGGCGCCGCTGCGGCCGTTCCACGCCGAGCTGTGCCCGATCGGCATGCACGGCCACTTCCCGGCGTGGCGCAAGTACCGCGAGTACGCCAACGGCGGCCTCGCCGACATGGGCGCGCACCACTTCGACATCGCGCAGTGGGCGCTCGGCATGGACCACAGCGGCCCGGTGCGCGTGCTGCCGCCGGCGGACCGCGCGGCCGTGCGCGGCCTCGTGCTGGTCTACGCCGACGGCTGCGAAATGGTCCACGGCGGCCCGACCGACTGCACGTTCGAGGGCGAGCTCGGCACGATCGAGTGCTCGCGCGGCCACAGCCGCGCGTTCCGCGGGACCGACCGCAGCGCGCCCGACGCGCCGGAGCTGCTGGCCGAGCCGAAGGCCGGCGAGCTGCGCTTCCCGCGCAACCAGGGCCACGTCGCCGACTTCCTCGCCGCCATCCGCGAGGGCCGCGACCCGATCTGCACCGCCGAGATCGGTCACCGCACCGCGACCGTCTGCCACCTCGCGTCGATCGGCTACCAGCTGCGCGTGCCGCTGCAGTGGGACCCGGTCGCCGAGCGCTTCGTCGGCGAGCACGCGGACGCCGCCAACGCGCTGGCGCGCGCGCCGGTCCGGCCGCACGCCTGAGCGCGGCGTCGCAGCGGCCGCGTGCGCTCCGACGGGTGCGGCCTGGCGCATGGCGTCGCCCGATCCTGGGACGCGCCAGCGGTCCGCCGGGTCGGCCGGCGCCCTCGCGCCACCAGTGGACCGCCGCGCGCCGCCGCGGCAGCATGCGCGGCCGCGCCCGCCGCCATCCTGTCCCCTTGGCCGACAAACGCCGCTTCTCGCTGTTCGCCGACCTCGTGCAGCGCCACTTCCCCGGCTGCCGGCGCGCGTACGACATCGCCGGCGGCATGGGCAAGCTCAACGTCGAACTCAGCGCGCGCGGCCTCGACGTGCTGACGTTCGACAAACGCTGGAAGCGCGCCGAAGTGAAGTACGCCGAGCGGCTGTTCACGCTCGACGAGCCGTGCGACTGCGATCTGCTCGTCGGCATGCACCCCGATGGCGCCACGCGCGTCCTCGTCGAGTACGCCGCCAGGCACGGCCGGCCGTTCGCCGTCGTGCCGTGCTGCTCCGACAACGGCATGAGCTACAAGCCGTGGATGCGGCACCTCGCGCAGCTCGGCGGCGACCTCGGCCTGGAGGTCGTCGAGGAGGCGCTGCCGATGGATGGCCGCGCGCGCGTGCTGATCGGGCGGCCGAAGGGGTAGCGCGCGCACCGCGGCGGACTGCGACGCCCGGCGGGCGACCCGCGGCACGGATCCTCGGGGGCCGATGCGCGCATGGCGCGGCGTGCGTCGCTGCGCTCCACTGCGTCATCCATCGAGCAACGCCCCATGACCATCGCCTCCACGCCGACCAAGGCCTTCGCCGCCGCCAGCGCGACCTCGCCGCTGGCCTTCACCCGCATCCTGCGCCGCGAGCCGCAGCCGACCGACGTCGCCATCGACGTGCTGTTCTGCGGCATCTGCCACTCGGACCTGCACTCGGTGCGCGACGAGTGGCGCGCCTTCATGCCGACGGTCTATCCGATCGTGCCCGGCCACG
>JADCJE010000163.1 GCA_020247305.1 Phycisphaerales bacterium | reverse complement strand
TCACGGGGCGCTACTCCGACGGCTCGCCAGGCACCGACAGCGTCGCCGTCCAGGTCGCTCCAGCCCGCGAAGATCCTTCAAGCCGGGCCTCCGATGGAACTCCAAGGGCAAGGTCGGAGGTTAATGGCATTGGGCGCTGACCGCCCTGCTTGCGGTAACGAACGACTTCGTGCTGAACTACGTCGGCAACTTCTCGAACCTGATCCTCGACCCGGACCTGGACAGCTACTACCTGATGGACGCGTATACCGCGCGTCTGGGCCGCCTGACCGAGACGTTGGTCAACATCGGCCACCTCGTGATCAGCCGTACCGAGGCCGGCGTGCTCACCGAGGCCGACCGCCTGCTGCTCGCGGGACACGTGGCGCGCGCCCGCTCGTTCGCCAGCGACCTCAAGACCAACTTCGAAACATCGTTCGCAAACAACGCCAACGGCCGGCTGCGGCCTTCGCTCGGCGCCACCGTGGACACCGCCATCGCCGATGTCAACGCGTTCGTCGCGATGATCGAGACCCAGTCGCTCGGCAAGGAACGCTCCACGATGACGCCGGCCGAGTTCTGCAAACACACGACGTCGACGATCGACAGCGTGCAGAGGCTGCACGAAGAGGTCGGACCGCAACTCGACAGCCTGATCGTGGACCGCGTGAATCGCTACTCGAACGCCCAGATGACGGGTCTGGCCACCGGCCTGCTCGCGGTCGTATTGATCCTCTACGTGCTGCTGTCCTTCTACTTCCAGGTCTCCACCGAATTGACGGGCAAGATCAAGGAAGCCGATTCGCTGCGCACGCGGGCCGAGAGCGAGAACCAGCTCCTAAACGGCAACATCATGGAGCTGCTGAGCTTCGTCGCCAACTGCGCCGACGGCGACCTGACCGGACGCGCCAAGGTGACCGAGGGCGCCTTGGGCAACGTTGCCGACGCCTTGAACCAGATGATGGACAACTGGACCGAGGTGCTCGGCACGCTGAACAAGACCATCGAAGAGACCCAGAACGCCGGGCAGAAGGTCGGCGAGACCGCCGCGAGCATGGCGCAGGGCGCGACCGCTCAAGCGCAGAAGCTCGACGCCGCCACGGCCGCCGTGCACCAAATCCGCGGCGACATCACGCACGTGAGCGAGAACGCCGCCACGGCGGTGACCGCCGCCTCACGCACACAGGAGTCCGCGTTCAGCGGCGCCGAGATGGTGCAGAATATCGCCGAGGAGATGGAGACGCTGCGTGCGAACGTGCAGGCCGGTGCCAAGAAGATCAAGAACCTAGGCAATCGCAGCATGGAGATCACCGGCATCGTCGGCACGATCGCCAAGATCTCCGAGCAGACCAACATGCTGGCGCTCAACGCCGCGATCGAAGCGGCGCGAGCAGGCGAACACGGTCGCGGCTTCAGCGTCGTCGCCGAGGAAGTCCGCAAGCTCGCCGAGCGGACCTCGATGGCGACGCAGGACATCCGCACGCTGATCACCAGCATCCAGGCCGAGACCAGCGAGTCGGTCGCGGCGATCGAGGAGCAGACGCGCGCGGTCGAGCACCACGCCGACTCGGTGACCGAGTCGGGTCAGGTGCTGCAGAAGATCCAGCGCGAGTCGACGCAGACCTCGGAGCTGATCACCGACATGAACCGGATCGCACGCGAGCAGGTGCCGGCGGCCGAGCAGACGCTGCAGGGCATGCTGGCGGTTTCCGAGATCGCCAAGGAGACGCAGTCGTCGGCGCAGACTGCGCTCAAGCTCAGCAAGGCTCTGGGCCAGAGCGCCGACCGGCTGGTGACGGCGATCGGCAGCTTCCGCATCGCGCGCTGAGCGATCGGTTGCGCAAGGACCTGCGCCATCCCCAGCGGGCGCAGCGGGCACGTCGGTGCAGCGGTGCAGTGGTCGCGGCCGGACGGCAAGCGATCCGCCTTCGGTGCACCTGCCCGCTGGCCGTCATCCATCGGCCCGGCGGCCCCACCACGGCTGCTGCCCGGCTGGCGCCCGGGCGGCGGGTTCGCGGAGGGCCGCCGACCGACGCCGTTGCAGCTACGGTCGTCGCGCCGTCATCCACGGCGTCGGCGACGCGTCCGAGCAGCCGCCCGCAGCCGGGGCTCGGCGGTCTGCAATCCCCCTGCCCCCGGAGCGACTGGAGGCCTTGGCACTGGCTGAACTCGTGCCGCGGCATGCGACCTCGGCCGGCAACCTGCCGGGCGAACCGTCCGGCGTGACCTCGCCCGCCGTCCGCGATGCCGTGAAGCCGGTCCATGCCAGCCGCCGACGTGCCGGCGGCCGGCGTCGCGGCAGGACGAGCCTCCGGCACGCTGGTCCGGGGACACCGCCCCGGCTCACTTGCGCACGGTCGCGTTCGGCTGGTAGACGATTGCCCGGCAGTGCGTCTGGGGCACCCACTCCGGGCCGGCGTCGCCGAGGTTCTCGGTGCCACCGACGAAGATCCACCCGTGCGGCATCAACACGCTTTTGATGCTCTGCAGCACCTTCAGCTTGGTGGCCTTGTCGAAGTAGATCAGCACGTTGCGCAGGAACACGACGTCGAACGGACCGATGCCGAACAGCGGTTCCAGGAGGTTCAGCTGCCGGAAGGCCACCAATCGCGTGATGACTGGCTTCACCACCGCACCGGCCGGCGTGACGTCGAACCAACGCGCCATCGCATTGGGGCGCTGGGTGCGGGCGACGTCGTTCGTCGAGTAGCTGGCCTTTACTGCGGCGTCGATGGACGACTTCGAGATGTCGGTCGCGAGGATCTGCAGGTCCCAACTGGCGATGTCCGGGATCAGCTCGCTCAGCACCATCGCGATGCCGTAGGGCTCCTGGCCGGTGCTGCACGCCGCCGACCAGATCCGCAGCTTGCGCGGTGAACCGGTACGAGCGCGCGCGTCGATGCTCTCCGGCGCCACCTTGAACTGCAGCGCGTCGTACGGGGCGCCATCGCGAAACCAGCTGGTTTCGTGCGTCGTGATCGCATCGACGACCTCCTGCACGAGGGCGGGCTTGGGTTCGTAGCGCAACCTGAAGTAGAGCTCGTTGAAGTTCGAACAGCCGTGCCGCTCGGCGATCGGACCCAGCCGGCTCTCCACGAGGTATCCCTTCGAATCGTCGAGGTGGACGCCCGCCAGCTGGCGCACCAGCGTGGCCATCAACGGCAGTTCCCCGGCGGCGAGCTTCATCACATCCCACCCAAGGGTGACGCCTCGCAGACCCGCGCCGCGATCTGGTCCAGCGGAGCCACCGCATCGACGATGCCGGCTTCGACCGGGCCGCGCGGCATGCCGTACACGGTGCAGCTGGCCCTGTCCTGCGCGATGATCCAGGCCCCGGCAGAGCGCAGATGACGACTGCCGGCGAAGCCGTCCTCGCCCATGCCGGTCATGACGACCGCGATCGTGCGTCCGCCGTAGACCTCGTGGAGGGAACGGAACAGGTAGTCCACCGATGGCCTGCAGCCCTGCTCGGGGGGATCGTCGGTCAACGCGAGGACCGCGGCATTGCCTTGGCCGACGACCCGCATCTGGCGCCCGCCCGGCGCGATCACGATCCGCCCCGGCTGGACGAGGTCCCCGTCCTGCGCCTCGACGACCGGGATGCGGCAGACCCGGCTCAGGGAGTGCGCCAACGAGGCGGTGAAACCGACCGGCATGTGCTGGACGATCAAGATCGGCAGGGGAAAGTCGGCTGGCAGCATCGGCAGCATCACCGCCAACGCGTTGGGGCCACCCGTCGAGGTCCCGATGCCCACGATCGCAGCCTTCTGCGGCAGCCAAGTGCGGTGGGGCACGGACGGAACCGCGGGCGACGCGGCCGCCGGCCGAGCCGGCGAGGCAGCGCCGACGACTTCCCGCGGCTGCCGTCGTCCACCGGCCGCCAGCACGGCGTGCAGCGAGCGCCGATCGTCCTCGTCCGCAGCCAGGACCTGCGAACGCGACAACACCTCGAAGGGCTGCAAGGCCGGATCGCCGCTGCGCGCCGACCCGCACGCGTCCTCGGCGACCATCAGCACGAGGCCGGGCTTGGCGCCGACTCGGCGCAGCTCGCGGGCGAGGCCTAGGCCATCGACCTCGTCGCTGACGAAGTCGACGACGACGACGTCGGGCCGGTAGGCAGGCAGCTTGGCCAACGCGGTACGGGCGTTGATCGCCGTGCCGACGACGTTGACCGCGTTGCCGACACCGAGCTTATGCGCCAGTAACTGGCGCGCCGAACTCTCGCCGTCGACGATCATGACACGGAGACGCGCTTCCGATCCATGCTGGATCGCGCTCACGTGCGCCTCTCGCGTTCCGTGGGGCCGCGGACCACTGCGCCGACGTCGAGCACCAGGAGGATCTGGCGTTCGAGCTGCACGAGACCTTCGAACCACATCGCCTGATCCGGATCGAAGTGGCTCGGCAATTGCTTGATGTCGGCGAGTTCGCAGCTGGAGACGTCGCCGACGCCGTCGACGAGCAGGCCGAAGCGCTCGTTGTCGAGATGCACGATCACGTTGCGCGTGTCGTGCGTGTTGGCGATGTCGCGGGCGTGCAGGATGCGGACGAGGTCGAGCACGGTGACGAGGTTGCCGCGGAGGTTGATCAGCCCCTTGACCTCTGGTTCGAGCCGTGGCACGAAGGTGGCGTCGACGTGCCGGTTGATCTCCTGCACGTGCTCTATGCCGATGCCGACCAAGCCTTCACCGACGCGGCAAGTGATGAAGCTACGCTGGCTTCCGGTGTTCATGCTTGCACCCCGACCACTTCGCGCACCGCGCACAGCAGGGCCGCTTCGTCGAGCTTGACGAGGTACTGATTGACGCCGGCGGCCATCCCTTGCGCGATGTCGTCCTCGTTCGACAAGGAACTCAGCGCGACGACCGGCAACGTCGCATGACGTCGCGAGGCGCGGATCCGCCGCGTGAGTTCGAGACCGTCGCAGTTCGGCATCTGCACGTCGGTGAGGACAAGGTCGTACTGCACGCTCTCGTCGGCGAGCAACCGCCACGCCGCGTCGCCGTCGTCGGCCGTCACGACCTCGATGCCGCCGTCGGTGAGGATCCGTGCCGCGCGGTTGCGGAAGAACTGCGAGTCGTCGGCGAACAGCACTCTCGGTTGCCGACGCGCTTCGGGCGAGGGCAACGCCGCGCCGGCCGCGGGCGCCGACGGCGTCCTCGGCTTCGGCGCCGGACCGCCGAACACCTCGGCGAACAGGTGCGGCAACGCCAGACGGGCGAGGGCCGCGACGTCCAGCAACCGGACGGTCTGGGTGCCGCGTTGGAAGCTGCCGATGACGCCCGGCAAGGCGAGCGTCCGGTCGTCGAGGTTGACGACGAGCGACTTGATGTCCTCGATCATCGACGCGAGGAGGCCGAACTCCTTGCCCGTGATGCGCAAGACCAGCACCGACCAGCGGTTGCCGCGCGACTCCGGCGCCCGCGCCTGCACGTGGGCCTCGAGCTTGACCAGCGGCATCGCCCGTTCGGCGGCCCGGTGCACGAGCCGATCGCCGATCGCGGTGATCTCCTCGACCGGCAGCCGCTGGATGCGGCTGACGAGGCCGAGCGGAACCGCGAACAGCTCCTCGGCATGGTTGCGAAACAGGACCATGTCGGTCGCCTCGCCGCCGGTGGTGGCGGCCGTGGTCGCTCCGACCGCGGCAGCGGTGCCGCCGTCCTGACCGCGAAGTTTGGCTCGCTCCGCCAGGCCGGCGGCGTCGAGGATGAGCGCCACGCGGCCGTCGCCGAGGATCGTCGACCCCGAGTACACGTTGCGACCCTTGAGGTGCGAACCGAGCGGCTTGACGACGATCTCCTCGGTGTCCGGCGGCGAGTCGACGACCAGGCCGTAGCGGAGGGAACCCGACTGCACGACCATGATGTTGTGCTTGCGGGTCGCCCTGCTGCCCGGAGGGTCCTGGACCTCCAATGCGTCGCGCAAGTGCACGACCGGCAGCAGATGGCCACGCAGGTGCAGCACGTCGCGACCATGCAGCTTCGTCAGGCGCTGATCTCCTGCCTGGACGCTCACCAGCTCGGTCACGTTGTGCTGCGGCAGCACGTAGCGCCGCTCGCTGCAGGTCACCACCAGCGCCGGCATGATCGCCAACGTCAGAGGAATGGTGATCGTGAACGTCGTGCCCGCACCGAGCTGGGAGGCGACCTCCACGTTGCCGCCGTGCTTCTCGATGTTCGAGCGCACGACGTCCATGCCGACACCGCGTCCGCTCACGTCGGTGACCTTCTCGGCGGTCGAGAAACCCGGGGCGAAGATCAGCAGCATCGCGTCGTGATCGCTGAGCGTCCGTGCCTCCTCGGCCGCGACGATCCCCCTCTCCACCGCCTTGGCCCGCAGCTTCTCGGCATCGATGCCCGCACCGTCGTCGCGGACCTCGATCTTCACGTTGCCGCCCTGCTGGAATGCCGTCAGGGACAGCGTCCCTTCGGCCGACTTGCCGGCCGCCTTCCTTCTCTCCGGTCGTTCGATCCCGTGATCGATGGCGTTGCGCACGAGGTGGGTCAATGGATCGCCGAGCGCCTCGAGGATCGACCGGTCGAGCTCGACCTCCTTGTCTTCGACGACGAGTCGGCATCGCTTGCCGAGCTTCGCCGTCAGGTCGCGCACCACGCGCGGCAGCTTCTGGAAGACGTTGCCGACCGGCTGTAGCCGCGTCTGCATGATCGCCTCCTGCACCTCGCTCACGACTTGGCTCAGGTTGGCGGCGGCCTGATGCAGAACCGCCTGGTTGGCGGAACCCAGCATCTGCAGCACCTGGTTGCGACCGAGCACCATCTCGCCGGACAAGGTCATCAGGCGATTCAGCAGGGGAACGCTGACCCGGATCGAGTCCGGCCCCTGCGATTCGGTCGGGTTGGCCACCACCTGCTTGCCGGCGGGTCGTCCTTCTTCGTCGTGCCCCCGCGGCTCGAACGGCGGTCCCGCCTCCACGGGGCCACCGGCGTGCGACGCGGCAGCCGCCGCCGGCGTCGGGGCCGCAACGGCGACCTCGCCCGGTGACGCCACGAATGCCAGGAGTGCATTCGTGTAGGCGGTGATGTCGACGTCGTTGGACGCGGCGACGTTGTCGATCATCTCGCGCAGGACGTCGATCGCTGCCAGCAGGGCGCTGATGAGCTCCGCCGTCGGCTGCAACCGGTCCTTGCGCACGAGGTCGAGCGTGCTCTCGAGCGTGTGCGCCAACGTCTGGATGCGTTCGAGGCCGAGGAAGCCGGCGACCCCCTTGACGCTGTGAACGCAACGGAACACGTTGTTGACGGTCTCGGCGTCGCTGCCGCCGTTCTCCAGCCGCAGCAGATCGGCCTCCACCGTGCGCAAGTGCTCGCGCGACTCGGTCACGAAGTCGCCGATCAGTTCGTGCAGTTCATCCTCGTCGCCGCTCATGGTGGTGATCCCTTCCTCACGTCAGACGCGGAACTGGAGCACGATGCTCTGCAGCTCGTGCGCCAGGCCACCGAGACCCTTGCCGGCCTGGTCGGCTTCCTCGGCCCCGGCAGCGGTGGCGCGGGCGTTCTGGTCGACTTCCTGGATGCTGCGACTGATCTCCTGGCTTGTCGTCACGCACTCGGCGACGTTGCGGTTGACGATCTCGACCGTCCGGGTGTTGGCGGCGAGGTTCTGCGCGATCTCCTGGGTGGCCGTCCGCTGCTCGGCCACCGACGAGGCGATGGTCTGGGACGCCGCGCTGACCTGGGCGATGACTTGGTCGATCGCGACGATCGCCTGGACGGAGTCCTGCGTCGACCGCTGGATGCGTTCGATGCGCTGACGGATGTCCTGGGTGGCGTCGGCGGTCTGCCGCGCCAGGTCTTTCACCTCGTTGGCGACCACCGAGAAGCCCTTGCCGGCCTCGCCGGCGCGCGCAGCCTCGATCGTCGCGTTCAGTGCGAGCAGGTTGGTCTGCTCGGCGATGTCCTGGATCGTCTCGATGACGCGCCCGATCTCGTTGGCGGCCGCACCGAGCAGGCTGATCTTCTCGTTGCTGGTGCGCGTGAGGTCGGCGGCCTGCGTCGCGACGCGCGCGGCGCCGTCGGCGCTCTTCGCGACCTCGCCGATGCTCGCGGTCATCTGCTCGACCGCGGCGGCGACCGTTCTCAGGGTGCCTGCCATCGCGTCGCTAGACGTGCTGACGCTGTTCATGTTGGCCGTCATCTGTTCCGCGGCGGCTGCGACCTGCGTCGATTGCGCCTTGGTCCGCTCGGCCCCGGACGCGAGGCTGGTCGCGGTCGCCATCATCTGGGTCGACGCGCTGGTGACACCCTGCGCCTTCTGGCCGAGACTCTTGATCGTCTCTTGCAGCCGCGCCTGGAACTTGTTGAACCACTTGCCGAGTTCACCGAGTTCGTCCGAGCGGGCTTCGTCGAGGCGACGCGTCAGGTCGCCTTCACCCTCGGCGATGTCCTTGAGTGCCCCCACGGTGCCTTGGATCGGCGACGTGATCTGACGCGAGAACCACCATGCGATCCCGGCGACCACGATGCTCGTGACGAGGATCAGGCCAAGGCTCCAGAGCAGCATCGCGTTGACGGATTCCTCGCCGATCCGGAGCATGATGGCCGACCCGGCGAGCACCTCGTCCTTGCCGACCGTCGCGAGGATGCACCACCGCCTGCCGAGGATCTCGATCGGCGCGAAGGCGCACAACGACGTGGCACCCTCCGGGTTGGTCATTTCCTCGCACCCCGACTCCCCCTTTTCGATCGCACGCGCTACGGCCGGCAGGTCGAGCTTGCCGGTCTCCGGGCGCCGGAACGAGTTCTCGACGCTCAGCTTCTCCGGTTGGTGCCGTGAGTCGGACCGCATCAGGCGATCGGGCCCGACCAGGACGATCTCGCCGGTCTTACCGAGCCCTTCGCAGTTGGCCATGATCGCGTTGACCCGGTCGATCGGCACCTGGAACGCGATGTAGCCGAGCCGTTCGCTGCCCCGCGAGATCGGGCTGCCCACGAACGCCGCCGGCGCTTCGTACGAAGGCGTGTAGACCTCGAAGTCGGCGAACGCCCACTCCCCGACCGCGGTCGTCTGCAGCTTGCGGAACAGGCCTCCCATGCCCGAGTCGCGCCATGGCCCCGTCGCCAGCGACGTGCCGAAGTCGGCCTCCTTGAAGACCGAGTAGACGATCCGTCCGGACGGGTCGATCAGGAAGACGTCGTAGTAGCCGAACACCTCGGACAGGTTGCGCATCCAGGGGTGGAACTTGGCGTGGGCGTTGCCGTAAGCCGTGCCTTCGGCCCCGCCGTCGAGGCGGTGCTTCTGGCCGATCGGATTCGGGTTGGTCGCGAGGTAGTGGCTCTGGGCGACCACCATCACCTCATCGGCGACCGCGAGGATCGAATCGGTGGCCGGCACCCTGCCCTCGGTCTTGCGCCGGTACTCGGCGGCGAAGTCGCCCTGGTAGAAGGACGCAAGTCGCAACTTCATGGCCGATTGGCCGGCGGCATCGGCCTTGGACGCCGCCGTGAGCTCGGCGAGCCCGGCCGAGAACGCAGCGATCGCCTCGTGCATGCCCGCGTTGGAACCCAACGACTGGGCGCTCTGCCTGATGAAGTCGAAGTAGCTCTGGATGTGGCGTCCGCGGCTGGCGACGTTCCCCTTGAGGTCGGTCTCCGCACCGGCCCGCAATGTGTCGCATGATTCGGCGACCAACTTGACCGTGGACCCCCTCCCGGTCAGCCATGCGATCGTGACCGCGATCGCCATCGGTGCGATGCCGCAGACCAGCAACAGTGTGGTGAGCTTCGTACGGAGCTTCATGGTGGAGCGCTTGTGCGTTCTTGGCGGCCCTTTCGCCGCGACGGCAGCCGCATCGGCTGTCGATCGCTCGCCGCTCCAGGGAATCTGCAACACTTGTCGCGCGCCGAAACCGGCCGTGCGGCATGCCATGGCGCGCGGCGCGCGCAGCCGGTGCCGGGCAGCGGGAACCTGCCGTTGCCACCGGGCGCTCCGCTGGCGCGTGGCCGTCGTTCTGCGCGCTGGCGAAGCGGTCGGACGCGTCGGGGGCGGGCGATGGCGATGGCGATGGCGGGGCCCGGCGACGATGCGCCAGGTCGGTCGGCGCGGCGTTGCGGGAGCGCATGGGCCGCGCGGACAACCCCCTTGCGCACGTTCCAGTACTGGCCGAAAGTGGGGTCGTGGCACGATGCCGAGTACAATTCATGAGGCTGACTGCGCTCGCCGTCGCGACGGCTTGCGCGAGTGCGCCGATCGGCGTGGTGGCGCCTGAGGAAGTGTGCTTCCGCGACGCTCGCCCGGGCACGCACGAGGCAGTCGTGCAATTCTTGGTGCGCACGCCGGCCGACGGCTCAGTGCTGCGAGCCTCCGTAGAGGGTGCGCTACGCGACGGCCTCGTGGTCGAGCCCTTGTCGACGGCGACCGTCGATGGCGAGCGGCGCAGCAGCTTCCAGCTGCGGGCGTTGCCAAACGCCAGCGTCGGCTTCGTGGACGCGACCGTCGTCGTGCGCGCCGGGGATCGGTTGGTGTGTCGGGTGCCGGTTTCCGGACGGCTGCGTCGCTGACGCCGATCCCACCGCCAGCGGGGCCCCGCGCCGGCAGCAGGCACCGTGCGTTCCGCGTCTGCGGCCGTCGCGACGGCACGGCGCGCGCAATGCCCGCGCCGACGCCACGATGGGCCACGCCGCAAGAACCGCGACCCGTCACCGCTGCCCACTCCCGCCGGTCCCAGCCGCGATCCTCCCCCGGCGCCATGCGCCTGCTCCGCTTCGCCGCCTCGCTCGCCGCAGCACTTGCAGATCAACAGGATCTAAAGCCGAAGCCCGCAGCGCAAAGCACGGAACGCGCGCCGGGCGGCGTGGCCTTTCGTGACGCAGGCTCCTAGTGTCTTGCGTCAGAAGTTCCAAGGCTTGTAGGGCGTTGCTCTCCGCAGATAAACCGGAGGTCGACGAATGGCGCGTGGGCAACAACTTCAGCAGCTGACCCCGACCGACGACGAGCGAGCGCATCTGCTCAGCCTGTCCCGTCGGCGAACGAGCGCACAGGGCATCGCTACCCGAGCACGCATCGTCTTGGCCGCCGCGGAGGGCAAGTCGAACTTGGAGGTCGCCGAGGCCGTCTCGGTAAGCCGGCTGACCGTGGGCAAGTGGCGCAGTCGGCTCCTGGCCAAGCGTATCGCTGGACTTTTCGACGAGCCTCGTTCGGGCGCGCCTCGAAAGATCAGCGATGCCGACGTCGAGAGAGTCGTCACCAAGGTGCTCGAGTCGACGCCCAAGAACGCAACGCATTGGAGCACCAGGTCGGTCGCCAAGGAGACCGGCATCAGCCAGAGTGCGATCAGTCGGATCTTCCGCGCGTTTGCCCTCGCGCCGCATCGAGCCGAGACGTTCAAGCTGTCGAACGACCCCCTGGTCGTCGAGAAGGTGCGCGACATCGTGGTCCTCTACATGAAGCCGCCTGCGAAGGCTGTCGTTTTGTGCGTCGACGAGAAGACGCAGATACAGGCTTTGGACCGCACTCAGCCGGGCTTTCCGATGCGCCCTGGTTTGCCGAAGCGCCGCACGCGCGACTACGTCCGGCATGGCACCACGACTCTCTTTGCAGCCCTCGACGTGAAGACCGGTCAGGTCATCGGCGACTGTCGCCAGCGGCATCGTGCGAGCGAGTTCGTCCGGTTCCTCCGCCTGATCGACGACGCGGTGCCGAAAGACCTCGACCTGCACGTGGTCCTGGACAACGTCAGCACGCACAAAACCCCGACGGTTCGTCGATGGCTGATGCGGCACCCGAGGTTTCACCTCCACTTCACCAATGCCATTAACCTCCGACCTTGCCCTTGGAGTTCCATCGGGCTCCCGGCTTGAAGGATCTTCGCGTACTGGAGCGACCTGGACGACGACGCTGTCGGCGCTTGGCGAGCCGTCGGAGCAGCGATTCATGGTGCTCGAGCCGCAGCTCCGGGTCAACGCACAGCAGCAGTCGGACGATGCTGCCGGCGAGAGCCAAGACGCCGGCTTTGGCAGAGAGATCGCGATGAGGCGCTTCGTGCTCGGTGGCGGCGTTCACCATCAAGAGCCGCGAGATCGCCGTCAGAAGGAGCTGCGCGAAGATCTCCTGCTCGACGCCGTCTACGGACTTGGCGTGCAGCTGGCGCAGGGAGAATCCATCGCTC
>JADCJE010000162.1 GCA_020247305.1 Phycisphaerales bacterium | reverse complement strand
GCCGCCACCGCCGCCACGACGCGGCGCCGATCGCCCCCATGCGAACGAGGCCGCCGCCGAGGCCAGGCGGCAGCGCGACGGGAGGCGCTGGCACGCGGCGACGGCCAAGACGTTCTCGGTGTCTGCCACGTCGACGACGGCCGGCCTTGGCGTCTGCGTGCTGGGACGCGCGCCGGATCGGCGCGCGTTCCGTGGCGCAGACTCCTAGCGCGGCACGGCGGGCAGCTGCGCCGCCGCGGCGAGCAGCTGCTTGGCGTTCATGCCGTGCAGCGTGCGCCGCGCGGCGTCCGCGTCCTTCGTCTCGATCGCGACCTTCAACACGCGCACCAGGACCACCATGGCGACCTCCCGTCGCTGCTCTTCGCCCAGGCCCTCGGCGAGGACGCGCAGCGATTGCGTGAACGACTCCTGCGTCGTGGCGTCGATCTTCGGACCCGAACCGGACGAACCCGAACGCGAACAGCCGGCGAGCAGGCAGAGAACGACGAGGGCGAGGCGCATCATGGTGTCGTGCCGGCGCGGGCTGGTCCGCCTGCATCGGCCCACGTTCGCGCCGAAACGACGCCGTGCGCGTCGATGCGCCGCCAAGGCCGCCTCAGCGGTCGGACGCAGGCAGGCCCATGCCGCTGCGCACCGGCCCCTTGGGCTTCGGCACCGGCCGGTGCGCCTTGGTCGCGAGGTCCTGGAGCAGCACCGCGACGGCCTTCTCCAGCTGCGGGTCGCCGCCGTCGCGCATCAGGGCCGGGTCGTCGAGCACCTCGATGTCCGGATCGACGCCGTGGCCTTCGACGCCCCAGGTGCCGTCGGTCTCGTAGAAGGCGAAGCTGGGGACCGTCACGGCGCCGTTGTCGACGAGCGTGAGCACGGTGTCGTTGCTGTAGCCGACGAGCCCGCCCCACGTGCGCGTGCCGACCAGCGGGCCGAGGCCGGCGTGCCGGAACAGCCACGGGAACTTGTCGCCGCCGGAGCCGGCCATGCCGTTGATCAGCATCGCCTTCGGCCCGCGGTGGCCGTCCGGCGGCCACGCCGTGCCGTCGCCCACGCGCTGCGCATAGTAGTTGGTGACCGGCCGATCGAGCAGCTCGATGAAGCGGTGCGGGATCTGGCCGCCGCCGTTCCAACGGTCGTCGATCAGCAGCGCGGGCTTGGTGCGCTGGCCGTGAAACTGACGCACCAGCTCGTTCTGGCCGTCAACGCCGGTGTTCGGCACGTAGAGGTAGCCGACCTTGCCGCCCGAGAGTTCGTCGACGCGGCGGCGCTTCTGCTCGATCCACGCGCGGTCGTGCAGCTCGACTTCGCTCGCGATCGGCGTCACCACCACGTCGCGCGCGTCCTTGTCGAACACCGGCTGCTTGCCGATGGTCAGCGTCACCGGCTTGTCGGCGAGGCCGAGGAAACACGCCCACGGATCGCGCGCCGGATCGACCGGCACGCCGTTGACCGCCAGCAGATACTCGCCCTCGCGCACGCCGAGGCCGTGCTGCTGCAGCGGACTGCGGGCGGTGTGGTCGAAGGCCGCGCCGGTGACGAACTTCGCCAACCGCCACGCCTTCGCGGGCGAGCCGTCGGCGTTGGTCGCGGCGGCGAACTCGACGCCGAGCATGCCGACCGAACGGCTGGGGACGTTCTCCACGTCGCCCGGCGCGTCGATGTAGGCGTGGCCGACGTTGAGCTCGGCGACCAGTTCGCGCAGCAGGTAGTTGAGGTCCTCGCGCGTCACCACCGCCGGCAGCATGGCTTCGTAGCGGCGTCGGATCGCCGGCCAGTCGACGCCGTGCATGCCCGCGTCGTAGAAGCAGTCGCGATAGATGCGCCAGACGTCGGCGAGGATCTGCGCGCGCTCGCGGCGCGGGTCGATCTCGACGAGCATCGGGCTCGTCACGACCGGCTTGCCGGTCGCGCCGGCGGATGCATCCGCGATCTGCAGGCCAGCGGCGCCGACGAACAGCAGCTTCTTGCCGTCGGCCGACATCTGGAAGTTCATGCCGGCGACGACGGTCTTCTCGGTCGCCGCCTTGTCGGCGAGATCGAGCAGCCGCAGCGAGTCGTCACGGCCGTACAGCAGCTCGTTGCGGTCGTTGAAGCGGAACGTGCCGATGCTGCCGGCGGCGACCGGCAGCTGCACGGCGCGCGCTTCGAAGCCGTCGAGGTCGATGGCGATGCCGGCGTCCGTCTTGGCTGCGTCGGCCTTCGCCGGCTCAGCCTTCGCCGCATCGGGCTTGTCGGTCGCGCCGTCCGTCCTGGCGACCGCTGTGGCCGCATCCTCGCCGACGGCGCCCGCAGCGGGTGCAGGTGCGTCCTTGCCGTCGGCCGGCGGCTTGCCGCCATCCGGCTTCGCCGCCGCCGCACCGGCCTTCGCCGCGTCCGCCGCCTCGGCGACCTCTTCGTCGCTCTTCGGCAGCCACGGCAGCTTGACGTCGGCCCGCAACGGCACGGCCATCAAGACCTCCGTCTTGTCGTAGACCCAGGTCGTGTCGATCTGGCTCATGGTCGGGGCGAAGTGGCGGCTGCTGCGGAACACCAACCACTCGCCCTTGCGGTCGAAGGTCGGTTCGCTGTCGGCGTAGAAGCCGCTGGTCACCTGCGCGCGCGCCGCGGCGGGGTCGGCCGCCTTGGTGTCGTAGAGGAAGATCACGCCCTGCTCGGTCGCGACGTCGCCGCGCGACCACGCGATCCACCGGCTGTCGTGCGAGAACGCGACGTCGATGGACTGCCCCGCGCGCGGATTGGTGTCGATGCGAACCTGCGCGCCGTCCGCCAGCGTGACGAGGTCGAGGTTGCCCGCCTTGTCCTGGACGACCACCACCTTGGCGTCGGGCGACCAGTCGATCCTGGTGCGGAAGACGCTCGGCGCGCCGGGCACGGGCTTGGTGATCTGCTTCGGCGTCGCCAGGGCGCCGTCGCTGCGGCCGTCGGCCGGCAGCGTGTACAGCTCGTACTCGCCAGTCGCGTCGGCGAAGTACGCGATCGTCTTGCCGTCGGGACTCCACCGCGCGCTGCGCTCGCAGACGCCGTCGGTCCGCGTCAGGTTGCGCGGCGTGCCGTGCTCGGCCGGGGCCGACCAGACGTCGCCGCGAGCGACCACGGCGACGCGCTTGCCGCTCGGCGAGATCGACGCGTGCTGCGCCATCGCCGCCGCGTCCACCGACGCGACGCGCAGCGACCGCCGGTCGCCGGGCACCGCGATGTCGACCGCGCGCGCGCGCTTGCTGCCGAGGTCGAGCACGTGGATGCGGTCGCCGTGCTGCAGCACGATCTCGCCCGCGCTGCCGTCGTCCGGACCGATCGCCGGCCAGCGCACGTCGTGCTCGGTGAAGCGCGACACCTGCTCGGTCGTGCCGGCGTCGACGTCGTGGCTCCAGACGTTGAGCGTGTGGCCCTCGGCCGCGCCGCGGTCGGACAGGAAGCAGACCTTGCGGCCGTGCCACATCGGCAGCGTGTCGGTGCCTTCCCAGTCGGTGATGCGCTTGCTCGCGCCCGACTTCCGGTTGACGAGCCAGATGTCGGTCGCCATGCCGCCGCGGTACCGCTTCCACGTTTGATTGTCGGTCGCATGCAGCGTGTACGCGAGCCATTCGCCCGTCTTGTCGAGCGCGGCGTTCGCGCCGTACGGCACCGGCAACTGCGTCGGCAGGCCGCCCGTCGCCGCGACCGCGTACAGCTTGCGGGCGCTCGACAGGCCGCTGAGGTTCGAGGTGAACACCAACTGCTTGCCATCGGGCGACCAGTCGCACAGCGTCTCGGCCAGCGGATGGTGCGTGACGCGGTGCGGCACGCCGCCGGCGATGGGCAGCGTGTAGAGGTCGACGCCCTGGTCGTAGCGCGTCGCGAAGGCGATCGACGCGCCGTCGGGCGCGAAGCGCGGCGAACCCTCGAAGCCCGGCGGATTGGCGACCAGTCGCGCGACGCCGCCCGCCTTGGGCACGACCCAGAGGTCGTTGGCGTAGACGAAGACGATCTCGGTCTGCGAGATGTCGGGGTAGCGGCACAGGCCGCGCGTCGGCTCGGCCGCGGCATCGGCCTGGGCGGCCAGCGCGGCGCCGAGCGCGAGCGCGGCGGCGGGAAGCAATGCGGATCGCAAGGGGCGGTTCATCGGAGTCTGGGTCACGGAGGCAAGGGGGGATGGCCCCGTCGTGACGACGCGGCCGATCCGTTCGAAATCGTGGGAAGACAACGTGCAGGACGTCGGCGGCGCGGCGGACGACCGCGCGCGGTCAGGCGCCGGGCGGCGCGTAGAAGTCGGCCAAGCGGTGCGTGAAGACGTCGGGCGCGCGCATCGGCCGGCGCTGGAAGTGGGGCTCGGGGTTGGCGTCGTACAGGCGCCTCGCCTCGGCCTCGGCGACGTCGAACTGCTTCGCCGTCAGCGCCTGGTCGACGCGCCACCACAAGCGCTGGGTGGCGGTCATCCGGTCGGCGGCGGTCGCATCGGCGTCCGCGGCGCCGGCGCAGGCGCGGCATGCAGCGAGCGCGACGAGCGACCAGCGACGGCGCAGCCGGCGAACGGCAGCGTGCGGCGCAGACGCGCTCGGCGACGGCGTGCGCGAATGGAACGGGGCTGACGGCGACATGGATCGATCGTGTGGGCCTGGTTGCAGAGTGCCAGCGCGCGAGCGCCCGACGCGGAGCCGTTGCGTGCGCAGGCTGGCAGCGGGAGCGAACCCGCGGCCGACGGCGCGTGCCGCTTCGTCAGTGCGCGCGACGCGATCGCCTGCTCTGCGCTGGCGCCGTGCGGTGCATCACCGCGCGCGCCGCGGCTTGCGGTCGCGCGGCGCGCTGGGCGCCGGCGCATCGGCCGCGTCGCGCACGCGCAGCAAGCCGGGGTACAGGCGCAGGAACGTCGCCATGTCCGGGGCTTCGTAGACCTTCTTCTCGGTCGCGCCGTCGGGACCGGGCTGCTCGACCTCGATGCGCACGGAGCGATCCTCGGCCTCGCCGCCGAGCCGGAACGTCGTCACCCCCTTGGGCGCCTCGAACGAGGTCTTCTCGACCGTGCCGTCGTTGCGGCGGCTTTCGCGCTCGAAGCGGACCGCGCCGCCCTCGCCGATGCGCACGGTCACCGCTTCGTAGTCGGCTGCGGTGTCAGGCGACGCGTCGGTGGCGCGCGGCGCCGTGTTGGCCTTGGCCATCGCCTCGGCTGCCGCCTTGGCGGCCTCGATGGCGGCGGCGGCCGCAACATCGGCCCGGGTCGCAGCGGCCTGCGCTTGGGCTGCGACCGTTGCCGC
This sequence comes from Phycisphaerales bacterium, assembly GCA_020247305.1. Lineage (GTDB taxonomy): Bacteria > Planctomycetota > UBA1135 > UBA1135 > UBA2386 > UBA2386. The sequence goes on along the minus strand of JADCJE010000162.1, from coordinate 16,314 downwards.
TTCCGCGGCAGCGGCATCGGCCTTGGTTGCAGCGGCGTGCGCTTGGGCTTCGGCTTCGGCCTTGGCGACTGCCGCGGCCTCGGCGCCGGCGCTGGTCGCGGGCGCACCCTCGGCGTCCGCCGCAGGGGGCCACTGCCACTGCACGATGCCGTCGATCGAGACCGTGCACTTGGCCACCTCCGTGCGCACTTGCGCGACCGCAGCCTTGGCCTGCTCGACCGCGGCAGCCGCGTCGGCAAGGGGCGCACGCGAGAGTTCCATGGCCTCTCGCGTAGCCGCCGCCGAGGACCGCAGCGCCGCCGCGACCTCGTCGCGCGCTGCCGCCACGGCCTGCGCCGCCTCGGCGACCGCACCGCGGATCACGGCCTCGACGTCGACGTCCTCGCTGCCGTCCCTGCCGGCGCCGCCTTGGACCATGGCCTGCTCGCGCGCGGCCTTGGCCGACCGACGGGCACGCTGGCGCGCGCCGGCGCCACCGTGCGGCTGGACCTCCGGCGCCGTAGCCGGTGCCGGCGCGGGCGCTGGCGGCTCGGCGGCAGGCGCGCCTGCCAGCGCCGGCGCTTCGGGCGCTTCGGGCGCTTCGGGCGCTTCGGGCGGCGCGGGCGGCGCCGGCGGCGCGGGCAGCGCGGGCAGCGCAAACGGATCTGCGCCAGCGGGCGTCGGCGCGACGGCCGGCGCCTCCTTGCCACCGTGGTCCGCAGCGCCCGCCGGGACGACGAGGCGCATCCGGATGTCGCCGGTCACCGTCGCCAAGCGAGCCTTCGCGCCGCGGCCGCGCCACGCGGCGCGGTCGCCGATCGTGCCGCCGTCTTCGACGGGGCTGCCGGCGCGCGCGCGGCGCACGGAGCGCACGGCGGGCGGCGCCGCAGCGCTGCCGATCTCCGCGATCGTCGACGTGTACGAACCGAGCACCGACTCGACGCGGTACTCGCCTTCCCAGGTCGAGTGCAGTTGCAGCGCCACCGAGCCCGACGTCGCCTCGGCGAGCACGTCGCCCTGGGCCTCGGCCGCGAGTTCGATGCGCACCTTGCCGCTGATCGTCGTCGCGCTCACCGCGCCGGTCGCGCCAAGGACCTCCACGTCGCCGCTGACGGCATGGGCGCGCACCGCGCCGGCCGCGCCGTGCACGGCGATGTTGCCGCTGATGGCGTCCAACTCCACCGGCCCGACGTCGCCGTCGCTGCGGATGTCGCCGCTGACCGTCGCCGCGACGAGTTGCTGGAGGCGCTCGGCCCGCACGGTGAACTCGACGATGCAGCTGTTGTCGCGCCGGTTCTTGAAGGACCGGCCCGCCGCGTCGTCGTCGCCGGCGCCACCCGGCGCGTCCGGGAACACGACGCGCGCCGTGACCTTGCCCGTGTCGTCCTTGTCGACGGCGAGCTTCGCGCCATCGACGCACGCGGCGAACTCCTGGTCGTTCAGCCGCGGCCCCGAGTTGCCGGCCGCGCGCCGGATGACCGCCGTGATCGCCACGCCCTTCGCGGCGGCATCGCGCTGCACGGCGATGTCGCCCTGGATCGTCGCGACGTCGAGCGCCTTGGCGTCCGCCACGTTGGCGCGCAGCGTGCGCGCCGCCGGAGCCTTGTCCGCGGCACGAGGAGCGTCCTCGGCGACCGGCGCGGCGGGACGCACCGGCTTGGCGGCGGGTTCCTGGGCCGTGGCGATGACGCCAAAGCACAGCGACGCGAAGGCGGCGGCGAGCGGCAGCGCGTGCAGCGCGACCGCGGGACGTTGGCGTGGCGAATCGGACATGATGAACTCGATCCTCTGTTCGAGCGATCCGCCGTCGCTCATGGCACAGGCTTGCGCCGGGGGGCGGACACCCGGCGCGGACAAGGACTCCGCGACCGACAGCAGGCAGCTGCCGTAGTCGCGCGGTTCGGCGGCGAGCGTGCGCAGCACCATGGCGTCGCAGGCGAGCTCTTCGTGGGTGCGCAGGCCGCGGCGCGCGAGCCACGCCAGCGGGTTCCACCACTGCCACGCCATCGCCGCCCACTCGAACCAGCGCAGCACGTGGTCGCGGCGACGGACGTGCGCGAGTTCGTGCGCGATGGCGAGGCGCAGCTCGCGTTCGGGCAGATCGGCGACGATCGCCGCTGGCAGCACGATGGTCGGCCGGCCAAAGCACCACCACACGAACGGCGACGTGCGCGCATTCGTCGTCAGCAGGCGCACGCCAGCCGGCATGCGCAGCTCGCGCGCCGACTGCGTCGCGAGGCGGACGAGCGCGGGACCGGCGGGCGCGCTGGCGACGGCGAGCAGGCGGTGGAAGCGCACGACGCGCCACAGCGACCACCCGGCGACCAAGGCCGCGCCAGCGAGCCAGACGAACGCGAGCGCGGTCGTCGGGTCGATGGCGTGGCGCGCTGGGGCGCGCTCCGTCGGCTGGGTCGCTGCGTCCGCGGCGCTCGGGCGCGGCGCTGTCTGCGCGAACGGCAGTTCCTGCGGCCCGAAGACCGGCGGCAGCGGTGCAGCGGCCTGCGCGGGCGCGGGTGCGGGTGCGAGTGCGGGCGCGTTCGCCGGCGCGGGTGCGACGAGCGACGATCGCGGTTGGCCGACGGGTAACGGCGGCACCGCGAACGCGGGCAAGCGCTCGAACGGCAGCGCTGCGACCGGCGCGACCGGCGCGGGCGCGCCGCCGAGCACGCCGGCGAGCGGCACGCGCAGCGTGAACCACGGCGAGTCCGCGATCGGCGGCATCACCAAACGCACAAGCACGAGCGCCCACGCGAGGTGGGCCGCCGCCGGGCAGCGGCCGCTGCGACCCAGCGCCCACGCCAGCGCCGCCAGCGGCGCGGCGAGCAGCGTGTTGCCGAGCGCGTACTCCAGCAGCGCGGCGCTCACGACTTGCCGCCGTCGGCTTTGCCGCCGTCGAGGATCTGACGCAGCCGCCGCAGTTCGGCGCGGTCGAGCCGCTTGGTCTCGATCAGGTGCGTGAGCAGCGGCGCCAGCGACCCGCCGGTCAGCCGTTCGGCGAGCGTCTCCAGTTGGCCGGCGGCGTACTCCTCGCGGCCGATGCAGGCGGTGAAGGTGTGCACCGGCGCATGGCGATCGCGCTGCACGACCCCCTTGTCCTCCAGGCGCTGCAGCAGGCGCTGCACCGTGCCGTGCTGCGAGCGGTCCGACTCGCCGTAGATGGCGTCCTGGATCTGCCGCGCGGTCAACGCACCGCGCTGCCAGAGGAGTTCGACCACCGACAGTTCAGCGGGAGCAAGGGTTGCGGCGGGCATGGTCAGTCTTGCGGAGGACAGGATGTGGGGTTGGTACGACACCGCGTCGTACTTTTACGACGACTTGTCGTAGGTGTACGACGCGATGTCGTATCTGTCGAGCCGGCGGCGAAAAAACTCCGGCGATGCGCGCCGGGGCGAGCGCTACCGCGTGCGCCGCGCCGTGCGGCCATCGCCGGCAGGCGTCACGCAGCGGCGACGGTGCGGCAGGCAACACGCTGCGCCGCAGGCGCGCCCCCACCGCGCGGCCGGCGAACGGGGCGGGGCGATGCCGACGCGGCGGGCGCGGGATGGCGCGCTCGCGTGGCATCGCCGCGACGGCGCCGTCCGCCATGACGCAGCGACCGGCCCGCTTCCACCACGCCGGCGGCCGGGGCGACGCGACCCCCACGCGGTTGGCAGGCGACCGCACTGCGACGCAGCAGCACGGCGTCGGCACGGTGCGCGCCCCGGCCGCGCCCGACCATCACCGGCGCATGACAGCGGCCGCGCGTCCGCACCGCCAATCCGCCTCTACGACACGACAGCGCCGCAGCGCCGCCGGGCCGCCGGGCGTCACTGCCGGCGTTCGCCGCCAGCGGGCTGCGACGGCGTCGCCGGGACCGTGCCGCCGCCGGGCGCGAGCGGGCGCATCGGCATCGCCGGCGCGGTCTTCGTGCGCGCCGCTTCGCGCGCGGCCTGGTCCTTCTTCGCCTGCTCCAGCACGGCGGCGTCGACGCGCACGCCGGCCTGCGCCAGCGCGGCGTCGAGCAGCACTTCGCCCTTCTGGTAGCCGCCGACCTCGGCGACCACCTTGCCGGCCTTGTCGATGACGAACTGCTGCGGGATGCCGCTCACGCCGTACAGCTTGCGCGAGGCGCGCTCGAGGCTCTTCTCCAGCGGATCGAACGCGAACACCACGTCGGGGAACTCCTGCATGCGGCAGTCGACCCAGGCCTCGAACTTGGCGCGCTCGTCGCTGGTGCAACTCGCCAGCACGACGACGTCCTGCGACTTGTAGTGGTCGGCGATCTCCTGCGCGTGCGGCATCGCCGCGACGCACGGCCCGCACCACGTCGCCCAGAAGTCGAGCACGACGACCTTGCCGCGGAAGTCCGACAGCTTGATCGACTTGCCCTCGCGCGTCGTCATCGCGAAGTCCGGCGCCATCACGCCCGGCTGCAGCATCGCGACCGCCGGCTCCGGCGCGCGCGGCTTCGGCGGCTCGAACTGATCGGGCCCGGCGACGACCTTGGGCATGTGCTCCGGCGCCAGCGCCACGCCGGCCTTGAGCAGCAGGTTGCCCATCGCTTCCTGCCAGCGACGCGCGCTGAAGCTGCCGAGCAGCTTGCCGTCGGCGCCGACCGCGAACAGCACCGGCATCGCCGGCAGCATGTTGCCCGTGAAGTAACGGCGGATCATCGCCGTCTTGCCCCACGCCTGCCGCGCCTCGTTGTCGAACTCGCCGTCCGCCAGCGGCGGCATCTTGCCGGCCGCGTCCCAACCGATGAGGACCTTGGCGCCCGCGCTGTTGCGCTGCTTCCACGCGTCGAACTCGGCGCGCTCGGTCATCACCACGCCGACGACGCCCTGCACGCCGTAGCGCGCGTACGTCGCCTCGATCTCCTCGACCAGCGCCAGCGGCGCCGTGTCGTCCCAGCCGAGTCCGACGACGACCGTCTTGCCGCGCAGCGTGGACAACTGGAGCATCCTGCCGTCGTCGCGGACGAGCGCGAAGTCCGGCGCTTCCTGACCGCGCGCGATCGAGCCGAACATCGGCGCGAACGACGGCGGCGGGTTGGCCGCCAGGCGCTTGGCCTCGTCGTCGCGCTGCTTCGCCTCCGCGGCCGCCTGCTGCTCGCCGCGCGCGATCGCGGCGGCGTCGATGCCGACGCCGGCGCGCGCGAGCCCGGCGGCGAGGCGCCCGTCGTTCTCCTGGTCGCCGACGATCGCCAGCGCGACCTTGCCGTCCTTGCCGATCACGAACTTCGTCGGCAGCCCCTGCACGTGGTACAGCGACTGCGACGCGCGCTGGTCGAACGACTTGGAGGTGCGGTCGTTGGGATCGCAGGTGAAGACGATGTCGGGGTACTTCGCGGCGTTGGCGTCGACCCAGGCGTCGAACTTGGCGCGCGAGTCGCTGGTGCACACCGCGAGCACGACGACGCCGTCGGCAGCGTGCGCCTTGGCCTCGGCCTGCACGCGCGGGAACGACGCGATGCACGGCCCGCACCATGTCGCCCAGAAGTCGAGCACCACCACCTTGCCGGCGTAGTCGGCGAGCCGGACCTCCTTGCCGTCGCGCGTGACGCTGACGAAGTCCGGCGCCGCGGCGCCGGCGGCGAGCATCTTGGGCTCGTCCTGCGCGGCAAGCGGCAGAGTGAGGATGGCGGCGAGAAGCGCGGCGAGGGGGCGGCGCGCACCAGCGATCACGATCGTCAGCACGGGTTCAGTCTAGGCCTGATCGCTTGATTGTTGTTGGCGATCGCGGCGGCGAACGGCGCCCGACGAAGCGGGCATGCATCCAGGTAAGGCAACGGCGACCGCAAGATCGGCTGCGATTTTTCGGCGGCGGGTGGACGGCGGGCGCGGGGCCAGCGGCGCAGGAACCGTGCGCGCGGCGGTCGGCAGTCTGCGCGAGATCTCCCCCGCGAGCACACGCCGCGACTCCACGCGGACCGCCGTGCGCGGACCGCAGGTCGGCGGCGCGGCACGCCGCGGATCGCGGTGCGACGGTGGCCCGATGGCCAGCGCACCAAGCGGCCCTGCGCCCGGCGGTCCGCACTGCGCCGACTCGCCCGAAGGACGTGGAATGCCCCGCGGGTTCCGGCGCGCCGGGCGACGGCTCGCTCATCCAACGCAGCAGGACTTCCTCGGCCGGCAAGGCGGCAGCTGGCGGGTCGCGGGCCGGGGCGACGGCTCGCTCATCCAACGCAGCCGCCACCTCCGCGCTGGGCGTCCCGACGCACCCTGGGACTGCACCACGGCAGGCCTCGCCGCCCGGCGCGCGCCTTCGCGTGCGGTGCTCGCCGCCCTCCTCGGCGGATCCACCGATCCGCCTGCGGTCCAAGCCTTCGCCCCCGACGGGAACCCGCGCACTGGATCGGCGCACGCGTCCCACGAGGCAGTTTCCTCGCGGCCCGTCGGCTGGACGGCGGAATGCGCTCGGGCGAAATCGGCAATTCTGCCCATCAACAATCAAGCGATCAGGCACCTCTTGCTCCCAGCGCCATGGTTTCTGCGGATCTTCTTCCGCTACGGCGAATCGAATCCTCCCAGAATCCCATGGCCAACCCACCTCCCGCATCGCTTCCGTGCTTTGCGCAGGAGCGGGTTGCACCGACCCCCTACCGTTCCCGCACTCAGCCTCGCACCCCTCCCGCCGATTCGCCCGCCCCCGCCCCCATGCTGCCCTGGTGCCTGAGTGCGCTCGCCATCGCCGGACCGCTGCTGGCGGCGCAGGCCCCACAAGCACCCCAGCCACCGCAGCCACCCCAGCCACCAACCTGCTGCGCGCCACCCGCGCGCGCCCAAGCACTCGGCCTGCCCGCCCTCGCCGCCGCGACAGCGCCGCAAGGGGACGGCGCCACCCAACCCGCCGCGTCCCCCGGTCCGGCGGGCATGGTCTGGATCCCCGGCGGCGAGTTCCGCATGGGCAGCGAGCACCCGCTGGCGCGCCCCGACGAACGCCCCATCCACCGCGTGCGGGTCGACGGCTTCTGGCTCGACCAGACCGAAGTCACCAACGCGCAGTTCGCCGCCTTCGCGCAGGCGACCGGCTACCGCACCGTCGCCGAGCGGCCGATCGACTGGGAGGAACTCAAGAAGCAGGTGCCGCCCGGCACGCCGAAGCCCGACGACGCGCAACTGCAGCCCGGCTCGCTCGTGTTCACGCCGCCCGCCGGTCCCGTCGACACGCGCAACGCCAGCGCGTGGTGGACGTGGACGATCGGCGCCAACTGGCGGCAGCCGACCGGCCCCGGCAGCAACCTCGACGGCCGCGCCGACCACCCGGTCGTGCACGTCGCCTTCGAAGACGCCGCCGCCTACGCCAAGTGGGCCGGCAAGCGCCTGCCGACCGAGGCCGAATGGGAATTCGCCGCGCGCGGCGGGCTCGACGGCAAGGCCAACGTCTGGGGCGACGAACCGGTCGACGCCAAACGCTGCAACACGTGGCAGGGCCGCTTCCCCGACCAGGACACCGCCGCAGACGGCTTTCCCGGCGCCGCGCCGGTGCGCTCGTTCGCGGCCAACGGCTACGGCCTCTACGACATGGCCGGCAACGTCTGGGAGTGGTGCAGCGACCGCTACCGCCCCGACACGTACAGCCGGCAGGTCCTCGTCGCCGGCGGGCTCGACCACGCGATCGTCAACCCGGCCGGCCCCGAGCGCTCGCTCGACCCGCGCAACCCGCACGCACCCGACTCGCGCGTGCACCGCGGCGGCTCGTACCTGTGCAACGACAGCTACTGCGCCAGCTACCGGCCGAGCGCGCGCATGGCCGCGCCGACCGACACCGGCATGTCGCACCTCGGCTTCCGCTGCGTCGCGTCGGCTCCCGCACCGGCCGCACCGCCGACGCCCACACCCGCGCGCCCCGCAGCGCCGAAGCCACGCGGCGAGGGCCGCTGACCCACGACCGCGACACGACCACCCAACGCACTCCAACACCACCAACACCTCGTCCAGCCATCCACACCATGAAGCGATCGTTTCCCAACCTCTCCGCGCTCGCGCTCGCCGCGGCCTTCGGCCTGCTGCCGGCCGCTGCGCAGGCGCAGTCCCCTGCCAAGCCGAACATCCTCGTCATCTGGGGTGACGACATCGGCCAGTTCAACATCAGCGCCTACAACATGGGCATGATGGGCTATCGCACGCCCAACATCGACCGCGTCGCCCGCGAAGGCGCGCTGTTCACCGACTGGTACGGCCAGCAGAGCTGCACCGCCGGCCGCGCGGCCTTCATCACCGGCCAGTCGCCGATCCGCAGCGGCCTGACCAAGGTCGGCCTGCCGGGCGCCCCCGAGGGCATGAAGAAGGAGGACCCGACGGTCGCGACGCTGCTGCGCGCGCAGGGCTACACGACCGGCCAGTTCGGCAAGAACCACCTCGGCGACCGCGACGAGATGCTGCCGAGCGCCCACGGCTTCGACGAGTTCTTCGGCAACCTCTACCACCTCAACGCCGAGGAAGAGCCCGAGAACGCCGACTACCCGAAGGACCCGGCGTTCAAGCAGCGCTTCGGCCCGCGCGGCGTCATCCACTCGTTCGCCGACGGCCGCATCACCGACACCGGCCCGCTGACCAAGAAGCGCATGGAGACGATCGACGAGGAGGTCCTCGCCAAGTCGTTCGACTTCATGGAGCGCGCGGTCAAGGCGAAGAAGCCGTTCTTCGTGTGGTGGAACTCCACGCGCATGCACATCTTCACGCACCTGAAGGCGGCCTCGGAGGGCAAGACCGGGCTCGGCGTCTACGCCGACGGCATGGTCGAGCACGACGGGCACGTCGGCCAGCTGCTCGACAAGCTCGACGCGCTGGGCATCGCCGACAACACGATCGTGATGTACTCGACCGACAACGGCGCCGAGTCGTTCACGTGGCCGGACGGCGGCACGACGATGTTCCGCGGCGAGAAGAACACCAACTGGGAAGGCGGCTACCGCGTGCCGTGCGCGATGCGCTGGCCGGGCGTCGTCAAGCCGGGCACGGTGATCAACGACATCGGCGCGCACGAGGACATGCTGCCGACGCTGCTCGCCGCCGCCGGCGACACGACGGCCAAGGACGACCTGCGCAAGGGCCGCGCGGTCGGCGGCACGACCTACAAGGTGCACGTCGACGGCTACGACCTGAGCGCCACGCTGCGCGGCACGGCGCCGTGGCCGCGCAAGGAGTTCCTGTACTGGACCGACGACGGCAGCGTCGCGGCGCTGCGCTACGGCAACTGGAAGATCTCGTTCCTCGTGCAGGAAGCCGAGGGCCTCAAGGTCTGGCAGCAGCCGTTCGTCGAGCTGCGCGCGCCGATGATCACCAACCTGCGCATGGACCCGTTCGAGCGCGCCGAACACGAGAACGCGATGGGTTACCAGCGCTGGTACCTCGACCGCATGTACCTGATCGCGCCCGCCGGCGGCTACGTCGCGCAGTGGCTGCAGAGCTTCCGCGAGTTCCCGCCGCGCCAGAAGCCGGGCAGCTTCAACCTCGACCGCGTGATGGAGTCGATCAACAACCAGCAGGGCTCCGGCCGCTGACCGGACTGGGCGGACGCGTGCCATGCGCAGCCTGCGGCCGCCGCGGGCGCGCACGGCCCGGGAACGTACGGTTCCCGGGCGCTGCGGCCGGCGAGCGGGCCGGAGGTCGGCGGAGGCGCGCTTCGCGGACGGCCGGAATCGATCCGGTCGCGGGTGCTGCCGCACGCGGCCGCGACGAGGGACGGCGACGACGACCATCCGGGACGGACGTCCTCGATCCGGCCCGGGACGATGCGGCCGGCGACCGCACCGATGGCCGACGGCGACGCGCTTCCGGGACTGCGGTATCGATCGGTCCCGGGCGCTGCGGCGAGCGAACGAACCGAACGCCGACGGCGACGCGCTTCCGGGACTGCGGTATCGATCGGTCCCGGGCGCTGTGGCGAGCGAACGAACCGAACGCCGACGGCGACGAGCTTCCGGACCTGCGGGAAACGATCGGTCCGGGGCACTGCGGCGAGTGAACGAACCGAACGCCGGTAAACCGACAACAGCAACACGAACGCGATTGCGACGAACCAACATGCAACACGACAACCGCTCCCCGTTCCGCCGCGCCACCGCCAGTGCTCTCGCGCTCGCGCTCGCGTTCCTCGCCGCCGCCTGCGCCAGCCGACCGCTGCCGTCGTGGCGCGACGGCCCGGCGCGCGCGGCGATCCTCGACTTCGTCGCGCGCACGACCGACGCCGCCAGCGCCGACTTCGTGCCGCCGGCCGAGCGCATCGCCGTGTTCGACAACGACGGCACGCTGTGGGCCGAGCAGCCCGCGTACTTCCAGCTGTTCTTCGCCGTCGACCGCGTCAAGCAGTTGGCGCCGCAGCATCCCGAGTGGACGACGCAGGAGCCGTTCCGCTCCGTGCTCGCCGGCGACCTCAAGCAGGCGCTCGCCGGCGGCGAGAAGGCCGTGCTCGCGCTCGTCGCCGCGTCGCACACGGGCCTGACGACCGACGCGTTCGACGCCGCGGTGAAGGAGTGGTTCGCAACCGCGCGCCATCCGACGACCGGCCGACCGTTCGCCGCGATGGTGTACGAGCCGATGCGCGAACTGCTCGCGCACCTGCGCGCGCACGGCTACCAGACGTGGATCGTGTCGGGCGGCGGCATCGACTTCATGCGACCGTGGACGGAGGCCGTATACGGCATCCCGCCGCAGCAGGTCATCGGGTCCAGCCTCGCGACCAGGCTCGAAGCGCGCGACGGCGTGCCCGTGCTGGTCAAGACCGCCGAACTCGGCGCCATCGACGACAAGGACGGCAAGCCGATCCACATCCACCGCCACATCGGCCGCCGCCCGATCGCCGCGTTCGGCAACTCCGACGGCGACCTGCGCATGCTGCAGTGGACCGCCGCCGGAGCCGGCCCGCGCCTGTGCGCGCTGGTGCACCACACCGACGCCGAGCGCGAATGGGCCTACGACCGAGCATCGCACGTCGGCAGGCTCGCAGAGGCGCTCGACGAAGGGGCCGCGCGCGGCTGGCTGGTCGTCGACATGGCGCGCGACTGGGCGCGGGTGTTCGCGCCCGCCGACGGCACGGCGCGCTGACGAGGAGGCGCGGAGCGGGCGCGCATGCCGGCCGCCGCCGCGGGCACGCCCCGGACGCCGGCAGTCCCCGAATGGTGCGCGACGGTGCGCAGCCGCACCCCGGCGCGGCGCGGCACGGGATGCGGCGCCAGTCGGGGCCGCGGGCCGCCAAGGGCCGTGCCTCGGAGCCTGCATCACAAGAGGCCACCCCGCCGGCACGCGCCTTCGCGTCCGGAGACTCGCCGCCGCGCTGCGGCGAGTCCACCGATTCGCCTGCGGTCGTTCGCTTCGCCCCAGCCGCGAATCCACGCGCCGGATCAGCGCGCGTTCCGTGACGCAGACTCCTAGCCCACCGGCCCTGCACCCGGCTTCTCGGCGTCCGCCGCCGGCGCAACATCGCCGTCCTCGTCGCCGTCGTCGTCGTCGCCGTCGTCGTCGCCGTCGTCGTCGCCGTCATCCTCGTCGTCCTCGTCGTCGTCCTCCTCGTCCGCCGCCAGCTGCCGCTGCTCCAACTCGTCGATGTACGCCTCGAACTCGCACTGGGCGTGGTCCTCCGCCGCCTTCAGCGAATCGAAGTACTCGATGTCGCTGAACTCCGGCGCAGTGATCCAGAACAGCGGCCCCGCCTGATGCACCGTGATCACGAAGGCCTCGCCGTCGGGCGCGGCGGCCTCGATGTGGGCGACCTCCTTGCAGTTGCGCTGCCGCCACTCTTCCCACCATGCGAAGAACTCGTCGGTGTCGCCGTCCTCGACGTTCTGCAGCAGGTCGGGCGTGTAGACGTCGAACACCTTCCGGCACGCGGCCATCACCGGCTTCGAAGCGCGCAGCAGGGGGATCAGGTCGTCGAGAAACTTGGGCTCGGACATGGCGGCGGGTTGTTGGCTGAGGGTCGCGCCGCGGCGGCCTCGGCACGCGCCGAATCTCCGGCAGCCCTGCGGCGACGCGGCCCATGCTGGCCCGCTGACACGCCGCCGCGAGCGGCAAGGTGCGCCGATGACACGAACGGCTGCCGCGGCGGTTCGCCGGCCCGCGCCGCCGCTCAGAAGACCCACACCAGCGCGACGCTCACCTCCGCCTCGTAGTCGTCACGGGCGATGGCGCTGCGGCGGACCTCGTCGCCGTAGAACTCGACGTTGGCCTGCGCGATGACCTGCAGCTTCGACCACACGTAGAAGCGATGCACGAGGGTCACGCCGGTCGCGCGGAAGCCGCCCGAGAGCCGCACCGCGTCGAGCCCCGACGTCTGCGCCTCGGCGGCGGTGATGCCGAAGTCCTTGTTGAGGAACGCCGCATCGCCGAACGACACGTAGCCGAACAGTTCGGTGCCCATGCCGTCGCGGGCGTCGCCGAAGCGGTGGCCGGCGGCCAGCACGCCGAGCAGGCCGAAGTCGCGTTCGCCGACCAGAGCCTTGCCGCCGACCCAGTTGCGCCACTCGGCGTCGAGGCCCTGACGAAACTCGACCGAGCCGACGATGTGGTCGTCCTTGGTCGCGAGGCCGTCGAGGCGGCCGTCGTCGGAGTCGCCGGCGTCGCGGCCGCCTTCGTAGCGCGCGCTCAGCTGCAGGAGCGAACGGTCGAATGCGCGCGCGCGCCAGCCCGCCTCGATGCCCTCCCAGAAGAACACGCTGTCGCCGGTCCGCCATTGCACCACGCCGACGGGTTCGACGCCGAACTCGTACTCGTCCGCGCCGTCGTAGGCGCCTTCGTATTCGATGCCGACACCGAGGGCCAAGCCAAGGCCGCCGCCCCGCGTGAAGTCGAGCACCGACGGCAGCGGCACCAGCGCGTCGGACGCGGCGACCGCCTGCGGGGATGGGGCCGCCGCCTTGCCGTCGGTCGCCTTGCCGTCGGTCGCCTTGCCGGTCGGGACCGGGTCCTGGCGCGTCGGTGCGGCGTCCGGGGCCGGGGGCTGGGACTGGCCGCGCAGTCCGGCGCTGGCGGCCACGAGGCAGAAGACGAACAAGGCGGGGCGAGTCATGAATGGGACGTTTGCTTGGATCATCGGAGTGCTCCTGTGCCGAGAACCTACGTCGCGATCGGCGGACCGGGCCGTTCCGTCGCCGTCCAATCGGCGTCATTTCCGCGCGCGACTGCGCGCTCGTGCCGCAGCGATGGCGTCCAGGAGTCTGCGTCACGGACCGCGCGCCGCTCCGGCGCGTGGATTCGCGACTGGGGCGAAGCCGACGACCGCAGGCGAATCGGTCGATCCACCAAAGCTCGGCGGCGAGTCCCCGGGCGCGAAGACGCGTGCCGGGCGGCGTGGCCTTTCGTGGCGCAGACTCCCCCAGGCCAAGCCGTCAATTCGGCGTCAACCGACGCGGCCGCCCACATGCCGGTGCTAGCTTGTTCCTCGCCATGCGCATCCTGCTCATCGAGGACGACCAGGCGCTCGCCAGCAACCTGCTGGAGTACTTCACCGGCCAGGACGTGGTCGCCCACGAGAAGGACGGCATCCGCGGCCTCGCGGCAGCCGCTGCGGGCGAGCACGACGCCGTGGTCCTGGATCTGTCGCTGCCGCGGCTCGACGGCATCGAGCTCTGCCGCAGCCTCCGCGAGCAGGCGCGGCGGCGGACGCCGGTGCTCGTGCTGACCGCCCGCGACACGCTCGAAGACAAGGTCGCGGCCTTCGACGCCGGCGCGGACGACTACCTCGTGAAGCCGTTCGCCATGCGCGAACTGGCGATCCGCCTGCGGGCGCTGGTGCGGCGCGTGGTGCCGGCCACGGCCCCGGCGGCCGCCGAGTCGCTGCGGTGCGCGGACCTCGAACTCGACCTGGCGACGCTGCAGTGCAAGCGGGGCGACCGGCCCTTTGCGACGACGCGGATCGGCCTGCGCATCCTGGAGATGCTGCTGCGCGCCAGTCCCGCGGTCGTCCGCCGCGAGACCATCGTGGGCGCACTGTGGCCCGACTACCCGGTCGGCGACGGCGTGCTGCGCACGCATGTCTACGCGCTGCGCAAGGCCATCGACGGCGCGGGCGGCCCGCCCCTGCTGCACACGCTGCCCGGCATCGGCTACCGCCTCGCCGCCACGCCATGAGCCGGGGCCCCCTCGAACGGAGCCTGCGGCGCGCGACGGCGGCCTTCACCGGGCTGATGGTGGCGACCTTCGCCATCGTGCTGCCCCAGGTCGCCTACAAGACCGAGGACGCCGTCTTCCAGCGGCAGACCGCACACATGCTCGCCGTCCTGCAGGCGAATCCGGCAGCACCGCTCGCGCCCGGGATGCGCGTCGTCGGCGATGGCGATCCGCTGCCGCGCGCGCTCCGCGAGCGCATCGCCGCACTGCCGCCGGGCATCCACGAGGTGAACGACGTCGACCTCGATGCCGCCGAGTCGGCGTCGCCGGCGGCCGCAACGGCCGAGACGGACCTGTTCGTCGGGATCGCCGCCACCGGCGCTGGCCGACTGGAACTCGTGTACGACGTCCGCCCGTTCGAGGCCTTCGACGAAGCCATCGCCGTGCCGGAGTACGACGCCGTGATCCTGGCCGGCGTGGCGCTGGCGATCGGCGGCGGACTGCTGCTCGTTCGGCACCTCCGCCGTGTGTTCGCGTCGCTGCGCACCCTGGCGCCGCTGCTGCGGCACGACGCGCCGGCGAACGCGCACGAGCTTGCCGCGCCCTACGGCGACGACGAGATCGGCGAACTCGCCCGCGAGCTGGTGTCGTCCCGCAACCAGCTCGCCGAGGCGCTCGACCGCGAGCGCCGCTTCACCCGCGAAGCGAGCCACGAACTGCGCACGCCCGTGGCGGTCGTCGCCGGCGCCGTCGAACTGCTGCGCCGCGACGGGCGGCTGGCCCCGGTCGCCGAGGCGCTGGTCGAGCGCATCGCCGGCGCCAACAACCGGATCGAGGCGCTGATCCAGGCGTTCTTGTGGCTGGCGCGCGAGCCTAGGCGCGCCGAGGAACTGCAGACCATGACCCTGCAGCCGCTGCTGCAGCGCGTGCTGCTCGACCTCCGCCGCGCCGGCGGCGACGCCGACGACGTGCAGCTGCACGTCGGGGCGGACCTGCCGTTCGAGGGCGAGCCGCTGTGCGCCGAGATCGTGCTGCGCAACCTCGTCGACAACGCGCTGCGCCACCGCGGCGACGGCCCGGTGACGATCCACGTCGACGGCGAGTTGCGCATCGTCAACACGCTGCCCGACGGGCCGACGCCGGCCGGCAGTTCACACGGCCTGGGGCTTGGCATCGCGCGCGACCTCTGCCGGCGCTTTGGCTGGCGGCTGCTCGTGACCCAGCAGGACGGCCGGCACACCGCCGCCGTGCGCTTCGCGGCAGCGGGCGATTGACGCAGATTGGACGCGGACTGGACGCCTACGCCGGGGCAGGGGCCACGAAGCTGTGGGCATGGCAACCAACGTGCATCTGTTCCCGACCACCATCCTCCTGTTCGCGGCCGTCGCCGTGGCCCAGAACACCCCGCCCGCATCCGTCGACACCTCGCCGGCCGTCGACTCGCCGCGAGCCTACCTGCGCGCCGCCGGCGGCTTGTCGGTGCTGCCTAGCACCAGCCTCGACAGCGCCGACGCCGGCGCCCTGCAGCAGGCGAACGCATCGTTCGACACGGGCTACGCCTACACCTTCGGCGGCGGCTACCGCATCACCAACGACTGGGCGGTCGAGGCCGAGATCGGCTACCGCACCAACTCCATCGACCGCGTCCGCAACGCCGGGCCGGCCATCACCGACGGCGACTTCGCGTCGCTCGGCTTCTTCGTCAACGGCATCTACCGGCTGCCGGTCGAAGGCCGCCTGCGGCCGTACGTCGGCCTCGGCGCCGGCTACCTCGAAGAGATCGACATCGACCTCGGCTCCGGCGCCAACGTCGACTACTCCGACTCGGCGTTCGCCGTGCAGGCGATCGTCGGTGTCGAGTACCAGCTCGCCTCGCGCTGGGCGCTGCAGCTCGAAGGCCGCTACCTGCAGGCATTCGGCCAGGACCTCGCCGCCGAGTCGGGCACCGGCATCCGCTACGAAGCCGACTACCAGCCGATCACCGTCATGGTCGGCCTGAGCTGGAGCTTCTGAGCCGGGCGGCGCGGCAGGCGGGGGGACGCCTGCCGCGCTGTTTTTTGGCGTTGCGCGGCGGGGATAGCGGAAGTCAGGCCGGCGTCAGACTGACTTCAGGCCGACTTCAGGCTGCTGCCGCACACATTGCACGAGCCGTTTTGGCAGTAAGCGTCCGACGGCACCGCAAGCCGCCCATGGATCCCGCGCGCGCGAGCGCCAAGTTGCCGACATGCGCAGAATCGACGTTGGACCGCGGCCTGCCGGTCGCGACGCATTGGCGGCGTGGTACGCCGAAGCCCTCGACGTGCAGCGT
>JADCJE010000161.1 GCA_020247305.1 Phycisphaerales bacterium | reverse complement strand
GCGCCTGCCCCTGCTGCATGCGCGCGAGCAGCGGGCCGATGTCGGCGATCGTCGCCGCGAAGCCGACGCCCGAGTCGTACCACTCGACGCCGGCGTTGCGGCCGCTCGGCGACAGCGGCACGGCGATGCCGAGCACACGGCCCTGCACGTCGACGACCGGGCCGCCGTAGTTCGCCGGCGACGTGCCGGCGTCGATCTGCAGCGCGCGGCCGAACTGCCTGCCCTTGGCGCTGACGATGCCGAGGTGCACCGTCGGCAGGTCGTCGGCGAACGTGCGGCCGAGCGCCAGCGCCCATTGGCCGACGCGCACGTCGGCGGGCGGGACGAACGTCGGCACAGGCAGGTCGTCGGCGTCGATCTTGAGGAGTGCGAGGCCGCGGCTGGTGTCTTCGCCGGCGCGCGTTGCCGTCAGCGTGCCGCGGCCCGGCACGGTCACGAGGATCGTCGTCGGCTCCAGCGCCAGCGCGTAGCGCGCGCACAGGATCCAGCCGTCGGCGGTCAGCACGACGCCGGTCGCGCGGCCTTGGGCCTGCTGGAAGCCGGTCGCAGGTGCGACCAGCGGCTTCTTCGGCTGCTTCGGCTGCTTGTCGCCGTCCTTGTCCTTGTCGCCGTCCTTGTCCTTGTCCGGCGCGTCGTCGGGCTTGGGCTTCAGCTTCGGCTTGGGCACGGGCCGCGGCCGCGCCTTCGGCGGCGCTTCGCCGTCCATCGGCCCCTCGGCGCGTTCGACCTGCCGCGTGCCGCCGAAGGTCTCGATCGTGACGGTGAACGGCGCCGCCGCGGCGAGCGCCTGCTGCACGACCGGTTCGAGGCGCACGAACTCGTCGGCCGGTGGCGCTTGCGCCGTCAGCGAGGCGACGCCCAGCGCCCACGCCGTCGCAGCGAAGCACACCGCTGATGGCCACGGTGCGCGGGCTCCTTGCCGCCGATCCCCGCGATGCGCGCTCACTTGGCCGGCTCCTTGGCGAGCGTGACCTCGGCCTGCTGCACCTGCTGGCCGCGCTTCCACACCAGCTGCACCTTCTGGCCGGCGCCAAAACGCGCAAGCACGTCGCGGTACTCGCGGCAGTTGCGAATCGAGAAGTCGTCGATGCGCACGATCAGGTCGTCGGCGCGCAGGCCGAGGGCCGCGGCCGGCGAGCCGGCGACGACGCGCTCGACATACGCCGGCGGCGACTGGCGGCCCGCCTTGTCGAACAGCACGACGCCGAGCCACGCCGGCTCCTTGTTGACCGCGACCGGCTGCGGCGCCTGCTGGCCGCGCACCACGCGCTCCAGGTACGGCAGCAGGTCGGCGACCGGAATCGCCGCCGACAGCAGCGTGTTGGTCTCCTGGGCCGCGAGCGACTTCATGTTGAGCCCGAGCCAGCGGCCATCGAGCGCAAACAGGCCGCCGCCCTCGTGGCCGGGGTTGATCGCGGCGTCGGTCAGGATCAGGTCGCCGTCGTACGCGACGGCGGCGAGGCGATGGCGCAGCGCCGTGTTGGCGCGGCCGACGACGACGCCGAACGTCGCGCTCAGCGGTTCCTCGAACTCCGCGAGGCGGAAGCAGTTGCCGAGCGCGACGACGAACTGCCCCGTGCGCGCCTTGGCGTCGGCCGCCGGCCACAGCGGCCGCAGCCCGCCCGGCACGGCGCTGGCGTCGATCTGCAGCAGGCGCACGCCGAGCTTGGGCTCCGGCGGGAGCAGCTTTGCCGGATGGACGCTGCCGTCGTGCAGCACGATCCGCGTGCGGTCCTGCTGCAGCAGGATCTGGTCGATCGTCAGGATGTGGCCCTCGGCGCTGACGACGACGCCCGAGCTGTACGGCCGGATCGTCTGCAGGCCCGAGGCGCCGAAGACCTTGACGACGCTCGGCTGCAGCGCGGCGATCGTGCGTTCGAGCTGGC
Organism: Phycisphaerales bacterium; assembly: GCA_020247305.1. Lineage (GTDB taxonomy): Bacteria > Planctomycetota > UBA1135 > UBA1135 > UBA2386 > UBA2386. The sequence goes on along the minus strand of JADCJE010000161.1, from coordinate 23,525 downwards.
TCGCGGCTCCGGGCGCGGGATCCTGCGGCGCTGCAGTCGCGACTGCCGCAGGCTTCGGCAAGGCGGGATCCTGCGCCGACGCCACCGCCATCGCACCCGCGACGGCCGCAACGGCACGGACCCAGCGCGCGATCACGGCGTCCTCCGAAACAGCGTCTCGTCGAGCGGGCCCACGTCGAGCGTGCGCGCGCTCTCCTGCCAGCCGGCTTCGACGCGGCCGTCGACGACGACGCGCAGCAAAGCGCCGCGCACGTGGCGTTCGACGCGCGCCTTCTGCACCGGATCGCGAAAGGCGCAGCCAGCCGGCGTGCCGTCGAGGAAGAACCACGCTTCGCAAGCGCCGTCGCCGGGGATGGCAAAACACAGCGCCGGCGCCCCGAGCACGTGCACGCCGCCGAGCAGCAGCGCGTCGCCAAGTCGCTGGCGCACGGTCGTGCTCGGCCACAGCAGCGGGTTGCACGCCGCCTCGCGGCGCAGGCGCTCGCGTTCGTCGTCGCTCAGGTCGCGGCACGCGCCAGCGTCCACCGCAAAGCTCGCGGCCGGCGGCGCGCCGTCGCCGCCGGCGACCAGTGCATCGCCCATGTCGACCCACGCCAGCCCGCCGCGGTCGATGCGCAATCGGCCGCGGTGCGCGATCGCGCGGTGCACGGTTCCATCCGGCGCGCGCGCCGTGCAACGCACGATCGCATCCGCCGGCTCGTCGCCGACCGGCCACTGCTGCACCAACGCATCGCGCGCGAGCCGCCGTTCCAAAGCGCTCGCGAGCCGCGCGTCGTCGCCGCCGCCGTCGCGGCTGGAGCCGGTGTCGAGCGCGGCGAGGCGCACATCAGCCTGCCTCACGTCGCCAAAGCCGCCCTCGGTGCGCGTACGCCACGCCAGCGTCGCCCACGCACCCGCCGGCAGCACACCGACCCAGCGCGCGAGGTCGTTGGGCGAACGCACGTCGCGGCCGTCGAAGCGCACGATCTCGTCGCCGAGCGCGATGCCCGCCGCCGCGGCGACCGCGTCCTTGAAGATCTGCTGCACGTAGACGCCGCGCAGCGACGGGTCCTTGCCGCCGCCGCCGCCGCCGCCGCCGTCGGCGTCGGCGCGCCACGCGCTGAGGTCGAGCGTGCCGTGCTCGGCGTGGCGGCCGGCCATCAGGTCGCCGAGGAAGTTGCGGATCTGGCTGCTCGCGATCGCGAAGCCGACGCCGACGTTGACGCGGCCGCGTTCGCCGACGGCGATGCGGCCGTTGATGCCGATCACCTCGCCGCGCGCGTCGAACAGCGGGCCGCCGCTGTTGCCGGGGTTCACCGGCGCGTCGACCTGGATGCAGTCGGGGTAGACGAGCAGGCGGTTGCCCTGGCCGCCCTGGTAGCGGTGCGTCGCCGACACGACGCCAAACGTCACCGTCGGCGTGAAGTCGCTCGCCAGCAGGAACGGATTGCCCATCGCCAGCGCCGGCTGGCCCGTGCACACCGCGTCGCTGTCGCCGAGCGGGCGATGCGGCCACGTCTGGCCGGCGCGCTTGGGGAGCAGCCGCAGCACGGCGAGGTCGCTGCCCGGGTCGATGCCGAGCACCACCGCCTCGTACAGCTCGCCGTCGGGCAGGCCGACCTTCTTGTTGCGGTAGTGGCGCGTGCCGCGCGGCGCGTGCTCGCGGCGCCACGCGTCCTGCCAGCGCGCCGTGAACGCCGCGATCGCCGCGTCGTCGGCGGCCGGCTGCTGCAAGCGGAAGGCCTGCAGCTCGGCGTCGGGCACGGCCGGCGGCTGCGGCGGCCGCCACTTGGGGTCGGGCTCGCCGACGACGTGGTAGTTGGTCAGCACGTAGCCGCGCGGATCGAACACCACGCCGCTGCCGCCGCCCGGTTGGTCCATCGCCATCACCGCGCACACCGCCGGCGCGCAGCGCGCGACCAACGCGACGCGCAGCGCTTCGTCGGCGCGCACGGCGGCGAGCGGGTCCTGCGCGCGCACGACCGGCGCAGCGGCCACAGCCGCGGCCGCGGCGGCGAGGGCGGCGCGCGCCACGACTGCGGCGTGCCGGCGCGCGCTCACTGCTGCACGAGCCGCGCGTCGGCGAAGACGCAGAAGTCGCCGAGGTCGTAGTTGCTGCCGAAGTCGGCTTCGAGCGCGAGCGACTTCGCCTTCTTGAGTTCGAGGCGCAGGGACGCCGGCTGCTGGCCGCGCACGCGCGCGCCGCCGTCCCACACCACCACGCCGTCGACCAGCACGCGCAGCAGCGCGTGCGCATCGGGCCCGGCGCGGTCGTCGATGCCGACGACGGCTTCGAACACGTCGAAGCGCCCGCCGAGGTCGTAGGTCAGGCGCGCGCGCGGCACGAGGCAGAGCCCGCGCGCGTGCGCGACGCCGCCGAGCTGCAGGCCCTTGCCGGCGGGCGTGCGGTCGACGCCGATCGGCCAGACGCGGTCGAACGCCGGCGTCTGTTCGACCTTGGGCTGGAGGTCGGACAGCCACACCAGCCGATCGCTCTGCATCTGCAGGTCGAGCACGGCGGCAGCGGGCACGCCCACCTCGGCGCCTTCGTCGAGCCGCAGGCGCGCGCCGTCGGCGCCGAGCGCCAGCAGCTTGCCGTCCAGCGCTTCGCCGCTGACGAGCTGCAGACGCGCGCGGGGCTTGGGCTGGCGATCGGGCGCTGCACCGGTCGCGTCGCCGAAGACGACGGCCGCGACGCCGGCCGTGGCGAACTCGTACTCTTCGCCGCGCAGCGTGAAGTCGACGGTGCTCGCGCCGAAGCCGCGCAGCGTCACCGCCGAGCGCTGCGCCTTGCCGTCGCGGACGACGTACAGCAGGTCGGCGTCGGCGAGCGGCTGCTTGCGGTCGGCGGCGAACAGCGCGGGCTCGGGCCGTTCGGCGCCGCCGTGGCGCAGCGCGCGCACCATCGCCAGCGGCACGGCGACGTCGACGCCCGCCGGCAGCGTGACGACGAGGCGCGCCGGCGCGCCGGCGGCGGCAGGCACGCCGGCGAGCGCCGTGGCCGGCAGTTCGAGGCCCGAGCGCAGCCACACGCGGTGCGGCGCGGCGACCGGTTTGCTGGCAGCGCCCGTCGGCGCGAACGCCGCCAGTTCCGCGAGGTCGAAGCGACGCTCGCCGTCGGCCGCCTGCGCGCGCGCCATGCCGTCGGCGACCGCGAGGGCGCCGTCGAACGTCGCGCCGGCGATCGTGCGCACGCGCCCGGGCAGGCCACCCTGCGCCGACGCCGACGCCGGCAACGCGACCAGCGCTGCCAACACCGCCAGCGCCGCCAGCGCGGCGCGGGCAGCCGGCGGTGCGGCGGCGGGCCTTGCTGCGGCCTGGCGGCGGCGTTCTCGCGGTCGTTGGGGTTGCACGCGGCGTTGCCAGACCATGCGGAGCAGGTGCGCACCAGCCTGCCACGGCCGCTGTCGCCTGTACATCCGCGAACGCCACGAACGGCGACCGCCCGGCGACACGTCGCAACACGCCGCGCCGTCGGCGGCCGCGTGGACGTGCGGACGCCGCCAGCGAGCCGTGGCTGGGGCCGCACCGAAGTGCGCCACCCCGCCTGCGCGTTCGCGTCGGTGCACCGTGCCGTGGCTGGCGCGGATGCTGACCAGATGTCCGCGGGAGGGCCGTCGTGTGCACGGCAAGGCCGCAGGCGCAAACCGATGCGACCGGCGCCTCGGAACAACGCGCCGCACCCCGCGCGCGACGGGCACCGCGCGAGCGACTTGACACAACGACGATCGCTTACTAACCTTCGTTCAGTAAACGATGATCGGTTGTCGATCATCGTTCGCACTTGTTGGTACAGGCTGCTGCCGCGGGCTCGAAGCGCCGCGCAGTCGAGGCCAGTGCACCATTAAACCGTTTCTGCGTAAGGCTTTATGAGACACCTCGTGTTGCATCGCTGGTTCGCGGCGGCGGCCGCCGCGCCCATGTTCGCCGCCTGCGGGGCAGCTCCGACCATTTCGCGCATCCAGGCCAGCGATGACGCTGCGCGCGCCGCGTTCCCGCTGGGCGCGGCCCACGCCAGCCCGGCTCCCGCGCCGCAGGTGCCGGACGAACGCGCGATGGTCGGGCTGGTCGGCCAGACCGAGTGGCTGGTTGCGGGCGGCACCTACGCGGCTGGCGCACCCGACCGCGAGGCCGGCTCGTTCGGGCGCCGGGAGCGCGGCGCGTTCGACGACGGCGGGAGCCTCCTCGGGGTGCGCGTGGACGACGACGCGGACCAAGCCGACGGTCGCGAAGGTGGCGCCGAGCCGTTCTCGCCGCCCCCGATCGGTCTGCGCGCAACGGGCATCGCTCGCGAGCGCGCGACCGGCGTCGGCCAGGCGGCGACCGAGGACTACACCACGAGCCAATACGGGATCGAGACCGAGTTGCTGCAGCCGTTCATCCCCGAGGTCGGCATCATCACGTTCAAGGGCTCCAAGACCCTATGGGGCAAGAACGGCGAGAGCCACGGCGATGCCCTGCTCGGCGTCTTCCTGCGGCCGAACGTCAGCCACGACGTGGTCGACACCATCGACGAGTACCAAGCCAGCATCGGCTATCGCCATTACTTCTGGCAGGGTCTGCACGCCGAGGTCCAGTATCTGGCCGGCTATGTGTGGGGCAAAAACAACCTCGTCGACGGCAAGGACTATGAAGGCTTCGTCCAGTTCGCCGAGGCCAACATCGGCTACCGCATCGACTTCGCCAAGGGCCAGCAGCGCGGCTTCTACATCATTCCGCAGTTCGGCTACATCCAAGGCCTGAACGAAGAACTCATCATCGGGCCGCGCAACGGCAAGGACGACACCTTCTGGCAGGGCAAGCTGCTGGTGGGCTACCGATTCTGAGTCACGGAAGAGGACGGCGGCGCACCCACCGGCGGCGGCCTCGCCCCCTGACATCGGTGCATTCCTTGATTGCACCACGCTGCCCAAATCGCGGAGAAACCATGTCTGCACACATTCCGATGCACACGTCACGTCATGCGTCCCTCGTCCTTGCTTTGCTCGCTGCGGCGTCGGTCGCGGCATGCACGGCCATGCCTGCCACGCAGTCGGGCTTCCTGGCGGGGCAGCCCGCGCTCGTCTTCAGCGAAGACGGCAGCGTCGGCCGTCACTCGGGTCCGTATGCCATCGACACAGGACGTGTCGCCATCGGCGAGATCCGGTGGGCTGCGGCCGACGCCTTCGACGCCGAGGACCGCGAAGCCCTGGGCAACAGCCTGCGGCAGGCCCTGAGCACGGCCGCCGCTGCCGGCCGTCCCCGCGCCGGCGGCCGCCCGGTCGTCGTGCGCGCCGCCATCACGCGCGTCGAGACCGTTTCTCCCGCGCTCAACGTCGTGATCACGCTGGCGGTGTTTGCGCCGCTCGACCGGGGCGGCGCGGCCGTGGAGCTGGAGGCGATCGACGCCGAAACGGGCCAGCCGCTGGCGTCGATGAGCCACGCCCACTACGCGCCGATCAGCAAGCTGGGGGCGCGTTTCTCGCGGCTTGGATCGGCCGAAGCGGCCTTCGAGCGCGCGGCCCAGGAGTTCTGCAACCAACTCGCCGCCGCTCCAGCCACGCCGGCGGCGGCGCAGTGACACCGGAGTTCCACATGAACCGACGTCGATTCCTACGACTGACAGGCGGCGGCATGGTGGTCGCCGCCGGGGGCGTGGCCGTTTCGCGGTGCTCGTCGTGGTCCGAAGTGCCGCCGAGCGCCGTGGCGGCGTGGCGGACGTCGACCGGCGAGCAGGAGATCCGCCGCTACGCGCTCGCGCATGCGCTGCTGGCGCCCAACCCGCACAACATGCAGCCGTGGCTCGCCGACCTGCGGCGCGACGGCGAGATCCTGCTGCGCCTCGACCCCTCCCGACTCCTGCCCGCGACCGATCCCTTCGGGCGGCAGATCCTGATGGGAGCCGGGGCCTTCCTGGAGATCCTGCGCATGGCTGCCGCCGAACGTGGCCATCGCGCCGATTGCGAGGTGTTCCCGGAGGGCGAACCGGGCGACCACCTCGACGGCCGGCCATTCTGTCGCGTCCGGATCGCGCCGGATCCGCGGACGCCGCGCGACCCCCTCTTCGCGCATGTCCTGCTCCGTCGCACCGACCGGCGGGCCTATGACCCGTCGCAGGCGCTGACGATCGCCGACGCCGCCGAACTGCGCCTTGCCCTCGGCGAACTGCCAGTGCGCATCGGCGTCGCCACCAACGCAGCCCGCGTGGCGCCGATACGCGAAATCACGCGGGAGGCGTGGCGCATCGAAGTCACGACACCGTCGGCGATGCTGGAGTCGATGCGGGTGCTGCGGGTCGGCAATCGCGAGATCGACGCACATCGCGACGGCCTCACCATCACGAGCCCGATGATGGTCCTGGCGAACCGGCTCGGCCTGCTCGACCGCAGCCAGTGCCCGCCGCCCGACTCACGGATCACGCGGGGGCTGATCGAGGACTTCGACGTCCTCGCCGCATCCACGCCGGCCTACGTGTCGCTGGTCACCGAAGGCAACCGCCGAAACCAGCAACTGGACGCTGGCCGCGCCTATGTGCGCGTCAATCTGGCCGCCGCCGGCGCCGGGCTCGCGATGCACCCCAACGAGCAGGCGCTGCAGGAGTACCCCCAGATGGCGAAGCCGTATCAGGCGATCCACACGCTGCTCGACGCGCCAAGCCCGCGCTGCACGGTGCAGATGCTGGCCAGGGTCGGGCGTCTGCCCGCCGGCGAGGCGGCGGCGCCGCCGGCGCCCCGCCGCGGCCTCGCCGCGCACCTCGAAGGCTGATGCGCATGCGCGCAGCCGCCGCCGGCGGGCCGCGCGCTCACTTGCGCGGTCCCGCCTTGCCGAGCTTCTTGTAGTACTCCTCCAGCATCTTCTGGTACTGCGGCGGCAGGCCCTTCTGCAGCTTGGCGGCGATCTTCTCGCGGTCGGCGTCCTTCATGTCGCCCCAGCGGTCGGCCAGCGTCGGCCGCTTGTTGAGCTCGCCGACGTTGCTCTCGCCGTCGGGCAGCTGGCTCTGGTTGGCGGGGTTCGCGCTCGGCTGGTTGCCGCTCGGCGCGCCGCTGCTCTGGCTCTCGCGCTGTTCGAACTCCTCGATCAGCTGGTTGAGCTGCTCCAGGTACCCTTCCTGGTCGACCTGGACCGGCTTGCCGGTGCGCTGCTTGCGCAGGTCGCGCGTCGTGCGCTGCATGCCGTCGGCGAGTTCGTGCAGGCGGCTCTCCTGCTGGCGCTGCAGCTCGCCGAGGCGCTGCTGCGCGGCGGCGCGGAAGCGTTCGCTGGCGTCGGGGAACCACTGCAGGAACGCCTGGAAGCGCGGCAGCGCGTGCTCGGGCATCGGCACGTCGGCGAGCGCCTGCGCGTAGAAGAACGCCGCCTCGCCGTCGAGCGGCGAGACGTTGAGGTCCTGCGCGAAGTAGTCGTTGAGCGCGCGGATCGCCAGCTCGGGCTCGTCGCCGTCGACGAACAACCGCGCGAGGTGGTAGCGCGCGTGCGCGCGCAGCGCCGGTTCCTTGGCGTCGGCGAGCACCTGCGCCAGGGCGACGGCGGCCTCGGGGTCGCCGTCGTCGCGGCGCTTGCACGCGGCGGCGAGCGCTGGCGACACCGCGCGCATCAGGTCGTCGGCCGCGCGCGCGAGGCCGACGTCGGCCGCCTCGGCGCCAAAGCGGCCGAGCTGCGCCTCGGTCGCGCCGAGCGCGCGGCACGCGGCTTCAAACCTGGCGCGGTCGAACGGCAGGAACGGGTTCTGCACCGCCATCGGCGGCACCGGCGGCAGCGGCGTCGCCGGGCCGGCCGGCTTGGGATCCTGGCCTTGCGCTGCCGGTGCCGCCGTCGCCTTGGGCGCCGGCGGCTTGGGCTCCTGCGGCGGCTGCGCCAGCGCGCCGGCGGCGAACGCCAGCGCGCCGCCGACGGCGCGCAGCGAAGCGGCGAGCGCGTTCACCGGCCGCCCTCCGGCGCCGACTCGTTGCCGAGCTTCGCCGCCAGCCGCCGCATCAGGTCCTGGACGCGCGCCTGCTTGCCGGCGAGCGCGTCGGACTCCGGCCGCGTCGCCGCGCGCTCGGCCTCCGGCCGCGCGTCGAAGTCCTTCGTCGACTTGTTCACGCGTTCCTGCAGGAAACGCAGCATCTTCAGCTCTGCGGACACCGGGACGAGAGGTGGCTGACCGCCACCGCCATTGCCCGTTCAATGCCCGCACTCCTTGCGTTCGATGGTCTTGCGCAGGGCGTTGATCAGCAGGTCGAGCAGGTCCTCGACGTCGCGCTGGGCCTGCTGCACGTCGGGACCGCTCTGGCTCGCGGCGAGGCGCTTGCCCACCGCGGCGAGGTCGTCGCGCAGCTGCTCGACCAGCGGCGGGAACACCGCCGTCGTGCCGTCCTCGCCGAGCAGCTTGAGCGCGTCGCCGGCCTCGGCCGCCAGCTCGTCCTCGCCCTTGGCGAGGCCCTGCAGCTGCTCGACCATCGACGCCGGCAGCTGGCCGTCGGCGGTCAGCACGTTCTGGCGCGCGCCGTCGAGCGCGACCGTGCGCGCCGACAGCTCCTTCTGGCGCTTCAGCATCGCGCCGAAGCGGTCCTCCAGCGCGCGCAGCACTTCGTCCTGCAGCTGCTGGCGCAGCTGCGCGAGCGCTTCGTCGAGTTCCTGCTTGGCGGCGTCGAGGTCGTCCTTGGCGTCCTGCTGCTTCTGCTTGGCGGGCTTCTGTTCCTTGAGCTGGCCGGCCGCCGCTCGTTGCTTCGGCACCGCCTGCTGCACGCGCTTCTGGCCGGGCTTGGCCTCGTCGGACGGCTGCTCGCCCTCGGCCGGTTGCTCCATGTCCTGCGCCAGCTTGTCGGTCGCCGACTGCGTCGCTTCCTGGCGCTGCTGCTGCTGGTCAAACGGCAGCTTGGCGAGCTCGCGCTTGGCGGCGTCGGCCATCTGGTCGAGATCGCGCACGGTCTGCTGCAGCTTGGCGATCGCCTCGTCCTGCGCCGGCAGCGCCGGCTCGGGCTTCTGCTCGCCGAGCTGCTGCTGCGCCTGGGCCATGCTCTTCGCCGCCTTGCCAGCGCTGGCGCTCGGCTGCGGCGGGCTCGACGGCGCGGGCTGGCCCTCGGCCGGCGCGGGCGTCGGCGCGACTTCGGCCTGCTTGCGTTCGAGCGCTTCGAGTTCGCCCTGCAGCCGCTCGGCCTGCTTCTGCAGCTCGGCTTCCTTGTCGGCGAGCGGCTTCGTCGCCTCGGCGGCGGCCTGCACGCCGAGCTGGTTGGTCGCCGCGCGCACCTGCTGCTGCTGCGCCAGCAGCGCCTGCGCCTGTTCGCGCTTCTGCGCCAGCTCGGCGAGCTGTCGCTGCAGCGCCTCGGTCCTGGCCGAGTCCTCCTTCTCGTTCTGCTGCTCCTTGGCGAGCTGGTCGACGCGATCGCGGAAGCCGCTCAGGCGCTTGATCTGCTCCAGCAGCTTGCGCAGGTCGTCGTCGCGCGCCTGCAGCAGGTCGAGCAGCGTCGCGAGGTCCGCCTTCAGCGTGCCCATCGCCACCAGCGCCTCGTCCCAGCGCTCGCCCTGCAGCAGCACGCCGGCCTGGTCGAGCCGCTGCTGCAGCTTCTTCTCCTGCGCGTACTGCAGGCCGACGCCGAGCAGCTTGCTGTCCTCGGGCTCGGTCTTCTGCAGCGCGACCATGAGCTTCTGCATGCGCGCGGTCAGGTCGCGGAACTTGCCGCGGGCGAGTTCCTGCTTCTGCGCCGGGGACTGCGGCGGATCCTGCGCCCGCAGCGAAGCGCCCGGCGCCACGCCAAGGCACAGCGCCAGCAGCAGCAGGAGGAAGGTCTTGTGGATCATGTCGGCCTCGCGGCGGGTTCGGTGCGACGTCTACTTCGGCGGTTCCTTGCGGTCGGCGGGTTTCTTCGGCTGGAAGAACTCGCTCTCGTTCTGGCGGACGCGGCCCTCGACGTCGCGGATGGCCTCGTTCTCCAGCTTAATCACGCTGCGCAGATCCTCGATCAGGGCGGCGAGGCTCTCGGCCTCCTCCATCTGCTTGAGGACGGCGGCCAGCCGCCGCGCGATGGCGCGGTAACCCTCGGCGGCAGCGGCGCGTACGGCTTCGTCGCCCGACTTGGCGTAGGCGTCGACCTGGCGCGCCGTGGCGGGGAAGTCGTCCTTGGCGAGCGCTGCCAGCGGGGCCGGGACGAGGCCCTCGACCTGCCGGACCTGGTTGGCCTCCCACAGCCGGTTGTTCTCGTACTCCCACAGGATGCGCTGGTAGCTCTCGCCGACGAAGGCAACCCGGCGGCCGAGCGTCTGCTGCTGCCGCGCCAACGTCTTGCAGCGCGCCTCGACCTGCGCCCGCCGCTCGCCGGCCTGCGCCAGCGCCACGATCTCGGTGAGCTCGGTCAACGAACTCTGCTCCTCGACGAGGATGCGCTGCAGCTCCTGGCGCTGCTCCAGCTGCCGCCGGCGCAGCTCCTCGGCGAGGCGCTCGCGCGTCACCACGCGGAAGGTCATCGCCTCGGCGAAGGCCTCGTGCGGCGCGCCGGGGCCGAAGTTGTCGGTGGCCGACAGGCGCAGCGAGAACAGCATGCCCGGCCGGATCGGGTTGCCGGGCGCGGCTTCGTCCGGCGCGGTGTTCCACTGCGCGAGGTCGACCTGCGCCTCGGTCTCGTGGCGCAGCGCGCTCTGCGGCAGCGGCGCGCGCAGCGTCAGCCCGGCCGCCGCGAACGGGACCTCCGGCGGCGGCGCCTGGCCCTTGTCCAGCGGCTGGTCGGCGACGGCGCGCCAACTGGCGCCGACGGCGCGCAGGCCGAAGTCGTCGCGCAGCCGCAGCTCGCCGGGGATGCGCGCGTGCGTGGTGATCGCCGCGCCGATGCCGCGCAGCCGGAACTCGACGCTCGGCGGCTTGTCGTCGCCGACGCGCAGTGCCAGCTTGGGCGGCGCGCCGGCGCCCAGTGCATCGGCGTCGACGACGTCGACGACCAGCGGGCCCGACGTCTCCGGCCGCACTTCGCCGGCGAACGTCCGGCCGTCGGCGGCGAGCGCGAGCGCGACCTTGCCGTCCTGGCCGAGCAGCGCGAACGCCTCGCGCAGCGGCTTCTGGCTGCCGCCCGTCAGCGTCAGCACCGCCCCGCGCGGCACGCGCAGCTCGCCTTCGGTCGGCGGCGGCGTCCACGGCTCGCGCTCCATGTAGGCCGGGAAGTCGACGCGCACCGCGAGGCCGTCGACGCGCGGCCGTTCGACGACGGCGGCGGTGACCAGCAGCGGCAGCGCGTCGCCGCCGGTGATCGCGAGCTGCACGTCGGCGAGCACCGACTCGATGGTCCACGCGAACTCGCGTTCGCCGGTGCGGCTCATCGTCTCGCTGCCGGCCTCGCCGCCGGCGAAGCGGTAGTCGACGACCAACTGGTCGGGCACCGGGCCGGTGACGACGACGCGCACGGTCAGCGCGTCGCCCTGCGGCAGGCGCACGGCCGCCGCATCGCCCCCGGCGAGCGCGAGGCTCGTGTAACGCGGCCACTCGACGGACCCGAGCAGCAGGTTGCGCGCCGCCCAGATGCGCAGCGCCGACGCGTCGGCCAACGCCCAGCCGGCGAACGCCAGCAGCGCGAGCGCGCCGAGCCCGCCAAAGCGCCGCACGCGGCCGACGTCGAGCGCCTGCGCGAACGGGATGCCGGCGAGCCGCCCCTGCACGTCGGCGACGACGGCGGCCTTGAGCGCGGGCGAGCCGTCGCCGCGCGCGGGCGCGCCGCCGTGCAGTTCCTGCGCGAACTGCAGCGAACTGACCAGCGACTGGCGGATCTCCGGCGCGCCGCGTTCGACGGCGAGCGCCAGTTCGACGTCGCCGAGCGGCGTGCGCAGCGGACGCACGAGCCGGCGCTGCAGTTGGCGCGCCAGCACGGCGACGAAGCTCGCCAGCAGCAGCGCGCGATACGGCGTCTCCAGCCGCAGCAGCCGGTCGGCGGCGAAGCTCGGCAGCGCGTAGGCGGCGAGCAGCGCCAGCGCGATGCCAACGGCCTCGATCCAGGTGCCGGCGCGGGCGCCGCGACGGACGCGCGCCAGTTCGGCGCGGGCAAGACCCGGCGGCGGCAGCGTGGCGTTCACAGCAGGTTGCTCCGTTTGCGCAGCAGCCACTCGACGGCGAGCACGGCGAGCACGAACGCCAGCGTCGGCCAGCCGTCCCACAGCGGGTGCGGCGTGGTCCACGTGTCCGTCGCCGCGCGCGACGGAATGGTCGCGAGCGCGGCCAGCAGCTGCTGCGGCGTCTCGCACAGCACGCCGCCCGGGCCGGCGGTGATGGCGGCGAGTTCGGCGCGGTCCATCGGGCCCTCGCGCTCGTACTGTGCCGCGACCACCTGGAAGTCCGCCTCGGCGGCGCGGCCCTGCCTGTCGGCGGCGCGCACGCGGTACGCGCCCAGACGCTGCGGCCGCAGGCGCATGGCGTAGCGGCCGGGCGCGGCCTCGACCGGCGGCAGTTGCAGCGTCTCCGGCGCCTCGCCGTCGCGCTCGACGACGACGGCGAACGCATCGGCGACGAGCGGCTGCAGCGCCTCGTCCTTGGCCTCGGCGGCGAGTTCGACGGCGTCGCCGAGGTCGACCTTGTCGTCGCTGACGAACAGCCGCAGCCGCGCGTTGCCGGCCTGGGCGCGGCCCTCGAACAGGTAGCGGACGCCGCCGACCCAGAAGCGGTTGTAGGCCGCTTCGTACAGCGACCGCCAACGGTAGGTCTCGTCGAAGCCGCTCCAGACGACGCGCCCGGCGCCGACGTTCTGCACGGCGAAGACCGGCATGCCGCGGCCGTTGCGGCGCTGCTCGGGACCGGCGTGCTCGGCGAGCACGGTGGCGACCGGCTTGCTGGCGGCGACGGGGAAGACGAAGCGCTGTCCCGGCAGCCGCTGCCACAGCGCGCGGCTGCCGTCGCGGTCGTCGAGCAGGCGCGTCAGCTTGGCGCCGAGGCCGTCCTCGCCTTCGGGCGCGAGCTGCAGCGGCCACGGCAGGCGGAAGGCCTTGCCGAGGCCGACGGCGCCGCGGTCGGCGGCGTCGAGGTCGGGCGCGACCGGCAGCAGTTCGGCAAGCGGCGCGGTGACGGCCGCCGGGCGCACGGCGTCGAGCGTGAACTTCTCGCCGGCCACCCACCACAGGCCGCAGCCGCCTTCGACGACGTGCTGCTGCAGGTGCTGGCAGAACCGCGGCGTCAGCTTGCTGGCGTCGGGATCGAGCAGCACCACGACGTCGTACGGATCGAACTCGGCGCGTTCCTCGGGCAATCGCTCGATGCGCGCGCCGTCGTCGCCGTCCTGCGGGAACTTGGGGTCGGCGCTCTGCAGCCAGCACGAGACGTCGATCGTCTTGTCGCGCAGCAGCAGGTTGCGCAGGATCTGGAACTCGTGCGACGCGCCGCCGGCGACGAGCAGCAGGCGCAGCCGCTCGTCGAGCACTTCGACCGGCGCGGTGCGCGCGTGGCGCTCGGGCACGAGCGGTTCGCCGTCGGGCGGCGCCACCTCGGCGCGGTAGGTGAAGCGACCGGGCGCGTCGGCGACGAGGTCCTTCCACTCGACCGCGGTCTCGCCGTCCCCGGCGAGCGCGAGCGGCTGCGTGCGCACGACCTGCTCCTGGCCCTTGTCGTCGACGCGCAGCAGGCGCACCGTCGCGACCGCGGCGTCGTAGCCTTGCGCGAACACCGTCGCCTTGGCCTCGAAGGGATCGCGCTGGAAGACCTTCGCCGGCGCTTCGAAGCGCGCGAGCTGCACGGACTGCGTCGCCGACGGATCGCCGACGCCGAGCGCGAACACGTGCGGGATCTTGCGCTGGCCGAGAAGGCGCGCGACCTCGGCGGCCTGCGGCCCGGCGTTGCGGCGGCCGTCGGTCACGAACACCACGGCGGCGATCTCGGCGTTGCGGCTCTTGTCGAGCGCGGTGCGCAGCGCCCCGCCGAGGTTGCTGGCGCGGCCGTCGGCGGCGAGGCGCGCGAGGTCGACGCGCGGCGCGGACGCAGCGGCGGCTGGCGCGGGCGCGCCGTTCGTCGTCGGCGGCGGCGTCGGGGGCGGCGTCGGCGACGTCGGGGTCGACACGGGCGGCAGCAGCGGCAGTTGGTCGAGCGCGCCGGCGAAGGCGTAGAGCTGGACGTCGTTGCGCGCCGCGAGCGTGCGCACCAGTTCGCCGTCGCCGTGGCCGAGCAGCGCGCGCACGAGGTCGAGGCGCGACGCCGCGCGCAGGTCGGCGACGCCGAGCCCGCGCCAGCCGTCGGCCGCGGCCTGCGCCTCGGGTTTGCGCCAGCCGTCCTTCTGCGCCATCGACTGCGAGCTGTCGACCAGCAGCAGCACGTGGCCCGGCCGCGTCTGCCGCTGGATCGCCACCAGCGAGGGCTCCAGCAGGATCGCGGCGACCACCGCGACGGCGAGCGCGCGCAGGCCGGCGAGCAGCAGCTGCACGGCGCGCGGCCGGCTGTGCGCGTCGCGGCGATAGACGAAGACGACGAAGCCGACCGCGAGCGCGAGGCCGAGCAGCACCAGCAGGCCGAGGCCGCCGGTGGGAAAGCGCGCGAACTCGAAGCGCAGCTCCTGGCCGTCCGCGACCGGGATGCCGCGCCAGCGCGCCAGCAGTTGCAGCAGATCGTCCATGGCGGAGCGCGCCGCGTCAGCGGCGGCCGAACCTCCACGCGAGCAGCGTCTCCAGCAGCATGCAGGCGAGCAGCAGGGCGGCGAGCAGCGGCCACGGTTCGCCGCCGGCGGCGGCGGCCTCGGCGCGGTCGTCGTCGCGCACGAAGGCGACGCGGTCGCGCAGCTCGGCCGGGTAAACGCGCGCGAAGTCTGCGGCGGCGAAGCCCACCAACCGGCTCTCGGCGAGCGGCGGATTGCGCGCGAACAGCCGCTTGTCCGGCGCGCCGTCGTGGCGGGCGAGTTCGACCTCGTACGCGCCGAGCTGGCGCAGTTCGGCCATCGGCACGACCAGCTGGGCCGGCGCCGGCGGCTGCGCTTCGGGCGCGGTGAACGTGCGTTCGTCGTCGCCGCGCAGCGCCCGCACGGTCGCATCCAGCCGCAGCGACGCCGCGTCGAGCGCGGTGCGCCAGATGCCGTCGGGCAGGAGGTTCTGGCCGGCGACGTCGCTGCGGCGCGCGGTGGCGCGGTGCAGCTGGTGGCAGAGCACGACGAACAGGTCGGTGCTCGGCAGGTTGCTCCACGCCTTGTCGGCGCTGAGCGCGCACAGCGCCGCCTGCCCGCCCTGGCCGACGCTCCGCACGGCGAGCAGCGGCGGGCCCTCGGCGTCGCGAATGCGCGCCACGATCGTCGCGCCCGACGTGCCGTCGTCGACCAGTTGCAGCCAGCGTTTGGCGAGCACCACGCTGCCGAACAGCAGGTCGAGCACCTCGCCGACGCCGTCGGCGACCGGGTGCTCGGGCGCGGTGAACGCGGCCTTCTCCGGCCGATCGGGGTCGCCGGCGATGTCGCCGATCGGCAGCGGCAGCGGGCCTGCGCCACCGCGCCACAGCCGCTCGTTCCACGCCGCCGCGTCGACCTGCGCGCCGCACCACACCACGAGGCCGCCGCCGCCGGCGACGAAGGCCGCGAGCCGCTCGGCCAGCGCCGGCGACGGCGCCTGCACGTTGCACAGCCACACCGCGTCGAACGCGGCGAGTTCGACGTCGTCGAGGCCGTCGTCGGTGACGACCTGCGGCTCGACGCCGGACTCGGGTGCGTCGAGCGCGGCCTGCAGGAAGAACGTCTCGCCGTCGTCCTCGTCGGGCTGGCCGTCGACCAGCAGCACGCGGCTCTTGTCGCGCACGTCGAGCGCGAGCGTGCGGCGGTCGTCGAGCGGATAGGTGTCGGCGGCTTCGAGCTGGGCGTCGACGCGGTGCGGGCCGCCCACCGCGAACGTGTGCGCGAACGGCACGGCGAGGCGTTCGCCGGGCGCGAGCGGCGGCACGGCCAGCACGACGCGGCTCTGGCCGTCGACCTCGACCGTGAGGCTGCCGGCCGGCGCCGGATCGAGGCCGAGGTTCTGCACGTCGGCGGCGAGCGCGGCCGACGCGCCGGCGACGGCGAAGCGGTCGGCGAGGCGCACGTCGACGATGGCGACGTCCTGCGGCGGGCCGGCGGCCCCGTGCGCGAACACGCGCTCGCCGGCGGCCTTGCTCGCCACCAGCGCGGCGAACAGCGCCGGCGCGGGTTTGTCGTCGTCGGTCGTCCAGTCGGCCGCGCGCGCGTCGCCGAAGACGTGGTGCTCGGTGCGCGCGATGCCATCGACGCCGGCCGCGCGCTGCACGTCGGCCGCGAGCGCGGCGCCGAGGTCGGGGGCGCCGTCGCCGGCGGGCAGTTCTTGCAGCAGCGCCGCGACGCGCTGGCCGAGGTCGGGGCCGACCCGCAGGCTCCAGACGTCAGGCTGCTGCGGGCGGCTCGTCCGCACGAGCGAGAACGCGTCGCCGGCGGCGGTCGTCGCCAGCCGTTCGGCGAACGCGCGCACGCGCTCCTTGGCCTTGGCGTACAGCGTGGCGCTGCCGCTGCGCTGCTGCATCGAGGCGCTGTCGTCGAGCAGCGCGACGTGGTGCGTGCGGCCGCCGCCGAGCCCGCCGTCGAGCAGCGGGCGGCTGACCAGCAGCACCAGCAGCAGCACGGCGAGCGTGCGCAGCAGCAGCACCAGCCACTGCTCCATCTGCAGGCGCTTCTTGTTGCGCTGCATCGCCGCCAGCAGGAACGTCATCGCCGCCCACGGGCGCGTCTGGTGCCGCCGGCGGTTGAGCAGGTGGATGACGATCGGGACCGCGCACAGCGGCAGGCCCCAGAGCAGCAGCGGATGCAGGAAGCCGAGCGCGAGCATCCGTCACCGTTGGTAGATGGGCACGTAGGCCCACGGCAGCTGCAGGATCGTCAGCGCGATCGCGGTGCCGTACACCGCGCCGACGCCGTCGCCTTCCCAGCTGCCGTCCTTGCGCTGCTGCTTGCGCAGGTACTCGGTCGCCTTCGCGAAGTACGCGC
This sequence comes from Phycisphaerales bacterium, assembly GCA_020247305.1. GTDB lineage: Bacteria > Planctomycetota > UBA1135 > UBA1135 > UBA2386 > UBA2386. The sequence goes on along the minus strand of JADCJE010000161.1, from coordinate 6,669 downwards.
TCCAGTCGTCGCCGCCGCGCTGGTAGAGCGCCTGGCTCCAGTAAAGGTGCGTGTAGTAGTGGTGCCCGGTGTTGTCGACCGTGATCTGGATCTGCTTCTTGCAGTACTGCACCGCCTTGTCGACGAACGGCTGGTCGTCGTAGACGCCGGCGTTGTAGAGCACGGCGACGCCGGCGGCGGTGATGGCCGGCCGGCCCTCGCCGCCCGAGCCGAGGCTGTAGCGGATGCTGCCGTCGGCATTCTGGCAGCGTTTGACGTAGTCGACGGCGCGGTCGACGGTGCGGCGGTCGACGACGATGCCGGCCATGCGGCAGGCGCGCAGCGCCTGGATCTGCGTGACCGTCACGCTGCCCTCGTCGCCGCCGCTGTCCGGCTGGTAGATCCAGCCGCCGGCCGCCGACTGCGCCTGCGCGATCAACTGCACGGCCTTGTCGAGCACGCGCTTGAGCCGCTCCTGTTCGCGCGCGTCCTCTTCCATGCCGTAGACCGAGGCGAGGAACAGCGTGGCGAAGCCGTGGCCGTACATGCTGCGGCCTTCCTCGGCCGCGACCGAGATGACGCCGGTCGTGCCGTCGGCGTGCTTGCGCAGGTAGGCGACGGCGCGGCGGACGTTGTCGTAGTGCTTGCCGCGCGTCGGCGTGCTGCCCGAGGCGATCAGCGCCATGCCGGCGAGCCCGGTCATCGCCGCAGGGTAGCTGCCGTAGCCGCCGGCGTTGCGCCACGAGCCGTCGCTCGCCTGCGTGCGCGCGAGCCATTCGAGGCCGCGCTCGATGGCCTCCTGCGTCGGCTGCGTGATGCCCGGCGGGTAGATCGGCTCCTGCGCGGTGAGGCCGGCGCCGCTGCCGACGGCGGCGGTGGCGATGGCGGCGATGGCGCGGACGACGAGGGCGGCGAAGCGGACGGCGGCGGCGTTCATTCGTTGCCCTCCATGCAGGCGTACAACCGGCCCTGCTCGCGCTCCTGCGCGGCGAGGTCGCCGCGGGCGCGGCAGAGTTCGAGGCGCGCGAGGTGCCAGCGCAGGCGCAGCGGCCGGTCGCGCAGCGCGTCGGCGCGGGCGTCGAACAGCGCCAGCGCGCCCGGCAGGTCGCCGGCGGCGGCGCGCGCGGCGGCTTGTTCGACGAGCAGTTCGAGCAGGTCGTCGCCGAGGCCGCGCCGCTGCTGCGGATCGGTCGCGGCGGCGAGCGCCTGCGCCAGCGTCGCGACCGCCGCGTCGGCGTCGCCGATGCGCGCGAGCAGGTCGGCGCGCGCGCGCGGCGCGGTGGCCGCCGTCGCGAGCGCGCGCAGGGCCGACACCGTGCTGAACACTTCCACCCCGCCCTGGTAGCCGACCGCCAGCCACGGTCCGTCGATGGTGAGCTGGACCGAGCCGCCGAGCGGTTCGCGGCTGGCCCCGAACGGCGGCAGCGCGAGCCGGGCGCGCAGCGCGCCATCGCACCCGTAGGCCAGCACCTCGCGGCCGGCGGGCACGAGCACGCAGTCGCCGGCGATGGCGCCGCGGCCGCGGCCCTGGGCCTTTGGCACGGTGGTCTTGGGCAGCTCAACGGCCCACTTCAGCAGGCCGCCGCTCGCGCCGAAGGCGACGAGGTGCGTGTCCGACAACGCGAACAGGTCGTCGCCGGCGATGCCGACGAGCGTGCGCAACCGGCCGAAGCGCGCGAAGCGGTTGGTGGCGTCGAACATCCAGGCGACGTCGCCGCTGGCGAGGTCGAGGCCAAGCAGCACGTCGCCATCGACCGGCGCCAGGATGCCGACGCCGCCGTGCACGAGCAGGTCGTTGGGGTGGAAGCCCGTCAGTTCGTCCTGGCGGAAGCTGCCGGCCCAGTTGCCGCCGAACGGCCCGCCGTCGGTCTCGGGCTTGCGCGCCTTGGCGCTGCCGCGCCGCGGATCGACGCGCTCGTAGCGGCGCAACCAGCGCAGTTCGCCGGTCAGGGCGTCGACGTTGGCGACGCAGCCGGCGTTGGTGGCGACGAGCGCAGCGCCGCCCTGCACGACGACCGGACAGCCCGGCGCCTTGAAGAACGGCGTGCCGCCGCCGTGCAGCAGGACGTGCCACAGCGGCTTGCCGGTGGCGGCGTCGAGGCACTCCAGCGCGTAGCGGCCGCGGCGCAGCGACGGCAGCAGCAGGCGCTCGCCGAACACCGTCGGCGCGGCGAGGAAGACCACTTCGCGGTAGCCGTCGGCCCCGTCGCGCCACTGTTCGGACGACCACGCGACGGCGAGGTCGCCGCGGCGGTAGGCGACCAGCTCGCTGGCGCGCAGCACCTCGGTGCTGGCGGAGAGGTTGCGCCTGCTGCCGAGCACGAGGTAACAGCGCTGGCCGTCGTCGACGGGCCGCAGCAGGGCGAAGTCGCTGGCGGCGATGCGCACGCGCGGCCGGTTCTCGCGCGCCGGCGGCGGCTCGTCGGGCGCTTCGGTCGACGCCGTCAGCAGTCCGCTGGTCGCGTCGGCGGCGCGCAGCCGGAAGTGCTCGGGGAAGAGCGCGCGCGGCGCGCCGTCGCCGTCGCTGCCGGCCGCGAACACGACGTGCGTCGCCGGGCCGTAGCGCGACGCGTACGGCATCGCCGCCGTCGTCGAGCCGTCGCTCAGGAACATCGGCTGCTCGCGCTCGGACTTCGGGTCCTTGTACGGCTCGGGATTGCGGAAGCGGAACTGCCACAGCGGGAGCAGCCCCTGGTCGAGCCCGCCCGCGAACAGCGCCGGCGTCGGCCCCGCGAACCGACCGGCCGCCGGCGCGCCGTCGCCGGCGAAGCGCGCGTCGAGCGCGAGGTCCTTCGCGGCCTGCAGTTCGCCTTCGACGCGCAGCATGGCGTCGGGCTGCTCGTCGGCGAGCACTGCGACTTCGCGGCGCGCCGCCGCCGGCTCGCCCGCGCGCTGCATGCACACCGCGATCTTGAAGCGCAGCCACTCCGGCTTGACGCCGAGTTCGGCGCGCAGCTCGGCGGGGTAGATCGACAGCAGGTCGCGGTACGCGAGCAAGGCGGCGCGGTGGCGGCCGTCGTGCATCAGGCGATCGCCGAGCAGCAGCAGCGCGCGGCCGCCGGGCAGGGTCGCAAAGAAGCGGTTCTGCACCTGCTCCAGCGCCGACAGGCCGCCGTCGTCGAGCGCCTGCTGCAGCAGTTCGGCGGCGGCGACTTCGTAGGTGGCGCGGTAGAGCGCGCGGCCCTCGGCCGGCAGGCGGGCGAGCAGTTCGTGGCACAGCCGCCGGACCGGGCGGTACAGCCGACCGTCCTGGCTGAACACCGCGTGGCGCGGGTCCGCGGGCGGCGGCGGCGGCTCGCCAGCGCCGCCGGGCAGCAGTTGGCGAATGCGCGCGGCGTTCTTGGCCGCGGTGGTCGCGTCGTCGCCGCCGGCGTCGTTGCCGGTCGCATTCCCGGTGTTCTTGCCGGTGTTCTTGCCGGCGTTGCTGCCGTCGCCCTTTGGCGGCACGCCCGCACCGGCCGGCGCTGCGGTGTCGGTCACCGCCTCTTCGCTGCGGCCCTCGACGACGTCCTGCAGCAGCTGGATCGCCGTCGCGAAGTCGCCGCGCTCGACGCATTGGTTGGCGCGGCGCAGGAAGCGGTCGAGGTTGGGGTTCTCCTGCAGGTCGACGGCGACGCCGCCGTCTTCGCTCGCCGGCCCCTGGCCGCCGCCGGCCGGCGCGACGGCGCCGAGCTGGACCTGCATCTGCACCTTGACGCCCTGCTGCTGGGCGGCAGCGGCCGCAGTGCACGCAGCGGCAGCCAACAGGGAGGCGACGATGGGACGCAACACGGGGATCGGCGGTGAGCAGACGGCCCGGGGTCGTGGGCCGCACGCAGCTTGGACGCACCACGCCGCGCAGGATGAGGCGACGCGCAAACGGTACGGCGGGCGAGGATCGACGGCGAGGGGGGCCGACCCATTCCGCGCCGTGCCGCATGGGCGGCAAAATCGTGAACGTCCGGCGATCACCATCCGTTCACGGCCTTCCGTACACTCAGCGCCGATGCGATCCCGCCGCGCCCTGCTCGCCATCTGCGCCGCCGCCGCCCTGCACACCATCGGCCACGCCCAGGACTGGACCGACGAACAACTCGTCGCCGCCAGTGACGGCTTCGCCCAGGACGCATTGGTGGCGCGGTACACGCAGGCGGCGCTGCTGGCGGCGGCCGGCGCGCCGGCCCAGCGGGCCATCGCCGCGCGGCTGCACGGCGACCACCGCGAGTACCAGCTCAAGATCGAGCGCCTGCTCGACGGCCTCGCCGACGCGCGCTGGCAGGTGCGCGAAGACGCCGAACGGCAATTGACCGAGGTCGGCGGCCGCGCCCGGCCGGAGATCCAGGCGGCGCGCGAGCGCGCCAAGGTGCTGGAACAGCAGATCCGCTGCGGCCGCATCCTCGAAGCGCTCGCCGCCAAGGGCACCGAGAGCGAGGACCGCGAGCGCCAAATGGTGCGCGGCCTCGTGCTGACCGCGCTGCACCTCGACGGCGACGACCGGCTGCGCCGCGCCCTGCGCAGCGCGCTCGGCCACACCAGCCCGCAGATCGTCGCCGGGGCGCTGCGCGCGCTCGGCAAACACGGCGACGACGACGACGTGGCGGCGGTGGCGGAGTTCGTCGGCAAACCAGACCGCGTGCACCGCGGCACGGCGCTGGCCGCGCTCGCGCGCATGCGCGCGCCGGCGGCGCTGGCGCAGTGCGAGCGGCTGCTGTTCGCGGCGGCCGGCGAGGGCGTCGACCGCGCCGAGGCGATGCTGGTCGTGCGCGGCCTGCGCTCGCGCGACGACGCCGCGGCGGCGGGCCTGCTGGCGAAGCTCGCGCAGCACCCCGACGCGATCGTGCGCGCCGGCGCCAGCGTGGCGCTGCCGGCGGCGACGGCCACGCCGACGCCGGCGAAGCTGACGCTGCTGCCCGAGCGGGCGACGGTCGACGCCGCAGTGGCGGGGCTGCTCGGCGACGCGCTGGTCGTCGACGGGGCGTTCGCCCAGCTGCCGACGGCCGAACTCGCGCTCGCGGATTGCGACCGCTTCGAGTTTCCGGCCCACGCGCCGGTGGCGTCCACCATGGCGCGCGTGTTCCTCAATCAGGGCACGCTGCTGCGCGGCGAATTGACGGCGATCCGCGGCAACGAGCTGACGCTGCGCACGGCGCGCTTTGGCACGATCACCGTGGCGCGGCGCGACGTGCAGGGCATTGCGTTCGACGAGTCGGTCGACCGGCTGCTGGGCGGCAGCAAGGACCGGGAGCGGCTGCGGCTGCGCGACGGCCGCTTCGTCGACGGGGAGATCGCGGCCTTCGACGGCGCGGCCTTCCGCACGGTGGGCGCCGACGGCGCGGCGCAGACGCTGCCGTTCGGCGAGGTCGCGAGCGCGATGTTCGCGCGGCCGGGCGCGAGCGAACCCGACCCGCTCGCCTATGCGCGCCTCGACCTGACCGACGGCGAACGCCTGCTGGGCTTCCTCGCCGCCTGCAATGGCGGGCACGTCGCCATTGCCGTGCCGGGCGTCGGCGCCATCGCGCTGCCGTGGACCGACGTGCAGCGCGCCGAACTGGCCACCGGCGGCGGCGCGTCGTGGGGCTTCACCCTCGTCGCCGACTACAGCGACAACCGCGTGTTCGAGGTCGACGAACAAGGTCGCGTGGTGTTCGACATGCAGGACGTGCTCGGCGCATGGGACGCGGAGGCGCTCGACAACGGCAACCTGCTGCTGACCGAGTACCTCGTCAGCCGCGTGCAGGAGGTCGACCGCAAGGGCAATCAGGTGTGGGCCTTCGAGGACCTCAAGAACCCCTATGACGCCGACCGCCTCGCCGACGGCAACACGCTGATCGCCGACACGTTCGGCGGCCGCATCATCGAGGTCGACCGCGCCGGCAAGATCGTCTGGAGCTACGCCAAGGAGATCCGGCCGTTCGACGTCGACCGCCTGCCCGACGGCAACACCCTGATCGCCGACGTGCTCAAGGACCGCGTGATCGAGGTGACGCGCGCCGGCGACATCGTCTGGGAGCGCAAGCAGTGTGCCGGCGTGCACGACGCCGACCGCCTGCCCAACGGCAACACGCTGATCACCTCGCGCAGCCTCGGCACCGTGGTCGAAGTCGACCGCGCCGGTACGATCGTGTTCACCCTGTCCGGCCTCAACTCGCCGAGCGACGCGGATCGCCTGCCAAATGGCAACACGCTGGTCGCCGAGAATGGCGGCGTGCGCGAATTCGACCGGAGGGGGAATGTGGTGTGGAAGCTGCCGGCGGCGTGGGCGGTGGAGGTGGGGAGGTATTGAGGCGAGGGGGCACGGGACGGATGGTGGCTCGCAATCCGGGAATCCGCGGGGTCAGCGACCGGAGTTCGTATCACCCCGCACCTGCGGTCGACTCGTCCCGCGGTGGCGTCGCAGACGGTAGTAGGCGTCGTACGTGAACCAGTCGCCACGCCGGCCGCCGACCTTGCCGTACGACTCCTTCGTGAGGTTGCCCGCCGCGTCGTACGCGTAGTCGAAGCGGTTGCTCACCACGGGCTGCTGCGTGCCGGCCGTCACCGTGTCCTCGATCCGCGTCAAGCGACCGAACGGGTCGTACCCGAACGCCGTGTGCGATGTCGCGGCGGTCGTCGACGACGAGCCGATCGTCGTCGTGCGGGTCGATCGCAGCCCGCCGTGCCAAGTGTAGGCGACCAGCGGCCGCAGCGCGACGGGAGCGCTCGGCGCGCTCG